>JAZQTC010000001.1:0-11154 GCA_045630405.1 Acutalibacteraceae bacterium
AAGGAATGCGTGGAATACAGTTCCTGATGTATACAGTGTATGTAATTCATCCTGCATATCCAATGCTTCGAAAATGTCTTCTGTAAATCCTACAGGAAGATGTGAGCTGTTTGTATAGTATGGGGTTCCACTATCTTCACAAGCTGTAATAATGTTAGGGAACTGCTTCTTATCGTGTTTTGCAAAACGGAAAGATGTTGATTCCGCTGGTGTAGCTTCAAGGTTGTAAAGATCACCATACTGTTCCTGATAAGAAGAAAGTCTTTCTCTCATGTGGTTAAGAACTTTCTTAGAAAATTCCTGTGTTTCCACATTTGTCATATCTTTACGAATCCAACGAGCATTAAGACCTGCTTCGTTCATACCTACAAGGCCAATTGTTGAGAAATGATTATCAAATGATCCAAGGTATCTTCTTGTATATGGATATAAACCTTCTTCCATAAGTTTAGTAATAACTGTACGTTTAATATGGAGTGAACGTGCAGAAATGTCCATTAATTTATCAAGTCTTTCGAAGAATTCTTCTTCATTTGCTGACTGATAAGCAATTCTTGGCATGTTGATTGTTACAACACCTACAGAACCTGTGCTTTCACCGCTGCCGAAGAAACCACCGCTCTTCTTGCGGAGTTCACGAAGGTCAAGACGGAGACGGCAGCACATTGAACGAACGTCATTGGGCTCCATATCGCTGTTAACGTAGTTTGAGAAGTAAGGTGTGCCGTATTTTGAAGTCATTTCAAAGAGAAGCTTATTATTCTCTGTTTCTGACCAATCAAAATCTCTTGTAATTGAATATGTGGGAATGGGATACTGGAAGCCTCTGCCGTTAGCATCGCCTTCAATCATAATTTCAATGAAAGCCTTGTTGATCATATCCATTTCGGCTTTACAGTCACCGTATGTGAAATCCATTTCCTTGCCGCCTACGATTGCACGAAGAGCTGCAAGGTCAGCAGGAACAGTCCAGTCAAGAGTGATGTTTGAGAAAGGAGCCTGAGTACCCCAACGGCTGGGAGTATTTACACCGAATACGAATGATTCAATGCACTTCTTGACCTGATCGTAGCTGAGATTGTCAACTTTAACGAAAGGTGCAAGATATGTGTCAAATGATGAGAATGCCTGTGCGCCTGCCCATTCATTCTGCATAATGCCGAGGAAGTTAACCATCTGGTTGCAAAGCGTTGCAAGGTGGCTTGCAGGTGCTGACGTGATTTTGCCTGTTACGCCGCCGAGACCTTCCTGAATAAGCTGCTTAAGCGACCAACCTGCACAGTAGCCGGTAAGCATTGAAAGGTCGTGGATGTGGATATCTGCATTTCTGTGTGCGTTTGCAATTTCATCATCATAGATTTCGGAAAGCCAATAGTTTGCTGTGATTGCGCCTGAGTTGCTGAGAATAAGACCGCCTACTGAATAAGTAACGGTTGAATTTTCTTTAACTCGCCAGTCTGTAACGTTAACGTAGCTGTTAACAAGCTCTTTGTAGTCAAGGATTGTTGACTTGAGGTTACGGAGCTTTTCACGCTGTCTTCTGTAAAGAATATATGCCTTTGCAACGTCTGAATAACCAGCCTGAATAAGTACTGATTCAACGCTGTCCTGAATATCCTCAACTGCAACAAGTCCGTTTGAAATTTTGGGCTCAAAATCTGCTGTTACTTTGAGAGCAAGGAAATCGATTGTTGAGGGATGATACTGCTTTTCCTGTGATTCAAATGCCTTTTTGATAGCTTCGCCGATTTTGGTAATGTTAAAATCAGCTGTTTTGCCGTCTCTTTTTACTACCTGATACATAGTTGCGCTTTCCTTTCCGATAATTTGTATTTTAATTTTTATTTCAACCCTATATATTGTGTTTTGCGGCATATTTACCGCAGCGAATAAGATATTATCAAATATTTGTGTTTGTGTCAATGGCTTTCACTATATATTGTGCCATATTTTTCATCTTCGTAAATAATGCACAATATCTGCAATGTTTTTTAGCTATTTTTTCATATCCCCCTGATTTCGCAGGAATCAACGTATTTCAGCATAACATTGCGCATTGTTTCCATCTCTGCTTTCGGCACGGGATTCATCTCAAAACCGATAAGTTCACCCGAATCAATAAACGCCTGAACAAAATGACGTTTTGCACCCTTTATCATTTTTCCGATACCTTCAACGGAAAACACACTGTGAAGCTCACGGACAACGGTTGTTCTGAATTCATAATCAACCCTGCCTTCAAGAAGAAAAGAAATACTCTCTTTGATTTTGGTTAAATCGTAGTTTGCTATACCCACGGTTTCCGAATAAAGTTCAGGTGAATTTTTGACGTCCATTGCAACGTAATCAACAAGACCTCTGTTGACAAGATCCTTAAGTTTTTCGGGATAAGTGCCGTTAGTGTCAAGCTTGACGGGATAACCCAATGCTCTGACTTTTTCAATAAATACATCTATATCCTTTTGCATAAGAGGTTCGCCGCCGGTTATTGCTACGCCGTCAAGAATCCCCTGCCTTTTCTTAAGATAGGCAAGTATTTCTTCCTCGGAAAATTCCGATTCCTGCGAAGGATTGATTACAAGCCTTGAATTATGGCAGAAAGGGCACCTCATATTGCAGCCGCCAGTAAAAATGGTACACGCCATTTTCCCGGGAAAATCAAGCAAAGTTAACTTCTGAAAACCCTGAATATTCATAATTCTTTGTTCACCCTGTAAATAGTAAATGTTTTTAAAATTGCGATGTACATTCATATTATCACAATATATTGTGTTTTTCAATAGTCAGAACCACAAAATTTTGATTAATTTTATATCACACAACACAACATATTGTGACAAAGGCTAAAAAAAGACGGCAACCGAAAGGTCACCGTCTCATAAGTAAGCTTAATTATGCAGCCTTTTCTTCCTTTTTCTTGTGGAAAAGAATCTTGTCTACGGGGAAGTAGAGGAAGAACTGGAGAGCTGAACAAACTGCAGTTGCTATTGTAAGAGCAAGACCGCTTCCGAGAGCAAACTTATTAACGCAAAGCTGGAAAATAACGGGGTTAAGCCAAGCTGAGAAGCAAACAAGTCCGATTGTGAAAATTATGTAGATAGGAAGTGTAACCGCTGTGTTTGCGCTTGAATTGAATGTCTTTTCTTTGTTGATAAAGAAAGCAACAATCTGAGCAAGAATATTTGCAACGTTAGCTGAAATGAAAAGAGCAAGACCGCAACGCTCGCCATCGATTACAGGGTAATCAAACACCCACCAATGGAATGCTGTGTCGCTGAGTTCCTTAATAGCAGGAATGTTGTAAAGAATTGCAAGACTTAAAACCTGAACAATACAAGCACCAAGGCTTACAAAAATAAACTTTACAAACTGCCAGAGAGTATTGATACCTGAGCCTTTACCTTCAGCTGCTTTATCAATCTGATTTAATTTTCCCATAAGTAAAATCTCCTTACTTAAAATTTTCAATGTATTATAACACAGTTTGACAGCCGTTGGCAAGTCAAATTTATGCACAAAAAATTGTGCATTTTATCCAATTATTTACCAAGAACGTACTTTTCGACCATCTTTGCAACACCGTCATCACCATTTGACGGTGCTGAATATTTTGCAGCGCCTTTGCAGACGTCGTCACCGTTTGCCATTGCAAATGAATAGCCTGCATATTCAAGCATTGTTGCATCATTGGAAGCATCACCGAACGTCATTGCTTCATCTGCCGTAATTCCTATCGCCTTGCAAAGCCCGTCAAGTGCCGTACCTTTGTCAGAGCCTACAGCAGTTGCAGAAACAACGCCCGCAAGTGCCGATGCAAGCACAAGACCTTTTGATTCGAAGAAATCATAAACAGTTTTCTTCAATTCTTCCGTGCCGAAAAAGACGTCAATAAGCTCCGCACCTTTTCCTTTTACCGTTTCGGACATATCCTTGCAGGTTGTAAGACGCGATGCAAATTCTTCAATAAACACTGCAGGCAAGCTCGTATTCTGAAAATACTTTTCTGTTCCCTCTTCGGCATAGATACGACCGTCCATATAAATATTATAGTATACGGGCAGGGTTTTGAGAAGTTCAACCGCTTCTGCAGTTATTTCAGGTGAAACAAGATTGGTGTATATAAACGTTTTGTTTGCACGGTCATAAACCGATGCACCGTTTGAACATATAACGTAATCAACAAAAGGAATCTGATTTGTTACTCCTTTTGTGAAGTTGAGAGCTCTGCCCGTTGCGATTGTGATTTTTACGCCTTGATTCTGCGCATCAATCAACGCTTGTTTTGTTCTTTCCGTAACCGTAACGTGGTCAGGCGCCATAAGAGTACCGTCAAGGTCTGTTGCGATAATTTTGATTGCCATCTGATTTTCTCCGTTTATTGAATGATGTTGTAAAGTATATCATCCGACGTACACTTCTGTCAAGAAAACACAGACGCATAACACAATTTGTTTAACTGCATATACTGTAACAGAGGTGTTCACCTCAATCAACGAAAGGAATGATTGCTATGCAGGATTACGGATACCGTTATCCCCAACAAAGGCAGCCAACAAAGCGTGAAGCCGCCTGCTTTTGTTCAGTCACTCCCCTGCCCGCAAACCCCGTTGCCGCAATGCTTTACGTACCTATGCAAGTTGACACGGCAATGTTCGACGAAATGAAGGCTTTTGAATGCGGAACTCTTTTCCCCGTACTCAACAAGCCGTTTGCAGGGAAGTGCTGCCAATGAATCAGAGAGAAACAATGCTCAAAAAGCTGAGCGCTTGTCAGTTCGCACTCTGGGAAATGCATCTTTATCTCGACACACATCCCTGGGATATGCAGATGCTTGAAACCTACAACAAAACGGCAGTCAGACACAAAGCTATGCGAGCAGAATTTGAAGAAAAGTTCTGTCCGCTGACTGCATCAAAAGCACAGGGTTTTGAATGGCTCAAAGGCCCCTGGCCCTGGGAAATTGAGGAGTGTGGCTGCTGATGTTTGTTTATGAGAAAAAATTACAATATCCCGTTAAAATCAAAAATCCCAACCCTAAATACGCCCAGATCATCATTAGTCAATACGGCGGCCCCGACGGCGAACTCGGCGCATCTCTTCGCTATCTGAGCCAAAGATTCGCAATGCCTTATGATGAACTTAAAGGACTCCTGACGGATATAGGTGTCGAAGAACTTGGTCACTTGGAAATGATCGGTGCTATTGTTTATCAGCTGACGCGAAATCTTTCTGAAGAAGAAATCAAAAAAGGTGGATTTGACGCATACTTTGTTGACCACACAACGGGAGTTTACCCCTCGTCTGCCGCAGGTGTGCCGTTTACGGCAGCGTATCTTCAGAGCAAGGGCGACGTAATTACGGATATGACAGAAAACCTTGCCGCAGAGCAGAAAGCAAGAACCACATACGACAATATTCTCCGTCTTGTCGACGACCCCGACGTAAGAGATGCAATCAAGTTTTTGCGTGCAAGAGAAATTGTTCACTTCCAGCGATTCGGTGAAGGTCTGCGTCTTGCAACTGATAAGCTTGACGAAAAGAATTTCTACGCATTCAACCCAGCCTTCGACAAAAACTGCAACAAATAAGAAAAAAGCCGTCCGATTTTCGGGCGGCTGTAATTTTGATATAACAGTTGTTTTTTATCAGATTTATGCTATAATTTAAAAAATCACATCTGACGGTAAATATAATTATGAGCGATGGCTTTTCATTATGTTTACAGTTTGCCGATAATTTCAGCATAAAATTTGTTATTATAAAATTCAAATTTCGAACAGTCAGGGGAATTAAAATGAAAAAAATACTATGTTTTATTTTTGTGGTTGTAATTACTCTGGGGTGCTTTGCCAACAGTATTGTTACATATGCCCATAGCTTTGAAACCGAAAACGGTGTTCAGGTTGAAATTACGCCTTTTCTTTACAAATCAACCCGTTATCAGATGGAGTTTCCCAGTCATTCATCTTATGACCTCAAAGAAAAAAGCATTCAGGGCGATTATGCTATATCCCGTGAACTCAACGACCTTGCATACACCTTTATATTTCCTGCAGGAACAACAAAATTTGAGTGCAAGCTTTCTCTTGACGGTGAAACCGATTGGTGCGGAGTTTCTCTTAATGTTGCGGAAAGCCCTTCATTTTGGCCAAAAGATGAAAACGGCAACATTGACTATAGCCAACCCTTAACGTTTAAACGCATTGAAACAATTGCAGAACAAGATGAATACGGCGTGCTGTACAGAGACTTTTTAAAAGACAAAAAGGTTGGGGGCTTCAAAAATTATGATAAGATTTACTGGAGACTCACCTATACTTGCAACGAAAAAGAATATAACGAATATTTTGATATAAAGCTTTATGATTATGACAAATCCGAAAAACATACTGTCAGAACGGCCAGTTTCAACGTTGCAGGGCTGCCTTTTTCAGCATTAAACGGTGAAAACGTGATTGCAAATCAAAAGGCTGCAGGACAATATCTTTCAGATAATAATTTTGATATTGTTGCTGTTCAGGAGGATTTCGGTTATCACAAGCAGCTTATCAATAATTTAAGCGGTTTTAATTACATAACCAACCATACGGGTGGTGTTCCGGGCGGTGACGGACTTAATATCTTCACTAAAAATATGCCTGTATACAACGAAACAAGAATAAGTTGGAACAAAGCCAGCGGAATTCTTTCGGACGGTTCCGATGAACTTACCCCTAAAGGCTTTGTGTATTCAGTTATTGACGTGGGCAACGGAATTTACGTTGATTTCTATAATCTGCACGCTGATGCTTATGGCGGAAACGGCTCAATCGCCGCAAGGACAAGCCAATTCAAACAGCTTGCCGAATTCATTCAGGCACGCTCCGCCGAAAACGACAGACCCATAATAGTAACGGGTGATTTCAACAGTTATATGCACGTTCACGAGGATGACGGAGCGCTTTACAAAACGCTTTATCTTCAGTGCGGATTAAAGGATGCGTGGACAGAATATCACAACAACGGTGATTATTTTAATCATTATAATTGGCATATATCCGGTCTCCCTGCCTGGGGTAACTGGGACTCTGTTGAAAGATTTATGTATAAATCAGGCGGCGGAGTTGACGTTGTTGTAAATAATTTCAAGTATGTTGAAGTTTGTGACGACAACGGAAAAGTAATATCCGATCATTCCTCTGTGGAATGCGATTTTACGTTTATAAAAACAGCTGATTTTATTGAAAATACACAGGAACTTCAAGTAACCAAAGCCACCGAAAACAATTTTTCAAATAAGCTCAAGTGGATTTTCAAGGCGTTGATAATGGTTCTGTCAGATCTCCGCAATCTTCCTGAATTAATAAAAGAATTTGTTTAAATGCAATAATTTTTGTGTTGATCAGGATATGAGTTACAGATAAAAGAGCGTCAGAAAAAATCCAATTTATTAAATCAATACCAAAAAAAACAGAGAACCGCCTCTTATCGGTGCTGAAAATCGCATCGGTCGAGGTGGTTCTTTTTATTTATTATCTTGGTTTTAGGTTCAGATTTTACTTGAGAACAAATTTATGTTCTTCTTTCAGATTGAGTTTCGTAATAACGTCTTCAAAATTTTCTTTTGCACAAGCCAATGCAGAAGCTTTGTGAGAATCGCTTCCCAGATAAAATCTGCAACCGCACTCCCTGGCGATAAAATACGGTCTGAGAAAAATTTCTTTTTGTTCATCGGTCATATTTATGGTTTTAACGTTCAATTCAATACCGACTCCCTTGCGAGAACACTCATTAAAAACCGAATACATTGTTGAATCGGGAATCAGCGCCAATGTTTCAGCTGTCTGATTTTTCAGTATATGACCCGTGGTAAGGTGTGCAATTCCGATTTTATGAAACGGCAAATCCTTAACAAGCAGATTCTCTATTTTATCAATCCAATGAAAAGCAGCTTCCTCCGGTGTTAATATTTTTGTTCTGACGGTATTTCCGTCAAGATGCAGATGGGTTGTTGCAACAATGATAAAATCAAAAGCATCGAATCTTTCATCACTTACACCGAGAACGTTGTTAAAATCCATATCGGTTTCACAACCAAAAAGAAATTCAACGTTTTCATCTTCAGGCAAAGGCAGAACAGACGAAACGTAAGAAAAATTATGCTCTTCTATCCACTCTGCTTCACTTTTCACCTTTTCATCCCAGAAATGGTTTGTCAGGCATATTTTTTTGAACCCGTTTGCTTTTGCGTAGTCAAGTATCGCAGACGGAGTCTGGTTTTCATCGTGACAACAAAGAGAAACAGTTGAATGAATATGAAAATCGTGGTCTGCAACAAATCTCATAAAAACACCGCCTTTGAATCTGATACGTTGATTATAAACCTATATTTCCGTTATGTCAAACAGCAAGCAAAAAACGTAATACCTCCAAAAGTCGTTTTAATCAATCAGGATAAAGTTGACAGTCAAAATCACCCGTGATATGATAGAAAATATCAGAAATACTATTGCAAAGTAACGGAGATATTATGAACAGGATTATTGAAATAACAGATTTTTTTGCACCTGAACTTGACGTATATGCCCGACTGAGTGAGGTTCAGCTTCTGAACAGAGAGTTTCCGGAAAAAGGTTTGTTTATCGCAGAAAGTCCAAAGGTCATCGAACGGGCTCTCGATGCAGGATACGAACCCGTCTCCTGTCTTATGGAGAAAAGGCACATTGAAGGCGAAGGCAAACATATTCTTGCAAGATTGAATGATATTCCTGTTTTCTGTGCGGAGTTTGACATTCTGACACAACTGACAGGCTTCAAGCTTACGCGAGGCATGCTGTGCGCGATGAAAAGAAAGCCTCTGCCTGAAGTAAAGGAACTTTGTGAAAACAAAAGCAGAATAGTCGTATTGGACAAGGTTATGAATCCCACCAACGTCGGTGCCATAATACGTTCAGCCGCAGCACTCGGAATGGATGCCGTGCTTCTTACTCCCGGATGCTCCGACCCTCTCTACAGACGGGCAGCAAGAGTAAGTATGGGCACCGTATTTCAGATTGAATGGACTTTTCTGCCCGATGACAGTCTTGATGAAATAAAAAATCTCGGATTTAAAACCGTTGCAATGGCTCTTAAGGACAACTCCGTTTCGATAGCTGATCCGAGACTCGCAAGCGAGGATAAGCTTGCCGTTATTATGGGAACAGAGGGCGACGGTCTTGCTGACCACACAATATCGGAATGCGATTATACGGTAAAAATACCAATGTATCACGGTGTTGATTCGCTGAACGTTGCCGCCGCTTCCGCAGTTGCATTCTATCAACTCGGCAACAAACACAACGAAAATAAGGAGATTTAATATGATTAACTTTTTCAAACACGACCCTGCAATTTTTGCTGTGGACAAATATTATCAGATTATGATGCCTTGTGAAAAATCCTGCTTTTTCTTCGTTAAGGTCGGCGATAAATTTTATTATGACGAATCAAACGGCATTATGTGTTCAAGAAATAAGATTCACAGAGTCAACGTTCCTGCCGATGAACTTAACACAGCAAAAGAATACACCGTTTGCATCCGTCCAATAATTATAAGAAAAGCTTATTTTTCAAAAACAAAAAGCGTTCTTGAAAAAACTTATAAATTTTATCCTGTACCCGAAACCAACGCAAGAGCTTATCATATTGCGGATGCTCACAATAACATTGAAGAACCTGTAAAAGCGGCAGAGACTTTCGGCAATATTGATTTTCTTATTCTGAACGGTGACGTTATTGAGGACAGCAGTAACCCCTCAAAATTTATGAACATATATGAAATATGCTCCCGTCTGACAAAAGGCGAAAAGCCGTCAATTTTCTCAAGAGGTAACCACGATTTAAGAGGCAATTATGCCGAAAAGTTTGCAGATTACACTCCTGTTCATTTCGGAAACACGTATTACAGTTTCCGCCTCGGCAACATCTGGGGAATTCTGCTTGACTGCGGCGAGGATAAGCCCGATGATCATCCCGAATACGGTTTCACCGTAGCCTGCCACATTTTCAGAGAACGTCAGACGGAATTTCTTGAGAAAATAATCGAAAACAAAGAAAATGAATATGAAGCAAAAGGCATCAGGCACAGACTTGTTATTTCACACAACGCCTTTACTCACAGATATCAGCCCCCGTTTGACATTGAACAGGATATCTTTGCCCGATGGTCAGAACTTCTCAGAGAAAACGTTAAACCCGATGTTATGATCTGCGGTCACGCACACGAACTTAACATATATCACCCCGAAAACACCGATTGGAACACAAACGGAAGCATTTGCCCCGTTGTTATCGGCAGCAAAATTGAAAAACAAAATCCCGTATATTTTGCAGGTTGCGGATATATTTTTAACGATGATAAAATCGAAGTAGTATTCACGGATTGCAACGGAGAAACGTTAAGAAAAGAAACCATTCCCGTTTAAGCCAAACAAGAAAAACACCGTAACAAAAATCAACGGGCATCACGGAGACTGATATGAACATTATACAGACAATTATTTCTTATCTTGCAATAGCAGCAGCTTTTTTATCTTCGGTTTTTTCATTCGGAAATACGGAGCTTATTCCGTATACCAACAATTATGAAATTCCCGATACACTTCCCGAATATACCGTTATATCTTCGGAGGAAAAATCCGATTGGAAGGCAAAATGGATATGGGACAGAGATAATCTTACAGGGGAAAACGTCTGGATGTGCTTCGGCAAAAAAATCAGTCTTGACAAGATCCCCGAAGAACTTATCGCACACATTTCCGCAGACTCAAAATACTGGCTTTACATCAACGGAGAAAACGTTGTTTTTGAAGGAAACGTAAAACGAGGTCCCGATAAAAAAAGCGGATATTATGACAGCGTGGATATCGCCCCTTACCTCAAAAACGGTGAAAACACAATATGCGCTCTTGTGTGGTTCTGGGATAACGAAACGAGCTATTCCTACAGCAGCAGCGGTCAGGGCGGATTCCTTTTTGAAGCCGTCTGCGAAAACGTCAGCGTGATTTCGGATAAAAGCTGGAAAGTTAAAAGAAACAGCGCATATATTGACAGCGCACTTTATCCGCCTAACTACAGATTGCCCGAATACAGCGTTTATTACGATGCAAGAAAAGAACTTGGCGATTGGATAAACGG
>JAZQTC010000002.1:0-5573 GCA_045630405.1 Acutalibacteraceae bacterium
TTGAGCTTAACTACCGTGTTCGGGATGGGAACGGGTGGACCCTCAACGTCATCAACACCGACTAAAAAAACGCAACGGCGTTTTTTGAATGCTTGATGATTATATACCACTTATCATCGTTTGTCAAGGGTTTTTTCAAAATTTTTTAAAAATTTTGTAATAATTAAGACTAAATCACGTTTTTCTTCTTCAGATTGATGATTTTACCCACGGCAATCAATCCGATAACAGTCAGAATCAGTTCAACCGCCATATATGAGCCGTTATAGATGAACGAATACCACGCAACCGCCATACCCTCAGGGCAGTAGCCGCTCCATATGGTGACACCGCTGATAAAGTGGCAGATAAATCTGATTACGCAGACCATCGCACCGCCGAGAGCAAGCTCCGCAGACTGATTTTTCAGCTTGTTGCGGAATATTCCGCCAAGACCCAGACAACCGAAGGCAACGATATAGTCCGCAAGGGCGACGATGAGATAGGCGGCAATGCCTGAAACGTAGGCAAAATTTCTGTAACCCATAATCATTTCAAAAATTGCCAACGCCATTGATGCGGCAAGTCCGTTTTTGACCCCGTGGCGGTAAGAAACAAGGATAATGGGCACCTGACCGAAAAGGCTGAAGCCGCCGCCGTAGGCATAGGGCCAGGGAATGAAATCCGACACGATGAAAACTGCGATTGAAAGGGCAACCATCATTGCACTTTCAGCAAGGATATGGGCTTTGTTGAATTTTTTTGACATACAAAATCTTCCTTTCTTATTGAAAGGGTGGGCAAGTAAAAAATTAAAAACCCGACGGAATATCCGTCGGGCGTAAAAACTTGCACTGAGCTCTTTTCCTACGCCCGCATTACCGGGATCAGGTCTGAGGGTATAATCTCAGCCGCCGAAGCAGCACCCCTTTGTATTGAAAAGTGTTCAACTCACTTTTCATATGAATTATATATCTGTTTTATCAGGTTGTCAAGCATTTTTGTCCTCTGCCTTACCCTCGGGAGTGTCGCGGTAATACTGGGTTTTGGGATTGGGATGCTTGGTTGATGCCCAGAGTTCATCCGCAACGGGCTTCCACGCTGCCGCAAATCTGTCGCACTTTGAACAAAGCTGCTCTGCCGATTCGGGACAAATAAGGTCGGTTGACTTTGCGCCCGTCTGTGCAATCATCTTGCGCAGACAATCGGGGTTTTCAAGCATCGGGCAGGGTCGCAGATGATTGTCATTAAAGGGCTGATTGTGGTAATAAGCCTTGAAAAGAGGACTCTGCAGACCTTCGAGAATGGTCTTTTCCCTGATGTTTGAATCCGAATAATGAATGAAAACGCAGGGCTCCATATCGCCCTCTGAATTGATGTGAAAATAGTTTCTGCCGCCTGCAATGCAGCCGCCCACATATTCCGCATCATTCTGGAAATCAAGGACAAACATAGGTTTGCCCGTTTTTCCGTTTCGCATTTTGCGGAGCCATTTATACATATGCACACGCTGCTCAGGGGTGGGAATAAGCTCGGGCACCGCATCCTTGCCAACGGGCATATAGTTGAAGTAAAGACCGAAAAGTACGCCTTTTTCCACCATAAGGTCAATGAATTCCTCGCTTGTGACGGCAGGAATATTTGCGCTTGTGTAGCAAACGGAAATGCCGAAAAGCAGACCGTTTTTCCTGAGCAGATCCATTGCCTCGATTGTTGTTTTGTATGCACCCTCGCCTCGTCTTGAGTCGTTGCTTTCCTCTGTGCCTTCAATGCTCAGGGCAAGAGTCAGGTTGCCAACACTCTTCATTTCGTCGCAAAAAGCCTGATCAATGAGAGTTGCATTTGTGTAAGCAAGGAATGCGCAATCGGGATTCTCACGGCAAATGGTGATAATATCCTTTTTTCTGATGAGAGGCTCGCCGCCCGTCAGCATAAAGAAATGAGTGCCAAGCTCTGTACACTGATTGACGATTGAACGCATTTCATCCAGAGTGAGGTTTGACTTGTGACCGTATTCCGCAGACCAGCAACCCTTACAGTTAAGGTTGCAGGCACTTGTGGGGTCAAAAAGCACCTGAAAAGGAATGTTGCACTTATACTTTTCTCTGTTTGCACGCACAGCCTTTGTGCCGTTGACACCTGCGCCCAGACCGAGAGCAAGAAGCATATTCTTGATAACGTTTTTATCGCAGTTGTTGATGATATTCAGCGCAAAAGTGCGCCATACATTATCCTTATCGTTAACGGCATTGCGGAATGCGTCAAAATTCTTTTCGGGGAAAGCACCGCCCATCAGCTTCTGGGCAAGGTCAATGAGTTTAACAAGATTTTCTTCGGGATTTTTCTTGATGTACTTATATATACCGTCAAACGCAACGGCGGCTGAAGCACGCTCAATTTTTTCCTTGACTGTCATCATAGCTTTCCCTCCTTTTTCCGAATTAAAATGACATATACTTAAATATACCACAGGTTTGCATTTATGTCTACTGAATTTTCAAATTAAAATGTTAATTTTCTTGCATTACGACGCATTTTGGGGTATTATTCTATTATAACTTTCTGAAAAGATACTTCCCACGGAGGAATAAAATGAAAGAAAAATTTCAAAGAGGCTCCCACGCTATGGGTCTTGCGGCAAGAATAATCGTTTCCGTGTTTATTATTGCCGTTATCATCTGGAAATATGACGAATTTAAAACAATGGACGTAAGGGGGCTTGTTGAGGCAAGCTCAAGCGCATTGATGGCGGTTGCAACCATATGGGGCATTTATCTGCTGAAGTCAATGGTTTTTGTTGTGCCTGCGTCCCTGATTTACATTGCGGTGGGTATGGCATTCCCTGCTCATTGGGCGATACTCATCAACGCGGTGGGTATTTTCATTGAGGTTTCCGTTTCTTACCTTTTCGGACGGATTATGGGCGGCAACTACGTTGTCAACAAGCTGAAAAAGGTTAAATACGGCGAAAAAATCATTGAGCTTCAGGGCAAGGGCAAGCTTTCCGCAATATTTGCAATCAGATTTCTGCCCGTTTTCCCAATTGACCTTGTCAGCCTTTTCCTCGGTGCGGTGAAGATGAAATTCCTGCCCTATTTTCTCGTTTCAATCGGCGGAATCCTGCCCCGTGTAATCCTTTTCACCATTCTGGGCGACGGTCTTTACGACTACGTGCCTATGGATAAAATTGCCCTTGTTGCGGCAATTCTGCTGCCTGTGGCGCTGATTGCGTGGATTATAAAATATGCAATGAAAAGCAAAAAGGCAGAGGAAATTGCAGACGAGGAAGCCAGACTGAAAAAAGAGAAAAAAGAGGCAGAAAAAGCCGCAAAGAAAGCGAAGAAAAAGAACAAAGAAATACCGGAATAAATTTAAATATTTATTGTTTTGAGGTGATATTGATGAAAATCTTCAAATACAGCAAACTTCTGTTTATAATTCAGCTGATTTTCTCACTGCTATGCTCGTTCCTTTTAATTAACGGAGTGAACTTTCTGTTTGAAACAATATTTTTCAGCAAAAAAAGTATAATGATTATTGCTGTCTTTATGCTTTTGTTATCTCCTTTTACGATTGAATATTTTAACAGATACGTTGAATTCAAAGATGATTATGCAGTATTCAATTCGTTCAGAATAGACGGAAAAGTTCGGAATTATAATGTTAAATACGAAAACATATTAAGCCTTGAAGCTACCAAAATCCCTCTTTTGGGCATATACAAAGTAAAAGTTAATGCAAAAAACGTTCCGTATGCTATTCCAGTAACCTGGTGTATGAAAAAACGCAAGGACTTATTTTCCAATCTCTGCTATTATTCTAAGAAGCATAATCCCAAGGTCTTTATTGATGAGCATCTGACAGAACTTTTAAAAAAAGAGGATAATTACGATTCACCAGAAAATTCAAATGAATAAGTGCAAAGTCCTTCCGACACTTTGCATTCAGAAAAAACGGGTCAACCTGAGTTGACCCGTTTCCTTTTTTAATCAAGTGCAAAAATTTCTTTGATTGCTCCTGCGAATTCCTTGGGAATGCCCGAGGGAATCTTGCCTGTTGTGAGCATCTTTTTGAACTTATTCTTTGTGTCGTTGAGAGTCTGGAATTTCGCAACGGTGTGGATAAGAGCCTGTCTTCTGTCCTCATTTTTAAGGAATACACAGTTGCCCAGAACAATTTCCGTTGTGTCCTCTGCGCCTGCGGTAACGGTCACTTCAAGAGTGCCGTTGACAGTTTTTGCCTCTGCCTTTGCACCGTTTACGGTAACCTCTGCGCTGACGATATCCTTAAAGCTGACAACGTAAGTCCTTGTTGCAGGCACAACCTTGCCCATGCCCTCTGCCTTTGCAATCTTAAAGCTGACGGTATTTCCTTTTTCTGCAACGGTAAATGCGGTTTTCAGGTATTCACCGTCACGGTATGAAAGAGTTTCGCCGTCATCTTCATAGAGAGTAAAGGTGTTGTTGCCTCTGTAAACAAGAAGCTCCAGCTTTTCGGGGTTTGAGCAATCGTTTGTCCTGTCGTTGACGTCAAGAGGAATGATTGCGCCCTCTTTTGCAAGCACGGGAATGGTTTCAAGGTCACGGTACATTTCAACAAACTTGTTGCCGCTGTAAATTCTGCCCGTGAAAACGTCCGTATATCTTCCCTCGGGAATCCAGACCTTCACCGATGACATATGGGTCTTGGGTGAGGTGCGCTGTGTGATGGGGGCAACGATAAGCTCCGTGCCGAAGAAGAATTCGTTTCTGCAGTTATATGCATTTTCATCCTCGGGGTATGCGTAATACATAGGCTCGCAGATTGCTCTGCACTCGGTGTGAGTGCGGTAATTCATTGTGTAGATATAGGGCAGAAGTCTGTGCCTGAGGCGGAGAGCATCCGTTGCGATTTTTCTCACGGAGGTGCTGTAATTCCAAGGCTCTTTGCCCATAAATTCGTTGTTTGTGGAGTGCAGACGCATTACGGGGCTGAATACGCCCAGCTGCACCCAGCGCAGATAAAGCTCATCATCCTTGATACCCATACAGTGACCGCCTATATCGTGGCTCCACCAAGGATAGGCAACGTTTGATGCGGTTGCGGTGTAACCGGGCTGATAGTCAAGGCTTTTCCAGGTCTGAGTTGTGTCACCGCTGAAGCCGAGAGGATATCTCTGGCTGCCTGCACCGCAGAAACGGGAAAGGATGAGAGGTCTGTGGTTATCCTTGGCATTGTCAAGGAAATGATAGTGGTTAAGCGCCCAGAGAGGGTCCAGACCCTTGACCGCTGTATTTTTGCCCTGCTGCCAGTCAATCCACCAGAAATCAACGCCCTTTTTCTCAAAAGGATGGTGAAGAATATCGAAATATTTTTCGGTAAATTTCTTGTCGGTAATGTCGAATTTAACGGGCTCCTTTGTTTTGGGGTCCTGACCCATTGCCTCGCACATTTCCTCATACTGATCCTCAAACCAGCGCACACCCATTGAGGGATGAATATTGAAGGTAACTCTGTAATTATCGTCCTTCAGCTTTTTGAGGAAGCCGTCGGGGTCGGGGAAAAGCTCGGTGTTGAAGCTGTAGCCCGTCCAGCCTGTTGACCATACGTCATAA
>JAZQTC010000003.1:0-37326 GCA_045630405.1 Acutalibacteraceae bacterium
CTGCGTAATCCTGAACCTTGTCACGGCCTGATGCTCTCATTTCGAGCATATAGTCGATCTTTTCGGGTGTGTTGATGCCGTCTGCATCGTAAACGTAGCCGTCGGGACCTGAGATTGTAACAACCTTGCCGCCAAGCTCTGTAATCTTCTTAACTGCGCCCCATGCAACGTTGCCGAAGCCTGAGATAGCAAATGTTTTGCCGCTGATTTCTTCGCCAAAGTGCTTGAGCATTTCAACTGCGTAGTATGTTGCACCGAAACCTGTTGCTTCGGGTCTGATGAGTGAGCCGCCGTATGCAAGACCCTTACCTGTGAGAACGCCGTTTTCAAATGCGCCTCTGATGCGTCTGTACTGACCGTAAAGGTAGCCGATTTCTCTGCCGCCAACGCCGATATCACCTGCGGGAACGTCAACGTCGGGACCGATGTGTCTGTAAAGCTCTGTCATAAATGCCTGGCAGAAGCGGAGGATTTCAGCGTCGCTCTTGCCTCTGGGGTCAAAGTCTGAACCGCCCTTGCCGCCGCCGATGGGGAGACCTGTGAGGCTGTTCTTGAAAGTCTGCTCAAAAGCAAGGAACTTCATGATGCCGATATATACTGAAGGATGGAAACGCAGACCGCCCTTGTAGGGACCGATTGCGCCGTTGAACTGAACTCTGTAGCCTGTGTTAACCTGAACTTTGCCGCTGTCATCAACCCAAGTTACACGGAATGTGATCTGTCTTTCGGGCTCTGCCATTCTTTCAAGAAGTGCAGTCTTTTCGTATTCGGGATGCTGAGCGATAACGGGAGCGATTGATTCATAAACTTCTGTAACAGTCTGAACAAATTCGGGCTCGTTAGCGTGTTTCTTGGCAATTGCCTCAATGGTGTTCTTGATGTAATCCATAATTGACACTCCTTCTAAAGCTGTCGGGGATTGGTCGGCAGCCAAATAAAATACGGTTTGATTCCGTTTTTAACCTTAATAACGTAAAGATAAAAAGTATGTGAAATATTTTACACCAAAAGGAATAAAAATGCAATAAAAATATGTATTCTTTCATAATTTTGTGAATTTTGTTGAATATAATAAGAATTAAAGCTCATATTTGCAATATTTAACAATAATGCTTTCATATTTATGTTCGGCGATTCATATATATCCTTTATTTGTCTGCAAAATTTCTGTTTTTACTTGATTTAGTGCGAAGTGTGTTATATAATAATATGGTTATTAGAGTGAAATTACCCGTATGGGTGAAAGGGTGTAATTGAGTTGAAGAAAATCGGCTTTGACAACGCTTTATACATTGAGCGTCAGTCTGAAGAAATCAGAAAGCGAATAAACGAATTCGGCGGCAAGCTTTATCTTGAATTCGGCGGCAAGCTTTTTGATGATTTTCATGCGTCGAGAGTGCTTCCCGGCTTTGCTCCTGACAGCAAGCTGCAGATGCTTAAGAGCCTTGCCGACAAGGTTGAGGTTGTTGTTGTTATCAGCTCTGCAGATATCGAAAATAACAAAATCCGCCGTGACCTTGGCATAACCTACGACGTGGATGTGCTTCGTCTTATCGATGCTTACAGAGCCTCAGGGCTTTACGTGGGCAGCGTTGTGCTGACTCAATTCAAGGGTCAGGCATCTTGCCTCGCTTTCAAGGCAAAGCTTGAACAGCTTGGCATCAGAGTTTTTGTTAATTACACAATCGAGGGCTATCCCTATAACGTGAGCCATATTGTCAGCGAAGCAGGTTTTGGCAGAAATGAATATATTGAAACCACAAGACCGCTTGTTGTTATCACAGCACCCGGTCCCGGCAGCGGCAAGATGAGCACCTGCCTTTCACAGCTTTACCACGAAAATCAGAGGGGTGTCAAGGCGGGCTATGCCAAGTTTGAGACTTTCCCTGTGTGGAATCTGCCCCTTAAGCATCCCGTTAACCTTGCTTATGAGGCGGCAACAGCTGACCTTAACGACGTTAATATGATTGACCCCTATCATCTTGAAGCATATGGCGAAACAACTGTTAACTACAACCGCGACGTTGAAGTTTTTCCCGTGCTCAATGCGATTTTTGAAAAGATTGAGGGTGTCAGCCCCTATAAATCACCCACGGATATGGGTGTCAATATGGCAGGATACGCAATCTGCGATGACAAGACGGTTATTGAAGCCTCAAAGCAGGAAATTGTGCGCCGCTACTTTGCCGCAATGTGCGATTTGCGTATGGGCAGAGGCAAGCAGGAGGCAGTTGACAAAATCGTCAGCCTTATGAATCAGGCAGGCGTTGAAGTTGACGACCGCAAAGTTATCAAAGCTGCAACGGACAAAAGTGACGAAACCGAGGGTCAGCCTGCTGTTGCAATCGAGCTGCCGGACGGCAGAATTGTGACGGGTAAAACCTCAAATCTTCTCGGTGCATCCAGCGCAGCTCTTCTCAATGCTGCAAAGGCGATTGCAGGACTTCCCGAGGAATTGCTGATGATTGCACCTTCAATTATCGAGCCTATTCAGGAGCTTAAAACGGGTATTCTTAAGGGTCAGAATCCCAGACTTCATTCTGACGAAACCCTTATTGCTCTTTCAATGAGCGCAAACTCAAATCCTCTTGCAAAGCAGGCGCTTGACGCTATTGAGATGCTTAAGGACTGCGAGGCTCATTCAACTGTTATTCTGTCACAGGTTGATTCCGACGTATACAGAAAAATCGGCATGAATCTTACCTGCGAGCCCAGATATCAGACGAAAAAGCTTTATCATAAGTGATTTTTAAAGGACAGCACTTGCGGCTGTCCTTTTCTGTTGCAGGTGTAGGTCGGAGCCTTGCTTCCATCGCAAAAGTTCAAAGTGCAAAGCAACCTTAATTCCGAAATCCTGTCTGTGCGTTACATATGTAACAGTACAGCTTTTTTTGTTGCTATTGTATGCCTTATATGATATAATTGTTAATAATATGAACAATTCAGGAGGGCAAAATGGGAAAGAATATTATTGTTGCAGGTCTCGGACACGGCGGTATTGCCGCTGCTGCACTTCTCGCAAAAGCAGGCTATGACGTTACTGTTTATGAAAAGAAAAAAGAAGGCACGCTTGGATATGATTGGACAGATATCTTTGCCCCCGATGCACTTAAGGCTGCAGAAATCGATATGCCTGACGAAGATAAATATGAATATAAAGAGGATATGACTTTCTTTGGCCCCACAAGCCAGAATGCTCTGCATCAGCACGTGCCCAAAGATCAGCTTGAAATCAAAATGGAGCGCAGGGATATCTATGATCACCTGATTAAAAATGCTCTCAGATATAACGTTAAAATCGTCTATAACTGCGAGGTTGAAGGCCCTATTGTGCTTGGCAACAGAGTTGTGGGCATCAGGACGGAAAAGGGCGATTTCTACGGCGATCTTATTATTGATGCCTGCGGAATGAAATCACCTGTGCGCCGCAACTTACCTTCATCTTTCGGTATTGAAAAGGACGTTGAACGCAACGAAAAAATAACTATTTACCGTGCGTTTTTCAACGTGGCTCAGGACGTAGAGGTTGAAGCCAAATTCAAGGTAATGCTTTTCAAAGGCGGCGAGCAGGGTATCAACTGGGTTGCGTCTGAAGAAAATCACACAGACCTTCTGATGGGCAGATTTGAGGACTTTGATCTTGAACACGCAGAGGAATTTGCAGAGTTTCTCCGTCAGGAAAATCCCAGATTGGGCACAAAAATTCTTCGTGGCGGTCAGTTTGTTGAAATCCCCGTGCGTCAGCCCCTTTCGGTTATGGTTGCCGACGGCTATGCCGCAATCGGTGACAGCGCGTTTATGACCGTGCCTGTTATCGGTTCAGGTATTGCAAACAGTCTTAAGGCTGCAAAAATTCTTGCAAATACTGTTATCAAGGACAAAACAAATTCATTCAGCGCAGATACACTCTGGAATTATCAGGTGAATTATTTCAAGGTATTAGGCTCCAATCTTGCACCTCTTGCCTGCGTAAAACTTCTGCTTCTCAAGCTTACTCCTGAGGACGTTGATTACCTTTTTGAAAAGGAAATTCTCACAGATGACCTTATCACAATGGGTGCGGACTTTACGGGAATCGGCAGTCTTAAGTTTGATCCCAAGGATATGATTAACAAAGCAAAACAAGTTTGCAGCGATACAGAGCTGCTCAAGAAGATTATTGCTTGCGGTGTCAGCATGGGCAAGGTTGCGGCCGTTTGCACAATGATGCCCAAAAAGTGGAATCCTCGCAGAATTCAGTCCTGGGCAAAGGTCTATGAATTCTCTTTCAGATAAGGTGATATAATGTTCAGAGAAATGAGACGCTTCAAGCAGGCGCTTGAAAATACGGAATGTGAAAAAATCCTGAGCGAATCAAGTGCAGGAGTGCTTGCTGTTCAGGGTGATGACGGTTATCCCTATACCGTGCCTATGAGTTATTTCTACGAGGACGGTAAAATTTATTTTCATTCTGCAAAAAACGGTCATAAAATTGACGCAATCAGGTCAAATCCAAAAGTTTCATTCTGTGTCGTGACGGTTGATGAGCCTCAACCCGAGAAGTTTTCGGGCGATTTCAGGAGTGTTGTTGCATTCGGCAAGGCAAGAATAATTGAGGATGATGCCGAAAAGTGGAGGATAATGGAGATTATCACCAAGAAGTATGCACCCAAGGCAATGCAGAGTGAGGTTGACGCAAAGATTGACGTGCGTTTCAAGGCTGTGTCAATCATCGTGATGGACGTTGAGCACCTCAGCGGCAAGGAATCTATGGATCTGGTTAAAATGAGATAAAAAAAGACAGCTTCGGCTGTCTTTTTTGTTTGCGATATTCTTCCCCTACACTTTGCACTTAACAAAAAAGCACCCCGAAGGGTGCTTTTCTTTATATAACTCTGAATGTTTTAACCTGGAAGGGTTTGATTGTGAATGAGAAACCGTTGTCCTCAACTGGGATTTCTGCAATATCTTCTTCAATCATATTGCACTCGTAAACCTTGCTGAAGTCGAAACCAAGCTTGATTTCGCAGTTGCCGCGCTTCTGTTCTTCCTCAACAACGCGGATGATATAACCTCTGCCGTCCTGAGCCTTCTTGATTGCATCGATTGCAACGTTGTCTTCAAGGGCGGTAACAAAGCTTGTTTCACCGCTGATTGTGCCTTCGTTTGCCTCTGCATTGTAAACTGCAACGGGAGGTACGTTGAATGCGATTGCCTGCTGAACGGTGTCGTATCTCCAGTCATCCTGATGGGGATGGAATGCATATTTGAATGTGTTTATGCCGTGGTCACCTGTTCTGTCGGGGCAGGTGGGAGCACGCATAAGAGTGATTCTCATATGGCTGTTGTGGATATCGTAGCCGTACTTGCAGTCGTTGATAATGCTGCAGCCGTAGCCGCCCTCGGAAAGGTCAGCCCACTTGTGAGCCGCAACCTCAAAACGGGTAAGGTCAAAGCTTGTGTTCCAATGAGTGGGTCTCTTGATTGCACCGTGAGCGATGTCATAGGTTGCATCGGTGTCGATAACGGAAACGTCAAAGCCTGCCTTAAGCACCTTGTCGCTTTCGTGCCAGTCAACCGTTGTGTCGAATACAACGCTTTCGCCGTTCTGATAAAGGATAACGTCCTGAGTAATTGTTGACTTGTTGAACTTGTAAGTTGCTCTGATAACGCCTCTTACTGCATTGCGCTCAACAACCTCAATGCTTTCTGCTTTGAGTTCCCACATCTTTTTGTAGTAGTTCAGTTCAAGGTTCCATGCGGTTTCGTGGATGCACTTGTCAAGGCTGATTGTGAGAATATTACCTCTGCCGTCAAGGCTTTCACGCTCGTTGAGTTTATCGTAAATGCTTGTGATTGTGCCGTTTTCGTCAAATTCAACGCGGAGAACTGCATTTTCAAGAAGATTTGTTTCAACGTCAACGGGTGAATAGATGCATTCGCCCTCTTTGAGAACAAAGGTTTTGCAGCTCATAGGCTCAAGCTCGTCGGGCAGGAACACAAACTTGCCGTCGATATATGCGCAGGGGAGTGAAAGACCGTCTGCAGTTGCAACGTACATACCCTCGGGAACGCCCTCAACCTCAATAGGTTCGTAGCTTCTGGCGTTGGTGAGATTCCATACGGTGATGCTGTTTTTATCTGCAGTAACTGCGCCTGAAAGTGCCTTGAGAGCGCCGTTATAGATATCCTCACCGATTTTGTTCATTACGGCATAATCCTTACGGCAATCCTCAAATACTTCGTGGATTGATGAGCCGGGAAGAATGTCGTGGAACTGGTTGGTCATAAGGATTCTCCAGCCCTTTTCGATTTCCTCCTTGGGATATTCCTTGCCGAGCAGTTTTTCGGCAAATACGCTGAGCATCTCGCCTCTTGTGAAGAGATACTCGCCCTTTCTGTTGTTCTTCTTGACGAATGCCTGGCTTGTGAAAGTACCTCTGTGGTTTTCATAGAACATTTCGCCGTTCCATACGGGAAGCTCGTCCTCAATGCCGTGATAATGCTCAAAGAATTCGTCAATGTGGCCGATTTCGGTTTTGGGCAGACCGGGGAAATTGCGCAGGCGCTTGCCTCTTTCCATCATTTCTCTTGTGGGACCGCCGCCGCCGTCACCGTAGCCGTAAAAGCCCATGGATACGTTCAGCTCGTTTTTGTTGTTGCATTCGTTATCAAATGTCATAAGCTCCCAGAGGCTGTTGGTGCAGTTGTAAGCAGGACGGAGAAGATGAGCGTTGACCCTGTCACCGTTGTTGCCCTGCCACATAAACATACTGTAGGGGAACTTGTTTGTATCATTATAGCTGAGCTTTGAGGTAATGAAATTCTCCATACCGCAGCCCTTGATAATCTGAGGAAGTGCCCAAGTGAAGCCGAAGCAGTCGGGCAACCAGTATGTTTTGGAGACCTTGCCGAATTCTTTCTTGAAGAATTCCGTGCCGTAAAGCACCTGACGGATAAGAGCCTCGCCCGAAGCAAGGTTGGTGTCCGCCTCAACCCATACGTTGCCGCAGATGTCCCACTGATTATTTGCAACCTTTTCCTTAATCTTTTCGAAGATTTCGGGATAATGATCTTTCATCATCTGATAGAGCACAGCCTGACTCTGACCGAAGGTCATATCGGGATAAACGTCCATAAGTGAGGTAACGTTCATAAAGGTTCTTGCGCTCTTGCGGATGCTTTCCTGAATTCTCCAGAGCCAAGCAACGTCAATGTGGCTGTGACCTGTGAGAATGATTTTGCTCTGAGCCGCCCAGTCGATTGCGGAAATCTTTGAAAGATAGAATTTTCTTGCTTCAACGATTGATTTTCTTACCTGAGGCTCGTCAAAATCGTAGTCAACGATATGAAGGCTGTCGTCAATAGCGGCATAAACCTTTGCCTTGATATGCTCATCCTTGATGAACTCAAGAGCTTCAAAGCCGACCATAATATCGAAGAAATAGCCTTCGCATTCTTCGTCTGCAACGAAAATAAAGGTGTCACCCATATGGCATTCCTGATACTTTGCGCCGTCCATAGCCGCATCGCAGAAATACATTGAGTCGCAGGTTGCCTCAAGTTCAAAGTTAAGAACTTCGCCTGCCTTGTAAACACCGAGAGAAACCTCTGTTCTGTCGGGAATGCAGTCTCTTGTGGTTGCGCCTGAAATATATTTGCCGTTAATCTTCAGCAGGGCTTCGCCGCCCACCTGAAGCTTTGCACGGATTTCCTTGCCGTCCATTTCCTCGGGGATTGTAACGCTTGCCTTGAAGAAATGTGCAGAGTCGTATGCGGCATACCAGTAGTCACCGCTCTTGATTTCACCCTTGAAATCCTCCATTTCGTAGCTGTCACCGAGGAAAGTTCCTTTTGTGTATTCCCAAACGGGGATGTTCAGCTTGTAAAGAAATGCATACTTTGCAAGCTGCTTGTGCATATCCTTAAGCACGCCGGGTTTAATTGTGCGCATAATAACACCTCTTTTTAACGAATAGTGAGCAAGTTATGCTCAATTTTTATGATAACAAATTGAATAATAAAAAGCAACAAAAAACGAATGATTTTTCATTTCTTTTATTAAAATGGGCTTGGACAACGCCCACCATACAATTTGTACTCTGTTTACACTCAAAAAAAAGCACCCCGAAGGGTGCTTTTGATTATTCTGTGGGGAGTCCGTCCTTGTCATACATACAAGCTGCTTCAATCATAATTTCAATACCTGCGGCAATTGCGTCCTCGCGGAGCATATCAACGTCGTCAAGTCTTGTGTGATAGTAACGGGGAGGAGTGGGGTCCATTGCGGCAAAGCCTGTTGCAGGAATGCCTTTTTGTGTGAATGCGGCTGCATCGCAAGCGCCGATGTAAATTGACTCAAACTTAAGGTCGTAGCCGCAATTTTTGCCTGCGTTCTGAACAAGGTGTTTTGCGCCCCAATGATGCTTGATTGTGCCGCTGAGGTCACGGTCATAAACCGCCATTGTTTCAAGGTCACGGAATGTGTCGCAACCGATAACGCAGGTGTCAACCGCTTTCAGTTCATCTTCGTGAGCCTTGACGTATGCTTTTGCGCCGCGAAGACCTGCTTCTTCCGAACCTGAGCAGATAACGACGAGCTCTGTGTTTTCAAATCTTGTGTCTGTTTCTTCCATTGCCTTTGCAACTGCCATTGCAACGTAGCAGCCTGTCAGGTTGTCGTTTGCACCGGGAACGCTCTTTGTGTAGCTCTGGAAGAAAAGGAAACCAAGCTGGAAGGGGATAAATATACAGCCCACAACAAAACCGAGAATCATAAGCCAACGGGGTTCAGCTGCTTCAAGTGCACCGCCTTTGCCTGCAAAAATAATGCCGATGATTGCGATGATAAGGTCTGCAACAAGACCGACAACTGCAGGAATAAGCACGAGCTTCATTCCAACACCGCCCAGCAGGTAGTTGAGAGTCCATTCAAACTGACTGTCTGCGTGACCGACAACGATAAAACGTTTTTTAACATCGCCTTTGGGTGCCCTTTTTGCAATAACGTTGTGGCTGGGATGACCTATGAAAAGAGGGTCGATAAACTGCTTGTACATAACGAATTCGAGCAGCAGAGGAATAAATCCCAGAATAACGAGAATGAGCGAAATAATGGGGGATGCGAATGCATATGTAAATACGCTTGCAATGGCGCAGGCAACGGTAAAGGGAATGAATCCCATAAATGCCTGACGGTGAACCTTGAATTCTTCGATATTCACCTCGTCGCAGGATTTTGAAAGCTCTTTTGCCATTAATTCCTGAGCCTTCAGCTCCTCGGGTGATCCGGGCTTACGGGGTCCGATTTCATTGCAGATTCGGGTAATTCCCTTCATCGCAAAGCGTGAAAGCTTTTTGATATCAAACTTGCTGCTGTATTCAAGTGCGGTTTTCATTTGGATTCCTCCGATGCGAATATAATGAATAATTATACTACAATCTGAATAAAAAATCAATATTTCAATTCCTTTTTTTATATATTTATCATATTATAATTGTAATTTTTATAAACAAGTGATATAATAATTCAATAATGCAAGAAACAGGGGAGAAATAAAAAAATGTTCAAAATAAAGAGTCCTTATTCGGCGGTTTCTGCGCTCATTCCCGATTCGGAAAATCACTACAAAACCAATCTTCACACTCATTCTACATACAGCGATGCAAACAACACAATGGCGGATATGATTTTTGAGTTCTACGACAAGGATTTTGATATTCTTGCCTTTGCGGAGCACGGAATTTTCGGCAAAGAGTGGGACAAAGAGCCGTCAATCATCCCTCTTTTCCGTTTTCAGTATCTCTGGCACGGAAAGCGCCGTTACCTGACAACCGAGGAATACAAGGCTGTCCTTGACGGTTCATATAAAACCGAAAAGAATCAGCGCACAAAAAAGCGCGGACTTATGTGTGTGCCTCGTGTAATCGAAGCCAATATGTTTACCTTGATGAAAAATCACGTCAACGGCTATTTCACCAATGATGTGCTTGAGGGTAAATACGGCAAGGAAAACGATTTTGAAATACCCATTGCAACCATTGAAAAAAGCGGCGGTATTTCTCATATAAACCATCCTTCCGATTGGCTGGGTGCATATAAAGACCCCGAATGTGCAAGAGTGCCTGAAAACGTTGCTTTCTTTGCGGATTTGTTCAGAAGATACAAGTCCTGCGTGGGTATGGAAGTGCTGAATATGTATGACAGACCCAACAGAAGCGACAGAATTCTCTGGGACGAATTGCTGATGACGATTATTCCCGAGGGTGAGCGCACAATCTGGGGCTTCGGCAACAGCGATGCCCACAGAGTAACGGAAATTGACACAGCGTTTATGGATTTCATTCTGCCTGAATACAGCCTTGAAAACCTGCGCACCGCAATGGAAAACGGTAATTTCTTTGCAGTTGCAAGATATGCAAAAAATGAGCTTGGCGAGGACTTTGAGGGTAAGGGAGATTATCCCCGATTTATGGCATTTGATGCTGATGAAGAAAATCAGAAAATCACCGTCAGGGGCATCAATTGCAATGCGGTTGAATGGATTTCAGACGGCAAAATCATAAAGAGCGAAACCGCAGAGTCAGACGGCGAAATGGTGTCTGTGCTTGACCTTTCCGCATATGCGGATAAAATCGGTTGTTACGTGAGATGTCAGATTAAGGGTGCAGGCGGCATCTGTATGAGCCAGCCCGTTACCTGCGATGACGGCAATATGGCAAGCAGAATCAGGAATCTTCCTTTGAAAAAGCCCGCCACCAAAGCCGAACAGCGCAAAAAGAATTTTGACGATACACGCCTCGGCGTTATTGTTAATAAAATCAGGAACAAATAAAAAAGGAAGGCATACAATCGGGTGTGGGCAACGCCCACCCATCACTTTGCATTTTGCACTTTGAACTTTGCACTAAAAAAAGGACAGCCTCGGCTGTCCTTTTATAATATGCTTTTCAGTTTATCCATTGTTTCTGCAGAAGGCTCGGGAATATGGTCAAAGGGGAAATCAATGCCCATTTTGTCATATTTCACCTTGCAGATTTTGCGGAATGGGAGTAGTTCAACCTTGTCAACGCAGGGGTAAGACTCCGCTATGCGCTTAAGTTCAAGAATGTTTTCCCCGTTATCGTTAAGTGTGGGTATAATAACCTGCCTTAAGGTGACGGGGATTTTTTCTGCATTGAGGTAATCAAGAAAATCAAGCACAGGTTTCAGACCGCAGCCTGCATATTTTTCATAAAGCTCATCGCTTGTGTATTTTATATCGAGAAGCACACGGTCTGTGACCTTCAGAAGTGCCTTGATTGAGTCATTCATAATACTGCCCGATGTGTCGAGACAGGTGTTGATGCCTTTTTCGTGGCAATGTTCAAATATTTCCCTCACGAAATCTGCCTGAAGCAGGGGCTCGCCGCCCGAAAGGGTGATTCCGCCCTCCGAACCGAAATATTCCTTGTACCTTGCGGCTCTTTTGGCAACATCTTCCGCCGTGTATTCTGTGCCCTCGTTCATCTTCCACGTGTCGGGATTGTGGCAGCAGCCGCAGCGCAGGTTACAGCCCTGCGTGAATGCCACAAAGCGTATGCCCGGCCCGTCAATCGCTCCAAGGCTCTGAAATGAATGAATGTAACCTGTCATATTGCTTCGTGGAACGTACGGCTGATAACCTCTCTCTGCTGCTCTCTTGACAGCTTGTTGAAGTTAACAGCATAGGCTGAAACTCGGATTGTCAGGTTGGGATAATCCTCGGGATTTGCGTATGCCTTCATAAGAGTCTCACGGTTAAGCACGTTGATGTTGATGTGGTGAGCCTTCTTTGCGAAGTAGCCGTCAAGGATTGCAACCAGGTTTGCAATTCGGTCTTCCTCATCTCTGCCGAGTGCTTCGGGAGTGATTGAGAATGTGTTTGAAACACCGTCACGGCAATCGTCATAGCTGATTTTAGCAACGGAGTTAAGGGATGCAAGTGCACCGTTTTCTTCTCTGTTGTGCATGGGATTTGCACCGGGTGCAAAGGGCGCGCTTGCTTTTCTTCCGTCGGGAGTAGCACCTGTATTCTTGCCGTACATAACGTTTGAAGTGATTGTCAGCACGGAAAGGGTATGGATAGCATTTCTGTAAGTGGGAGTCTTGCGAAGCTCGGTGATAACCTTGTGAGCCATATCTTTTGCAATGAGGTCAACTCTGTCGTCGTCATTGCCGTATTTGGGGAATTCACCCTCTGTTCTGAAGTCGGTGATAAAGCCGTTGCTGTTTCTGATGGGAGCAACGTTTGCAAATTTGATTGCGCTGAGTGAGTCGGCAACAACTGAAAGTCCTGCAATGCCGAATGCCATAAATCGCTCAACGTCGGTATCGTGGAGAGCCATCTGGATTTTTTCATATGCATATTTATCGTGCATATAGTGGATGATGTTCATTGTGTTGACGTAAAGGTTGCTCAGCCATGCAATGTATACGTCGAAACGCTTCATAACCTCGTCAAAATCAAGCTTGTCGCCATCCATAACGGGCATCTGAGGTCCGATGTGAATTCCGCTTGTGGTGTCGTAACCGCCGTTGATTGCAATGAGAAGGAGCTTTGCAAGGTTGCAACGAGCGCCGAAGAACTGCATCTGCTTACCCACCTTCATTGCGGAAACGCAGCAGGCAATAGCATAGTCGTCGCCGTAGATGGGACGCATAATGTCGTCGTTTTCATACTGGATTGAGTCTGTATCTGCAGAAACCTTTGCGCAGAATCTCTTGAAGCCATCGGGCAGAGAGGTTGACCAGAGAACGGTCAGGTTGGGTTCGGGAGATGAACCGAGGGTGTAAAGTGTGTTGAGAATACGGAAACTGCTCTTTGTAACGAGTGTTCTGCCGTCTTCACCCATACCGCCCACAGCTTCTGTTATCCACATAGGATCGCCGCCGAAAAGTTCATTGTATTCGGGTGTGCGCAGATGACGGGCAATGCGGAGTTTGATAACAAAATCATCAATAAGTTCCTGTGCGGTTTCCTCGGTGAGGATGCCGTTTGCAATGTCGCGCTCAATGTAGATATCAAAGAAAGTGCTGACTCTGCCAAGTGACATTGCGGCACCGTTCTGCTCTTTGATTGCGCCCAGATATGCGAAATAAGTCCATTGAATTGCTTCTTTTGCGTTTGAAGCAGGCTCGCTGATATCAAAGCCATACATTGCAGCCATTTCCTTGAGCTTGCCGAGGAAATCGATCTGGCGGAAAAGCTCTTCATCAAGACGGATCTGAGCTGCGTCAAAAGCCTGATTTGCAAGGTTTTTCTTGTCCTTTTTCTTTTCTTCAATCAGCTTGTCAACGCCGTAGAGAGCAACTCTGCGGTAGTCGCCGATGATTCTGCCTCTGCCGTATGCATCGGGCAGACCTGTGATAACGTGGCACTTGCGAGCCTGACGCATTTCGTCTGTGTATGCACGGAAAACACCGTCGTTATGAGTTGTTCTGAATCTGAATTCTTCTTCAATTTTCTTGCTGAGCTTGTAGCCGTAGGCTTCGCAGGCCTGACGCACCATTCTCATACCGCCAAAAGGATTGACACCTCTTTTGAGGGGGCGGTTGGTCTGCATACCAAAGATAAGCTCGTTGTCTTTATCGATATATCCCGGTGAGTAGCTTGTGAGTGAAGACACGGTTGCCGTGTCGATATCAAGCACACCGCCGAACTGACGCTCAAGAGCGAAAAGATTTTCAACCTTTTTCATAAGGGTGTCTGTGCGCTCTGTGGCACCTGCAAGGAAATCGCTGTTGCCCTGATATTCGCAGTAGTTTGTCTGAATAAAGTCGCGTACGTTGATTTCATTCTGCCACACACCTGCAGCAAATCCGTTCCAATTCTTGTGTTCCATAAATATAACCTCCTGTACAATAGGGTAAAAAAACAAAAAACGGGCCAATCCAGTTTAACAGAAAACTGAATCGCCCAGACGGTCGGCATATTAATAAATTTACATTCCCCCGCGGTGATCCGCTTTTTCCGTCAGTCATGTAAACTTTGTACTTTTATTATACAGATTGTGCAATTTTTTGTCAATTAAAAATATAACCAAATATTGTGCTTTTTATGGTGGATATGTAGTGAATGTTGTGTTCCGTTTTTGATTGCAAAATAAAAAGGGGACTGATACCAGTCCCCATATATTCATTATATCCACTTTTCGATTGCTTCGGTAACAAGAGCAACTGTTTTGTCAACAACTGCTTCATCGCCGTCTGCAAGGTTGAGAAGAGGTGCTCTTACTCCGCCGAGATCAAGACCTGCAAGCTTTTTGAGAGATGCCTTTGCAACAGCGTACATATTGCCGTTTGCAGAGCACATTGTGTAGATAACCTCGTCAATATCGTTCTGAAGCTTGCCTGCGTTTTCAAAATCGCCTGCTTCAAGAAGCTTGTTGAGCTTTACAAAAAGCTGGGGCATAACGCCGTATGTGCCGCCTATGCCGCCGTCTGCACCGATAAGTCTGCCACCCACAAACTGTTCGTCGGGACCGTTGAAAACAACAACGTCTTTCTTATTGATTGCAGCCTGTCTTTTGAACATCTGAATGTCCTGAATGGGCATTGATGAATTCTTGACACCGATAACTCTGGGATTCTTCAGCATTTCGTCAAAAAGGCTGAGAGTGAGAGAAACACCTGCAAGCTGAGGGATGTTATAGATAACAAAATCCGTGTTGGGTGCGGCAGCTGAAATGTCGTTCCAGTATTTTGCGATTGCTCTTTCGGGAAGCTTGAAATAGATGGGAGGAATTGCGGCAATAGCGTCAACTCCCAGTGATTCTGCGTGGCTTGCAAGTTCCTGACTGTCTTTTGTGTTGTTGCATGCAACGTGAGCGATGATTGCAATTTTGCCCTTTGCAACTTCCATAACAGCTTCAAGAGTCAGCTTTCTTTCTTCAACGCTCAGATAAATGCATTCGCCTGATGAGCCGCCGACGTAAAGACCGTCAACACCTTTTTCGATAAGATATTCAACGTATTTCTTTGTTGCTTCTGCGGAAACGTTGCCTTCGCTGTCATAGCAAGCGTAAAAAGCGGGGAATATGCCCTTGTATTTTTCAAGACTCATTGTTTTTTCCTCCATTATTGCATTACTGCATTTTTTCCTGCTTTACTTTATGGTCAACAATGTGACGCTTTGCAAGCTCTGCGGTTACTTCTTCAAGGCTGATGCCCATTTCAATCATAAGCACGGTTACGTGGTAAAGAAGGTCTGCGATTTCATAAACGGTTTCTGCCTTGTCGCCGCCCTTGGCACCGATGATGACTTCTGTGCATTCCTCGCCGACTTTCTTGAGAATTTTGTCAATTCCCTTTTCAAAAAGGTAGGTTGTGTATGAGCCTTCCTTCTTGTTGATTTTTCTGCCGAGGAGCATTTCATAAAGACCCTCGTAGCTGAATTCTTCGGTTTCGGGAGCAACAACGTCCTCAAAGAAGCAGGTTTCGCTGCCTGTGTGGCAAGCGGGACCGTTTTTGATAACGTCAATGAGAAGTGTGTCCTTGTCGCAGTCTGTGCGGATTGAAACAACCTGCTGGGTGTTGCCCGAAGTTGCGCCCTTTCTCCAAAGCTCCTGACGGCTTCTGCTCCAGAAGCAGGTTTTGCCCTCTTTGATTGTGATTTCAAGGCTTTCTGCATTCATATATGCAAGCATAAGCACCTTTTTGCTGTAATGGTCCTGCACGATTGCAGGGATAAGTCCGTCGCTGTTATATTTAAGTTCAACCATTTTTATATCCTCATCTCTATGTTGTTTTCGTTAAGGTAACGCTTCAGGTCCATAATATTGACTTCCTTGAAGTGGAAGATTGATGCCGCAAGACCTGCATCAGCAACGCCTGCACGGAAAAGCTCAAGGAAATCTTCCTTTTTGCCTGCACCGCCGCTGGCAATAACGGGGATTGAAACAAGGTCGCTGATTTTCTGAAGCATTTCAAGGTCAAAGCCCTGCTTTACGCCGTCTGTATCAATACTGTTGACAACAAGCTCACCTGCACCGTTGTTTTCACCCATCTTTGCCCATTCAAGTGCATCAATGCCCGTGTCGATTCTTCCGCCTTTGCTGAAGATATGGAATTTGCCGTCAACACGTTTGATGTCCATTGAAAGCACAACGCACTGGTCGCCGTATTTCTTCGCCGCCTTTTCAATGATTGAGGGGTCTTTGATGGCGCCTGAGTTAACGGAAACCTTGTCCGCGCCGCATTTGAGTACTCTGTCGAAATCCTCAAGGGTGTTGATGCCGCCGCCAACGGTCAGGGGAATGAAAATTTCACTTGCAACCTGTGTAAGTGCATCTGTGAAAAGCGCTCTGCCCTCGAATGAAGCGGTGATATCGTAAAAAACAAGCTCGTCTGCACCGCTGTCGTTATAGAAATGAGCAAGCTCAACGGGGGATGCAACGTCCTGAATACCTTCAAAGTTAACGCCTTTTACAACTCTGCCGTTTCTTACGTCAAGGCAGGGGATAATTCTTTTTGTAATCATAACGCACCTCCTGCCGCAAGGGCATCCTTAAGGCTCAGCTTGCCTTCGTAAACAGCTTTGCCGACGATTGCGCCGTAGATACCCATTTTGTTCAGGGTTTCCAGCTCGTGTGCAAAGGTAATGCCGCCCGAAGCAACAATATCAAGCCCCTTGATTTCGGAAAGTTCTTTGTATATTTCAAGGTTGGTGCCCGAGAGCATACCGTCCTTGGAAATGTCTGTGTAAATAACGGTTGCAACGCCCGTGTCGCGGAGCTTTTTGCAGAATTCAACAGAGTTGACCGTTGTTGTTTCCTGCCATCCGCTGACAGCAACGAAGCCTTCCTTTGCGTCAACACCAACTGCGATTGCATTGCCGAATTCCTTGACAGCCTCTTCAACGAAGGGGTAGTTACGTATTGCCGCCGTGCCCAGAATAACACGCTTTACGCCAAGGTTGAGATAGTCCTCAATTCTCTGCATATTGCGGATTCCGCCGCCCACTTCAATAAAAAGTCCGTCGATTTTTGCGGCTTCCTTGATTGCGTCAAAGTTAACAGGGGTGCCGTCCTTTGCACCGTCAAGGTCAACCATATGTAAGTTTGTTGCTCCGTCTTTCATAAATTCCAGAGCCATTTCGGCAGGCGAATCGGCATAAATTTTTACCTGATTGTAGTCGCCCTTGGTCAGACGGACTACCTTGCCGCCGAGTATATCAGTTGCGGGAAAAATCTGCATATAAAAATCTCCTTACAGCTCTGAAAATGCCTTAAGCAGAGCAAGACCTTTTGCGCCGCTTTTTTCGGGGTGGAACTGCATTCCGTAAACGCTTCCGTTCTTGACTATTGCAGGCACGGCAACACCGTATTCCGCAAAAGCAAGGGTGTTTTCAACGCAGTTTCTTGCGTAGAACGAGTGAACGAAATACATATAGTCGCCCGGCTCAATGTACTTAAAAATGGGGTCTGCCTTTGCAAGATTCAGCTTGTTCCAGCCCATATGGGGAATCTTCAGACCCTCAGGCACCTGACCCTCAAGAGGACCCACAAAGCCTTTGATAAGACCCAGACCTGCGTGTGCGCCGTACTCAAAGCTCTTTTCAAAAAGCAGTTGCATTCCGAGGCATATGCCGAGAATGGGTTTGCCGTTTGCCGCCTGCTCGCGCAGAAGCTCAACCATACCGCATTCACGCAGCTTCAATGCCGCATCACCGAATGCGCCTACGCCGGGAAGAATTATTTTATCTGCGGCGGTGATTTCGTCCTTGTCACCCGTGATTTTGCACTCGATACCGAGGCTTTTCAGGGATGATGAAAGGGAGAAAAGGTTGCCGCAGCCGTAGTCAATTATAGCAATCATTTACAGAAGTCCTTTCGTTGAGGGGATTTCACCGCCGAGAGTCTTGTCCTCAAAAACCGCCTTGCAGAGTGCTCTGCCAACCGCCTTGAAAATGCCCTCGATTATGTGATGACTGTTCTTGCCCTCAAGCTGTTTGATGTGGAGAGTTATGTCACTGTTGCGGACAAATGAAATGAAGAATTCCTCAACAAGTTCCGTGTCCATTCCGCCAACCGCAGGGGTGGGAATCTGTACGTCATAGTTGAGATATGCTCTGCCGCTGATGTCAATGCTGGCAAGGATGAGAGTTTCATCCATGGGAAGAAGAATGCTGCCGTAGCGTGAAATTCCTCTCTTTTCGCCGATTGCCTTTGCAAATGCCTGACCGAGAACAATGCCCACGTCTTCAACGGTGTGGTGATAGTCAACGTGAGTGTCGCCCACGCATTTAACAGTTAAATCCATTCTGCCGTGGCGTGCAAAAAGCTCCAGCATATGGTCAAGAAAACCGCAACCCGTGTCGATTGTGTTTTTACCCGTACCGTCAAGATTAAGGGTCATTTCAATGTCGGTTTCGTTTGTCTTTCTTTTGATTTCGGCTTCTCTCATTTTATAATCTCCTTTATCGCATCAACAAGGGTCTGCATTTCTTCGTCTGTGCCCACTGTGATGCGCAGGTAATTGTCAATCTTTGCTTTGTTGAAATATCTGATAAGAATGCCTCTTGCACGGAGCTCTGCAGCAAGCTGAGCCGCAGGCATTTTATCGCTTGATGCAAAAATGAAGTTTGCCTTTGAGTCTGTGCAGGTAAAACCGAGCTCACGGAGCTGATTCATTGTCTTTTCTCTTGTGACAACGATTTTTGCAATCTTATCGTCGTAATATTCGTTATCCGCAATAGCCGCAGCAGCCGCTTTGATTGAAAGGGTGTTGATGTTATAGGGATTGAACGAATATTTCAGCTTATTGAGGTCATCAATGATTTCCTTTGAGCCGATGCCGAAGCCTACTCGCAGACCTGCAAGGGAATGGCTCTTTGAGAAAGTGCGTGTAACAAGAAGATTGCCGTATTTATGCACAAGCTCCATACAGCTTTCACCGCAGAACGCCATATATGCCTCGTCCATAATGACGATGTTGTCGGGGTTTGAAGCAACGATTTTTTCAACCTCTTCAAAGGTGAGAGTAAGACCCGTAGGGGCATTGGGATTTGCAATAACAATATTCTTGCCCTTGCCGATATAGTCGTTTGCGTCGATTGAAAAATCGTCCTTGAGAGGAATCTGCTCCAGTTCAACGCCAAAAATATCGGCATAAACGGGATAGAAACCGTAGGAAATTTCGGGGCAGCAAAGTTTTCCGCCTCTGCCGCAGAATCCCATAATCGCAAATGCAAGCACGTCATCTGAGCCGTTGCCGCAGAAAACCATATCCGCCGTTACGCCGAATTGCTCTGCAATGGCATTGCGGAGTTCCTTGAGTTCGGGGTCGGAGTAGAGGTTGAGTTTGTCAATAACTTCTTCGCTCAGCACCTCCTTTACCTTCGGTGAAGGAGGAAAGGGGGATTCGTTTGTGTTCAGTTTTATAACTTTGACGTTCACCTGCTCGCCGGGTGTGTAGGGCACAAGTGAATCGTAATTCTTTGAAAGAAATCTGCTCATTGGGTCACCTTAATCCTCAAATCTTATTGCTGCGCTCTTGCCGTGAGCGTGAAGTCCCTCGCGGTTTGCGAAAAGAACGATGTTATCCTTGACCTCGCCCAGAGCCTCTTTTGTGTAGTAGATGTATTGTGATTTCTTCACGAAATCGTCAACGGAAAGGGGTGAGCTGAATCTTGCCGTGCCTGATGTGGGCAGAGTGTGGTTTGTGCCTGCAAGATAATCGCCGAGAGCCTCGGGAGTGTTTTTACCAAGGAAGATTGAGCCTGCATTGGTAAGTTTGTCAAGAAGAGCGAAAGGCTCGTCAACGCAAACTTCAAGATGCTCGGGAGCAATTTCGTTTGCGATTTCAACGCCCTGTTCAAGGTTGTTTGCAATAATGATTTTGCCGTTTGTGTCGATGGATGCCCTTGCGATTTCCTGACGGGGAAGCAGGGGAATCTGTCTTTCAAGTTCGTCACGCACCGCATATGCGAGAGCCTCGCTGTCGGTAACAAGTACTGCGCTTGCAAGCTTGTCGTGCTCAGCCTGTGAAAGAAGGTCAGCCGCAACGTAAACGGGGTTGCAGGTGCCGTCTGCAAGCACAAGGATTTCGCTGGGGCCTGCAATCATATCGATGTCCACAAGACCGTAGAGCATTCTCTTTGCTGTTGCAACGAATACGTTGCCGGGGCCTACAACCTTGTCTGCCTTGGGCACACTTTCCGTGCCGTATGCAAGGGCGGCGACAGCCTGTGCACCGCCTGTTTTGATGATTGTGTCAACTCCCGCAACCTTTGCGGCGCAAAGGATAGCCGAGGGAATGTTGCCCTGCTTGTCGGGAGGAGTGACCATTATAATTTCCTTAACACCTGCGATTTTTGCAGGAATGGCATTCATAAGCACAGTTGAGGGGTAGCTTGCCGTGCCGCCGGGTACGTAGATACCGACTTTTTCAATAGGCGTGATTTTCTGACCCGAAACAGTACCGTTTTCGCCCTTGATTTCAAAGCCTTTGCGAAGCTGTTTTTCGTGGAATGCCCATATGTTTTTCTTTGCAAGTTCAAGGGTTTCGATGAGTGCCTTGTCCTCGTTTTCATAAGCGGCATCGATTTCCGCCTGAGTAACACGCAGGTTTTCGGGGCATACGCCGTCAAACTTTGCGCTGTATTCCTTGAGGGCGGCGTCACCGTTTTCCCTTACGTTTTTGATAATATCCGCAACGATTGCCTCAACACCGCTTTCAAGCTTTATGTCACGGGTGAGGATTTCGCTTTTTTCTGCGGAATCTATATTGATAATTTTAATCATTTTGCCAGCTCCTTTTCAAGCTTTTCCATCAGACGGTCAATATCCGCACCCTTGAATTTATAGGATGACTTGTTTGCAATGAGTCTTGCACTGATGGGCATAATCTGCTCGTAAACACGAAGGTTGTTTTCCTTGAGTGTTTTACCCGATTCAACGATATCAACGATAACGTCTGTCAGACCGAGAAGGGGAGCAATTTCGATTGAGCCGTTAAGCTTGATGATTTCAATTTCTCTGTTGAGTGAAATATAATAATTCTTTGCGATGTTAACGAATTTTGTTGCAACTCGGAGAGGTCTGTCAAAATCCTCAACGTAATCGTTTGGGGCGGCAACGCACATATTGCACTTGCCCAGACCAAGGTCGAGAAGCTCGTAGATATCAAAGTCGCCTTCTTCAAGGATATCCTTGCCCACAACACCGATGTCTGCCGCACCGTGAGCAATGTAAATAGCAACGTCGGAGGGCTTTACAAGAAGGTAGCGCACACCGTTTTCTTCGTTTTCAAAAACAAGTTTGCGGTTATCGCTGTAAATCTCGCTGCAGTCATAGCCGATTGATGCAAAAAGCTCATAAACCTTGTCACCCAATCTGCCTTTGGGTAAAGCTATATTCAGCATACCGTTACCTCCCTTAATGCGCCGTTTTCAAATGCATAAACTGTTTTTGCCTTGTATCCTTCGGGCATTGTGTGCTCAACGCGCACGGAGAAACCTTTGTCAACAAAGCTTTCAACAAGAGCAAGCAGACTTTCGCTGCTGTTTGCCGAGTCGAAAAGAATAAGAATATCGCTGTCAAAATCGCGCTTTTTCTTGTAGTAAAGATTAAGATTGTCAAGATAAACCGCAAAGCCGATTGCCTGAGTATTCTCGCGGAGTTTGCCTGCGAGCTTATCGTATCTGCCGCCTGAAAGGACTGCAGAGGGTGCTTTTTCAACGTATCCCTGGAAGATGATGCCGTTGTAGTATTCGGTGTTGTTAAGCACGGAAAGGTCAATGCAGAGTCTGTCTGCAATTGTGCTCTTTTTGAGTGACGCAGCAATGAAAGCAAGCTCGTTGCAAGCGTTTTTCATTGCATCGTTGCAAGCAAGAGCAGTCAGCTGAGGAAGCACGTCGTCAAATCTGCCGTTAATGCCTGCAAGCTTTGCGAGAAGCTCTGTTTTCTCTGCGCAAACACCGTTCTTTTCACAGATTGAGCGAAGGTCGTGAGTGTTTTTGCCCTGAACGCAGCGGATGATATCCTTCTTTGCGTTTTCACCAAGTCCAAGCTCTGCAAGCAGCGAGGGGATGAATGACATATGTGAAACGGAAAGAACAAAATCCTTGTCGATTGTCTTAAGGCTTTTTGCTGCAAGACTCAGCACCTCTGCCACGAGGTAATCGTCAACTTTGCCCAGCACTTCAACGCCCGTCTGCTTGATTTCTTTGTAGTCCATTGAGCTGTCGCTCATTCTGAAAACACTTTCGTTATAGTAAAGCTTTGTGAGAGCAGAAGAGAGCTTTGCATTCTTGACGATTGAGAGGGTGATATCAGGCTTGAGAGCCATCAGTCTGCCGTCTGAATTGTTGAATGCAAGAATACCTTTGCCTGCAAGGAAATCGCGGTTGTCGCTGTAAAAGCTGTATTCCTCAAATTTTGCCATTCTGTATTCTTTGTAGCCCCACTGCTTGTAAAGCATTGAGAGTTCGTAGTTAAGACTGTCCTCTTTGGACATTGTTGCAAGAAATTCTTCCATAATCTTCTCCTGATAGTACGAGTATGTCGAAAAGTATAACACACTTTATCGTGTTAGTCAATTAGCGATTTACCACGCTAAATCGAAATGTTTGTAAAATGATTTATGCAATTTACCTAAAATCGGGCAGGGCAGAGCCGTTCAGCCCTTTGGACTCAAAGTAAAATGGGTGTGGGCAACGCCCACCCTACACTTTGCACTTTGAACTTTGCCCTTTGCACTCAATACGGGTTATTTATTCACCGCTTTGCAAAGGCAATCAAAGCTTTCCTGACTGATAACGTGCTCGATTCGGCAGGCGTCAATTGCCGCCTGGTCTGCACTTACACCGATACCCGTCAGCCACTTTGTTATTGTTTCGTGTCTCATAAAAACGTTCTGTGCAATTTTGAGTCCGTTTTCTGTGAGGGAGATGAGTCCGTCGCCGTCGGTTGTAACGTAGCCGTGCTCGCGGAGATTTCTCATCGCAACGCAGACGCTGGGTTTTGAGTAGCCAAGCTCGGTGGCAACGTCAACGGAGCGCACAGCACCTTTCTTTTCTTTGAGTATAAGTATAGTCTCAAGGTAATTTTCTGCTGATTCGCCGATGATCATTTTCTTACCTCCTGATAATTAGTTATTAACCGATATATTATATCACGGCTTTATATATATTTCAACATATTAAAAACATTATATATAACAAAAAACTCCCGTGTTGATGACGGGAGTTTGGTTATTAGATATATTTATTTACTATTCTGCTTGTTGCAGATAATGTTTAAGTAATATTGCAATATTAAACATTTTATGGTACAATTAAAATAAAAAAACATAAGCAAGGTGGGTTATTTATGCCTTTGGTTGATGCAAAATGTACAAACTGTGGAGCGAATTTAAAAGTTGATAACACAAAAGATGCCGCAATTTGCGAAATCTGCAATATTCCGTTTGTGGTTGAAAAGGCAATCAACAATTATAACGTTTCAAATAATGTATCTAATCCTGTTGTTAATGTTTTTGGAGGAAATTCAGCTGATTTCATAATAAGAGCAGGAAAGCTTGAAAAATATATTGGTGCGTCAACCGATGTTGTAATTCCAAACAGTGTAACAATTATTGGTAGAGGATCATTTGAAGGTTGTACAGGTCTTACAAGTGTTATTATACCTGATAGTGTTACATTGATTGAAGCTTACTCTTTTAAGGGTTGCTGTAATTTAAAAGAAATTGTTATTCCGGGAAGCATTACGGAGATCGGTTCAGATGCTTTTGCTGGTTGCACATCGCTTTCCAAATTAACGCTTAATTATGGCTTGAAGGTTATTTGTGATTATTCTTTTCGTGCAACAGCTATAAAAGAACTTGTTATTCCGGAAAGCGTCGAAAAGATAGGTCGTGTTGCGTTCGGAGAATGTCGTAATCTTGAAAAGGTAGTATTGCCTAATGATAAAATATCAATCGCATATCATCACGATTTTGACACTCGAGGTGCTTTTGAATATTGCGAAGATCTTTGTGAGGTTGTTAATGGTGATAAATATGATAGCAGATGTTTTTATAAATCTAAGGTTAAAATAGGCTTTGACTATAAGAAACCTGAACCTGTCAATAATGGTTGTTATATTGCTACATCTGTTTACGGCTCATATGATTGTCCACAAGTTTGGGTTCTTCGACGTTATCGTGATAATATACTCGCTGAAACTTGGTGTGGCAGAAAATTTATTAAAGCATATTATTCAATTAGTCCAACGATTGTTAAATGGTTTGGAAATAAAAAGTTTTTTAAAGATTTTTGGAGAAGCAAGTTAGACAAGATTGTCGAAAATCTTAAAATTAATGGTTTTGAAAGTACACCTTACAATGACAAATTTTAAAAATTCATTTTTAAGTGCAACAGGATTTTATATCCTGTTGCACTTTTTTGTGAATAGGGGAGTTTGGTTATTAGATATACTTTGCTGTGAAGTTGCTGATTGCTTCCCAATAGATTTCGGGATAAACGTAGCCTGCCGCCGCGTGTGTCGCACCTTTTACAATCAGCTTTTCCTTTTCGCAGGATGCGGCATTGTAAAGTCTGTCAACCATTTCAACGGGCACAACCGTGTCTGCATCGCCGTGGATGAAAAGGGTGGGAGTCTTTGATTTGCTGACCTGCTCAAGAGGTGAATTGTCTCTGAATTCAAAGCCGAGTTTTGATTTGATTGCAGGGTTTACGAGGGCAAGAATAATTTCCGCAGGTAACTTTGTTGTTGTTTTTATCTGATTGCAGTACTGCTCCCACATATTGGTGAAGCCGCAGTCTTCTATGCAGCAGATAACGTTTGCAGGCAGTTCTTCGCCCGTTGCGTTCATAACCGTTGCAGCGCCCATTGATGCGCCGTGAAGAACGATTTTTGCATCGGGATTCATCTTGATGATGAGATTTACCCAATCAATAATATCAAGTCTGTCAAGCCAGCCCATTGTGCAGGTGTCGTGCTCGCTTTTGCCGTGACCGCGCAGGTAGGGGAGAACAACGTTGTAACCCATTTCATAAAATCTCTTTGTGAAAATGCTGTTCTGGGAGGGGTCACCCGTAAAGCCGTGGCAGGATATTGCGTAGAGATTGCTGCCTTCGTTTTCATAGAAAATGGCGTGGAGGCAATCGGAATATTTGTTGAAGGTGAAAAGATTCTTATAGGTGTGCTTACGGTAGAATTCGATGCCTGCTTTTGCCTCGTCGGATTCATAGAAACATGCGCTGTCTTCAGCAGGCATAAGACCGCCTTTTGCGATGATAGCCTTGATTCCGTCTCTGCTGAGATAGTCTTTTATGAACTTTTTGCCGATGATTTTGCACGTTGCACCTGCAGCGGCAACACCGATGAGAATTTTATTGAATACTTTGTCTTTTTTGTTTCCCATTTAAGCCTCCGTATTATAAAATGCTGTGCAGATTTGATTCTGCACAGCACCTTTATCAGTCTTTGTTTTTGTGTCTGATGATTTTTGAAGTGGTTGTTTTTTCAAACTCTTTTCTTCTGATTTTGAACTTGAGAATGCTCTTGAAAGGAGGAAGCTTTGAGTTAACATTATCAACAACATCTTTGAAGATTTCGTCAAGTTCTTCATCTGTGAAGTCTTCCTCGCTCTTTCCGTAAATCTGGCAGAGTTCCTCAAAGTTGGGATAGATTCTTGCGCCAACGATTGTTTCGCCTTTTTTGTTCTCGTCTGCCACAACAAGGCTTTCGCCGACTCTGATGTCTGTGCCCAGATGATATTCAAGCTCTTCGGGATAGATGTTCTTACCGTTGCTTGTAACGATAACATTCTTGCATCTGCCCGAGATGTAGAAACGGCCTTTTTTATCCATATAGCCAAGGTCGCCTGTGTGGAACCAGCCGTCCTCGTCAATAACTTTTGCGGTTTCTTCGGGGTTATTGTAGTAACCCAGCATAACCATATCGCCCTTAACGCAGATTTCGCCAACACCGTTTTCATCGGGATTGAGAATCTTTGCTTCGCTGCCGGGGATAACTTCGCCAACTGATTCTGCAAGGTGGAGTCTGTCGTGGTTAAGGATTGCGAGGGGTGCACATTCTGTGAGACCGTAGCCGAAGATAATCTGAATGCCGAATGCCTCAAAGTCCTTGAGGATCTGGGGATTGATGGGTGCGGCACCGCAGATGATAAGACGCATGTTGCCGCCGAATGTATCGATGATTTCTTTGAAGAATACTTTCTTGAGGTCAATGCCGATTTTTGCTGCAGCCTTAACGAGAACACTGCCGAGTTTGAACATTGTGAGTCCGTGAGGTCTCTCTGCAACTTTCTTCATAAGGCGTCTGTGAACTGTTTCAAGAAGGAGAGGAACAGCAACGAAAACAGAGGGGTTGAATTCCTTCATGTTCTTGAGAACGTATCTGAAACCGTCGCAGAATGTAACCTTTGCACCGCAGTATGAAGCAAAGAAAAGAATGATTGTACTTTCGTATGTGTGGTGGAGAGGAAGCATTGAAATGCCGCAGTCATCAGGTGAAATCTTGATGATGCCCATTGCAGCCATAACTTCGTAGCAGAAGTTTCTGTGGCAGAGCATAACACCCTTTGACATTCCTGTTGTACCTGATGTGAAGAGAAGTGAGCACATCTTGTTGGGGTCAATTTCAGCGTCAAGGAAGCGTGTGTCACCCTGAGCGAGAAGCTCCTTGCCTCTTTCCACAAGGTCGGTAACGTTGAGGATGCCGTCTTCTTTTGCTGTGTGAATCATAACGATTCTCAGGTCATCCTTGAGCTCGTCTTTTCTCTCTGCAAGCTTCTTTGCGATTTTTTTGTCGCAGAAAATAAGCTTGACGTCGGAAACGTTGAGAATCATATTGATGTCGTCAAAAAGCAACTCTTTGTCGATGGGTACGATAACGCCAACACCTGTTACGGTTGCCATATATGAAAGGCACCATTCGTAGCTGTTGTCACCTGCAACGGCAATCTTTTCGCCTGCAAGCCCCATATCGGTAAGTGCTGTGCCGAGAGCCTTGATTTCATCACCGTACTGCTTGTATGAAATCCGGTACTGATTTCCCTTGGAGTCTTTGATTTCGAATGCGGGTCTGTCCCCGTAGAGCTCAACACTCTGATTGATAAGGTCTCTGAGGTCTGTGATTTTTCTCACGTCATAGAACTTCTTGTTGTTCTTCATTTTTTGTTCCCCCTTGATTTTCAGAATATATATCAAATAAAAGTTATTATACGACAAAAACCTCACGTATTTTACCACAGCGTATACTAAAAATCAATGAATAAATTATTAAGAATTTTCTAAATATTGTGTATGAATCAGGGAAAATTCAATACATTTTGCGCTTTTGCACCAAAATTGAGAAAGCAGTTGTTTTATTTTGTGCAAATAGCAAAACCGGTGTTTCAGAACGCTTTGTAACAAATTATTTTGAACTCTGAATTTTTTACTTTGCACCAATAAAAAAAGCACCCCGAAGGGTGCTTTCCGTCAGACTATTTCAGCCATATTTCTTAAGTTTTCAAGACCGATTTCAATGCCTTTGAGGCAATCTTCAATGCCCTCAAATTCAATGCTTACAAAGCCGTCGTAGCCTGAGTTTTTAACAATTGAAAGACATTGAAAAACGGGAATATCGCCGTGGCCGATAACCGAGCCGCGAAGGTAATTTCCGCCTCTTGACTTGAAAAATCCCTTACCCGGATTAAGTCCGTTTCCGCTTTTGATGTGGAAATCTTTTGCGTGAACGTGCTTTATGTAGGGGGCAAGTCTGCCGGCAGCTTCCGCGCTGTTTTCGTCAGCGCAGGCAAAGTTACCCATATCGAGAAGAACGCCGAAGTTTGCGTTGCATACTCCGTTGATAATCCTCTCAACTCTTGTGCTTTCCTGGCAGAAAAATCCGTGATTTTCAATCATTGTTGTGATGCCCTGAGTCTGTGCATATTCCGTAACCCTTTTGCATCCGTCAACAAGGGTGGGAAGCACCTGCTCAAAGCCTGCGAATGCCTTGATTTCATCGGGCACACCCCAGGCGGCATCGTGGCGCAGATTCTTTGCACCAAGAATTTTGGCAATATCAACCTTTTTGCAAACACGCTCAACCTCTGCATCAACGCCGTTTTCGCCAAGCATATTTGCAGAAATTGTGTAAGCCGTAACGGGGAGGGAAAGCTTCTCGCTTTCTTCCCTTATCATCTCGGCATACTGTGCTTCGCTGACTCCCTCGGGAGCAGAAAGGTCAATGAATTCAATGCCGTCAAAGCCCATTTCCTTGGCTTTTTTCACTATTGAAAGCTGGCTTTCCGAACCTGCGTTGATGAGCTGCTGAAAGCTGTAACTGCTTACTCCGATTTTCATTTGATTACCCCAGTTTCTTAAGGAATTCAACTGCTGCTCCGATGTCCTTTGCAGGGTCGTCGCCAACTTCTCTTTCGATTGTCAGGAAGCCTTTGTAGCCGATATCTTCAAGTGCGTTGAGGTATTCGGGCCACTTAACGCTGCCTTCGCCGAGGGGCACTTCCTCAAATGAATCCTCTGTGATGATAACATCCTTCTTAAGACCGTAGATGATTTCGGGATCTTTGTAGAAAATCTGCTTGCCGTCTTTTGCGTGAGTGTGAACAATGTATTTACGGAGATTATAAACAGCCTGAACAGGGTCGTCACCTGTGACCATAACAAGGTTAGCAGGGTCAAGGTTAACACCTACGCCTGTTGAGCCCAGAGAATCAAGGAATTCTTTGAGCACAGCTGATGTTTCGGGACCTGTTTCGATTGCAAAGTGTGCACCGATGCTGTCTGCATAGCGTGAAAGCTCAAAGCAAGCCTCCTGCATAACCTTATATCTGTCGTTGTTGCTGTCCTGAGGCACAACACCGATGTGAGTTGTAACAACGTCTGTACCAAGTTCCTTTGCAAGGTCAATGATTCTCTTTGATTTTTCAACCTTTTCAGGGTTTCTGTCTGCAAAGCAGAATCCGCCGCCGCCAAGGTCGCCGCAGAGTGCGGAAATAACAAGACCGTTGTCTGCAACAAGGTTTCTGAAATCTGCTCTTTTCTGAGCTGTCAGGTTTTCGGGAGCCATTTCACCGCGGGTTGAATAAACCTGAATGCCCTGTGCGCCCACAGCTGCAGCCTTTTTTACTGCGGTGGGTATATCTGTTCTGAAGCTGTCGATGATAACACCGATAGGAAATCTGCCCATAATCAATTCTCCTTGTGTCAAAAAAGTTTAGTATAATGATATCAAAGCTTGGCAAGAATATCAAGTTTTTTTTATAATTAACTTTACTTTTTTTAAATTTGTGATATATTATTTAATAGATAATTTTGACTTTAAATCAAAACGGAGGTAAAGATTATGTCAAAAATCAAAGTTGCCGTTATAGGCTGCGGAACGATTGCGAATTCATCGCACATTCCTGCATATATTAAGAACAATGAAGTTGAAATCAAGTATTTCTGCGACATCATTCCCGAAAGAGCAGAGGCGGCAGTTGCAAAGTACGGCTGCGGTAAAGCGGTTGTTGATTACCACGATTTTCTCAACGACCCCGAGCTTGACGCTGTTTCCGTATGCACTCACAACGACTTTCACTCAATCATTTCAATTGACTTTATGAAGGCAGGCAAACATGTTCTTTGCGAAAAGCCTGCTGCAAGAATTCTCTCCGAGGCTCTTGAAATGCAGAAGGTTGCTCACGAGACAGGCAAGGTGCTTAACATCGGTGTTTGTAACCGTTTCAATACATATGTTATGAAGATTAAGGAGCTCATTGACGCGGGCGAGCTGGGTAACGTTTATCACGTTTACGCTTCATTCCGCAAGTTCCGTTCAATTCCCGGCATCGGCGGTGATTTCACAACCAAGGCAAAGTCGGGCGGCGGCACACTTATTGACTGGGGCGTGCATTTCCTTGACCTGATTATGTATTGCTGCGGCGACCCCACACCTCTCACCGCATCGGGCGAAGCATTCTGCAAGCTGGGTAAGGATATCCCCAACTACACCTACACGGGTATGTGGGCAAAGGAAACCGCTGATATGAACGGCACTTATGACGTTGACGATTCCGTTACGGGTCTTATCCGCACAAGCGGTCCTGTTATCAGCTTTAACGGTGCGTGGGCACAGAACGTTGGCGAGGATGAAATGTATATCGACTTTATGGGTGACAAGGCAGGCATCCGCCTGAGCTATTGCTCAAACTTCCGTATGTGGGGAGTCAAGAACGGTATGCTCACCGAAACAAAGGTTGAAGCCCTTGAAACAAATATGTATGAAAATGAAATCAACGATTTCATCAGATGCATCAAGACAGGCGACAAGAATCAGCAGAATATTGATTTTGCTGTTGAAACATCAAAAATTATGCAGGCTATTTATGATTCCTCAGAGAATCATTGTGAAATAAAAATTTCCTGAAGAAAGGGTTAATGAATTATGGATATCAGAATTTTTAAGAATGACGCTGAAATCGGCGTTGCAGCAGGTAAGCTTTTCTGCGATTTTGTAAAGGCAAATCCCGGTTGTGTTCTCGGTCTTGCAACAGGCGCAACTCCCGTTCCCACTTATAACTACATTGCAGAGCAGTTTGCAGCAGGTGAAGTTACTTTCAAGGATGTTAAGACATTCAACCTTGACGAATACTGCGACCTTCCCAAGACACACAAGAACAGCTACTACACATTTATGAACGAGAATCTTTTCTCAAAGCTTGATATCAACCTTGATAACGTTGGTTTCCTTGACGGCAACGCAGCTGACCCCGAGGCAGAAAGCGCTCGCTATGCAGCAGATATCGCATCAAAGGGCGGCATCGACATTCAGCTTCTCGGCATTGGCAGAAACGGCCACATTGCATTCAACGAGCCTGCAGACGAATTCACAGGCGAGAGCCACAAGATTAAACTCACAGACAGCACAATCGAGGCAAACTCAATCTATTTTGACGATATTCCCATGCCCCGTTACGCAATGACAATGGGCATCGGCTCAATTATGAAGTCAAAGAAAATCGTTCTCATTGCAACAGGTGCATCAAAGGCAGAGGCAGTAAAGGCTATGATTAACGGCCCCGTAACTCCTCAGTGCCCTGCATCAATTCTTCAGCAGCACGCTGATGCAGTTATCTTCCTTGATGAGGCTGCAGCTGCTCTCCTTTAATCAAAACCCTCACGGAGGTTAAAAACAATGGATAAGAAAACTTTTTATATAACAACACCGATTTATTATCCCTCGGATAAGCTTCATATCGGTCACACTTACTCAACCGTAGCGGCTGACGCAATCGCACGCTACAAGCGTTTTCAGGGCTTTGATACCTTCTTCCTGACAGGTACAGACGAGCACGGTCAGAAGATTGAGGACAAGGCAAAGGAAGCCGGCGTAACTCCCAAGGAGTACGTTGACAAAATCGTTGCAGGTATCAAGGATTTGTGGAAACTGATGAACATTTCAAACGATAAGTTCATCCGCACAACTGACGATTACCACGAAAAGGCAGTTCAGAAGATTTTTACAAAGATGTACGAAAAGGGCGATATCTATAAGGGATATTACGAGGGTCTTTATTGCAAGCCCTGTGAGTCGTTCTGGACAGAAACTCAGGCTGTTGACGGCAAATGCCCCGACTGCGGCAGACCCGTTACAACCGAGCGCGAGGAAGCTTATTTCTTCAAGCTTTCAGCTTACGGCGACAAGCTTCTTAAATATTACGAAGACCACCCCGGTTTTATTGAGCCTGTCAGCAGACAGAACGAAATGGTGAACAACTTCATCAAGCCCGGTCTTCAGGACCTTTGCGTTTCCCGTTCATCATTCAAATGGGGTATTCCCGTGCCCGTGAACGAGGACCACGTTATCTACGTATGGCTTGACGCTCTTACCAACTACATCACAGCTCTCGGCTTCGGCTCAGAGGATGACACAATGTATAAGAAATTCTGGCCTGCAGACGTTCATCTTATCGGTAAGGATATCATCCGTTTCCACACAATTTACTGGCCTGCATTCCTTATGTCACTTGACGAGCCTCTGCCCGAAAAGGTTTACGGTCACGGCTGGGTTCTTCTTGAGGGCGGCAAGATGAGCAAGTCAAAGGGCAACGTTGTTGACCCCGTTATCCTTGCTGAAAGATACGGCGTTGATGCTCTCCGTTATTATCTTCTCAGAGAAATTGCTTTCGGCTCAGACGGCATTTTCTCAAATGAAAATCTTATCAACAGAATCAATTCCGACCTTGCAAACGACCTTGGTAACCTTGTTTCAAGAACAGTTGCAATGGTTCAGAAATATTTCGGCGGAACAATTCCTGCTCAGCGTGAAGCAGGCGAATTCGATGCTGACCTCAAGGCACTTGCAGAGACCACAAAGGCTGATGCAGAGGCAGACCTTGATAAGCTCAATTTCTCTGTTGCTCTCACAAACATCTGGAAATTCGTTTCAAGAACAAACAAATATATCGACGAAACCGCACCCTGGGCACTTGCAAAGGATGAGGCAAAGCAGGCAAGACTTGCGGAGGTAATGTATAATCTTTGCGAAAGCATCAGAATTATTTCAATCCTCATTGCTCCCTTTATGCCCGAAACTTCCGCAAAAATCAGAGCACAGCTCGGTGTTGCAGAAGGCTTTGAATGGGAAGAAAGCGGTGTATTCGGTAAGGAAGCAACCTATACGGTTGTCAAGGGAGACATCATCTTCCCCAGAATCGACCTTGAAAAGGAACTTGCAGAGCTTGAGGCAGCAAAGGCTGCTGCAGAGCCCGTAAATCCTCTTAAGGAAGAAATTCAGGGTGTTGCAAAAATCGGTATTGAAGATTTTGCAAAGGTTGATCTCCGCGTTGCAAAGATTACAGCTTGCGAGCCCGTCAAGAAGGCAAAGAAACTTCTTAAGCTTACCCTTGACGACGGCACAGGCGATCCCAGAACCGTTGCATCGGGTATTGCACTCTATTACAAACCCGAGGAGCTTATCGGCAAGAGCATTATCCTTGTTTCAAACCTTAAGCCCGTAACTCTCTGCGGTGTTGAAAGCCACGGAATGATTGTTGCGGCAGATGCAGGCGAGGACGTAAAGGTTATCTTTGTTGACGGTGTTCCTGCAGGAAGCAAGGTAAGATAAACTATGAACAATATCTTTGACAGTCATGCACATTACGACAGCGAAGCTTTCAATGATGACCGAAAAGAGCTTTTAAGCGCCCTGCCTCAGCAGGGCGTTTGCGGCATTATAAATTGCGGCAGCGATATGGCATCCTCCCTCAAAAGCCTTGAGCTTGCGGATGAATTTGATTTTATTTATGCTGCGTGCGGAATACATCCCCACGAGGCAGAGGGCTGCAAGGATGGCTATCTTTCCGTGCTGAAAAAGCTTTGCAGCGAGTCAAAATGCGTTGCCGTTGGTGAAATCGGTCTTGATTATCACTATGATTTCTCGCCCCGTGATATCCAGCAAAGAGTGTTTGAAGAACAGCTTGTTCTTGCAAAAGAGCTTGACCTGCCTGTGATTATTCACGACAGAGAGGCTCACGAGGACACTCTTAACCTGCTGAAAAAGTACAAGCCCAAGGGTGTTGTCCATTGTTTCTCGGGCTCTGTTGAAATGGCAAAGGAAATCGTGAAGCTTGGTATGTATATCGGTCTGGGCGGTGCAGTAACCTTTAAGAATGCACGCAAACCCCGTGAGGTTGCGGAATACGTACCCTCGGAAATGCTTCTGATTGAAACGGATTGTCCATATATGACACCCGTGCCTTTCAGAGGCAAGCGTTGCGATTCATCGTTTATTCCCTACACGGCAGAGGTTATTGCCGAGGTGAGGGGAGTAACTCCGCAGGAAATTCTTGATCTCACAAGGGTCAATGCAAACAAACTTTTCGGATTGGAGCTGTGATATAATGTTTTTACACGAAAAAACCTATGATATAGACGAGCTTGCAAGACATAATCTTCATATTCACACCCGTTTTTCAGGCTGCGCAAAGCCCGAAATGAAAGCTGTGGATATTATCAGGACTGCTGAAGCGGCAGGTCTTGAAATGATAGCTATGACCGACCATAATTACACGGACAGACCAAATGCGGTTGCCCAGCAGAGATTTGATATTCTCCGTGAAATCAAGGAGCTTGAAACAAACGTAAAGGTTTATGTGGGTGCAGAGCTTTCGGCTTACGGTATCGGCAAATTTGCGGATGATATCGCTTGTGACAATTCTTTGGATTACAGACTTTATACAACCAATCATTTTCATCTCAAATATTGGGAGCATCCCGAGAACAAAACTCCCAGAGGCTACGTTGAACATATTCTTGCAATTGTTGACGGTGTTATCGAAAGCGGCAGAGTTGACTGCTTTGCTCATCCTTTTATGTCGGGTTATATTCACACCTTTGATGATTTCAAGGACGTGACAAGAGCTTATACCGACAATGATCTCGGAGATATAATGGCAAAGGCAAATGCCCGTGAAATTGCCTGGGAAATCAACGTTCCTGCCGTCAGGAAAGACCCCGAATTTCATCGCAGATATTTCAATATCGGCAGGGAAGTAGGTGTTACTTTCAATATGGGTACGGATGCTCATCTGCTTTGCAACGTTGACCCAAAACAGTTTGCGGAAGAACTGAAAAAAGCACTCTATTAAAGAATAAGGACAGCCTCCGAAAAGGCTGTCCTTAATTTTATTTTTTCTTTTTCTTTTCTGTTTTTTCGGTTGCAACGCTTTCAAGCTCGTCCTTTTTTCTGAGCCTGACCTTGACAAGATAGGCAAGGAGATTATAGATAACGGAGCAGAGAGGAACGCTGAGAAGAATTCCCCATACACCGCCCAGCGTGCCGCCGATTGTAACCGCAACCAGCACCCAGATGCCCGGCAGACCAACTGATTTGCCCACGACCTTGGGATAAATGAAGTTGCCTTCAAGCTGCTGAAGCACGATGATAAAAACTACAAACCAAAGAGCTTTCATCGGGTTGTCAAAGAGAATGAGCAACGCACCGAAAGCCGTTCCGATGAACGCACCGAAAACGGGGATAAGCGCGGTGAAACCAACAAGAACGGATATTACTCCGGCGTAAGGCATCTTGAAAATAAGCATACCTATGAAGCAGAGAACACCGATTATAACAGCTTCCGTCAGCTGACCCGTAATGAAGCTTGTGAAAGTTCTGTCCGCGATTTCAACGAGGTTAACAAGGCGGTCAACGTCGTTTTTCTTTGGCAGGAATGCTTGCAGAAGCTTCTTCATCTGGGCAGAAAGTTTTTCTTTCTGTGCCAGCAGATACATGCAGAATGCAAGCGAAACAATCAGATTGACAACACCTGTCAGGATTGAACCTGTGAAGTTGATTGTTTTGTCAACTATGCCGCTGTTGTTGATGAAATTCTTGAGTGTATCAAGCAATTTGCCTGTGTTGAAGCTCATTTCAGGCAGGGCAACGCCGTGGCTTTCTGCGAATGCAATCAGATTGCCTGCCCAGACCTCAATCTGCGCCGCATATCGGGGCACGGATTTGATGAGAGTCTGCAAAGCGTTGATGAATTCGGGGATAATCATAAACACCAATGCAAAAAGCAAGCCTGCAATTATAAGCATACTGAGTATGAGACACACAGGTCTTCTGGCTTTTTCTCTTTTTGTGTCGCTGCATTTTCTGAATATTTTGTCAAATATTTTTTCCAGCGGACGCATAAGCACGTTGACCACAAACGCAAAGCAGAATCCCGTTATAAACGGAGAAATCAGGGAGAAAAACCCACCGAGAATGCTTGAAATTCTGTCTGCATTGTTAACGCACCAGGCAACCAGAATGATGATTGCCGCTGTGCCGATAATATACTTGAACGTGTTGCGGTTGAACTCAAAAACGAGTTTGCCGCTGCCGTCGTTTTTGGATTTTTTTCGGGGTTCTTCAACTCCGCCGTCCTCGGGAATCACGCTTGCGATAAGTTCCTTTGAGGTGGGCTCGGCAGGCTGAATACTATTGTTTTCCATTTTGTTTGTTCCTTAAAAATTATGCTTTTTTTGTATCGGGCTTTTTCTTCATAAAGATAACACCGATAACCATAATGATTGCAAAGATAATAAGGTAGCCGGGGATTTCGCCTGCGTGAGCCTTGATTGATGCAATAACCATAAACACGCTGCCTGCAACTGAAAGCAGAGGAGCAACGAAACGCTGAACACCCTTGAAATCCTTGTTTGCCATCATCTTGAAGAAGATGGGAATGTAGAAAGGATAGATTGTAACGATGGGAAGCTCTGTGGGGTCAAATGCAAACATACCCAGCTTGTCGCTGAATGAGCTGAATGATGCGCAGTAGAAATAGAAGAGCCATGCGGCGCAGAGAAGAAGACCGAAGATTGCGGAGTTTGCAGGCATATTTGTGTTTTTGTCAACGTCTGCAAAAACCTTGGGAGAGGGGCCTCTGCCTCTGGTTGAGAGGGAGTAAAGACCTCTTGTGCAGCCCAGCATAAGACCGTTGAGAGTGCCGAGACAGGAGATGATAACAAAGACAAAAATACCTGTACCCATAACGTTACCGAATACGTTTGCAAAAGCAACCTTTGCACCTGTCATACCGTTAACAAGCATTGTTTCGTTATCAACAGCACCTGCAAGACCAACGTAATAAAATACGTATATTGCAACTATGATAATTGAGCCGATAACAAGAGCTTTGGGCAGGTTTTTCTTTGCGTCTTTGATTTCCGCATTGATTGAAGTTGCGATAATCCAGCCTTCATATGCGAAAACCGTTGCGCATACAGCGCTGAAAATAGCATCAAAGCTTGATGCAGGCGGAGTGATGTTGTTTTCTGCAAAAACAGAGGGATCAACAATCTCTGTGAAGTTTTTAATGAGTGTGCCGTTACGCAGACCGAAGATTGTGCCCACAATTGCCATCAGGAGCAGGGGAACAAGCTTAATGAATGTTGTTGAAACCTGAAATTTACCTGCAATAACGGGTGAAAGCGAGTTCAGAGCGTAGCTGCCTACAAGGTAGAAGCAGGCAAGAGCAAAGCAAAGACCGCTTGTTTCGGGGTTTTCCTGATTGAAAACGATAAGAGTAAATCTTGCGGAAAGCCAGGCAAGAGCCATTGTGAGTGTGGGATAATAAATGGTTGAAAGGAACCAGCCTGCCAGATAAGCGTATTTTTCGCCAACTGCGGCTTCGGCGTAGTCAACAACGCCGTTAACCTTTTCGTATTTTTGTCCCATAAACGAGAAGGTAAGAAGGCAAGCCATCATAATGGCCCCGCCGATTACCCAGGCCAAGATGCCGAGCGGCATATCTCCGCTTGTTTTCTCCAAAACGGTCTGTGCCTTAAAGAACACGCCCGAGCCGATAACGATGCCTAC
>JAZQTC010000004.1:0-12205 GCA_045630405.1 Acutalibacteraceae bacterium
TTTTGAAAAAACCCTTGACAAACGATGATAAGTGGTATATAATCATCAAGCATTCAAAAAACGCCGTTGCGTTTTTTTAGTCGGTGTTGATGACGTTGAGGGTCCACCCGTTCCCATCCCGAACACGGTAGTTAAGCTCAACAGTGCCGAAAATACTTGGCTGGAAGCGGCCCGGGAAGATAGGTCGACGCCGACACTTTTTAATTTAGCTGCCCAACAGGGCGGCTATTTTTTTTGAAAAAATATGTTATCAAATCAAAAAATGTGATATAATTATTACAGAAACCAAAAGGAGGAATATTATGAATCTTTTTGAAAAAACAACAGAAAAAAATTACGTCTATGAAGGCAAAATAATAAACGTGCGCCGCGATAAAGCGGAGCTTCCCACGGGCAAACCCTGCGTGCGTGAGGTTGTTGAGCATAACGGCGGCGTCTGCGTTGCGGCTCTGACCGAAAAAAACGAGCTTCTTTTTGTCCGTCAGTTCAGATATCCCTATATGGAAGTTGTCCTTGAGCTTCCCGCAGGTAAGCTTGAAAAGGGTGAAGACCCCTTTGAGGCAGGTAAGCGTGAGCTTGAAGAGGAAACGGGCTGCAGAGCAGAAAAATATGCCGATATGGGCAAATTTTATCCCACTCCCGGCTACTGCGGTGAAATAATCCACCTTTATGCAGGCTGGAATCTGAAAGAAACCGCTATGAATCTTGATGAGGATGAATTCCTTGAGGTTGAGCGCATTCCCCTTAACAAGGCGGTTGATATGGTTATCAACGGAGAAATCCGTGACGGAAAAACCCAGACCCTTGTGCTGAAGGTTGCGGAGATGCAGCGCAGAGGCATTATAGGCGGAGGCACAAAATGAGAAAGATAATTCTTGCATCCGCATCGCCCCGACGCAAGGAATTGCTTGAAACCGCAGGCGCAGAGTTTGAAATTCTCGTTGCGGACGTGGATGAAACCGTTCCCGAAGGCACTCTGCCCGAGGATGCGGCAGTAATGACGGCAGAGAAAAAGGCGCTTGCCGTTGCGGAAAAGAACGCAGACAGCATTGTTATCGGTGCGGATACAATTGTTGTTGCAGGTGACAAAATTCTCGGCAAACCCAAGGATAAGGCGGATGCCTGTGAAATGCTCCGAATGCTTTCAGGTGTTGAGCATAAGGTTATAACGGGCGTATGCATTGCCTGCGGAAGCCAAAAAACAACCTTTGCACAGACCAGCAAGGTGAAATTTTATGACCTTACCGATGCTGAAATCGAGGCATACGTTGCAACGAATGAGCCTATGGACAAAGCAGGTGCATACGGAATTCAGGGCAAAGGCTGTGTGCTGGTTGAGAAAATCGAGGGCGATTATTTCAATATTGTCGGTCTGCCCGTGGCAAGGGTAATGAGAGAAATCGGCAAATTAATGTGATATTTGCGGTTGACATTTCGCCGCAAATATCATAAAATATATTGAAGTCTGAACAACCGACACCATCGGGGTGTGGTGGCTCAGGCATTGCCGCCGCCTGAGGCGGAAGAAGGTAATGACAGAGCAGGAAGAAACACAGAGCAATGCGAAGCGCTCCAAGCGAGCAGGGCGACAATGTTTTTGACCGATAGCCGGTAGCGCGCGCGGAGAAAAAATCAGTCTGCAGATGAGCTGCCAATGATACAATTCAATAATATCGGGGTGTGGCGCAGCTGGTAGCGCGCGTGGTTTGGGACCACGAGGCCCAGAGTTCGAAACTCTGCACTCCGACCATCAAAACTCCTTGTATATCAACGGTTTCAGCCGTCGATGCAAGGAGTTCTTTTTATCAAAAACCGCCTTAGTGACTAATAGGTGACTAAACTGAATATGATTTATTCAAATAAAAAATGGTTGGGGATGCTTTTCCCCAACCGTTTTCTGTTATATGTTCAGAATTTTATTGTCAGACATTCTTTTGGCTTTCTCTGACCAATGGGTGTAAATACGCATCGTGGTTTCAGGCTTTTCGTGACCGAGATATTTTTGCGCTGTCAGAATATCAACACCCGATTCAAAAAGCAATGTTGCATAAGCAATTGTTCGGAAAAACCGATTCCGTTGCACAGATTTTCAGGCTCACCAAATAAGAAATCCCCACACAGAATCAACTGTGTGGGGGGTTTGTTTGAAAAGATGTTGATTAATCGTCGGGATTTGCTTCCGCTTCTTTTTGAAGCTCGGGGTCGTAGGAGATAATGGGCTTCACGTCTTTATTCTTAACCTTGCGGTCAACGTAGTTCTTTGTGATTTTCATAACCAGCGGGAAGAGAACAACAACACCGATAAGGTTGGGGATCATCATAAGACCGTTGAAGGTGTCTGAAATATCCCACGCAAGTGATGAGGTCATAACCGCACCGAAGATAACCGTGATAACGTGGATGATTTTGAAAACGATTGTGCTCTTTGCGCCAAAGAGATATTCCCATGCCTTTGAGCCGTAGTGTGACCAGCCGAGTACGGTTGTGAATGCAAAAAGGAACATTGCAACCGCAACAAACTTCTGACCGATGTTGCCCCAAGAGAATACGCTGTTGAATGCGCCTGCAACGAGAGTTGCATCTGTGAGACCCTCTGCAATTTCGCCTGTTTTTGCATCAAAAACGCCTGAGGTGAGAACAACAAGAGCTGTCATTGTGCAAACAATCATTGTGTCTGCAAAAACCTCAAAGATACCCCACATACCCTGCTTTACGGGCTCTTTGACGTTTGAGTTTGAGTGAACCATAACGGATGAACCGAGACCTGCTTCGTTTGAGAATACGCCTCTCTTGAAGCCCTGTGTCACAGCTGCGCTGATTGCTGCACCGAGTGTGCCGCCAACGAAAGCTTCGGGCTTAAAGGCATTGACAAAGATTGTTCTGAACGCAGGAATAATCATATCATAGTTCTTGCCGATGATAACAAGGCTGCCGATGATAAAGAAAACAATCATAACGGGAACGATTTTTTCCGCAACGCTTGCAATTCTCTTAAGACCGCCAAGGGTGATGAGAGCAACGAGAGCCATAATGATTATGCCAAGAACAAGGTTGTAGAGGGAAACACCGCCCAGAACCTGAACTGACGAAAGTGCCTGAACGTCAAATGCGTTTGCAACGTTGGCAACGATTTTGTTAACCTGACCCATACTGCCGATGCCGAATGATGCAAGCATTGTGAAAATGCAGAAAAGAACCGCAAGAACATTGCCGATTGTTTTGCAACCTTTTTTGCTTCCCAGACCGTCGCGCAGATAATACATCGCACCGCCTGACCATTCACCGTTCACGTTGCGGCGGCGGTAGTAAATACCGAGAGCGTTTTCAGAGAAGTTTGTCATCATTCCGAAGAATGCGGCAACCCACATCCAGAAAACAGCGCCTGCACCGCCGAGGCAGATTGCAGCGGCAACACCTGCGATGTTACCTGTACCAACTGTTGCGGCAAGAGCCGTGCAAAGAGCCTGGAAGGGGGAGATTGAGCCTTTTTCTTTTGAATGACCGATAACTTTTTTGGTAAAAAGACTGCCGATGGTGTTTTTCCACCAGAGCCCGATGTGAGTTACCTGAAATACCTTTGTGACAACCGTCATAAGGATGCCTGTACCGATGAGCAGAGCAAGACCGAATGTGCCCCACACAACACCGTTGACAGAGTTGTTTATTTCTGCAACTCTTTCAAAAAATAATTCCATTTTTGATTACCTCCGTATCAATAAAATAAAAAAGTCGGATTGCAGGGCGCAATCCGACAAAAGTACAAATAAATACCGAATAAAACGGCATAAAAAACTTTGTCCTTTTGCCTGAGAGATTAACTGAAATCAGCCTTGCCCCTTCGGCACTCAATTTAATGAGCTTCTCCAAAGTTATGTCCGTTTGCAGTCCCTTTCCCTTGCGGGAAGCCTGAGAGCGTTACTCCTTCGGCAGCGAATGCTTCTTCTGCAAACTTCAACCATAAAAATATTGTGTTTTCCGCATTATAGCACTTTATTTCGCTGAAATCAATATGATTTTCAGTTTTTTTGAAAAACGGTTGTGATTTGGGTATTTTTGTGATATAAGTATAAATGTATCAACGAAAAGATTGGGACGAGGTGGATTTATGAAAAACAACAAAATCCTGAAGCTTGCTTTTGCCTCCGTATTTCTTGCGCTGGCTTACGTTTTGCCTTTTCTGACGGGTCAGATTCAGGAAATCGGCTCCATGCTGTGTCCCATGCACATTCCTGTCCTGCTTTGCGGATTTATCTGCGGATGGCCATGGGGACTTCTGGTCGGTATTGTTGCGCCTCTGCTTCGTTCGCTTACTCTGGGAATGCCGCCTCTCTTTCCTCAGGCAATCTGTATGGCGTTTGAGCTTGCGGCTTACGGTGCGGTTGCAGGGCTTATGCACAAAATACTTCCGCCCAAAAAGATATACGTCTACGGTTCGTTGCTTACGGCAATGGCGGTCGGACGAATCGTCTGGGGTGCGGCAATGTACGTTTGTATGAATATCAACGGCGGTGCTTTCACCTTTGCGGCTTTTGTCAGCGGAGCAATCACAAATGCAATTCCGGGCATTATCCTGCAGATTGTGCTGGTTCCCGTAATTGTTATGCTGCTCGGTAATCGGAAGATTTCAAAGCTGACAGACTAATCTGAAAGACGTACCTTGTGAAACGTTATACAAGGTGCGTCTGTTTTTTTGAAAATCATAATATACCCCCTCATTGACAATATACCCCATTGGGGTATATTATATATACGGAGGTCGGATTTATGGATAATAATTGCTGCAACAAAAAAACAATGCGAAGCCCCGACGAGAAAAAGCGGATAACCAACAGGCTGAACAGAATAAACGGACAGATAAACGGAATAAATAAAATGATTGAAAACGACGCGTACTGCAATGACGTGTTGATTCAGCTGTCTGCCGTTGAAAAAGCGGTCAAAAGCTTGTCAACGCACATTCTGGAGAATCATTTGTATATGTGTGTAACAAGGGATCTGGAAAACGGTGAGTTTGATACCATTGATGAACTGATCAGCTTGTTCAAAAGATTTAATCAATAGAATACAGTTACTGTGAGGAGGTGAAAATATGGAAAAAATCGTACGTTGCGAAAAATGCGGTGCAATGGTTAAGGTTCTCATTGACTGCACTTGCGAAAACTGTGGCATCAAGTGCTGTGGCGAAGTGATGAAAGAAATTTCAGCAGAAGAAGCAAATAAATATCTTGAAAACAAGTAATCGGTTAAAATCTGTATTACGTTTTCTTATTTATCGGCACACAGGAGCATCGGGCAGCCGATGCTCTTTTTTTGCCTTGCACAGTTTGTCAGTTTGTGGTATAATGAGCAAGCTTATTCAAGACAAGGAGAATTTTGATGAAAAACCTTAACAAAAGATGGCTTTATCTTGTCGCAGGTGTTTTTGCAATGCTCTTTTCGGGTGTGCTTTATGCCTGGTCAATACTTAAAATACCGTTCAAAACGGAGTTCGGCTGGGCAGATTCCGTGCTTGCCCTCAATTTCACTCTGACAATGTGTTTCTTCTGCCTCGGTGCGTTTTTCGGCAGCCTTATCTGCAAAAAAATCGGCCCGAAAATCACCCTTATTATTGCAGGTCTGCTTGTTGGCGCAGGCTTTGGTCTTACGGGTCTGCTGACGGCGGAAACTCCTCAGCTTATTTACCTTACATATGCTGTGCTTGCAGGCACGGGCATAGGAATTTCATATAACGTTGTTGTTTCAACGGTTTGCTCATGGTTCCCCGATAAAAAAGGCTTTTGCTCAGGCTGCCTGATGATGGGATTCGGCATCAGTACTCTGCTGATGGGCAACGCAGTCAGCGTTATGTTTGAGAATCCCTCTTTCGGCAGAAGCGGAACTTATTTTGTTCTTGCCGCAGTTGTTGCGGTTGTGCTTGTAATCGCAGGAATTGTTCTCCGACTTCCCCCAAAGGGTACGGAATTCCCTGCACCCAAGGCGAGAAAAGCGACAAAGAAAGAGGCTTTTGAAGTCCGTGATTTTTCAACCGCAGAAATGCTGAAAAGCTTCACCTTCTGGCGAGCGTTCGCCTGTATGGCGTTTATGACCGCCGTTGGCAATTCGGTTATCAGCTTTGCCCGTGACCTTGTGCTTTCCGTTGATGCGGCGCCTGCCCTTGCAACAACTCTTGTTGGCGTGCTTTCCGTGTTCAACGGTCTGGGCAGAATTCTGACGGGTGCGGTTTACGATGCTCTGGGCAGACGCACAACAATGATTTCCGCAAACGTTCTGACCATTGTTGCCGCAGGAATAACCCTGCTTGCAGTTCAGCTTCATTCATTGCCCGTTTGCATAATCGGTCTTTGCCTGACGGGTCTTTCATACGGCTCCTGCCCCACGGTAACGTCAGCATTCACCGCTTCGTTCTACGGTCAGAAATATTTCTCGGTTAACTACAGCCTCACAAACTTCAATCTTATTGTTGCGGCATTTATTGCCAATTTCAGCAACAGTCTGCTTGCATCAAGCGGCGGATACACCGCCCCCTTTGTTATGCTTCTTGTTCTTGCACTCGGTGCATTGGGACTTAACTTCTCGGTCAGAAAACCTGAATAAAAAGAAAAACGGCTTGCACAGATTATCTGTACAAGCCGTTTTTAATTGCAACGTTTAATCAGAATTATTTTTCTGCAGAGAAACAATTAATACAGAATATCGTATTCAACCTGAGTTGTAGTCTTATCAACCTCAACAACAACGGTTTGAGGAATTAAAACTGTTATTCCGCTGAATCCGTAAAGCTTATGAATATTAACGCCTGCATATAAAGTGTTGCCGTCGGTGTGGAGATAACGGACTACAGCTTCCGAGTTTCCGCCGGGAAGCACAACGTTGCAGAGAACAACGGAATTGGTTTTGAAATATTCGCTGTCATATTTATCAAGGGTTGATGACGGATTGGATGAAATGTATTTCTGCCAGGTGGCGTAATTGGAAATCAGCACGGCAGAATCTTTCTCTGCACTGCTTAAATTGAAATTATGTGCCGAAAGAGTGGTGTAACAGCAGGAAATGTCTTTCCCTTGAGCATTGACGGTTGTGATGTTTTTGCTGACTTCAATGAGCAGGGTTTTGTGTGTCAGCACTGTAAGACCGCCTCTGCTGTATATGCCGTAAACCAAATCAAGGGTATTGCCGTTTTCCTTGACCTTTACCACATCAAAGTATGCTCCCGAATCAGGTAATGCATTGCTTATAAGTACAAGAGAACGGGTTTTGAAATATTCTTCATCGTATTTTGCAAAGGGTGCATAATTTGTATTGCCAACCTCTGACCAAGTGGCATAATCCGAAACAACAAGACCTTCTTCCGTACCCATAGCTTTGAAATAATCATAGGTTTTGAAAAGATTTTGGTTGTTTTCCGTTTCGGTCAGCTTGACTTTGGTTATATTTTTGGAAATTTCCGCAAGCAGAACAATATATTCAACGATTTCGCGCCTCTGGTCATAGCTTATATCTTCCGTAGTGTATTCTATTTCAAGGGTGTCGCCGACTTCTTTATATGAAGATATAATTACTTCGTGGTTATTATTGGGCAGCATAATATAAATTGCCGCAAGACTTGAGTCCTCGAAGAACTCGCTGTTTACATAATAACCGGTAGCTACACTGTTGATTTTTATGTTTGAGTAGGCTTTATAAGTGTTAAAAATCTTATATGAGCCGGGTTCTTTTGAGGGCATATAATTGGGGTTTGTCATCGTGTAATCAACAAAAGTGTAGCCAACGCTTGAGCCTATCTGGGATAAGGAAACGTAGCGTATATTCTTGCTTGTTTCAATAACAACGGCGCAATTACCCTTGTGAGCTTCGCCGTTCATTCTCCTGTATCTGACACGGAGATATTCTTCATCCTCGGTAATGTCGTATATTTTTATTGTTTTGCCAGTTACGGGGAGAGATAAATAGAATATTGCAAGATTTTTTGTTTCAAAATATTCTCTGTCATATTTATAGAGGTCGCTCATACCGCCCTCATAGTAATAATACCATGTATCGTAGCTGCTGATGATTTCATAGGCACGGTCGTACTTAAAATCATCGTTGAAATTATCTGCGCTGTATATTCCGTAGGCATTGCCCTCAACGGGTTCGTCAGGCTCAACGGGATCGTCGGGTTCGACGGGAGGACGGACAACCTTTTCTTCAGTTATTTCAATCTGCTTTATATTTTTGCTTGTTTCAATGATAATAACTTTCGGACATTCAACGGCGGCATATTCGCCGTCACCGCTGAATAATTTATAGCTAACCTCAAGGGTATCGCCGTTTTCTGTTGCGGCAATTTCTTCAATGGTGTAGCCGGGGTCGGGCAGAGTAACCTTAACAGCGGCAAGTGATTTTGTGAAAAAGTATTTCCAATCGTATTCTTTAACGGCGTTTCCGTTTATTGAAAGCCATGTTACATAGTCACCAACAACAATGCTTTCGCCAAAAATAAAAAGCTCGCCGTCGCAGACATATGCGTTGTTTTCGATGGGTTCATCAGGAAAAATTCCGGGGAATACCGCAGACACCGAGTTAAAAACAAACATCAGCGCCGAGAGAACAAGAGAAATAATGCGCAAAAACAATGCTTCCATAATAACCGACCTTTCTTTAATTATTACGATTTTATTTTATGCCTGCGGAAAATATTTGTCAACAGGCGTAGGAATATTCTTCCTATCTGCAATTATACTTAATATATTGAGTATTGTCAAGGGATTGAGTATGATAAAATTATCTCGGTGATTGAAATGATAAGCTACAAACCGTTTTATGATACGTTGTTGAGAAAAGGGATTACCGAATACAACCTGATTTTCAAGCAGGGTTTTTCTGCAAATACTTTGCACAGAATAAAAAAAGGTGAGGCGATAAGCACAAAAACCCTTGATGCTCTTTGCTACGCTCTGGATTGCGAAGTGAGCGATATAATTAAATTTGAGAAAGAATAAACACTTGATTCGGCATAGCGGAGTCAGGTGTTTTTTGCACCTTTTCCCGTATAGACAAATCAAAAACTTTATGATATATTTATAATGTATAATTCTATCCCCGAAAGGAAGATGAAAATGACAGATCTCAAGTATTGGGAAAATCCTTATATTATCAAGGAAAACAAAGAGGACGGTCACAACACCGCAATGCCCTATGCAAGCGCAAAGGATGCTATCGAGGGCGGTGCCGCGCCTACAAAATTCTCTCTTGCAGGCACCTGGAAATTCTATTGGCAGCTTGGTGTCGGTGACCTGAGAACAGATTACTATGCGGAGAATTATGACGATTCTTCATGGGACGATATGGAAGTTCCGTCTCTCTGGCAGCTTAAGGGCTACGGCAAACCCATCTATCTTTGCAGCTCTCTGCCTTCTGCACTTTCGTCAACCAAGGGCGAAATCCCCAAGATTAACCACAGCCTTAACGAAATCGGTGTTTACCGCCGCAGCTTTGAAATCCCCGAAAGCTTTGACGGCAAGGAGATTTTCATTCATTTCGGTGCGGTCAAGGCAGGCTTCTTCCTCTATATCAACGGCAGACAGGTGGGTTATTCCCAGGGTTCAATGACTCCTGCAGAGTTCAGAATCACCGACTACGTGAACGTCGGTCTCAACAAAATTATGGTTGAGGTCTACCGCTACACAGACGGTACATACCTTGAAGATCAGGATATGTGGTTCCTCAGCGGTATTTACAGAGACGTTTACGTTTATGCCGAGGAGAAAATCTGTATCCGTGATTTCTTTGCAGATACTTCACTTGACGATACTTATAAAAACGGTACTCTCGACCTTGAAGTTACTCTTCAGAATTACGGCGAGGATGCTGTATGCACCCTTGAGGCGGCTATTGTTGACGGTGACAAAACCGTTAAAATCGGCACGGAGAAGGTGACTGCTCAGAACGGAAAAACAGTTGTCAATTTCAGCCACGTTGAGGAGAATGCAAGGCTCTGGTCTGCAGAAGAACCCAATCTCTACAGGCTTGTGCTTACTCTTAAAAGCGGCAGAAAAGTGCTTTCATCAAAGAGCATCCGCATCGGTTTCCGCAAAATGGAAATCAAGGGTAACGTTCTTTATATGAACGGCAAAAGAGTTATCATCAAGGGCGTTAACCGCCACGATTTTGACCCCGACAACGGCTGGAACGTGCCTACCGAAAGATATTATCAGGACCTTCATCTGATGAAGCGTGCCAATATAAATGCAATCCGCACAAGCCATTATCCCGACGCAGAGTTCTTCTATGAGCTTTGTGATGAGCTTGGTTTCTACGTTATGGACGAAGCTGACGTTGAAAGCCACGGTGTACGCCGCAAGAATTGCCCCGGTGACAACCTTGAATTCCGTGAAGCGGTTGAGGACAGAGCAGAAAGAATGGTGCTCCGCGACAGAAGCCACGCTTGCGTATGCTTCTGGTCATTGGGTAATGAGGCTGGCGACGGTGAAAACTTTGTTCACGAAAAGAACGCAATTCTTGCTCTTGATAAGTCAAGACCCGTCCATTATGAGGGCGATTTTGACTTCAAGAAGAGCGATTTCATCAGCCGTATGTATCCCGTTGAGTACGTTGTTGAGGCAATGCGCAATCAGCAGGAGCTTAAAATCAGCGCATATGAGAACGTTGCAAACGTGCTTGCTGCGGATAACAAGCCCATTCCCGAAGAAATTTACAAGACTCACCCCGTAATTTACTGCGAGTATGCTCACGCAATGGAAAACAGCCTCGGCAACTTCAAGGAATACGTTGACGATTTTGAGAAGTATGAGCATATGTGCGGCGGTTTCATCTGGGACTACGTTGACCAGTCCATCCGCAAGGTTGAAAACGGTGTTGAAAAATGGCTTTACGGCGGCGACTTTGATGAAGGCTTCTCCAGCTTCTATTTCTGTGCAAACGGAATTATTTCCGCAGACAGAAAGCCCCATCCCTCATACTATGAGGTAAAGAAAGTTTACTCAAATCTTGACGTAATCGACAGCGACTGCAAAAACGGCAAGTTTGTTGTCAGAAACAAGAATCTTTTCATTTCAACCGAAAATTACGATATCCGCTGGAGCCTTACCGTTAACGGTGACGAGGTGAAAAGCGGCATAATTGATAAGGTGATTGCTCCCCTCACAAACGAAGAAGTGCAGATTCCCGTTAATATTGCGGACTATGCCGAGGGCGAGGTAATTCTCACCGTTTCATTTGTTCTCAATAAGGATATGCCTTGGGCGGAGGCAGGCTATGAGCAGAATTTCTGTCAGCTTGTGCTTCGTGAGCAGACTGCCGCAAAGCGTAAGCCTGCAAACGGCAACCTCAAATATCTCAAGACAGGCAACAACGTCAGCATCATCGGCAAGGGCTTCACCGCAAAGGTTACTGCAGGCGCACTTTCATCTCTTTGCTATGACGGTAATGAGATTATCGAAAGCGGCTCACCTCTGCGCCCCGACTTCTTCAGAGCGCTGACGGATAATGACAGAGAATATCTGAACTTTGCACCTGTTTTCAAGGGTATTCATCCCCTTTATCAGTGGAGAAGGTCAACGGCACAGACCGTTGCACGCTCCGTCAAGGCGGCTTCAACTCCTGCAGGTGTTGAAGTAAGCGTAAAATGGAATGCCCCCTTTGTTTCGGGCGTTTCAACAACCTATCTTTTCTCACCCGACGGTGACGTAACCGTTAAGCACAGCGCAATGGGTCTGCTACTGCCTATGCTTAAGGTGGGTATGAGAATGGGTATCAAGAGTACCTTTGACAATGCCGAGTGGTATGGCAGAGGTCCTCACGAAACCTATCTTGACAGAAAAACAGGCGGAAAAATCGCAAAGCACGAAATGTGCGTTGCAGAGCTTGAACACAGATATATGCGTCCGCAGGAAAACGGCCACAGAACTGATGTAAGAACTCTCTCGGTGAGCGATAATTCGGGATTCGGAATAAAGATTGATGCAATGGATATTCCTTTCGGCTTCAATCTCGGCTACTACAACCCCGAAAAACTTGACAAGGCAAAGCATCTTTATGAGCTTGTGTAGGATAATTCCATAACTCTCTGCCTTGATGCGGCAATGAGAGGCGTAGGCGGCGATATGCCCGGCTGCGCACATCTCCACAAGGAATACCGCCTCAACAGCCACAAGAAGATTGAGTTTACATTCAGAATTTCAAAGAAATAATATGACAAAAACTA
>JAZQTC010000005.1:0-2906 GCA_045630405.1 Acutalibacteraceae bacterium
GCAGTCTTCAACATCCTGGAATGTAATTTTGCTGTCAGACTTTGTGTATTTGCCCGTCTGCTTCAGATATGCGTCAATCTGAGCAACAAAAGCACTCTTTACAGCCTTGTCGGGAGCACCGCCGTATTCAAGCCAGCTTGAGTTGTGGTAATAATCCTTGAGCTGTTTTGTTTTTGAGAATGCAAGGGCTACATTGATTTTTACCTTGTATTCGGGCTTGTCCTCACGGTCACGGCCCTTTTTCTCTGTCTGCCAGAGCTGAGTTGTTGTGAATGCTTCTTCACCGCAGAAGTTGTCAACATAATCCTTTATTCCGTTTTCGTAAAGGATTTCCGTTGTTTCAAACTTTGTCTCTGTAATCTGATTTTTGAATATGAATTTAAGACCGTTGTTTACAACAGCCTGTCTTTCAAGGACTTCCTTGAAGTAGTCAGCGGAAATATCAACATCCGTGAAAACATCGAGGTCGGGACGCCATTTGATTCTTGTACCCGTGTCACGTTTTGCGTAAGGTTCTTCGTTAAGACCGCCTACGGGCCAGCCTTTTTCAAAACGGAGAGTATAACACATTCCGTCACGGTGAATTTCAGCTTCCATATATTCCGATGCAAACTGAGTGGCACAAAGACCCAGACCGTTAAGACCGAGTGAGTATTCGTAGTTACCGCCATCGTTTGTATCGTACTTTCCGCCTGCATACATCTCGCAGAAGAGAAGTTCCCAGTTAAAACGTTCTTCGTTGGGGTTCCATCCTACGGGCATACCTCTGCCGTAGTCCTGAACTTCTATTGATTTATCGAGAAATCTTGTTACAACAATTTTGTTGCCGTAACCTTCTCTTGCTTCGTCTATTGAGTTTGAAATGATTTCAAAAGCGGAATGCTGACAACCGTCGATACCGTCCGAGCCGAAAATAACAGCAGGTCTTTTTCTTACCTTGTCAGGCCCTTTGAGTACAACTATGTCTTCATTGCCGTAATCTTTTTTCTTAGCCATTTTATCCTCCGTAGGTTATCTTCTGAAAACGGAATTTATCTTTCTGAAATAGTCTTTGTCAATTCCGTCAATTGTTTCTTTTGTTGTTCTGAATCTCCAGTTTTTCTCAGGTACACCGGGAATGTTCATTCTTGCATCAGAACCGAATCCGCACATATCCTGGAATGCGATAACGGAAACTGCTGATGCAGAACGCCATACGCATTCAATGATTTTACGGCAGCTCTTTGAGTAGTATCCGCCGTCACCCCAGTTGTCGCCTTCAAAACCTGAATAATCGAGAGCAAATCTTCTTTCGTCTTCATTTGCTTCCCAGAGCCAGCCGAGAAGTGTGTTATTGTCGTGTGTGCCGACATAGTTTACTGAGTTTCTCGGTGCATTGTGGGGCATGTGTGATGAATCAGAGCCGGGGTCAAAACCGAACTGAACAACTTTCATTCCGGGGAATGCCGTGTCTTCAAGAAGTTTTACAACATCTTCACCGAAAACACCGAGGTCTTCGGCAATAATGGGAGCATCGGGGAATTTTCTGAATACTTTTCTGAAAAGCTTCATTCCGGGACCCGGTTTCCATTCGCCTGTTTTTGCAGTCAATGAATCTGCAGGGACTTCCCAGTAGCTTGCAAATGCTCTGAAATGATCAATTCTTACAACATCGTAGGTTGTTAGTGCGTTTTCAATTCTGCCGAGCCACCATTTGAAGCCGTCTTTTTCCATAGCTTCCCAGTTGTAAATCGGGTTGCCCCAGAGCTGACCGTCTTCGCTGAAATAGTCAGGGGGTACACCCGCAACCTTTTCGGGTTTAAGTTTTTTGTCATCTATAAGGAACATGGGGAGATTTGCCCATACGTCAACTGAATCCATTGCAACATAAATGGGCATGTCGCCTATTATTTTTATGCCTTTTGAATTGGCATATTCCTTGACCTTCTGCCACTGCATAAAGAAAATGTACTGACAGAATTTCCAGAAAGCTGATCTTTCGGCATAGTCGTGTCTGTGGCGTCTTTTGAAAATATCGTAACGTGCAAATTCTTCATCCCATTCCCACCAGGGACGGAAATCGTTAGCCTCTTTTATTGCCATGAAGAATGAAAACTGCGTCAGCCACTTGTTTTCACTTTCAAAGTCTTTGACTTTCTGTGCAAAATCTGCATCAATTCTTGAAAATGCCTTTTTGAGAAGACTGAGTCTGCTCTTTTTTGCAAAATCAAAATCAGCTGTATAGGGTGAGCCGTTATAAATGTTTGTTGCGGCTTCCTCTTTTGTGATAAGTCCTGTTTCAACAAGACTTTCGGGATCTATAAAAAGGATATTTCCCGCAAAAGCCGATGCAGAACAATAGGGTGAATTTGCATCATCAACGGGATTGAAAGGAAGAACCTGCCAGTATTTAAAATTCATTGATGCGAGCGTATCAACAAAATCAAAGCAATTCTTTCCGAAAACGCCGATACCGTAATCGGACGGCAGAGAGCTGATGTGCATTAATACACCTGCACCTCTCTCCTTGAACATAAAAATCACCTCATAATAATATATACATTTTATTTTATCATATTATAAAATTTTTTGCAATAAAAAAACCTGCGTAAATGCAGGTTTTTCCTTGTGTTTTTTAAGTTTTTTGAATTAATACAATGTCTTTGAAAGTATGAAACATACCCAGAGTGCTATAACAAAGAGTGTTTCACAGGGGATTGCAAGCTTTGTGTAAGGACATTTCCAGCCTTTGTCAACAAAGAGAAAGATTGTTCTGACAGTCAGTACGGTTGTTGCAAAAAACAGACCGCCGACGAGTGAATAAACGGGTGTGCCGAGGGCGATTGTCAGATAAAGAAGGAATGCACCCAGAGCAAATGAAATACCGCCGTAATAAACACGGATTTCAGTTTTTCCTGCGTTGTCAA
>JAZQTC010000006.1:0-38166 GCA_045630405.1 Acutalibacteraceae bacterium
AACGGTTTCTCAATCGGTTACACCGGTCCTATCAATGCAGAACACCCCGTAGTAATCAAGAACGACCTTACAAGCTTGGTTACATCAGCTAAGTGTGCAACAGAAAACTGGATGAAGAACAGATCAGGTTACACAGCAGAACAACTTGCAGTAATCGACTATGTTCAGGCAGTTGTTTCATACTCAGGTAACAAGGCAGATACCGCATACGTATTTGACGATGATATGTGGATCTTCAGCTGGACTTACAAAGTTAAGGACGGTCTTGCAGACGGCACAACAGGTTATTCAAAGACTCTTCCCGGTTTCTGGAACTGCGACGATGCAACAGCAGACGCAAGAGTTTCAACATGGGTACAGAGAAAGGGTTCATTCGGTATTAAGGAAAGACCCGCAACTGCAACAGAAGCAGAAGATAACGGCATATACGTTATTGATACAAAGACAACTTACGTTAACTACGATATCATCGGAGCATTCCTCTTCGGTGACCTCGAGCACAACTTCACAATCGGTGCTAACCCCAACGGTGGCGGTTCAAGTGAACCTTCAGGTCCCATCGAAGGCGTTTCAAAGGTTAAGTCATACGCAGAGCTTGCTGCTCAGTACGACAACTTCATTTATCTTGCATCAGAGATTTATGAAGTTGAAACAGCTGACGGCACACTCAACACAGCTGTTACAGACAGACTTCTTACTGACTACTATGTAGACGCAGGTCAGCTCCTTGAAGAGAGATTCTTTGTTAAGGGCGACTTCTACTTCGGTAACTTCCAGTACATCAAGGCATACGACAATGCATTCTTCGATGTTACTCAGGTTACAACAGTAGCTCCCGGTTCAAACGGTTACTCAATCGGTTACACCGGTCCTATCAATGCAGAACATCCCGTAGTAATCAAGAACGACCTCACAAGCTTGGTTACATCAGCAAAGTGTGCAACAGAAAACTGGATGAAGAACAGATCAGGTTACACAGCAGAAGAACTTGCAGTAATCGATTACGTTCAGGCAGTTGTTTCATACTCAGGCAACAAGGCAGACACAGCATACGTATTTGATCGCGACGATTGGATCTTCAGCTGGAACTACAAGGTTAAGGACGGCCTTGCAGACGGCACAACAGGTTATTCAAAGACTCTTCCCGGTTTCTGGAACTGCGACGATGCAACAGCAGAAACAAAGGTTACAACATGGGTACAGAGAAAGGGTTCATTCAAGATCAAGACCAGACCCGCAGATGCAACAGAAGCAGAAGATAACGGCGTATACGAAATCGACACAAAGACAACATATGTTAACTACGATTTCATTGAAGCTTTTCTCTTTGAGGATCTTGAGCATCACTTTACAATCGGCGATAACCCAAATACAGACATCGGAGATTCATCCGAACCTTCCGTTCCTCTTGAAGGGATTTCAAAGGTTAAGTCATATGCAGAGCTTGACGCTCAGTATGATAACTTCATTTACCTTGCATCAGAGGTTTATGAAATTGAAACTGCAGACGGCACGCTGAACACGGAAGTTACAAGCAGAGAGCTTACCGACTACTATGTAAAAGCGGGTCAGCTCCTTGAAGAAAGATTTTATATTAAGGGCGACTTCTATTTCGGTAACGGTCAGTTTATAAAGGCATATGATAATTCGTTCTTTGACGTTACTCAGGTCACAACAGTGGCTCCGGGCTCCAACGGTTATTCAATCGGTTATGAAGGTATCGTAAACCCTGTCAATTCCGTTGTTATAAAGAATGATCTTGAAAATTTTCTTACCTCTGCATCTTGTGCAACAACAAATTGGATGATTCAGCGATCAGGTTACACGGCAGAAGAACTTGCGGTAATCGATTTTGTTCAGTCAATCATTGCGTATTCAGGTGACAAGGCAGATACGGCATACGTATTTGACGATGACACCTGGCTTATGAGCTGGACATATAAGGTTAAAGACGGATTGCCTCAAGGAACAAAAGGTTATTCAAAGACTCTTCCCGGTTTCTGGAACTGCGACGATGCAACTTCACCCGACAGAAGCACTATGTGGATTCAGAGAAGAGGTACTGTCGGTATCAAGCCCAGACCCGCAACTGCAACTGAAGCAGATGATAACGCTACATACGTTATTGATACAAAAACAACTTACGTTAATTACGAATTTATTGAAGCATTCCTTTTTGATGATCTTGAGCATCATTTTGTAATCGGCTCATTGACTCGTTCGGTAACGTTCCTTGATAATGACGGTACGGAAATATCATCGTCAGTTTACAAGCACGGTTCCGTAATATCTGTTCCTGCAGAGGTGGACGGTCAGCTTGGTTGGGCTGATACGTCAACGGGTCGTATTGTTGACCTTACAGAGTATAAACTTACACGAAATATTGTTTTTAAGCGCGTCTTTGAAACGGACGAGTTTGATATTGTTCTCAGCGTCAATGGAGGCACAGCGGATGCGGATGCCCTTCCCGATAACGCCTTTGTTAACGGAGACGGTAACATTGTAGTCAGAGCAAGGTTCAATGAGGAGGTTGACCTTTCAGAAATTCCACTTCCCGTTATGGAGGGCTACACAGGTGTCTGGGATACAGAATCAATAATAATTGATAATATCAAAGGTAAGTCGGCCGGGGTTATCTGGAAAGCAAACACATACACGGCAACTTTCTATGCAAAAAAGGGTGATGCAGAGCCTGTTGCGGTTGTTGACGTGATATATAAAAATATCGTAAGACAAACTCTTAATCCGCCTGAAGGATATAAATTTGCAGGTTGGATGGATGCGGAAACGGATGAAGTTGTTTCAACATCGGTAATTTTACGATATTCGTTTGCAAGCGACAAGAGTTTTTACGCTGTATGGGTAGAATACGACTCCGCCGTCACGTTTATGATCAGAGATTATGATAATGGCAGCGGATGGATTCCTGCGGCGGTTAAATACGGCGATTCAGGTAAGACGTTGACTCCAAATGATATTTCTACTGTTCTTGAAGAAATCAAAACAGACTTTGAAGTAAGCTTTTTATCAACTCCTATACGACTTGTTTACAGCGATTCTTCATTTGAAACTTTTGTCGATACAAGCTCTGGTCTTGTGTTTGACGGATATCAGGAACTGTATGTTGCAACAACAATTTCCTTTGATGTTTTATGGCAGATGCCTGTTTCGGTTAATACAGGTGGGGCAACCGATTACGTTACAGCGTCTGAAAGTTACACTACTTCAGTATCGGGCACAGAGAATGTTTACGGAGTAATAGCATCTTCGGGACTTACTGTTCCTATTGGTTATACGGTTTCAGGTTGGTTGAACGAAGCAACGGGAGAAATTCTTGAGTGCGATGAAAACGGAAACGTTCTTCTCACCAAAAACGCAGGATCCGATTTGGTTCTTACTGCACTTCTTGAGCCCACAAAACACTATATTTATTGGGATGCAATCAGTTCAACCGAATGTGTGGAATATAGATACGGTGACACAATCGTATTGCCCGATCCTCCCGAAAGAGAAGGTTTTACCTTTGTTGGTTGGTCTCCCGAAGTGCCCGAAACAATAACGTATGACCTCTATTTCACGGCTATATATGAGCTTTCAAGCGGTTCTTGCGGTGAAAATGCATCGTTTGTTTTTGATTCGACAACGGGCAAAATCATTATCAGCGGTGAGGGAGAAATCACCAATGCACCGTGGAGCAGCGACGATGCGAGTTTCCTTGTCTGCGATGTGGAGATTGCAGAGGGGATAACTTCAATATGCGATTCTGCATTTTACGGATGCGGCAATCTTTATTCTGTCAGATTGCCGAAGAGTCTTGTTTACGTCGGTGAATCTGCGTTTGCAAATTGTGATGCATTGACAGAGGTCGACTATCTTGGTAACCTCAAAAAGTGGAACAGTGTTTACATCGGAGAGGGCAACGAATGTCTCACCTCTGCCAATATCAACATCACTTACACAGATGAGGACAGATTTACTTACACAATCGAAAACGGAGAAGCAACTGTTACGGGCTATGATATGAACCTCATTACGGATGGCGTTATCGTTATTCCTTCAACTCTTGAGGGCTGCCCTGTAACGGCTATTGGAGAAAAGGCATTTTTCGGCCATTATGAGATTGTTTCGGTAACCATTCTTCAGGGCGTCAAGAGAATCGGGGCATCGGCATTCAGCCAATGTACATCTCTTGGAACAGTCAACATTGCAGAAGGTGTTGAAACAATTGACAAATCGGCGTTCTACGGTTGTACGGAACTCAAAGGTATTCTTGTTCCTGAGGGTGTAGTTTCTATAGGTGTTTCATCGTTTGCAAACTGCACGGCACTTTCAGATGTAATTCTGCCGTCTACGCTGACGTCAATCGGCAGCAACGCATTCAACGGCAGCACCAATCTCAAATCAATTCACGTTTCGGAGAATAATGCGATTTACTCCAGCGATGCAAACGGCGTTCTTTATAATAAGGATAAAACCGAGCTTAAGATGTATCCTATTGGCAAATCAACGTCAACCTTCAGGATTCCCGAGGGAGTAACAACAATTGCGGCATCTGCATTCAAGGGCAACAAGAACATCAACTACGTGGTTGTTCCCGAGGGTGTTGTTACAGTTGGCACAACGGCGTTTGCGGCTTGTACTGCGCTTGCAACAATTGAAATTCCTCTTTCTCTTACAACTGTCAGCAACGGTGCATTCAGCGGATGTACTGCGTTAGCGGACGTTTATTACGGAGGAACTCTTACTCAATGGCAGAGAATTTATTTCGGCACAAGTAATGATCCGATTATTGCAGCAAATCTTCATTATCAGACAGACCCTGAAAAGGCTCTTCAGTATGAAATTATTGATGATTGTGCAGTTGTTGTTGGTTACAATTCCTATGAATTCCAGAATGAAATTCTCAGAATTCCCGAAACTCTCGGCGGATATCCTGTTACGGAAATAGGAGAAAATGCCTTTGTATCTCTTCCGATGATAGAGACAATCACTATTGCAGACAGCGTTAAGATTATCGGTGACGGTGCGTTTGATAACTGTGACAGGATAACAGAATTTACCTTTGGCAGTGGTATTGAATCAATCGGAAACCGTGCTTTCTATGACTGTGACGGCATAAGGCAGCTTTCAGTTCCCGACAGCGTAAAATCAATCGGAGAAAGTGCGTTTGAGCATTGCACAGCACTTTTTGATATTGATTTCGGCAACGGTGTTGAGTCAATCGGCAGCAATGCTTTCAACACCTGCACTCAGCTTTCAAGGATAACAATTCCGGATAGCGTAACGTTTATCGGTCAGGATGCTTTTTATGATTGTGACTCTGTTGCAACCTTTACTTTTGGTAACGGAATTGAAACAATCGGCGGCACTTACGGTCTGTCAAGCTGCAACAGCCTGCGCAACCTGATTATTCCCGACGGTGTAAAGGCAATCGGTGAAAGCGCATTTGAAGAGTGTACTAATATTACTTCTGTTACCATTGGTAACGGAGTTGAGTCAATTGGTAATAGCGCATTTTATTGGTGTAGAAATCTTCAAAGTATAGACCTGCCTGAAAATCTTAAAAGTATCGGAAATAGTGCGTTTCTTTGTTGCTACAACCTTCAGAGTATAGACTTGCCTGAAAATCTTAGAAGTATCGGACGCGGTGCATTTTATGGTTGCGGTAACCTTCATACCATAAATCTCCCTGAAAGTCTTGAAATAATCGGAGAAAGTGCTTTTCAAGAATGCGGTTCTCTCAGCAGCGTGACAATTCCAGACGGTGTAAAAACAATAGGCGAACAGGCTTTTACATACTGTTACAACCTTTCGGTTGTTAACGTTGGCAGCGGTGTTACGTCAATAGGATCATATGCGTTCGGCGGAAATTACCGTCTGACTGCCGTGTACGTGTCCGATGATAACCAATATTTTGCGGATGTAGACGGTGTTCTTTATAATAAAAACGTCACTGAACTCATTCTTTATCCTCAGGGAAAGACAGAAAAAGAGTTTGTGATTCCCGACACGGTGGAAAAAATAAGATATAACTCTCTCACCAGTGAATATCTTGTTGATATTTATTTTGGTGTATCTGTCAAAGATATCGGCGAAATCATCTCGTATTACCGCGTTACAAATCTTACCAATATTTATGTGCCTGATGAGAATCCTTATTTTGCGGACGATAACGGCATATTGTTCAGCAAGGATATGACAAAGCTTGTGAAATATCCCCGTGCAAGAGAGGAAATTGAGTATACTGTTCCCGACTGTGTTCTGACCGTTGGAGGTTATGCCTTTGAAGATTGTGATAATCTTGTTACCGTGATAATTCCCGACAGCGTAACAACCCTTGAAAGCCACTCTTTCTATTGTTGCTCTGCTCTCAACACCGTTATAATCGGCAACGGTGTTGAAAAACTGGGTGAATATACGTTTTATGAATGTTATAATCTTGAAACCGTAGTTATCGGCAGTGGTGTCAAAGAGATTGATTCAAATGCTTGTTATTATTGTAACAATTTCTCCGGCTTTACTGTTTCCGAAGAAAATGAATGTTTCTCAACTGTTGATGGTGTTCTGTTCAACAAGGATAAAACCGTTCTTATCAGCTATCCCCGTAGTAAAACAGAAACAGAATATACAATCCCCGACGGAGTTGTTGCTGTTGCTGACAATGCATTTTATGATTGTGACAATCTCAGAAAAATTGAAATGCCTGACAGTCTTGTTACCATAGGTGAATATGCTTTTTATTCTTGTGACTATATCACAGAGGTTGTTATTTCTGACAGCGTGACGTCAATCGGCGATTATGCTTTTCGTGATTGCTATGATCTTGTGAGTGTTACAATCGGTGACGGCGTTGAAAGCTTTGGACAAAACGTGTTTTCATATTGCTATGATCTGGAAACAATAACTCTCGGCAGCGGTGTCAGGGAGTTCAACGGAAATGTGCTCGGATACGTCAGCAATCTTAAGAATATTTTTGTTTCACAAGATAATCCTTATTTATCGGATGAAGACGGTGTTCTTTTCAACAAGGATAAAACAGAGCTTCTTATTTATCCCGTTGGCAGGGGAGATAAGGAATACGTTGTTCCTGACGGTGTCAAGGTTATCGGTGATGGTGTTTTCGAAAATAACGGAAAGCTTACCAACGTTGTTTTGCCTGACGGATTGGTAAGCATAGGAAATGACGCATTCGATGATTGTGACGGTCTGACAAATATTGATTTTCCTGACAGTATCACAAGCATCGGAAATCGGGCTTTCTTTGACTGCGATAATCTTACCGACCTTGTTCTGCCGGACAGTCTGGTTTTTATGGGTACTCAGGCTTTTTCGTCTTGTCCCAACGTTAAGAACGTGACAATCGGTAGCAAGATGAAAGATTTTTCAATGTCATCTTTTAAGTACGGCTGTTACGTTGAAAACATTATCATTTCAGAGGAAAATCCTTATCTTTCGTCCGTTGACGGCATAATCTTCAACAAAGATATGACCAAGCTTATCTTCTGTCCGCCAAAGAAACCTCTTGAAGAATATACCGTTCCTGACGGAGTGCAGATTATCGGTAACAACGCGTTTGAGGATAGCAGTCTGAAAAAGATTTATCTGCCTGACAGCTTAAGGCAGATTCAGTCAGAGGCATTTTCCGGTTGTGAGAATATTGGTGAACTTATTATTCCCGATGGTGTAACCTATATAGGCGATTATGCGTTTGCAGGTGCTGATATCAAAACTCTTGTGATTCCTGACAGCGTCAGGTATCTCGGTAACGGATTTGCGTACGATTGCTACAGCCTTGAGAGCATATATATCGGCAGTGGTGTTGAACAGATTTTTGCTGAATTTACAGAGATTTCAGCGCCTTGTATTTTTGCATATTGTGAATCACTGAAAGAAATTATAGTGTCAGAAGATAACATGAATTATTCAAGTGAAAACGGAGTCCTTTTCAACAAAGATAAAACCGAGCTTATCCGTTATCCTGAGGGAAAAACGGAAACGTCTTATGTCGTTCCTGCCAATGTTAAGACTATCGGTTTCGGTGCATTTTATGATTGTGAAAATCTTGCGGAAATCACCTTGCCTCAGGGTCTTGTTTCAATCGAGGCTGCTGCATTTATAGAATGCAAAAATTTTGATGTAACGGAAATACCCGACAGTGTGGAAATCATCGGTATATCTGCTTTTTCAGGAACCAAGTCGGATAATAACCCCGCAAATTATAACAGTAACGGCGATTTTGTGATTGACGGTTGTTTGATTGAAATTAATTCATCATCAGACACTTACGTTATTGGCGGAGATATCAGAGTTGTTGCGGAAGGCGCATTGGGGTATGGTAACGCAAATGAAATTATCGTTGATTCCGATAACACAAGCTGCGAAGTTGTTGACGGTGTTTTGTTCACCTCAAACGGAAAAACACTTAACTGTTATCCCTACAGCAAAAGCGATGAATCATACACCGTTCCCGACGGTGTTGAGCGTATTGCGGGATATGCTTTTGTCGGAAACAATCATTTGAAAAACGTTGCTTTTTCAGACAGCGTCGGAAGTGTTGGCTTTTATTCGTTTGTTGGATGTGTTAATCTTAAAAACATTGATTTTAATGACGGATTAAAGGAAATTGAAGACGCCGCTTTTGGTATGTGTACAAATCTTTCGTCAGTTGAAATTCCCGATAGTGTCGAAAAAATCGGCGGAATTGCATTTTATTACTCAGGTATTACCGAAGCAATAATCGGCAACGGGGTAAAGTCAATCGGCTGGGGTGCATTTGGTGTGTGCTATAACCTCAACTACGTTTATATCCCGAATTCTGTGAGCCGAATCGGTGAATATGCTTTTGCAATGTGTGATAACCTCGAAACTGTTTATTATGACGGCTCAAAGGAAGAATGGAACAAAATTTATATCGACGGTTTTAATGAACCTCTTCTGAACGCGGATATAATCTTTGACCTTGTAACAGTTACCTGGAACGTTGACGGTGAAGAGACTGTTGTTGAGTATCAGAAGGGCGACAAGATTGTTTTCCCCGAAACTCCCGTCAAGGTTGGTTATGATTTTGCAGGCTGGACTCCCGAAGTGCCTGAAATTATGCCGGGAAAGAGCCTTGAATTCAGCGCAACCTGGGAACTCAGAAGCCACAATGTAACCTGGATATGCGATGAAACAGAGATAACCGTAACTCACAAGTACGGCGAAGAAATCACAATTCCCGATCCGCCCGAAAAAGAGGGTCACACCTTTGCAGGCTGGAGCCCCGAAATCCCCGAAACAATGCCTGACTCTGAACTTGAATTCACTGCACAATGGACAGTTAATTCTTACAACGTAACCTGGATTTCTGACGGAACGGAAACCCTTGAACAGTTTGATTACGGCTCGGCAATTCTTCCTCCCGTGCCCGAAAAGGAAGGTTACACTTTCGTTGAGTGGTCTCCCGAAATACCCGAAACAATGCCTGCAGAAGACCTTGTGTTCACAGCTGTTTTTGAGGTTAACACCTATAAGGTTGATTGGTATATTGACGGTCTTTCAATGCACGAGACTTACCAATACGGCGACACAATCGTGAAACCCAAAGCCTTCAATAAAAAAGGCTACACCTTTGCAGGCTGGACTCCCGAAATTCCCGAAACAATGCCTGCTTATGATATTGAATTCAACGCAACCTGGACTGCGAATTTCTATGAAGCCGTGTTCAGCGCAAACGGCGGTTTGTTCCCTGACGGCGATTCAATCAAGAAATTCTCAACGGAATATATAACTCAAATCACACTTCCCCCGACACCTGTCAGAGAAGGCTATGAATTTGTTGGTTGGGCATTCAACGGCAAAAACATCGGCACAAACGTTGGAATTATGGACAGTATTGAAGGCAAGGAATTTGAGGCAATCTGGGTATCAAACGAAACCACAAAGTACAGAATAGAAACCTACACAATGAACACGGTAGGGGAGTACGAAAGAACTGCAATTACCCTCAACGGTAATCTTTATGATAAGATTTCTCTTGCCCCCGAAGCAGAAGAAGGTTTTGTTCTCAACGAAGAAAAGAGCGTTCTCAGCGGAACTCTGACCGCCAACAACACTCTTGTGCTTAAGGTTTATTACGACAGATGTCAGTACAAATTCAAAGTTTTTGCAAGCGGAACAGAAACAATAACGTTATATTACTACGGCGCAATGATTGCGGAACCTGCCGTTCCTGAAAAAGAAGGATATGTATTTGACGGATGGTCATCGGAAATTCCTGCAACAATGCCTGCTGAAAACGTTTCCGTAAGTGCAAAATTCCGTAAGGCTCAGAACGTTGACAGAACACCCTCGATTGTTATTGTAACTCCCGAAGATCATACTCTGAATTACGGAGAATCAATAACCCTTCAGGTTCGTGCAACTTACCTGCCTGCAGGCTCTTCAATCAAATGGAGCGTTGAAGGTGACGGCGTTTCAATCAAACCTTCAACAAGCGGCAGAAATTGCAAGGTGACGTCCACCTCAAATGGTAACGTTGTTGTTAAAGCATACGTTGTTGATTCCAGAGGTAATTCCATTGCAGGTAGCGACGGCAAACCTCTTGCAGATATCGAATATATTTATTCAAAAGTAACGTTCTGGCAGATTGTAATTTCGTACATCAGGCAGATATTCGGTATCACAAACAATATGATTTTCTGATTTATTTCAGATGAATTCTGAAAACTGAAAAAAGCTCGGAATGCATATATCGCACTCCGAGCTTTTTGATTTCAGTTGAATATTTTGTAAATAACCCCCAGCACTTTGTATATACATACTGCAAAAGGATTCAGGATATCCCAGAACCATTCTTCAAATACAACAGTCCATTTATAAGGTAGTCTGTAAAGATAAAGCAATTCGCAATCCGAGAGGAGATTTGTTCCGCCTTCTGAAAAAAGAACAGCGTTCATTTCTTTGAGGTCATCGTGAAGCTTTTCGCCCTCGTTCATCCATACGTAAGGAAATTGATTGCGTGAAAATTCGCCTCGTTGGTTTGAAGCTTTCCAGTATCTCCACGAAAGTTCAGACCTGCGGATTTGCTGAAGTTGTTCATCGGTTTTTGCTTCGTCTTTCGCTTTTTGCCAGAGTTCGTTGCATTTTTCAACGTCTTCATCGGTCATATTGTAAAGCGTCTTGTCAGCGGTCTGATAAATTGTCAGGTGGTTGTTGTCCGTTACGGCGTGAAGAGTAATTATATCGATAAACTCGCGGATATAGCGCCCTCCCGGGCCATAAACGCCGTTAAGATAAGCATCCGTTTCTGCGCTGTAATCAAGATAAGGATTCTGCATAAGTTTTGAGAGAAGGTACGTTCTCATCTCTGCAAACTCAGCATCGCTGTTATCAATATAATAGTTGCCTTCTTCGTATATACCTTTGACGTTGTTTTTACAAAAAATCTGTATGTTTTTCTGAAGAACCCCAAAATTGGGGAATATGCATAAGGTCTGAGCGTAGTTGTGAACGTAGTCCCAGATATATACTCTGTTGCAGATTTTGCCCCACGCTTCAAGATCGTTCATAAAATCAACGTTCTGCTCACATTTCGGGTCGTCAAGCGTGTGACCGAAGCAACATTCGATTGAGCAAAGTCTTACAATAACGTCTTCACGGGGTCTGACCTGTGAAGGTGCTTTTCTTGTGTACTGATAAGCAAAGGTATCGAAAACAACGTTGTCGTATCCGTGCTCTTTTACCCTTTGTGCAATTTCGTTGACAAAGGTAATCATCGTGCCTGATTGCGAGCCATTTTTGTTATCAATTTTTTGACAGTTTTCGCATTGACAGTAATCAAAATTGTCGTGCTGAGTGAGAGAAACAATCTGAACGTCCGCATCGGGATTATGTTCTTTTTTGAGATATGCAAGCACTTCTTCGGTTACAATATCCTTCACCTCGTCGTTGGTGAGACAAAGCTGATTTGGTGACCTGCTGCCGTTTCTGAATGCAAAATATTCCGGATGTTTTTCAAAATAAATTGAAGATTTACAGAATTGAGTTGTAAGCGTATGGGCAAATGAACCGATATAACCGACACCTGAACCTTGTTCTGCGGTGAACTTTCTGTAAACCTCGCCCGTAAGGCCGTTTGCAAGTGAAAATTCTATGTCACGGGAGCTGGCGGTGTCTGTTTCTGTGTATTCAAAAAAAGGGGAGTAACTGATATCGATTTCAGCAGGAACGGTCAGATTGGGATTTTGCGGCACTTCAATTACCTGTGCTTCATACCAATGACAGTTACAGAATTTTTCAAGAAAAGCATAAACGCCGTTTATTACGCCTTTGCCTCCCGTTCCGTTTATAATGATTCTCTTGTCTGTTGAGGTGATTGTGTAGCTACCGTCAACAGAATCGGCAGAAGCTGACTGTGATCTGTTGGTAGTACCTACGCATATTTCATATTCGGCAACCGATGCATCATCGGTAACTGTTTTAATATCTTTGCCGATTATTTTATCAAGGTAATATTTCAATTTTTGTGCGGCGTATGCTTCGGTTTTTGAGGCGTTGCAGGGGACGACAATAACAGATTCGGAAATTTTGATTTCGTTGCTTTCTGCATATGCATAAGGCTGAACGGAAAGGGCGAGCATCAGAACTGAAAGAAATGCGCTGATAAATCTTTTCAAATTATCCACCTCGTTCTTTGAATTTAATTAAATTGTTAAGTCCTTTATCGGATATATAATACCATTTCAAATTCGGATATGCAATATAAACATTGTTTTTTGAAGTGTTTTAAAATCATAGTTTCAAAAAACTGACTTGTTTTTATGCTGTTATTTGACAAATTGTGAAATGTTGATATAATTAAGATAGTTATTCTGTTTTTGAAATTTGTCAAAAATCCGATAAAAAACATGGAGACTCTATGGAACAGATCATAAATTACTTGTCTCAAAATGCAATATTAGCCATTTCTATTTGTCTTGCATTCGGATATTGCATAGGTAAAATTAAAATCCGTACATTTTCTTTCGGACCTACTATCGGTACGTTGGTGGTTGGCTTTGTATTAAGCAGATTTGTTGCTTTTGAAATTCCCGGAATACTGGCAACCATTTTTTCGCTGTTGTTTTGCTTCACCATAGGTTATGAGGCGGGTCCGACGTTTTTCAGCAGTCTTAAATCAAACGGCATAAAATTTGCCGTTCAGGCAGTTTTTTTCTCTGTTTGTGCATTTTTGAGCCTGTATTTGTTGGCTCTGAGCGGAATTGTGGACAAAGATACCGTTATCGGAATGGCTGCAGGAGCGTTGACTCAGACGTCAGTTCTTACAGTTGCAGGAGAACTCGGCACATCAGCTTCTGTTGCTTATGCGGTTACATATATGACAGGAACGTTGTTTGCAATTCTTTTTGTGTCCGTTATTTGTCCTAAAATTCTCGGAACATCTGCTATAATGGCAGCAAGAAAGAAATTGGAAAAGCAAAAAGCCAAAAACGGTGTTGATGATGACATCAGAACTGCACCGATCTACCCCAGAGCATATATTATGGAAGCGGGCTCAAAATATATCGGTGCTACCATTGAACATTTGGAGGATGATTTCGCTCATGCTCTGGAAGTTGTGAAAATTACCCGAAACGGAAAAGATACTCCGTTTTCACAGGATACAACTGTAGAAGAACGAGATGTTCTTACTGTTATCGGTTCTAATCTGAATACAGTTGTTTTTGATGATGAATTTGCAAAAGAGGTAGCCGACAGAGAGTACCTTGTTTTTGATTTGGTTTCAAAAGATATTATAGTTACGGAAAGCGAAAACCAAGCTGCGGTTGACACTTTAAGTGAACACGGAATTGTTATTCAGAAAATCACTTCCGAGAAGGGCAAAAAACTTCCGGTTGATGACACGGTTAAGCTTGCCAAAGGTATGGTTCTGCACGTTTCGGGTGCTAAAGCATCCGTTCGGAAACTGGCACAAAAAATCGGATACGTAAAGGAGACAGGCACAACTACGGATGTACCGGTGGTTTTTGGTGCTTTGGCTATAGCCATTCTTTTTGGTTCTTTGAAAGTTGCCGGCTTTGGTTTAGGAGACAGCACGTGTGCGCTTATTCTTGGCTTGATATGCGGTTGGTTCCAAAGCAAAAAACCAAGACACGGAGTTTTCCCCGAAAGTGCAAGATGGTTTTTGAAGAGTGTAGGTCTTAATGTTTTTATTTCGGTAAAAGCATTGACCACAGGTCTTTTTGAAATGGATGCAAAAATGCTGATTGTATTCGGTCTGGGTATTTGTGTTACTTTGGTGCCACATATCATTACGGCTTTGTTTTCTAAATATGTTATGAAAATGGATGCCGCGGATATACTCGGCGGACAATGCGGAAGCGGAACGTGTACTGCTGCCTTGAATTCTCTGATTGATTCATCCGGCAGTTCGGTATTCACGGCGAGCTATGCTGTGACAAATGCCGTTGCAAACATTATGCTTACAGTTTTGGGCGTTGTGTTATCAACTATGCTGTAATAGATATTATTTTGTATATCTGATTTAGTCGAAAAGTCTTATTGTTCAAAATAAAAAACCTTACATATCAACGGTCTTGTTGATGTGTAAGGTTTTTTTGTGGTGCGAGTGTTCATAAGGGATTTACTCAAAATATAAGTAAAACCGGCATCAAACATAGTATTCTGCACTCCTGCTGTTGCTTAATAGAGAAACATATGGAGGTACATAATGTCAAATATCATTGAAGATTTCTATTACGGCAACATTGAGCCACAAGAAGTCAACTCAGAATTAACACCTAAACTCAAGAAGAAACTGAGCAACCTCGCAGAGAAAGAAGAACAACTTACTGCAAGACTGAACGGTGAAGATAAGGAACTGTTTCAAAACTATGTAAGTGCTTATATTGAATTTTCAACAACAAGTAATGCGGACAGCTTTATATCAGGCTTCAGACTTGGAGCAAGATTTACATACGACACATTTGTTAAGAATACGAAAGGATGAATGCTATTATGAAAAACATTACATACAGACAGGTTGGAGACTACAACATACCTAACCTTATATTACCGCCCGAGGAAGCAAATATCACTCTTGGTAAATGGGGTATGTTACATAAGGGGTATTTACTTAAACATAAGAAAGTGTTATTCACTACACTGCTTACTCAAGGCAAACTTTATCAGCACTGTGCAGAGATAGAACATCAGGCACGAGATATGTTTGATACTCTTGTTGAGCAGATGAAGGAGACAGAGAGTGTAACCGAAAAATTAAAAGAAGAAAATCCAATAGAGTGGATACAAAGAATTAATAATATCTGTAATAGAGCAGAAGAAATAACAATTAATGAAATAAATAAGTAATCATTAAGCTCTCTAAGATGTCTATATAGCTACCTTCTTGGAGAGCTGCTATTTGTTTTGTTAAAACTTTCTTGGTATAACTTTAGACAACTACTATAATAATTAATGGACTCTTTTAGAGTTGGGATAACCCGCTCTCAGTTAGAACATAAATTATATCGGCAACCTCGTCTAGGTATTTACGGTCATGTGAGATACTGATTATTGTACCATTGAACTCGTATAATGCTTGTCTTACTATTGGCGCAGACAATGGAGAAAAGTTTCTTGTTGGCTCATCTAAAATCAGAACATTGCACCCTTTTAACACCATATTCAAAAAAATTAATTTGGCTTTTTGACCACCGCTTAGTTCGCCAATTTTGTTTGACATTTCATTAGTTGTAAATTTCATACTTCCCATAAAACACATTGCCTTCGTCAAGTCATTTTTATCATAATTAGACTCTAAAAACTCAATGGGTGTTTTTGAAAAATCAAGAATTTCCTCGTAATTTTGTGGCATATATCCTATATTAATATCATTTTTGTCTTTCAACTCTTCCCATATTTTTTTTAGCAGCGTAGATTTTCCTACGCCGTTTTTACCTATGATACATATATGTTGTTTTCCACTAATCGATAGCCTTATTTCCCTAAGGAGGCATTAACTGGATTATTTTTGCTCACACTTATATTAATATTTTTATTTTCTCCTTTAAACAAAAAATCGGATAAACATTTATATTCCATAATAGATTCCTTGTAACTCTAATTGTTGATAGACAAAAAAACAGATCGCCTATGCATCACAAACAAAATACGGTTAATTTAGTGTTTTGTTTTGTAATTAATTTTAGAAAATGTATTTTTGTGCTTGCTTTTAGGATTCTCTTTCTTGCTTTTTGAACGATTGTGAAAACCTAAATCCTTCCCCATTGAATTGTGTTGCTTATTCTTCTCGTTTGTGTTACTAACCAACTGACCGCAGGCAGCTTTGATGTTATTACCTCGTGATTCTCTCATTTTTACTTCTAAACCAGCCGCTTCAAGTCGCAATTTAAATGCAACTAATTGTTGTTTGTTTGGCCTGTTAATATTGCAATTTGCGGTATCATTATATTGCAAAAGATTTATCAAAACATTTTTCTCACGAAACCATCTTCCTAATTGACGTACATCAGTTGCTTTATCATTTAGACCAGGAATCAATAAATAAGCAATTGTTACTTTTCTGTTATGTCTTTCCGAATATGATAAAACAGATTCAACAATCTTATTTATGTCATAACCTTTCATGTGAGGTATAATTATATCTCTTGTTCTTTGATTTGTTGCATGAAGAGAGAGGGTGAGTTGTATCTTCAGATGCTCTTCTCTTATTTTTTTTAATTGTTCTAAAGGACCTACTGTCGAAATATTAATTCCATCTGTGGGGAAATTAAGCCCATTTCTATCTCTTAATATATGAATTGACTTAATTACATTATCATAATTAAAAAATGGTTCACCCATTCCCATATATACAATTCTGTTGACTTTTTCCTTCAGTAATGTTACTTGTTGCACAATTTCGGAAGGAGTTAAATTTCTTATAAATCCATTACTTCCAGATGCACAAAAAATACAACCGACAGGACATCCTACCATTGTACTAACACATACAGTTACACCTGTTTTTCTCTTTATGCAAACAGTTTCAACGCAGTAACCATCCTTTAATTTGAAAGAGTATTTTCTTGTGTCACCGCCATTATAAATATCATTAATGCTCATTGTTTGATATTTCTTTTGGGGCTTTTCCTTATAAAGGGCATGCATAAGCGATCGAGCTTTTTTTCTCCAACGCAATCACAAATTTCTTTATATGTATAACCGTATGGGTCCGAATTTATCATTTCTTCAGTGATAATTATTGTGTTTTTATTTTTCATATCATCAATACCTTTCGAGAAATATAATTACAAAATACGATAAACTACCATTTTTATAATAACATTTCTAAAACAAAAAATCAATAATCTACATATCTATTTTACTTAAAATACTAAAAATACTCTAAAAATATATGTATCGAATTTTTATGTAAAATATTTGTCAGAAAGAAATTTAATAATGCTGTCTAAAACTTGTGTAGAAAGATAACTTAATTATTATTTTCTGTTTAAATCACATACTCTAAATTGTTGATTTTTTTAGGTGGTATCGAAAAAAACGACACCATATTTTCTTTTTCGGAAAAGTTCTTGACAAGTGAACGAATGTTCTTTATAATAACAAATTGGTAAATAATGTATTTGCTCTACAACTGAATATAATCTGAAACACATAATTTAACTTATTGGCTTTATGCCAACACATATTATCTGACCGAAAAAGTATAGTCCGATACTCGGTTAGTAACATACGGACAATCAGAGCTTAAAGTTTAAGCCGTTACATAGTTTCAGTACAAACTGTGCGAGAGGATGAAATGTCCTCCCGCTGTTTGTGCTGTCTATGTGACGGCTTTTTTGTTGTGCAATTTTAACAAAAATAAAAAAGTTTTCGAATTTGCTTGATTTTTTGCCGTTCTAAACACTTACCCCTTGAGGGATGTTTTTCTCTCGTGTACCTTGACAACTGAATGACCGTCCGAAAGTGATACTACGCCAAGACCTCGTAAGAGCGAGCGTGAAGACGTTGCGGTGAGATTCCGGGGCAGGAACTATTTCGGGTGAAACGGCAAAAAGAGGCTTTTGATATGTAGTTAATGAAATTACCCTACTGACAAAACAAAACGCATTACAGACGAAAAAATCATTAAAAATCAACCCGAAAAGCTACAGTAAAAAGGAGTGTGATAGTTATTCCGAGAATGACAAAAAGTAAAAAATCAGAATGGAGCCTTTTCCTGAATGAACGAAACAGAATCTGTTACAACGCGCTTTGCAGGAGATGTGTTAACAGCTGCAAGCAGAGTTTCAGGGCTGTGGTTATCTCCTGCAACTATGTATCAAAAAGGAGCGTGAAAAATAGTGGATAATGAATCGTTCTTCAAAATGCCGAAGGTGTTGTTTAAGGAGAAATATAAAAGCTTATCTGCTGAAGCAAAGCTTTTATACGGCTTAATGCTCGACAGAATGCAGTTATCAGCAATCAACGGTTGGTGTGATAAAAACGGAGAGGTCTTTATCTTTTACACCATTGCCGAAACAAGTGAAGTGCTTGGTTGCGGTCATGACAAAGCAACAAGGCTACAGCGTGAGCTTGAAAAACATAATCTGCTCTGTCGCAAATATCAGGGCAAAGGCAAGCCTGCAAAGCTATATGTTTTAGATATACCGAAAATACGCATCAGGTCTCCGTAAAACTCGCAAGTAATAATACTGAGCAGAGTAAGACTGAAAGTTATATACTAGCCGAAAAAAGAAAATATATCTTTAATTTAGTTAGTAGTAACTTTAAGTATATGTGGCGGCTCGGCTGAATGCGAAAGGCTGTTGAAACATCGCATTTCTTCTTCGGCTCGTTAAATATTTTTAAAATTCAGGAACATTTTTGGAGTGCTTATTCCCATTACTAGTATGGGGCGGTTTTGTTATATAAAAACTGCCCCCACTAATGTGAGAGCAGTAAAATTAGTTTTTCTTTAATTTATTCATTTCTTTTTTCAGTTTTCTATTCCACAAAATTTCCCATAATGGCATAATCAAGCCACCGCCCAGACGACAGGAAGCCTCATTCATAGCGCCATAATATGCAACTCTAAAATCAGCAAATTTTGAAAGATTACTTTTTTGCTTATATGTATCATATAAACCGAAAGCATCTCCCCACATGTTACGCAGTTGGAATAAATCGTATTCTCTATCGGTATAGATTGAACCACTGGGGTCTATTATTCCTATAAGCTCAAGACTTTTGGGGTCTGCCATTATATTCATAATATTCAAGTCTCCGTGAATCAAAACAGGCTTCCCTGATTCATCTGGAAGATTATTATAAATCTCAGTTGCTTCTGTTAGAAATGCAAGAGTCTTTTTGCTGAATTTACCACTATCTGCGAGTTTTGAAAGTCCTTCAAGAAATGGCGTTTGCTTTTCAGTAATATAATAATCTCTCCAATTACCATATATGGGATTTTCCATATCACCGAATTTATCAACTGTTACCGAGTGCCATTCTAACATAGTATCAATAACATCGTTGGCAAATTTCTGTTTCTTTGCCTTGCTTTTGAAAACAAACAATGGATTTAAAACATTTTTACCATCAATAAAAGTCATACCCATTAGTGCTGTTTCGTTATCTTCATAAAGGAAAAGCACTTCAGGCATTTTTGTTTTAGTGTGCTTTGAAAGCATAATCATCTGATTTGATTCTTTCTGCATGGCACCCTTTATTCTGAAAGCCTTAACAGCAAATTTTTTATTATTCTCAGTTACAACACCATAAACTTTACCATTGCTGCCACCGCCGATGAATTTAAGTTGGATTACGGCCTCGCCGAGTTTATCAGTAACAACTTTTTTAATAAGACTATTAAGATGCTTATCATTAACATTTAAATTCATTTTCATTACTCCATTCAATATGATGAAAACACAATTTGTATTTTTATTATATCACACCCATACCAAACAAATCAACCTGAATACATATCCTCGTACTTTATGTTTTAGTGCGAGGATTTTTTAATTCAAAATTTTTAGTAAAGGAAGTGAAAAAATGCTTTAGCAAACCAACCGAAAAAGCAGTAAAAAAGCGTGGCATAAGTCTTAGCAAGCACTGGATTTGTGCATACAAATCCCACTTGTTAGGGATTGCCCCTAAAACCCGAATGACAGGAGGTGAAAAAATTGAAGCTGACAAAAACAATATTTTTGTATCTTAATGAGAAAGAATTTTCAATGCTCACAAAGGATGCCAAAAGAGTGAATATGAGCAGGTCAGAATATATCAGACATCAGATTCAAAATGCAAAAATGAAGCCGACATTAGCTATGGACTATGAGAAATATATTAAGCTATTAACTCCTATATGCGACAAGCTGAGTATTGTATCAAAAAGAGTGTGGCAAACAAAAATGCTTGACATGGTAATGCTTCGTGAAGTTCTTAAAAGCACAAATGAAATTATGCCCGAAATCATAAAAGCAAAGGAGGTGGCACAGTGCGTACAAGAGCGAGAAGAATCGCAGTTAGAGTAAGTGAAGAGCAGTATAGCAAAATCAATCGTTTGACAGAGCATAGCTTTTTTACAAAGGAACAGGTGCTAAGGGATATTATTCTTGGCTATCCAATTCAGGAAGACAGAAAACCTGAATGTATGGAGTTTATTCTGAAGCTCCGTGGAATTGCAAGCACCTTAAACAATCTTTTCAGAAACTACGGCTTATCAGATTTACCCATTGGCAAGGAAATGAAACAGACGGCTGATGCGGTTGTTGAAACAAACAGTTTAATTGAAGAATGTGTTTTTATCACAAGAAAGAAAAGGAGAATTAAATGAATAAAGAAGATAATTTTATTAGCACCCTGTTTGAGAAAACAGAAGAAACAGAGGCAGTAAAGACTAAGACAACAGAAATCATAAAGATGCCTATGAGCAGTATTGTTCCCAATTTTAAGAATCCGTACAAATGCCGTGAGGAGGATATGAAGCCGTTGGAAGACAGTATCCGTGAAAACGGTATTATTCAACCCCTTATGGTACGAAAGGATGATAAGGCTGATGTGTATGAAATAATATCAGGACACAGACGTTTTCTTGCAGCAACAAGACTTAAGCTGACAGAGGTGCCGGTGGTAGTTTTAGATATCACAAAGGAAGAAGCAGATATTATCCTTGTTGACAGTAATCTTCACCGTGAGCATATTCTGCCTTCGGAAAAAGCCTTTGCATACAAGATGAAAATGGATGCCATTAAAAGCCAAGGTAAACGCACAGATTTAACTTCGGACCAAGTCGGACCGAAGTTATCTGCAAGTGAAGTTTCTGATACCGACAGTGCTTCTCAGGTTAAAAGATATATCCGCCTTACCAACCTGATTCCAAGGCTTCTTGCTTTGGTAGATAGCGGTAAAATTGCACTTGGTCCTGCTGTTGAACTTTCATATCTCAGCCAAGGTCATCAGAACTTTTTGTCTGAAGCTATTGAGAAAGAGCTTGCTACACCATCTCTTGCTCAGGCACAGAAAATGAAGAAGCTGGCACAAGAGGGAAATCTTGATGTCGGTACAATTCTTAGTATGGTAAAACAACCAAAACCTAATCAGGTTGTTACAGTTAAAATCCCTGAGGATAAAATCAGTAAATATATGAAACCTAATGCTACCGTAAAGGAAAAGGAAGATTTCCTTGCAAAGGCTGTTGAATATTACGGTAAACATCTTCAGAGACAGAAAGACCGAGGTGCGAGATAATGAAAAAGCTTAAGGATTTTTACGGTCTTATCGGTGAAGAAGAATATGTTATTGGCGGTGTTCGTTACAAGGTTTCTTCTAAGTTTGCACCCGTTAATATCTGTAAGATTGAAAACACCATAAGCGACAAAGCACAAAAATATGTGGGCAGTGATTTTGCACATTTGACAAAGACGCAAGATAAAAATACAATGAATGCAGAATATATATGTTTGACTGCCGGGAAGGAGGATTAATGCAGTCTGAAGCAAACATCGGAATTACTGCTATCTACTGCCGATTATCAAGAGATGACGGTACAGAGACAGAGAGTAATTCAATCGGCAACCAAAAGAAAATGCTGACACAAAAAGCAAAGGAATTAGGCTTAACAAATACCAAGTATTATGTTGATGACGGCTATACAGGCACAAACTTCAACAGACCTGCTTTTCAGGAACTTCTTGATGATATTGAAATGGGATATATCTCAGTTGTTATTGTAAAAGACCTTTCAAGATTAGGCAGAGATTATGTTTCGGTTGGTCATTATACGGACAACTATTTTCCTGAGCATAACGTAAGGTTTATCGCTGTTAATGATATGGTTGATAGTGATGAGGGTGAAAACGAAATTGCACCATTCAAAAATGTTATGAATGAAATGTATGCGAGAGATATTTCAAGAAAAGTACGTTCTGCACACAGAATCAGAGGCAACATGGGAGAGCCGTTATCACAGCCACCATACGGATATATGAAGAGTCCGGAAAACAAAAAGAAGTGGATAATCGATACCGAAGCTGCTGAGGTAGTCAGGGATATTTACAGAATGTGCCTTGAAGGTATGGGTAATGAAGCTATTGCAGGAGAATTACAAAGGCGAGAAGTTCTTATCCCTATGGCGTATTGGCAAAGCAAAGGTCTCAATCGTGGCGGTAAGAAAACACAGCCTAACCCGTATAAGTGGTGTAAAACTACTGTACAGAAAATTCTCTGTCAACAGGAATACTGTGGTGATGTTATCAACTTCAAAACCTATTCCAAAAACTTCAAGAATAAAACCCGTATTGATAATCCGGTGGAGAATTGGAAAATATTCAGGGATGTTCACGAGCCAATCATCGACCGTGATACTTGGGAAATGGTACAGAAGCACACAGCAAGAACGAAACGCAGGGCACCTAAGAAAGAAAATGCAAGAAAGCATATTTTCAGCGGTCTTATACGCTGTGCAGATTGCGGCAGTAATATGAGGTATCATACAAATACTGTCAATAAGGAAATTCACTATTTCAGTTGCGGTAATTATGTAAAGGATACCCGTGGTACTTGCCCTGAACGACACTATATCCGTGCAGATGCACTTGAACAGATAGTTGTCTTTGAGCTGAAACGTCTTGCGATAATGCTTCAAAAAGATGAAGACTTGCTTGTAGATATTCTTGAAAGGAAGACTAATAAGGATTTCTATGACGAGAAAAAGCATCTTGAGGAGCAACTGCAGAAAGCAATAGTCCGTCAGCAGACAGTTGCTTCTCTTTATGAGAAACTGTATGAGGGTAATGCTACAGGTAAGGTTACAGATGAATGGTTCACTCACATGTCTCACAAGTATGAGGTAGAGAGAGCAGAGCTGAAGGTCAGGATATTTGACCTGAGAGAAAAGGTTGCAAATATGCAGACCGTTCAGCACAGTAAGGATATGTTTATCGGTGCGGTACGAAAGTTTCTTGATATGGATACAATCACGGCACCGCTCATTCACGAGCTTATTGACCATATTGATGTTTACGAAGCAGAGGGAAAGGGCAAGAACAAGACACAGAGAGTTGTTATTCATTACAACTTCGTAGGCTATCTTGAAATACCTGAAAATGATGAGCCTTGTTTCACGGCAGGTACCCGTCAAGGAGTAGCAATAGGTTATATTGCCAAACCTACAGAAAAGTCAGCATAACAAAAAGTCGCACTCCGAAAGGAATGCGACGATACATAAAACTATTAAATTAAATACAAAACTCTATTTTAAGCAAAAAAATTGAGTATTCACAGGTCAAATCCCTTATGAATACTCAATATGGTCGGAGTGGCGGGATTCGAACCCACGGCCTTTTGGTCCCGAACCAAACGCGCTACCACCTGCGCTACACCCCGAAATTTATTCGTTTGCCTGGATGATTATATTACATATTAATGTAAAAATCAAGTGTTTTTTGAAATTAGACAAAAAGGATTGCCCCTTGACCGAGCTCTTTGCATAACAGTCAAGGTTTTTTTGTTCCTTACGGTATCTGAAAATGTCGTCCGTTCAGGTTAAAATTGAACGGCTGCCTTACGTTGAGTAAGACAGCCGTGTTTTTGTTTATGCCATTTCTGAAAGAAGAACAGGTCTGCCTTCAGCAACAGATTTCTTTGCTGCAAGAGCAACAAGGATTGAATTGAGACCGTCTTCACCTGTGGTGGGAGTGGGCTTATCTTCAATAACTGCTTCAACAAACTGGAGCATTTCATCTCTGAAAGACTGCATATATCTTTCAAGGAAGAAGTAGAGAGGCTTGTCAGCAACAACGCCGTCCTCGCCCATAAATACAACGTTTGTGGGAGTGTCGTTTGAAGCAACTGCAGCGCCTTTACTGCCGAAAACTTCAATTCTCTGATCATATCCGTATGCTGCACGTCTGCTGTTATCGATAACGCCGACTGCACCGTTTGCAAACTTGAGGCTAATAACCGCTGTGTCAACGTCGCCGGCTTCGCCGATTGCAGGGTCAACAAGGCAGGTTGCGTTTGCGTATACCTCTGTAACCTCGCTTCCGGCAAGGAAACGAGCCATATCAAAATCATGGATTGTCATATCAAGGAACATACCGCCGCTTACTGCTGAATATTCAGCCGGAGGGGGAGCAGGATCTCTTGACGTGATTTTAACGATGTGCACGTCACCGATTTTTCCGTCGTTTACCATTGCTCTTACGTTAGCAAAATTATGGTCAAAGCGACGGTTGAAGCCTACCTGAAGCTTTACACCTGCTTTTGCAACTGCATCGATAACTGCATTAACCTTCTCAGGTGTAAGATCAACGGGCTTTTCACAGAAGATGTGTTTGCCGGCTTCTGCCGCTTCAATAGCGATGTCAGCGTGTGTATCTGTTGATGAGCATACAAGAACGGCCTCAACTTCGGGGTCAGCGAGCATCTCCTTGTAATTGTTATAAATTTTGGGAATGTTGAGTTCAGCGGCTACCTTTTCAGCATTTGCCATAAAAACATCTGTAATTCCCACAACTGTTGCAGTAGGAACATTATATGTAATTGACTTTGCGTGAAGTGAGCCGATTCTGCCGGCACCGATGATGCCGATTTTAAGCTGCTTCATATTAACGATCCTTTCTGTGAGGGTTTACCCTCAGATTCCAGATTATTTTATCATATTTTTTTTCTCAATTCAACAAAAAATTACTGATTATTTAAAAACTTTTGTTTAGTTGCCATTCCGCCTCTTATATGACGTTCCGCTTTGTTTGTGTCGAGAATTTTTCTGACGTCGTTGTACATTGATGGGTTCAGTTTTCTCAGTCTTTGTGAAACGTCAATATGCACGGTGCTTTTGGAAATTCCGAATTGTTTTGCTGCAGAACGTACAGTTGCTTTGTTATTGATTATGTATTCTGCGAGCTCGATTGCTCGTTGTTCTACTATTCCCTTCAAAATTAAGACCTCCCGTATCTGTATCGTTAAATCTTATGTTCAGGTTAGGAACAATATTACATAGTAATTTATGCGGTTGACTTTATTAAAAATATAAAATATAATATGCCTGTATTTATTCTATGAAGGAGACTGTTATGGCTTTTATCAGCGTATTTGAAGTTATAGGTCCCAATATGGTGGGGCCGTCAAGCTCACACACAGCAGGCGCGGCATCTATTGCACGGCTTGCATGGCGTATGATGCACCCTAAAATCAAAAGCGTGCATTTTACTCTTTACGGATCTTTTGCCCGTACATATCAGGGTCACGGCACGGACAGAGCCCTTCTTGGTGGTATGATGGGGTTTGAAACAGATGACGTTCGTATCCGCGATTCATTTGAAATAGCCCAAAAAGAGGGTATTGAATTTTCGTTTACAGCCAATACGGTTGAAACTGACGTTCACCCCAATACCGTTGATATGGAAATTGAGGATATCGAGGGCAGAAAATTAACTGTCAGAGGCGAATCAATAGGCGGCGGAAAAGTCAGATTAACCAGAATTGACGGGGTAAAAGTTCTGTTTACGGGTGAGTATCATTCACTTATTGTTGTTCACAAAGATCACCCGGGTGTTATCGCAAATGTAACAACAATTCTCAGTAAATGCCACGTCAACATCGCTTATCTTCGGGTTTATCGTGAGAATAAGGGTGGCGTTGCGTATATGATTATTGAATCGGATGAAGAAATCACGCAGGAAACAGTTGATGTAATTGAAAAGAATCCTTTTGTCAGGGATACGATGCTGATCAGAAGATAAGGTGAGTAATATGGATTTTAAAACAGCGGAAGAGCTGCTTGAAATATGTGCAAAAGAAAATAAACCGATTTCGGAAATAATGCGTCTGCGTGAAATAGTTTTCGGTGAATATAATGCCGATGAAGTTGATGCAAGGATGCGCAAATCTCTTGAGATAATGAAAAAATCTGCACACAAGCCCTTGACAGATGTTGTGCCGTCGATTGGCGGTATGATAGGCGGAGAAGCAAATAAGCTTGAGAAAAGACGCCTTGAGGGCAAGTCAATCTGCGGAAACGTGCTTACAAAAGCACTCATATATTCACAGGCTGTATTGGAAGTTAACGCTTCAATGGGTGTTATTGTTGCCGCACCGACAGCGGGTTCTGCAGGAGTTCTTCCAGCGGTGTTGTTTGCTTTGCAGGAAGAATTTGATCTTGATGACAATTGTTTGCTCAAAGGTTTATTTACTGCAGGTGCGGTTGGATGTCTGTTGATGAAAAACGCTTCTGTTTCGGGTGCTGAAGCAGGGTGTCAGGCTGAAATCGGCTCTGCGGCGGCGATGGCTGCGGCCGCTGCAACAGAAATGATGGGCGGTACTCCCGAGCAATGCCTTGATGCGGCATCTATCACACTCAGTAATATGCTTGGTCTGGTTTGCGATCCTATTGCAGGACTTGTTGAAATGCCTTGTCAGACAAGAAATGCATCAGGTGCATCAAATGCGTTGACGAGTGCAGAAATGGTGCTTGCGGGTATTAAAGCAGCTGTGCCTTTTACAGAAATGTCGTCAGCAATGTACCGTGTAGGAAAGGAACTTCCGTATGAGCTCCGCGAAACTGCTCTCGGTGGATGCGCTGCAACTCCCACAGGATGCAGTCTGAAATGCAAGATATTCGGCGGTTGTGATTAATTGGAGGTTGTATGAAAAAAATCGGTCGAGAGGTTTTATTTCTTGATATAAAGCAGGAAAATCCGCGTAACGGTGAAGGAACTTTTCTGCGTTTGAAGGATAATTCAATTTTGTTTGTTTATTCAAGGTTTACGGGTAATGATTGGCACGATGAATGTGCTGCGGATATTGCTGCATTTACTTCGTACGATGAGGGCGAAACCTGGGTTGATGAACGAATTATATTGGTTCACGATGAGGGTGCAAGAAACTTTATGTGTCCGTCACTTATCAGAATGAATAATGGTGATGTCGGACTTATTTATCTCCGAAAAGCAAAGGAAAACGTGAACTGTGTGCCTTACATTGTTCGTTCGTCGGATGAGGGCAAAACATTTTTCGAGCCACAGAGAATTCTTGAGGATACAGAAAATTATTATGTTTTTGAAAATGATCATGCAGTTGTTCTTCGTAACGGCAGAATTATTCTTCCGATGAATATCCACTCTGAACTTGTTAACGGAGAAATGAAAATTGTTGAACACGGAATGAAATGCATTTTTGCTTCTGATGATGACGGGGCAACGTGGCGTGAAATAGCAGAAAGGCAAGATACTCCTTTCCCTGATAAAAGTAATACGGGACTTCAGGAAACAACTGTTTATGAACAATCGGACGGAATTCTCAGGGCATTTTCAAGAACTGATCTTGGTTTTCAGTTTGAGTGTTTTTCGGATGATAACGGGGAAACCTGGACCGCCCCGTCACCCAACAGATTTTTCTCTGCACCTGATTCGCCGCTTCTTATGAAAAGGGTGGATAAGTTCACAATTGCAGTTTACAATCCCGTTCCCAATTACACAACAAGACCCAATGCAGACGGTAATGTCTGGGGGAGAACACCGCTTGTATGTGCAGTAAGTGAAGATGACGGCAAAACATTCAGTTATGACCGTGTATATGCTCTGGAAGATGATCCCGATAACGGTTATTGCTATCCTGCAATAATTGAAGGGGAAGATTATTTTCTGGTCGCTTATTATCACTCAAATAACAATGAATGCCCTTTGACTTGTTGTAAAATGGTCAAGGTAATGTACGATGAAATAACTTTATAATATTATTTTAACGATAAATTCTAATCAAAGGATGGATTGAAATATGGATAAATATGCAAGATTCAGATATCAGCCCTGTATTCCTCTCGGAGAGGACGGACGTTGTGCAACAGCATCCGTGAAACACACTCAACTTTCAAGAAAAGCTGCAACAGAGGGTATGGTGCTTCTTAAAAATAAAGATAATGCTTTGCCGCTGAAAAAGGGTGAGAAGGTTGCTCTTTTCGGAAAAGCTACAATTGAATACATCAAGGGCGGTGGCGGAAGCGGTGACGTTCATTGTCCCTATATTCGCAATGTTTTTGACGGATTCAAGGAGAAAGAAAAAGACGGTAAAACCGCAGTTTATATGCCTCTTGTTGATTTCTACAAGGATTATGTTGAAAAGGAAAGTGTTAACGTTTTGACTCCTGAACAGATTGATGCAAGATGGAGCGTTGTTAATGCAATGGAATTCTGCACAGAGCGCGATGATATGACGTACGACACATTTGCGGCTATGCACGTTAAGGAAACATCTGTACCCGACGAACTTATTCAATCTGCATCAGAATGGGCAGATACTGCAGTTTTCACAATCAGCCGTTTTTCGGCAGAAGGTGTTGACCGCAGACCTCAGGGCGGAGACTATTACCTTTCCGATATTGAAAAAAAACTTATCGATAAGCTCTGTGAATTGTTCAAAAAGGTTGTAATTGTTATCAATTCAGGCGCAACAATTGATTGTGAATATTTTGCTGAAAATGATAAAGTTTCTGCTGTGCTTTTCGGATGGCAGGGAGGTATGGAAGGTGGTATGGCTATTGCTGACGTTCTTTGCGGCGATGTTAACCCCTCAGGCAAACTATGCGACACAATCGTAAAATCCTATGATTGCTATCCTTGCAAGGCTGAATTCTGGGAAAGCTTTAAATTTATTGACTATTCCGATGATATTTACGTCGGCTATCGCTATTTTGAAACAATGGCAAAAGATGATGTTCGTTATCCTTTCGGTTTCGGTCTTTCATATACAACTTTTGATATCAGCGGTAAAGTGTGCTGCGAAAGCGAAGGTAAAATCGTTGCAGTTGCAACAGTTAAAAATACAGGTGATGTTGCAGGCAGAGAAATTCTCCAGCTTTATTACAGCGCACCTCAGGGAAAACTCGGTAAACCTGCAAAAGAACTTGCTGCTTACAAAAAGACAAAGCTTCTTGCTCCCAACGAGAGCGAAACCATTGTTATGAGTTTTGACGTCAGGGATATGGCAAGCTTTGATGACCTTGGCAAAATTGCAAAGTCAGCTTATGTTCTTGAAAAAGGCACTTATGAATTTTATCTGGGTACATCGGTCCGTGATGCTGAAAAACTTGTATTTACATATGATGTATCAGAAGACACGGTAACAGAACAACTTAAGAATTGGTGCAAACCTTTCAAGCTTGCAAAGCGTATGCTTTCAGACGGCAGTTTTGAGGCTCTTCCTCAGGGTGAAGAAGAGTATTATTATGCAGTTAATGAGCCTTCAGGTGCAAAGGCACCCGATGAACTTGTTAAGTTTGATATGGTTGGCGAAACAATTACTCTTGATGAGTTTGTTGCTCAGTTTACCGATGATGAACTGATGGATTTTGTGGGCGGCAAGAGTCCCACGGGCGTTGCCAACACAGGATGTTTCGGTGGTCTTGAACGTCTTGATATTCCTCCGGTACCTACTGCGGACGGCCCTGCAGGACTTCGTCTTGAACCCAAGACGGGTATTCCCACAACAGCCTGGCCCTGCGCAACTCTTCTCGCTTGTTCTTGGGATCCTGAACTGATTTATGAAGTCGGTGCTGCGGCAGGAACTGAAATTGCTGAGAACAACATCGGTATCTGGCTTGCTCCTGCGCTCAATATTCACCGTGATCCTCTTTGCGGAAGAAACTTCGAGTATTACTCCGAAGATCCCATTGTATCGGGCAAGAGCGCTGCGGCGATGACAAGGGGAGTGCAGTCTGCAAAAGCAACTGTTTCTATCAAGCATTTTGCCTGCAACAACAAAGAAGCAAACCGTTATGATATTGATGCTCGTATTTCCGAAAGAGCGTTGCGTGAGGTATATCTCAAAGGCTTTGAAATTGTTGTCAAGGAATCCGATCCCTGGACTGTTATGACGTCATACAACCGCATCAACGGTCAACATACGTCAGAAAGCTATGAGCTGATTATGGGCATTCTCCGCGGTGAATGGGGATTCAAGGGAATGGTTGAAACCGACTGGGGTGTTAAGAATGACCCTGTTAAAGAGGTTAAGGCAGGCAATGATATGAAGATGCCCTGCGGATACCCCGAAGACCTTAAAGTTGCATTTGACAATGGCGAACTTACAAGAGCAGACCTTGAACCTTGTGTTAAACGCATTCTTGAAATGACAATGAAATTTGCATAAAAAATTATCAGGCAGTTTAAAAACTGCCTGATTTTTTATAGTCTTATTTTAGCATTTACAGATTTTTCTCTGATGAATTTTTTGAATTCTTCGCAATTACCTTTTTCAAAATTATTTTTATCAACAAAAATAAAAACTTTCTTTGTAATATAAAGCATAAAAAAATTTTTGCTTTGCTTGATTTTTTTGATTTTCTGATATTCAATATTTAATTCGGATTTGTCTGTTTCGCTGAAGCTGAAAATGTGGTCATCAAAAAACAATGTCTGACCTTCGGGTATTTTTCCGTATAACTCCATAAATGTTTTTTCTCTTTTGTCAGCAATAATGCGGATTCTAAAAAAAGTATATAACGCTAAAAGTAATCCCAATATTTCAAAGATAACAGCGAGAGCTGCTTCGTATAGCAGATAATATAAGCAGAACGCCAATACAGAATAACAGATAAAAATCAGAATTGATAACACTATTGATGATGTGGCTTTGTAATATACCTCAGTATAAGCTTTTTTTGAATGTTTAAATCTGTTTATGTAAACGGGTTCCATTTTATAATCTCCTCTCAGACATTAAATTCAGCAACAATCGGTAAATGATCCGCATAAATTTTATTGATTGTTTCCGATTTTACATATTCGATATCTCTGTAAAAAATATAATCAATTTTTATGTCAGGTTTATCAGATGGATAAGTGGCTTCCGATGCTTCAACACATTTCATTTTTTCAAAAATGGGAGACAGAACTTTATCCTCAGGTGTTGTGTTGAAATCACCCATAAGAATAACAGGTAAATCAATTTTTTCTAAAAGATTGCAAATAGTTTTTACAGCCATTTTTCTTTCTCCGTCGGAAAGTCCCATATGACAAACCAGAATGCATATATTTTTGCCGATAACGTCAACAACTGATTTGAGTACACACCGTGGCTCGTGATACGCAAAGGGTGGTTTGATTTGTACTTTCGGTATTTTTATTGTTTCCGATTCAATAATTGGATATTTGCTGACGAGTGCGTTGCCGTAAGGACTTGTACCCTCGACCTTGATCGCTTCTGAAAAATAACGGTTATATCCGATTGACTCGGCAATTGCGTTTGTCTGGTCCGTGTAGCCTTCAAGCGGACCGTTGCCTCGCACTTCGTTAAGTCCGCAGATATCAGCGTGATTATCTTTAATTGCATTTGCAAATAAATTCGTATCAATGATTTTTGTTTTGAAATCAAGGGCGTGCTGTATGTTGAATGTCATCACTTTCATTTTAATCACCCGTTGAGTATGGGAAATCCGTTTTTGTCCCACAAAACCTTTCGCTTTCTTGCACTTCTGCAAGGATCGTAGAGAGGATCTCCGTCGGAAAATCCGCATTCACCGTTATAACATTTTTCGTCTCTTGAATGATATACAAATATCCAATCGTCGTTTTCATCTTTGACAAATGAATTATGCCCCGGACCGTATTCGCCATCAAGATCATCTGATGTAAGCAGGGGAGTGCTTAATTTTGTCCAACTGTTTATGTTCATCAAGTCTGCGTTTTCATCAGCATACATAAGACCGATGCAGTATTCGGGTCCTGTCGCTGATGCGGAAAACGCCAAAAATATTCTGCCGTTGTGAATCATAGCCGCCGCACCTTCATTAACAGGAATATTGACTTTTTCCCAGTCATATTCAGGTTTGGTGAGAAGCATTGCGGGACAGGTTGTTTTCCACGGCTCATGAGGATTTATTGTTGCGATATATACGTTGGAATTGCCGCCGTTCTGTGCCCAGGCAACGTAATGCTTGCCGCTACATTCAAAATGTGTCATATCAAGTGAAAATCCTCGGAAAGAGAATTCATCTCCTTCATAGGCTTTGAATTTACCCAAATCAATCCATTGGTCATTGCAGGGATCTTTTCCTTTACACATAATAATGTGGCAATCTATGTCCCAAACGTTGTTTTCACTTCCGCTGGCGGCAAAAAGAACGTACCATTTGCCGTTGATTTCGTGGATTTCAGGTGCCCATATAAATCGGAATGATTTATCCGAATCTTTTTCGTCCCATATTATTTTTTCTTCAGCGTCAGCAAGAGCATCGATGCTTTTGGCTCTGCGCAGGATGATTCGGTCATATCCTTCCGTATCATCTTTGCCGTACATAGGGTAAGAGGCTGTAAAATAATAGTATCCGTCGCTTCCTTTTCCGACAAAAGGATCAGCTCTGTCTTTTATGAAGATTTCCGTTTTTGTGCTCATATAAAACCTCGTTGTGCGTAATGTGATTATATTTTAATAAGAATTTTAGCATAAACGAAAAGAGTTTTCAACAATATGGGAGGATTATAAAAATTAATGAAAATTATTTTAAAAAGATATTGACAAATTGTGTTCTGTTTGATATTATATTTATCGTTGCAAATGAGCAACGATATGGGCCATTAGCTCAGTTGGTTAGAGCAACCGGCTCATAACCGGTTGGTCCGGGGTTCGAGTCCCTGATGGCCCACCATAATTTGATATAGGGGTATAGCTCAGTTGGTAGAGCAGCGGTCTCCAAAACCGCGTGCCGAGGGTTCAAGTCCTTCTGCCCCTGCCATTCAAGTCCCGAAACCGTTGATATACAAGGGTTTCGGGATTTCTCTTTTCGAAAAATAATTTTTTCTAACACTTTTGACCCTTTTTTCTAACATTTTTCTAACACTTTTTCAGGCGTTGTTTTTTTATCGGCACAACTTTTGTGCTGATTTTTGCTTTTTTTAAGCCTTTTTCCGACCCTTTTACGGGGTCTTTTTTTGTTTCTGAAAGGGTCTTTTCTTCAAACACTTTTTCTAACACTTTGTCCTCTTTTTTCCCTTGTTCCGAATTAAGTTTATCAAGAGTGTCTGCGATGCTGATTTTTGAACTCTTATCAACGTGAGCATAGAAATTAAGTGTTGTTGATGCACTTCCGTGGCCGAGCCATTCCTGAACCTGAACAACCGAAAATCCGAGATTGAGAAGGTTGCTCGCAACGCTGTGGCGTAAATCATGCAGTCTTATCTGCGGAAGTGTACTGTTCTGAATGACCGAGTGAAAAGTGCGTGTCAGATAATTCGGTGCAATTACTTCTCCGTTACCCCATGTGCAGACATAGTCATTATATATGTAATAATTGCCCATAAGCAGTTTGCGTTCATCCTGAAGCTTCTTCTGTTCTTTCAGAAGGTCATAAGCTGTATTGTTTAACGGCAGAGTTCTGTAACTGCTTTCTGTCTTGGGATGGTCGGTATAATTGCCGCCCGTGTGCTGCTGAAGTGTTTCGCTTATTGTTATTGTGCGGTTGATGAAATCGACGTTCTTCCATTTAAGACCAAGCACCTCACTTCTGCGGAAACCGTAAATTGTACAAAGTCTGACGGGCAATTCAACGGGACTTCCTTTGAACAGAGAAATAAGTTCGTCAAGCTGTTCGTGGTTGAGAAATTCAGCTTTGTATTTCTCTTTCTTCGGCAATCTTGCAGAGCTTGCGGGATTGAGCGGAATATATCCTTTTCTGACCGCATCGGCAAGTGCCTTGCTTATGTTCTGATGGTGGTGCCTTATTGTTGTTGCGGAAAGTGCCGCACCGTTTTCAAGGTTGCTTTCGGGTCTGAGAAGCGAGAAATAGTAATCTTCAAGGTCGATTGGCTTGATTGACTGAAGCTGAATCTTCGTGTTCCTGAAATACGGAATAATGTGATTTGTCATATTACCCTTATAGGAACGGAAGGTGTTCGGTCTTACTTCTTTTTCAATCTCTGTCAGCCATATTTCAAAGTATTCCGCAACCGAAATACCGTAATAAACGCCGTTATGGTAGTTCCATTTTTCAAGCTCCTGATTCAGGAATTGCTCGGCGTTTTTCTTGTTGCCTCTGACGGGCAGACCCGTGCTGACCCATTTCTGCTTTCTTTTGCCGGTTTCATCTCTGAGATTGACAACGGCATAATACTTGCCGTCTTTGATTTGCAGATTGCCTGTTACCATTGAAACTCCTTTCTGATTGGAAAACAGTCAATCATTCCGTAATTAAAATTATACATAATATTTGACTGTTTACAAGTGTTTAAGACGCTGTTTCAAGAAAATTTATAACGCTTGTTTTCGGAATGATATATCGTTTGCCTATTCTTATAGTTTTGATTTTGCCTTCCTTGACAATGTCATAGGCAGCGTTTCTGCCGATGTGAAGCATGTCCTGAAGTTCTTCAATGCTCACGACATCGGGGTAATCTCTGAAAGTATTGTTCATTTGTTTCTCCTTAAGATAAATTTTGATAATATGCAAATTCTGCCGAAACAGAGTTTGCTATTGTTGTCGGTGCATTAAACAAAGCTGAAATCAGATATGCTTTTATGTTTTTGATTTTTGTTTCACTGCTTTCAATACAACCGACAATATATTCAATGTGTTCTGCAGTAAGTTTTCTGAATCGTGAAATAACAACTTCTCTCGGAAAATCACTTCCGCCGATTCTGACGGTGGAGCTTGTCCCGGAAATAACATCTGCCATAATGAGAATTATTTCTCTGACTATTTCTGCATCTGCGTTTATGCAATCATATTCAATCTGTTCTTCGATGCTTTCTATCAACCGTTCATACTCGATAGATGGATGGAGGTAACTGATGTTATTGTAACTGTTGTTATTATAGATTCCTTCCGATATTGAGAACTTTTGATTTCCGTTTTCGGGAACTTCTGAATTCTCATTATCGAATTTCTTATGTACTGTTTTGAGAATTCTCAAAACGGATGGTAAAACAATGATTTTATTCGGTTTCCCGCAGCCTTTTCTTTGCTTGAAAATAAGTCCATGATATTCAAGTTCATTGACAAGTCTTACCGCTTTTCCGTGACTACAGCCAATTTTTAAGCAGATTTCCTGAATGGTGTAGTACACAAACAGATTACCGTTCTTATCCGTAAATCTGTCCGCATTTATCTGCGATACTCCCATCCTGTCAAGAATAAGAGAAAATAATAGTTTGGCTTCTGCAGATAATCCTGAAAAATTCGGATCGTCAATTAATGCTCTCGGCAATTTAATAAACGGGAAATTGTTGCTTGAATTATCGCTCAATTTATCACCCCGCTTTTCTTCCGAGACCAACATTTTTGGCGTGTTCCTTTGCTTTCTTTTTCTGTTCATCCGTTCTCGGAGGGAGCAGTCTGATTGATATGCAGTTTTTCGGAACCTTGTATAATTCGCCTCCGTATTGGTCTGTATGCTCGTGAATCAAAATGCCGGCATATTTGTCATCATACTCCTTAAAACGCCTTTTAAACGGCTTTGAGTTAATATAAACGGACCAGTAATCTTCCGCAGCATTTGAGAGAAAGATATTCTCTTTTTCATATTTGGTTAATCGTTTCATTTATGCCTCCTTTTAAGTCTTTGTTTTTATGCTCAAATCGACTGGTTTATGAGTTTCGAGCATGGTAGGGTAAATATACACTAAGGTGGTTTACTCTTAAAAATATTGTTGTTTGAGACTATATTTTTGATGTGTATTTTCATGTTTGGCTCCTTTTTCGGTAGTCTTTTGTGGTGTGAATTAACTTGTAAATATTTCTTACAAAATCATTTATAAATTTCAAATACCCAGAAAAGTTGGTTATTTGTTGAACGTTTAGAAATTGTTTACATTTGATGTTGTACTATCCCGATAAGTGTCTTTAATTATCTTTTAACACCTAAAGTGGCAAGATTTTTGCCCATTTAAAAAATTTTTTTTAATTTTTTTAAATTTTTTGCTGTTTCGTTTGAATAGACTGTTTCATAAAATTACAATAAATCTAAAACCGGAAGCTTTACTTCCGCTTTGAAAAATTTTTACAACAGTAAAATAAACCTTAAAATGGAAACCTAATGTCCACTTTTTAAAAGTTTTTCAAAAAAATTACTCCTCCGACGGTTTATCCATCGAAGGAGTTTAAGGTATATTATTAAATTTAATTCGACAAATTGGAATTTGTTGTCAACCGCAGCAGTCACAACAATTATCCGTTATATTCTGCCGCAAAACAGGTAAGGTCGGGACCGTCAGATCTTGTATCATATCCTTGCCAGGCGACCACTCTGTTTTTACAGGGAATTACAAGCAGATTTTGTCCGTTCATTCCGCCTTTGTTATAAGAATCTTTTATGCCGTTGGGTGCAAATTCATAATGTCTGTCAAGAACTTTTTTCACCCATTCGGCTGATACTATTCTTTTTCCGTGGTATTCGCCGCCGTTGAGATAAACGGCACCCAGTTTTACCATATCCTCAACTCTTATATACAGACCTGTTGCGCCGATTGAGTATCCCTTCGGACAACAACTCCAGGCAACTTCTTTAAAACCGAGAGGCAGAAAGATATTTTCCCAACAGAACTGCAAAAGCGGTTTTCCCGAAACCTTGCTTACAATTCTCGACAGAATATAATATCCTGCATCTTCATAATGCCTTTCCGTATCCGGAGGACAAATCCATTTCTTCAGCATAATTTCTTTCAAATAATCCGGATCATACTCCGATGCATCAAAAACATCCGTATCAAAACCGCCGGGATAACCTGTCATATGAAGCATAAGCATTTCAACCGTAGTTTCATCCCAATAAGGATCGTATCCTTCAGGGCACTCGTCTTTCAGAATCTGAGTTACGGTGTCTTCGGTGCTGATCATCCCCCTGTCACACAATATACCTATAGCGGTAACGGTATACATCTTTGAAACTGAGTATACATTCTGACTTGGATTATTAGGGGTTACAATTATTTTTTCGGGGTTTTCATTACCTATGATTTCGGCAACAGAAAAAACTCTGCCGTCATTATTTTTTATAAACTCTGCGAAATCTTCAAGAAACCTGCTCATAATATACCTCTCTGCATTATCAAATCAAGTTGAAGCATTATCATCGATTAAATTGGAATTTGTCAAATTGAAATTATTGCTTCCACAAACTGGTTTGCCTTTTCTGTATGAATACCATGTCCACAATCAAATTGCTTGATTTTCATATTTTCAATCAAGGCATTGACTCTCTTCAAATCTTCATCAGACAATGCACCTTGCAACAAACCGTTCTCAGCAATCGTTGTCTTTGCTTTCATAAACAGAGTGTTGCATTTGATTTTAGAAAGAAGGTCATTGTAATCAACAGTGTCATTGAACGAATCGTTATAAAAGGCTTCTCCAAAATGAGGATCATAATATTGCAGGCCATTAAAACCTTCTAAAAACTTTTTAGGCCAAAACGGAACTTTCAGATTTTTGTCGGGATGTTTGGTTCGGTATTTTAATGCGAAACCACTCAGTTTTTCTCTGACAGTTTCTCTGGATTCATCGGGAAAGAAATTCCAGCAATACTGATTCTTGAAATAATAATAGACGAAATCTTTTTCCACATCCTGCAAAAGGAAATTATGGCAGACAGAGGATAAATCCTTGTAATTGTATGTATTATATCTTCTTTCGCCCCAGCTTGAAAAGAACGGAGGGTCTTCCAATATTAGTTTGGTGCATCTGGGAGA
>JAZQTC010000007.1:0-18006 GCA_045630405.1 Acutalibacteraceae bacterium
TTCTGCTGTGTAACCTGATCTGTTCTTCATCCAGTTTTCTGTTGCACACTTAGCTGATGTAACCAAGCTTGTAAGGTCGTTCTTGATTACTACGGGGTGTTCTGCATTGATAGGACCGGTGTAACCGATTGAGAAACCGTTTGAACCGGGAGCCAGTGTTGTAACCTGAGTAACATCGAAGAATGCGTTGTCGTATGCCTTGATATACAGGAAGTTACCGAAGTAGAAGTCGCCCTTAACAAAGAATCTTTCTTCAAGGAGCTGACCTGCGTCTACGTAGTAGTCGGTAAGCTCTCTGCTTGTAACTTCCGTGTTCAGCGTGCCGTCTGCGGTTTCAATTTCATAAACCTCTGATGCAAGATAAATGAAGTTGTCATACTCCGCCGCAAGTTCTGCGTAGGACTTGATAACTGACGTTCCCGTTGCTGCGCTTGCTTTGGGCGCAAAGCTGCTCTTCAGCCCCACAATACCCGAAAGCGGCGCTGAACACAAAATTATTAACGCAGCAAGAATAACAGAAAATATCCTCAACAAATTTCTTTTCATAGGTATACCTCCATGAAAATATATTTATACAAAATAAAGTATACCACTATTTTCTAAATTTGCAACAATAAAATAACTCCGCAACTTTCGTTACGGAGTTTTGGTGATCCATCGGAGATTCGAACTCCGGACACCTTGATTAAAAGTCAAGTGCTCTACCGACTGAGCTAATGGATCATTTCATATTCTGTTTGAGACAGCTTTAATATAATATATCATTTGGTCGGACTTGTCAAGACTTTTTTGCGAAAATTTTCAGCTTTTTATTAAATCATTTTGTACAAAACCGCTTGAAAAGCAACTATATATGGTATATAATAAAATTAATTATAAAAACGAACACCATTATGAGGCTGTTTTGCCTCAGAAAGGAAGATTTATGAAACATATAAGAGGTCCGCAGTGCTACGATTACGGATACCACGAAATCACTACGATCGATGATAAAATCCACAACAGTCTTATGGATTTCGGTATTCTCAAGCTCAAAAGCGGCGACGAATTCAGCGAAGAACAACAGCTTGAAAGAGCATACCTGATTATCAGCGGCGAAATGACGTTTGAATGGGAAGGCAACAGCATAAGCGTTAACAGACCCAACTGCTTTGATTATGACCCGTGGGTTCTCCACGTTTCAAACGGAGTTAAAGTTACTTTCAAAGCTTCAAGCGACACTGAAATTGCAATTCAGAGAACAGAAAACAAACGCACCTTCCCCTCAAAGCTTTACACTCCCGAGGAATGCAGAAGCGAAAACAGAGGCGCAGGAACAATGAGAGAGGCCTCAACAAGAATTGTCCGCACGGTGATTGACTATTCCAACGCACCGTATGCCAATCTTGTTGTCGGCGAGGTAATCGGTTTCCCCGGAAAATGGACAAGCTACCCTCCCCACCATCATCCCCAGCCTGAAATTTATTTCTACAAATTCCTGCCTGAAAAAGGCTACGGTTTTGCAGAACTTGGCGAAGACGTTGTAAAAACACGTCAGAATTCAACCGTTTTCATAACAGAACTTGAAACACATCCCCAGACAACTGCACCCGGATATGCACTCTGGTACCTTTGGGTTATCAGACATCTTGATGGAAATCCTTACATATCACCCACTTTTGTAGAAGAGCATCTCTGGGTTACAGACAGCGAAAAAGAGGCGGATATGTGGCCGCCTAAAAAATAAGATTCAAGGAGAAAGTAAAATGAAACTTACTATGTCTCAGGCACTCGTCAAATTCCTTGACAACCAGTATATCAGTTTTGACGGTGTTGAAACCAAATTTGTCGACGGCATTTTCGGCATTTTCGGTCACGGATGCGTTGTAGGCATCGGTCAGGCACTTGAACAAGGCGGACATAACCTTAAATTCTATCAGGGACATAATGAGCAAGGTATGGCACACGCCGCAATTGCATTTGCAAAGCAAAAAAATCGCCGTCAGATTATCGCCTGCACATCATCAATCGGACCCGGCGCACTCAATATGGTAACCGCTGCAGGTACTGCAACTGCAAACAGAATTCCCCTGTTGCTTCTCCCCGGTGATACGTTTGCATGCCGTCAGCCCGACCCCGTTCTTCAGCAGATTGAACAGCCCACAAACTACACAGTCACAGCAAACGACTCATTCAAAGCCGTTTGCAGATATTGGGACAGAGTATCAAGACCTGAACAGCTTATGACGGCTTGCATCAACGCTATGCGAGTTCTCACAGACCCTGCAGAGACAGGTGCTGTATGCCTTGCAATGCCCCAGGACGTTGAGGGTGAGGCTTTTGATTATCCCGATTATTTTCTTAAAAAGAGAGTATGGTATCTCGACAGACGTTCACCCGTTCAGAGAGAAATCGATGCCGCAGTTGACGCAATTATGGCAAGCGAAAAACCCCTTCTTATTGTAGGCGGCGGTGTTACGTATTCTGAAGCCTGGGAGACTGCACAGTTCTTTGCCGAAAAATTCAATATTCCCATCGGCGAAACTCAGGCAGGCAAAGGCAACATCCGCTGGGATCTTCCCCTTAATATGGGCGGTATCGGTGTAACAGGCGGCCCCGCTGCAAACGCAGTTGCAAAACAAGCCGACCTTGTTATTGCCGTCGGTACCCGTCTTACCGATTTTACAACTGCATCAAAATGGGGATTCCATAACCCCAACGTAAAGATGCTTTCAATCAACGTTTGTTCATTTGACGCATTCAAAATGGACGCAACGGCAGTTATTGCTGATGCAAAAACTGCTTTGCTCGACATTATGGGTGCACTTTCACTTAAAGAATACTGTTCAAACTGGGACAGCAGCGAACTTGCTCAGATCAAGCAGGAATACATTGCAGAGGTTGACCGCTGCTACAGTGCTCACCTTGCAGAAGGTCTTTCTCAGACAAGAGCTCTTGGTGAAATCAACCGACTTATCGATAAAAATGCCGTTGCAATCGGTTCATCAGGCAGCCTTCCCGGCTGTATGCAGAGACTTTGGCGTTCTTCAGTACCCAAAACATACCATATGGAATACGGGTTCTCCTGTATGGGTTATGAAATTTGCGGTGCACTCGGTGTTAAGCTTGCAGAGCCTGACAGAGAAGTTTACACTATGGTTGGTGACGGAAGCTTCCTGATGCTTCACAGTGAACTTTACACAGCTGTTATGGAAGGCGCAAAAATCAATGTTATGCTCTTTGATAACTCCGGTTGGGGTTGCATCGAAAACCTGCAAAACAATCAGGGCACAGACACATTCGGAACAAGATTCCAGGCAAGAAATCCCCTCACAGGTATGCTTGACGGTGCAATCGTTCCCATCGACTTTGCAAAAATCGCTGAAGGATACGGTTGTAAAGCTTACAGAGTTACAAACGTTTCAGAGCTTCGCGAAGCAATCAAAGATTCAAAAGAGCAGACACTCCCCTGTCTCTTCGACATCAAAGTTGTTCACGGCAGTATGAGCGACGGCTATGATGCCTGGTGGCGCGTAGGCGTTGCCGAAGTATCAACGAGCGAAAAAGTTCAGTCCGCATACGAAGATATGCAGGAAAACATAAAAAAAGCCAGACTTTATTGATAACGGAGGAAAAAACTATGCTTAACAAAGAAAAAGTCAGCCTTGCAATAGCTCCTATTGCCTGGACAAACGACGACCTTCCCGATCTCGGTGCAGAAAACACATTTGAACAATGCGTCAGCGAAATGGCTCTCAGCGGATTCAAGGGCAGCGAAATAGGCAACAAATATCCCAAAGACGTTGACACACTCAAGCACAAGCTTGACGTAAGAGGACTTAGAATCTGCAACGCATGGTTCTCATCTCTCCTTCTTTCAGAAGGTTACGAGGCAACAATCGAAGCATTCATTAAACACAGAGATTTTCTTCACGCTCTCGGTGCAAAGGTTATCGGTGCTTCCGAGCAGGGTAACTCCATTCAGGGTAAAGCGTTGAGCATTTTCGGTGACAAGCCTGTTTACACAGACGAACAGTGGGCTCTCATTGCAAAAGGATTCAACGAAATGGGCAGACTCGCTAAAGAAAAAGGTATGTATTTCACCGTTCACCACCATATGGGAACAGGTGTTCAGACAGAAGAAGAAATCGATAAGCTTATGGAAATCACCGACCCTGACCTTGTTTATCTTCTTTACGATACCGGTCACCTTTCATTTTCAGGCGAAGATGCAATCGGTGTACTTAAAAAGTATGTAAACAGAGTCAAGCACGTTCACCTCAAGAGCATTCGTCAGGACGTTATCAACGAAGGCAAAGAAAAAGGTTGGAGCTTCCTTGATTGCGTAAGAGCAGGTTCATTCACTGTTCCCGGTGACGGCGATTTCGACTTCACTCCCGTATTTGATATTCTTGATGAAGCAGGATACGAAGGCTGGGTTGTTGTTGAAGCCGAACAGGATCCCGCAAAGGCAAATCCCTATGAGTATGCCTGCCTTGCAAGAAAATATATTGCAGAAAAAACAGGACTTTAATAAAAGAAAACCTCGGACATCTGACTGTCCGAGGTGATTTTTTATCCGAAAACAACTTCAAAGAAATTCACGTCAAAACCGTATTTATCTGTAAGATCCGAATACACACCGATATTATTGAAAATACCGTAGATTGTTCCGACGAATCTTACAAAAGCATCGACGGGTGAAGGAATAACAACGTCAGGATGTCCGCCATCCTTTGATGTTTTTACAATCTTATAGGTGTTGAAAGGTGCTGCCTCACCTGCATAATAAGCAGAAACGGTTATTGAATCCTCTGTAAAATCAAGAACGTTATAAATGATTCTGTCATCAGGCTCATTTGCATATCCTATCCAGTTATCGTTAAGACCGATATCATCGTCATCTCTGGGTCTTGTGATTGAACCTGATACATTGTAGATTGTACCCCCGTTATCTGTCATAACAGGCTGCAAATCTGCAACACTTTTCTGATTATAAAGTACGTTAGTAACCGTGTAATAGTGGCTGTGTCCAAGAAGGAAAAGATCTATACCGAACTCGTCAGCAAGAGGTCCCCAGATCCATCTGAGAAGCTCGTTTTCACTTTCTCTGTGAGGAATTCTGCCGCTGTAGAGGTCGTGATGAGCCATTGCAACCTTCCACTTGACATCAGGGTTCGCTTCAATTGCATTCTTGATAAACTTTCTGTGATCCATTCCGCTGGCATTGTTGCTGTCCATTACAAGGAAAAGAACGTCACCTTTTACAAACCAATAGTTTTCACCGATATATGATGAAACCATTGCATCGCCTTCATTGGGCATATTGGTAAAGGTTTTGTAAGCTACGCCTTTACGATCGTGGTTACCGATTGTTGTTGCAACGGGAATTCTTTTGAGCGCAAGAGCTGACGAAAATCCTTTGTATTCACTTTCAAGACCTGATGATGCCTGATCACCTGTTGAAAGAAGAATGGAGGGATTGTGTCTCACGTATACTTCATTGAGAGTATTATTGAAAACAGATGAAGTCTTCTTAAGCTCTTCCTCGTTTTCTGCGTCATAAGTGATATGAATATCAGTCATATAAACAGCTGTAAATTCATTTGCATCCTCATCCGTTCTGAACAAATACTGTGTTGATTCAAAACCGTCGCTGATACACTTATAGGAATATGTTTTACCTGCTTCAAGACCTGTAACAGTAACTTTGTTTGCATAGTCTCCGTCGTAAGTCTCAACACTGTATCCTGTAAAGGTTTTTGAATCACTACCAATAACGTATCCTTCAGAAACAATAACCTTGGGCTCGCTTTCTGTTTTTGAATACCAGGAAACATTTATCTCGCTGTTGTCACTTCCGGGGAAAAGAATAACACCGTTGTCGTATTCATCTGCCCATGAAGCTTCCCACAATACGTCTGTAAGAGCATAGGAAGGAACAAAAACAGTTGCAAAAACAATTACGGCAAGAATAATTGCGCATGATCTTTGAAAAATCTTTTTCATAATTATTTCCTTTCTTTGAAAATAAAACTTCTAAATTATTCTATTATTATTTTGTCTTTTTGTCAAGAAAAACCGCCCCACTATTCTTTGAAATATTGACAAACAAATTTATTCGTGATAATATCAAACAGTACGAAATGCAGCTGTGGCGGAATTGGCAGACGCGCCAGATTTAGGATCTGGTATCTTTGATGTGCAGGTTCAAGCCCTGTCAGCTGCACCATAATCCTGCGCCTACGGTGCAGGATTATTTTTATTTTAGTCTTTTGACTTATAGTAAAGCATACAATGACAGTACCCCTCAAAATCAGGGTCAGCTATCTGTTCTTTGAATTCTTTACAAATGCACTTATATTCTTCTTTGATTTCCATTCTGCAAGGACAATAACCGCCTTTTCTGCGCAATCCTTCTTTTATTACTCTGACCATTTCTGCATCTTCATTTAATCTGATTGCCATTTTCAACATCCTTTATTGTTTATTTTTTATTGCGTTTACAACTTTTTCAACGCATTGCTTACATAATTCAGCATCCGAAGATTCTGCCATAACCCTGATTACCGGCTCCGTGCCCGATTCTCTGACCAGAATTCTGCCTGAACCACCAAGCATTTTCTCTGCCTCTTTAACTGCTGCGATAACTTCAGAATTGTTTTTTACCGCAGTTTTATCCCGAACTTTAACGTTAGTCAGAACCTGAGGATACAGCTCAAAGCCTTCCGTAAGTTTACTGAGGCATTTTTTCTCTTCAATCATTGCCTCCATCATCATAAGACTGGTGAGTATTCCGTCACCTGTTGTTGCATACTTTGAAAAGATTATGTGACCTGACTCCTCGCCGCCAAGACAATTGCCGTTTTTCATCATATAATCATAAACAAATTTGTCACCTACCGCTGTTTTGGCATATTCAATTCCAAGGTTATCAAAAGCTTTGTACAGTCCGTAATTGGACATTACGGTTGTTACCACGGTGTTGTTATTAAGCTCCCCTTTTTCTTTGAATCGTTTTGCGCACACATACAGAATATGATCACCCGTCAGAACGTTCCCTTTTTCATCAACACACAGACAACGGTCTGCGTCACCGTCATAGGCAAAACCTGCATCCAGCTTGTTTTCAACAACAAATCTTTGCAGACCCTCAATGTGGGTTGAACCTGCATTTCTATTAATATTAAAACCATCGGGTTCATCATTAATAACAAAAGTTTGTGCTCCCAAAGCGTCAAAAACAGCCTTTGCAATGCTCCACGAGCTTCCGTTGGCGCAATCAAGCCCTATTCTGTATCCTCTGAATGAATACATTCCGAGAGAAATAAGATATCCGATGTAGCGGTTTCTTCCTGAAATATAATCAACTGTTTTACCGATTGATTCACCCGTCGCAAAAGGAATTTCGCACTCACAGTCAATGTAACTTTCAATCCTCAAAATTGTTTCGTCATCGAGTTTTTCACCGTTGCCGTTAATCAATTTTATACCGTTGTCAAAGTACGGATTATGACTTGCAGAAATCATTATACCGCAATCAAAACCGTCAATTTTTGTTATATACGCAACAGACGGAGTTGTGGTTACGTGAAGCAAATAAGCATCTGCTCCTGACGCGGTCAACCCGGCAACAAGCGAATATTCAAACATATAGCTTGATCTTCGGGTATCCTTTCCTATGACAATCTTGGGACGTTCTGCCGTCTTTTTATTTCTGCCGTAATACCATCCCAGAAAACGACCGACTTTGTATGCGTGATCAGCGTTAAGGCTTTTGTTAGCCTCACCCCTGAAACCGTCCGTGCCGAAATATTTACCCATCAAAGCACCTCACAGATTTTGTTTCGGAACAATTATGCCACCTGTTTTATAAATACTTTCCCCGGGAATAAAACCTCTTACACACGACATTGGATAAACATTTGAATTTCTGCCTATTACAGTTCCCGGATTAAGTACGGTGTTACATCCGATTTCAACAAAATCTCCCAGAATTGCCCCGAACTTTTTCAATCCTGTTTCAATTCTTTTATCACTCATTTTCACGGTAACCAAGGATTTGTCAGACTTAACGTTTGAAGTTACGGCACCTGCACCCATATGAGCTTTGTAGCCAAGAATACTGTCTCCGACATAATTGAAATGCGGCACCTGCACTTCATCAAAAATAATAACGTTTTTAAGCTCCGTTGAATTTCCGATTACGCATTTTTCGCCAACAAGTGCAGAGCCTCTTATAAACGCACAATGTCTTATTTCTGTTTCTGCTCCTATAATACTCGGTGCGCCGACACATGCCGTCGGTGCAACTGTTACCGATTTGTGCATCCATACACGAGGGAAAATTTCGGTATATTCACTTTTGTTCAATCTGTTTCCCAGCAAAACAATCAACTCATTTATTGCACTGAATGCTTGCCACGGATATTCATAATTCAGCAAATAATCAGCTGCCATTGTGTGTGATAAATCAAATAACTCATCGATTTTTATCATTAACATTAGCCTTTCGCAAATTAATTTCTGAATTATTATATGGATAACTTCAAAAAATTATAACCCCCGATAACTTATAAAGCTGTCGGGGGAAATTTTTAATCAAAAAGGTAAACTCTTGTCTCGTAAGGTCTTGTTGTAAATCCGTTGTTTGTAACGGTATTGTCTGTATAGCTGCAAAGCATAACCTTACCCTTATTGAGATCATAACCTGCAGGAGCCGTGAAATTAACTGCCTTTTCCGAATAGTTGCAGATTACAAGCAGACGCTTGCCTTCATAAGTTCTCTCATAAACATAAAGCTCTTTGCTGGATTTGTTATATTCCTTGTATGCACCGTGAACAGCAACAGGGTTTTCCTTGCGGAATTTAATAAGTGCTTTGTAATGATTGAATATTGAGTCAGGATTCTCCATTTCAGCCTTGGCGTTAATGCCGTCTTTATACTTGGGATTAACAGGCATCCAGGGCGTGCCTGTTGTGAAGCCTGCATTTTCACTATCATCCCATTGAACGGGAGTTCTTGCGTTACCTCTGCTTGACGTCTTGAGGCGTTCCTTTGTTTTCTCTTCTGAAAAGCCGAAAAGGCGGAGTGTTTTGTAGTTATTAACCGCAAAAACGTCCTGATAATCTTCAACGTTGGGTAAATCAATATTAACCATACCAATTTCCTGACCCTGATAAATAAAGGGTGTACCGCATTGAAGCATATATGAGTTTGCAATTACCTTTGCGCTCTCTGTTCTGTATTTTACGCTGCCGTAACGGTTAATAATTCTGGGATGGTCGTGATTTTCCATATAAAGTGCGTTCCAGCTTTTGCCGTAAAGGCCCGTCTGCCAGGTTGAAAATGCCTTTTTAAGCGTCTTGAGCTTGAACGGGAATGAAAGGCAATCCATAAACAGACAGTCTGCTCCCATATGCTGGAAATGGAACATCATATCAAGTTCCTGATCAGGACCGTCCTTTATGTATTTGAGAGCCTTTTTAACAGTCATCATAGGCGCTTCGCCAACTACAAAGCAATCGTACTGATTAAGCACCTGACGGAATTCTGTAAGATACTTATGAATGTTGGGACCGTCAGCATAATGCTCCATACCGCAAGCCTGGGGAATGGGGAAACCGTTGGGAAGACCTTTTCTCTTTGATACAAAAGTGATAACGTCCTCACGGAAACCGTCAACACCCATATCAAGCCAGAACTTCATTATGTCCTTAACTTCTTCACGAACAGCAGGGTTATCCATATTGAGGTCAGGCTGTTTCTTTGAGAACAGATGCAGATAATACTGACCGTTTTCCTCGTTATATTCCCAAGCTTTACCCTCAAAGAGTGATGACCAGTTGTTGGGCAATTTCTTACCTTTGCCGTCACGCCAAAAATAATAGTCATGATACTTGCTGTTTTTATCAACGCCCTGCTTAAACCATTCATGTTCATCGGAAGAATGGTTGACAACAAGGTCCATAATAACCTTCATCCCTCTTGCGTGAGCTTCGTCAAGAACTTTTTTGAAAAGTTCATTATCGCCGTAATCAGGAGAGATATTCCTGTAATCCGAAATATCATAACCAAAGTCTGCATTGGGCGAACAGTAAAGAGGAGAAAACCATATACAGGTTATACCAAGTTCCTTAAGATAATCAAGCTTTGAGAGAACGCCTTCAAGGTCACCTATGCCGTCACCGTTACCGTCACAAAATGAACGGGGCCAGATCTGATAACATACAGCTTCCTTATACCATTGAGTTTTTTTCATAAAAAAATCCCTTCCTGATTATATGATATTTTTATTATACCAACTTAAATGTATTTTCACAATAGTAAAATCAATTAATTTCATATTTTAATTGTAAAGTGCGTCAGTTTTTGTTATAATGCATATGAAAGATGGTGATTCAATGCATAATTTTTTTGTTGAAGCTTCAGCCAGACACGGAAACTGTTATTTAATCTGTGGGACTGATTTTAATCACATAAAAAACGTTCTGAGAATGCGTGAGGGAGATACTTTTCTTGTCAGCGAAAACGGTTCAAGCAGCCTTTGCAGCCTGAAGGGTTTTGAAGAAGAAATCGTTATTGCCGAAATCATTGAAGAAAATTACCAAAATACAGAATTACCTGTGCAGATTTATCTTTTTCAGGGACTTCCAAAAAGCGATAAAATGGAGCTTATAATACAAAAAGCCGTTGAGCTCGGTGTAAGCGCAATCATTCCTGTTGAAATGAACAGATGCGTTGTTAAGCTCGATGATAAAAAGAAAAAAAGCAAAACCGCCAGATGGCAAGCAATTGCGGAAAGCGCAGCAAAACAAAGCAAACGCACCGTGATACCCGAAGTTTTCGATGCTATGAGCTACAAACAAGCTGTATGTAAAGCCGCAGAGTTGGATATGTTCATTGTACCTTATGAATGCAAAAACGGTATGGAAGCAACCGTCAATGCTCTTGCAAAAATCTGCAACTGCAAAAGTGTCGGAATCATAATCGGCCCCGAAGGCGGATTCGAAGATAACGAAATTGAACTTGCACTCAATTCAGGCGGCATCACAGTATCGCTGGGCAAACGAATACTGCGAACTGAAACCGCCGCAATAACTGCAGTTTCAATGTGTATGCTCCACATCGAAATGAATACTGACGGAGAACAAATATGAAAGATTTGCCAATCGAATATTCCCAGCGAATGCAGGAGATGCTGGGCAATGAATACAGCGACTATATAAACGCACTCAAATCACCGCCCGTAAGAGGATTCAGAGTTAATACCGACAAAATAAGTGTTGAAGAATTTAAGAAAATCAACGTTTTTTCAAACTCGAAAATTCCTTATGTAAAAAACGGATTTTATCTTGAAGTTGACAAAATCGGCAACCATCCCTATCACCACGCAGGTATGATTTACGTGCAGGAACCTGGAGCAATGGCTCCGGCTGAATGCCTTGATATTGACCCTAATTGGATTGTTCTTGATATGTGCGCCGCTCCGGGCGGTAAGAGCACACAGTTAAAAAACAAACTCGGTGAAAACGGTATTCTTGTTTCAAACGAGATCATCCCCTCTCGCTGCAAAATATTGACAGGAAACATCGAAAGACTCGGTCTGCACAACACTGTCACAACCTGTATGGATACGGGCAGACTTGCAAAAACTTTTCCAAAAATCTTTGACCTTATTATGGTTGATGCTCCCTGCTCGGGAGAAGGCATGTTCCGCAAAGAAGAAGCAGCTATTGACGAATGGAGCACTGAAAACGTCAGAAAATGTGCCGAAAGACAAGCCGAAATACTTGAGAATGCCGCCATCGCCGTAAAAGACGGCGGATATATCATCTATGCAACCTGCACGTTTTCTATTGAAGAAAACGAAATGACAATCGATTCATTTCTCAGGAATCATCCCGAGTTTGAAATCTTACCTGTCAGAAAATGCGTTGAAGAATGCACCTCTGACGGAATATTTTTTGACGGCTGCGAATGTAGAAACATTTCGTATGCGCGACGCTTTTATCCTCACAAAAGCAAAGGTGAAGGTCAGTTTATGGCCGTGCTTCACAACACTTCACCCGAATGCCCACAACACAATTATCCTGCCGCAAAAAAAGATAAGGTTGACAAAGTTGTTTTTGATTTTCTTGACGATGTGCTTGTTTCATACATCAAAGAAAAAGTCATTATGTATAACGGTAACCCCGTCTTTTTTGACCCTGATTTTGAAATCAGGAAAGGAATTGCTTTTTCGTGTGGCATAACAATCGGTGAAATCCGCAAGAATTACATAATGCCTCATCATCAGTTTTTTATGGCTATGGGTAACGATTTCAAACGAAAAATCAACCTCACCGCAGAAAGCGAAGAAATCAGAAAATTCCTCCACGGTGAAGAATTTGACGTTGACTGCGAAAACGGATGGGCGGTTGTAACCGTTGACGGCTGCGCTGCAGGCGGCATAAAAGTTGTTAACGGCAGAGCCAAAAACCACTATCCAAAAGGACTACGAACAAAATAAAAATCACGGCGGTATGAACAATCATACCGCCGCATTTTATTTTTTGAAATATTTACCTGTTCTTTTGAGGTAATCAACAAGCATCATTGTCCAGTCTGTCTGAATAAAATCAACACCCTTATCAGCCATCCAACCCCAACCGTAATCCTCTGAAACGGTAAGTGCGGAATCATCGCTGTGTCCGCCTGAAAGTTGTTCCTTATAATCATAAATTATGGCGTTCATCCACACAAGCTTGCCGTCACGATGCATCATATCAATAAACTCATCACTTGCCAGATATGACGTGTCTTCTTTGAAAAGAACCTCTGCACCGATATAATTGACGTTCATTTTCATCATTTCACTGTGGAGAGGATGATTTTCAGACACAATAGGAACATAAGGCAACTCCGGACAAAGCTGTTCAAGAACGTCAAAAACCTTTTTGGACGGCTTACTTTTAACAAGCATCTGATCTGTCATCCCGTGTTTTTTGATACAAGTATAAATTTTTTCCGGATTACCCCAGAACTTATCAATATTAATAAAACATCTGCCCTTAAACTGTTCAAGAAAATCATCAAATCCCGCTATGCTGAACTGCGTAGGTGTTCTGTCGTAGTTCATATAATGCAGTCTCTGAATATTCTCAAACTTCATATGTTTAAGATTTATAAATTTTCCGAGATGTTCACGCTCCATTCCGGGATGAAAAAGAAACAGCTTTCCGTCCCTGCTGCAGCTCACGTCAACCTCTATCATATCCGCACCTTGCTTGAGTGCGATTTCGTACGCTGCCATAGTGTTACAAGGAATATTACCGCCCGAAGCACCTCGATGAGCAACAACAATAATATTTTCTTTTGCTTTTTCAATCAGACTGAAATTCATATGCATCCTCCATATAAGGTCCTACTATAATAAGATCAATATTTTTATCTATAATTTTTTGGGAAATACCCTTCACCTGAATAAGCTCATCAGCATTGAAAAATCCTCCGTTTTTTAAACGGTAATCAATAATCGCCTGTGCTTTTGCCTCACCGACACCGTAAAGTTGTGTCAATTCATCCACACCTGCGCTGTTAATATCAATTTTACCATCCACGGCAATTGACTGTGCATCGGATAAAATCGATTCTGAGCGAATATCTTCCAGTTGATCGCTGAAACGAGGTGAGCTCAGAAGACCGATAACAATTACAACAATCGTCAACACAATACCGCACACAATCACGGTAATTTCGGGCACCTTTTTTGTTTCCATCAAAACACTTCTTTCTGATGGAAATTATAACACACAAACAACGACAAAATCAAGAGTGTGTGCACCCGAAGACACACACACTCTTTTACCGACAATATTATTTTTTTGAAGCCTTGAAATTGTATACAGGTTTTATTATTTTTTCTATGTCAACCGTCGGAGATATAAGCCGAACAATTTCATCCATAGGTTTATATGCCATCGGTGATTCATCGATTGTTGATTCATTGACCGACGTTGTATAAATTCCTTCCATTTCGCGGACATATTCTTCCTGAGTAAACAGCTCTCTTGCTTCTCCCCTGCCTACCAATCTGCCTGCTCCGTGGGGAGCCGAAAAATTCCAGTCAGGATTGCCTTTTCCTGTTGCAATAAGACATCCGTCGCGCATATTCATCGGAATAATTACCTTCTGACCTTCTTTGGCAGAAATTGCGCCTTTTCGGATAATTCTCTCTTCATCAATATAATTGTGCATAGTCTCAAAAGACTCCGCTTTCCGAATCCCGAGAAACTTCAGGATTTTTTCGGCAATTTTAGCTCTGTTGTCAGAAGCAAACCTTTGACAAAGACCCATATCGTGAAGATAAGCATCGCATTCATCGCCAAGAAAATAACAAAACTCCGAAGGTATTTTTGATCTTATTCCGTTTTCCTTAATCGAGTACATAATTGGCTCGGGTACTCTGGCATTTTTGCCGAGTTTTTTGAGAAATTGATATGAATTTTCATATTTTTCAGGAGCAGTAACCTTGCACGCTGTAACAGCTTTTTGCTGATAAAGCTTTGCAACCTGCAAGCCGAAATTACGGGATCCCGTATGAATTACAAGGTAAGCGTTACCCTCGTCATCTCTGTCAATTTCAATAAAGTGATTTCCTCCGCCAAGAGTACCGAGCGATCTGTAAATTCTGTCCTTATCATTCAGCTCGTTATAACAATAAAGTTTTTTCACGTATTCAAGATCGTCATAATCTTTGTTCAGATCACTTCCTGCAGGAATTTTTGCACGGATAAAATCATCAACAGCCTTGTAGTCAATTTCAATTTTGCCAAGGTTCACCGTAAGCATTCCGCAACCGATATCCACACCGATTACGTTCGGAATAACCTTATCTTCCAGTGTAGCTGTAAATCCGACAACACAGCCGCTTCCGAGATGCACGTCAGGCATAATTCTTACTTTTGAATAATCAAACGGTGGCATTGAAATCAGATTATATATTTGGTTAATCGCCACAGGTTCAATATTATCGGTAAAGATTTTAAGATCGTGTTCCATATTTTTTCACCACCTTTCAAGAGTATAAACTGCATTCAATAAAATTTTTTCGCAATTTATATATCACAAAGCACCTCTGAATCAAACAGAGGTGCCTTTTAAAATTAAAAATCATTCCGCGCTGCTTAATAATATTTTCAGAATATCATCACCTGTAAGAGTACCGCTGAACTCAATTTTTTTTGAAAAAGGGAATTCTCGTTTGTAATTGTTTGCGTCATTTAAAACAGCTGCAGGTGAAAACATTTTCACGTCGGGCATCTCGTATTTGTCGAGCACATCCGCTTTATAACCCTTAAAGCATTCGTATTTATCAATATCGGGAAGCTGGGTTATAAAAGGATATTGTCTTGAATGCATTATCAGAGCTTCACCCTTATCTTTATCAAGACGCTGAAGTTCAGAAATTGTAATAAGTTTTCTTTGAACACCGTCAGACGTTGTATACGTGCCGCAAAGATCGCTGATTTCGTTAAGAAGATCAAGTTCCTTTGACGTAAGGAATACCCAGTTATCACAGTTACCTTTGATTGTATCAGCCTCTTCACCGTACTTATTACGAAGCTGATGCAAACTCTGAGCAACCAGAAAATAACGGATGTTTCTGCTTCTTGCCGCAGAAATCATTGCAGGCATATCCTGAACTTTGGGCATATTGCAAAATTCATCAAGAACAAAATTAACCCTGACAGGAAGTTTATTTTTTTCTTCCTTCTGCGCCTCTTCAATCAGAACCTCATAAGCCTGTTTAATGAAAACCGTTGCCAGAAAATGATAAGTTATTTTTTCATCAGGAACAATCAGATATACCGCAGTCTTCTCTCTTCCGATTTGCTTAAGATCAATGGTATTTCCCGAAAGCATTTTCATCAGATTTTCCTGAATGGTAAAAATTCTTATAATTGCATAAAGTGAGGCATATATGCTGCGTTTGGTATCTTTAGCAGCAGAAAATATACTTGTATAATTTATCGCTGCAAGAGACGTGCTGTCCATATGATCTTTCAGCTCTGTAAGAACACTTTCCTGATCCATATTGCACATTCTTGCAAGGCTGGCAACGTTCATCTCTTCTTTTGTTCCCGCTTCCGCTAAAAGTAAAAGATTTGCCAATGCAAACGAATCAGCCATTTCAATCCAGAAAAGATCTTTGGTTTTTTCGCTATGGGGAGCACTTATTGCACTAATAAAATCATTAAGCATCGACATAGCCTTATCTTTGTTTCCTGAATGATAAATTTCGTAAGGTAACGTAAGAGGATTCCACATATCGCCCTTTCCGATATCTCGGAAATTAAGCACGACTGTTCTGTATCCGTTCGCCTTCGCGAGACCTGCCGTTTTATCATAAAGCTCGCCCTTAGGGTCGGTAACAACAAAAGATTCCCCTGCCTTTGAAAGAATATTTATCAAAGGCATACAGAATAATCTTGTCTTTTTAGAACCGGTTGCACCAAAAATCAACGTATGAGTGTCGCCGTTATCAACATACGCCTCATTGGGAGTTGCAATAAGCGGTATGCCTGCAGCAGAAGTATTCGTGTCATCAAGCTTGATATACGTTGATGATTTTTTTATTTCATCACTTGTTGCCCATCGGGTTCCTCCGCTGCAACTGATATATCTGTCATATTTATAGCTGTCATTATTCATTAATCTTACCTCACTGCGCAAAACCGATTTTACGTGTATTTTCAATTTTAAAAATCATTTTCTCAATATACTTACTATTCACCGAAAAACCTTCAAGGTGCTCTTCGGTCAAAGTATTGCAATTAACCGTACACTCTGAATAAAAAGAATAAACAATATCCTGACAAAGCATTTTAAGCGATTTATAACCGTCAAAATATTTATTACTCCTTAATTTTTCTATAGTTTCAGACAAAAGACACTTCGCACTCTCATCAATATTAAGACCGTAGTCACCAAGCTCTGTTTCAACAAAAGACAAAAGATTTTCTGTTTTAGGAAGATCAATGGATACAGTTTCAATTCGGAGATACATGGAAACGACAGCTTTTAATTTTTTGATTTTCTCATCCTGATCTGAATATGCCGACAAAATAATGAGCCAGTTATCGCTGTTTGAAGAAAGATATTCCATAAAACTGATAAAATGCAACTCATCAAGATGACCAAGCCATTCATTAATATCAATATGTATAATACCTCTGTATTCATTTCTGAATCCGGCAGCATCTCTTACTTCGTTTGTAAAACGTTGAAGTTCTGTAAAGGTTTCATTATGACCGCAATATCCAAGCAGAAACTCAAAATATTTAACGTCACCATAAAAATCCATCAGATTTTCCTGTTCAGAAAGATAATCTGACAAAAGTTTAATCAAAGAAGTTCTGCCAACACCCGACCTTGCAATCCATAACATATCAGGCAAAATAATAGATTTATTGGCAGGCTTTATCTTGAGATTTTCAGAAAGATTGTTCCATCGCCTGACAACAGACTGAATTTCCTTTGCGTCTGCAAGTTGCATTATTTGATTATAAAATTCATTCATTTCTGCACCTCATTTTGAACGTCTTTAAAAGAACCTGATATCTGTAACAGAATATCCGACAATATTTTAACATAACATTTATTCTAAATCAAGCACAATAACAAATCACCACAAACAACATATGATTAATGTTTGTTTTGAAAGAAAATGAATATCAGAAATAAAGCAATAATCCGAACCGATTGTGAAAAAAGAAGAGGTTCGGATTATCATGCTTTGGCGCCCCAAACAGGACTCGACTCTCGGCCTGCGGGCCTCGGTCAGTCGCGGCTCTGACAGTCCACCGGACTGTCATTCACTACCGCTCCCCTTAGAGTCCTAAAAAGAAAAAATAGAACCAATCGAAAAATTCGATTGGTTCTATTTTGGCGCCCCAAACAGGACTCGAACCTGTGACACCGCGGTTAACAGCCGCGTGCTCTACCGACTGAGCTATTAGGGCAAAATAAAAAAGTGTCGGCGT
>JAZQTC010000008.1:0-20002 GCA_045630405.1 Acutalibacteraceae bacterium
GCGGGAGCTGATCTTGCTGGTAACAACCGTCTTAACTATCCTGCAGACGTAAAGATCATCAGAGTTCCTTGCTCCTGCAGAGTTAATCCTATGTTTATACTTCGCCCGTTCCAGCGTGGTGCTGACGGTGTAATCATCTGCGGTTGCCATCCCGGTGACTGCCACTACACTTCAGGTAACTACTTTACACGACGCAGAATGGCTGCTCTTTTCTCAATGCTTGATTACCTTGGCATTGAAAAAGAACGTACCCGTGTTGAATGGGTTTCAGCTGCTGAAGGTGCAAAGTTTGCGGCAACAATGAATGATTTCGTTGAAAAGGTCGTTGCTCTTGGCGAAAATAAGAGATTGGAGGATTTACGATGCAAAAAATAACTCGCGAACAGTTGATTGAAAAAGCAGTGGCTTTGCTTGCAGACGGAACGGTTTCCTGCGTTCTCGGTTGGAGCAAGGGTGAGTTTGACTATGACGTAACTCCTGCAATGTTCAACAACGAAGAAGAATTGAAGGCAAATTTCGTGTTCAACGATTTCTGCGGTGTCAATTTTTCAAAATATCTTGTAGCTAAAGCAGGCAAGTGCGAAGGCAAGATTCTTGTTTTCCTTAAGCCCTGCGATACATACAGCTTCAATCAGCTTCTCACCGAGCACAGATTTGACCGCGAAAAGGTCTATGCAGTAGGCATTCCCTGTGATGGTATGGCAGACATTGCAAAGGTCAAGGCAATCTGCGGCGAAGGTATTTCGTCAATCGCATTTGAGGGCGAAAATATGGCGGTTACAACTCTTTACGAGGATGTACCCGTTATGATTTCTTCAAATGACGTTCTTGCTGAAAGATGCATCAACTGCAAGAGCAAGAAGCTTGTTGCTTATGACGAGCTTATGGGCGAAGACGGGGACGTTATCGAGTCAAACCGCTTTGATGAGGTTGCAAAACTTGAGGCGATGACTCCCGACGAAAGATTCGCTTTCTGGCAGAATGAGCTTTCACGCTGCATCCGTTGCAACGCTTGCCGTGACGCTTGCCCTGCCTGCACCTGCGAAAAATGCGTTTTTGATAACCCCAATTCGGGCGTTGAAAATAAATCACCTGCGAACAGCTTTGAAGAAAAGATGTTCCACATCATCAGAGCTTTCCACGTTGCAGGTCGTTGCACAGACTGCGGCGAATGCTCAAGAGTTTGTCCGCAGAATATTCCTCTCCACCTCCTTAACCGTAAATTTATCAAGGATATGAACGAATTCTACGGTGAATATCAGGCAGGTGCCGAGGTCGGCTCACGAGCTCCTCTTGTTGACTACACAACAGAAGACCTTGAACCCGGTGAGGTTTTTGACAGGAGGGATACCGATGCGTAAATGTTCTCTTGAAAAAATGAACCTTGTTTTTGCAGAAATTGCAAAAACCGCAGCCTTATATCTTCCCGTTGATCAGAATGACGGCAGTGCCGCTTACAAGAAATGGGAAGACGGCACAGAATGGAGTAATGCTCTCAATACTGTCAGAAGCCCTAAAGATTTCTTCTTTCCCCAGACCGAAGACCTTATGGAATTCAAGGTTTCGGGCAAGAACGTTGAAGTAATAGACACAAGAAGCGAAGCAGAAGATTTCGTTGTTTTCGGAGTGAGAGCTTGTGACGTAAAGAGCTTTGATATCCTTGACCGTGTTTTCCTCACAGAACCCGTTGACAGCTTCTACGGTTCAAAAAGACAGCACGGAGTTATCATTTCACTTGCTTGCACAAGACCTTCCGAAACCTGTTTCTGCAAAACTTTCGGTATCGACCCTTCAGAGCCCGGCGCAGATATTTCTGCATGGAAAACAGAAACGGAGATTTTCTTCCTTGCAAACACAGAAAAGGGCGAAGCACTTCTTGAAAAGCTTTCAGCATTGACTGAGGAATGCGACGATTCCGCAGTCAGCGAGCAGAAGGAAAAGATCAATGCGATTATGGAAAAGCTTCCCCTCAAAGACCTTAACACAGACGCTTTCGGCGGCGGCAAGACAAACGAACTTTTCGACGCTCCCGAATGGGCAGAGCTTTCACAGAGCTGCCTCGGTTGCGGCACTTGCACTTTTGTTTGCCCCACCTGTCAGTGTTATGATATCAAGGATTTCAACACAGGCAACGGTGTTGTCCGTTACAGATGCTGGGACTCCTGTATGTACTCGGATTTCACAAAGATGGCACACGGCAACAATCGCCTCACTCAGAAAGAGCGTTTCCGCCAGAGATTTATGCACAAGCTTGTGTATTTCCCCGAAAACAACGGCGGAGAATTCAGCTGCGTAGGTTGCGGACGCTGTCTTGCAAAGTGCCCCATTTCAATGAATATTGTTAAAGTAATGAAAAAGATTGGAGGAAACAAAGGTGAATAATATCAACGATACTTTAATTCCTGCAATTGGTGTTATTACAGACGTGCGTATCGACACTCCCGACATCAAAACGTTCAGAGTTGTTACTCCCGACGGCAAGAAGGCTTTTGACCACAGACCCGGTCAGTGCGCAATGCTTTCGGTACCCGGTGTAGGTGAGGCGATGTTCTCAATCACTTCATCACCCACAAACGAAGAATATATGGAGTTTTCAATCAAGAAATGCGGTTGCGTTACCGATTGGCTTCATCAGGCTGAGCCCGGTCAGCAGATAACAATCAGAGGACCTTACGGCAAGCCTTTCCCCGTTGACGACGTATTTGCAGGCAAAGACCTTCTTTTCATTGCAGGTGGTGTTGGTCTTGCTCCTCTTCGTTCAGTTATCAATTATTGCCGACATTATCGTGACCGCTACGGTAAGATCGATATTGTTTACGGCTCAAGAAGCAAAGATGATTTGCTTGACTATCAGGAAATTATCAACGAATGGTCAAACGACGCAGGCGTTGATGTTCATCTCACAATCGACAATCCTCAGGAGGGCTGGGACGGTCACGTTGGCTTTGTTCCAAACTACGTTAAAGAGCTTGGCTTTGACACAAACAAGATTGCGGTTTTGTGCGGACCTCCCATTATGATTAAGTTCACATTGGACGGTCTTTGCTCAATCGGCTTTGATAAGACCAACATTTACACAACTCTTGAGCTGAGAATGAAATGCGGAGTCGGCAAATGCGGAAGATGCAACGTTGGCGCTAAATACGTCTGCAAAGACGGCCCTGTTTTCCGTTGCGACGAATTGGATGAACTTCCGGCTGAATATTAAAGGAGAGATAATATGGAAAAAATGGTTAATATATTTCTTTTCGGCAAAAAATACGAAGTGCCGGAAAATTTGACAATTATGACCGCTATGGAATACGCTGGTTATCAGCTTGTTCGCGGTTGCGGTTGCCGTAACGGCTTCTGCGGCGCTTGCGCAACGATCTATCGCATCAAGGGCGACAGAGAGCTCAAGGCTTGCCTTGCTTGTCAGACAAAGGTTGAGGAAAATATGTATATTGCAACTCTTCCTTTCTTCCCCCTGGTCAAGCAGGTTTATGATATTGAATCGGTTCCCGTTAACGAAACTGTTATGATGCAGCTTTATCCCGAAATTTATTCCTGCATCGGCTGCAATGCTTGCACAAAGAGTTGCACACAGGAACTTAACGTAATGCAGTATATCGCATATGCTCAGCGCGGTGATTTTGAAAAGTGCGCTGAAGAGTCATTTGACTGCGTAATGTGCGGTGTTTGCTCATCAAGATGCCCTGCAGGTATTTCTCATCCTCAGGTTGCAATGCTTGCAAGAAGAATCAACGGCAAGTATCTTGCTCCCGGTTGCGGTCACCTTGAAGACAGAGTCAAGGAAATCAAAAACGGCGATTTCAACGAATTGATTGAGGCTCTTATGCAGAAGCCCATCGAAGAGATGAAAGAGCTTTACAACACACGCGAAATCGAGAAGTAAGGAGGAAAGTCGAATGTATTCAGAAAAATTTCAGAAGTCTCTCGCAGCAGTTGAAGCAGCAAGAGATAATAACATCGCTTTAGAGCCTCAGCGTATGACAGCTCAGCAGAAGGAAGAATTGCTTGCAACTTTCCATCCTGACTACAAACAAGATGAGTTTGCAGTGCTGAAAATCGGTGCAAACAAGGGTGACAAAGTTCCTGTTGAGCTTGCAGAAATGCTTCAGGCTCACAGCCGAATCACCGCAGACTGCGTTGACCTTTCAAAGCCCGATTATGAAACCGACGTTCTTATCATCGGTGGCGGCGGTGCAGGTGCATCAGCTGCTATTGAAGCAAACGAAGCAGGCGCTGACGTTATGATTGTAACAAAGCTCAGAATCGGTGATGCCAACACAATGATGGCAGAAGGCGGTATTCAGGCTGCTGATAAGCCCAATGATTCACCTGCGATCCACTTTGTTGATGCTTTCGGCGGCGGACATTTTGCGGCTAAGAAAGAACTCCTTTCAAAGCTTGTTTGCGATGCTCCCGAGGCAATTCAGTGGCTCAGCAACCTTGGTGTTGAATTCGATAAAGACGAAGACGGCACAATGGTCACAACTCACGGCGGCGGTACATCACGCAAGCGTATGCACGCTGCAAAGGACTACTCAGGCGCAGAAATTATGAGAACTCTCCGCGACGAAGTTCTCAACCGTCAGATTCCCGTTGTTGATTTCACAGCGGCAATCGAACTCATTATGGACGAAAACGGTAACGCTGCAGGCGCAGTTCTTATGAATATGGAAACCAAGGAACTTCTTGTTGCAAAGGCAAAGACAGTTATTATTGCAACAGGCGGTGCAGGTCGTATGCATTATCAGGGTTTCCCCACATCAAACCACTACGGCGCAACAGCTGACGGACTTGTTCTCGGCTACAGAGCAGGCGCAAAGCTTCTTTATGCTGAAACTCTTCAGTATCATCCCACAGGTGTTGCATATCCCGAGCAGATTTTCGGCGCTCTCGTTACTGAAAAAGTTCGTTCACTCGGCGCAAAGCTCATCAACGTAAATGGTGAAGTATTTATGCATCCCCTTGAGACTCGTGACGTTGCGGCTGCTTCAATTATCCGTGAATGTTCAGAGCGTGGCACAGGCGTTGATACAGGTGACGGTCAGGGCGTATGGCTTGATACTCCTATGATTGAAAAAATCGGCGGGGAAGACACAATTATGAAGAGAATCCCTGCTATGTGGAGCATGTATGAGAAGTATGGTATCGATATCCGTAAGGAGCCTATCCTTGTTTATCCCACTCTTCACTATCAGAACGGCGGTCTTGATATTACGCCCGACTGTATGACAACAAACATCGAAAACCTGTTTGTTGCAGGCGAGGCTGTTGGCGGAATTCACGGCAGAAACAGACTTATGGGTAACTCACTGCTCGATATCATTGTTTTCGGCAGAAGCGCAGGTATCAATGCGGCTGCAAAAGCAAAGAATGTTACAGTAGGCGAGCTTACACTCAAACACATTGAAAAGTTTGAAAACGAAATCGCAGAAGCAGGAATCGATACAGATAAGGTATCACCCAAACTTTTGCCCGACTACACAAACAAGAGATAAGAAGAGAGGCAAATAAAAAATGACGTTTTTTAACGGACTTATATCCATCAGCAACACTTACACATTCTTCCTTGTGCTTTTCGGTGTTCTTCTTTTTGGTTATCTTATCGGAAGAATAACAATCAAAGGCGTATCTCTGGGTGATGCAGGTGTGTTCATCATCGCACTTGTTTGCGGTGCACTTTTCTTCAATATGAGCGAGACCGACGGACTTGTATTTATGGCATCTTCAAAGCCTTATGATTTTGAGCCGGGCCTCGGAATTGTTGAAGCGTTGGGACTTATCCTTTTCGTTACTTCGGTAGGATATATTGCAGGCCCCAAATTTTTCGGAAACTTCAAGAAGAACTTCAAATCTTACGTTCTTCTCGGTCTTGTAATCATTCTCGTTGGCGGACTTTCCGCTATTGGCTGCATCTTTGCAGGCGATGCAATCGGTTACGGCTCATCAATCGAAACCCGTGACGGCTTTGTTGCAATGATTGTCGGCTTGCTTTCAGGCTCGCTGACATCAACACCCGCTTTCTCAGCGGCAAAAGCAACAGTTGCAGCTGAATACACAGGTCTTGTATCTGTCGGTCACGGCATTGCTTACATCTTCGGTGTTGTCGGTGTTGTTCTCTTTGTTCAGCTTATTCCCAAGCTTACAAAGGCTAATATGGAAGAAGAACGCGCAAAACTTGTTATTAAAGAAGAAAAGAAAGAAGAGAAGAAAGCTCTTAAGCTTTTCGAAATCGACCATATGGGTATTGCAGGATTCTCTCTTGCAGCTATCCTCGGCACACTTGTGGGTCAGATAAAAATTCCTCTTTCGTCAGCAGGCTTTGAGGGCACTTGCTTCTCTCTGACAACAACAGGCGGTTGCCTTCTGATGAGCCTTATTCTCGGCCATTTCGGCAGAATCGGCAAAATCGGCATTATGCCCAAGCAGGCAACTCTCAAGCTTTTCAGAGAGCTTGGTCTTGTTCTTTTCCTTGTTGGTGCAGGTATTCCCGGCGGTGCTGAATTTGTTGCAAACTTTGATCCTATGTACTTTGTATACGGCATTGTAATGACAATTCTTCCTCTGGTTGCAGGCTACCTCTTTGCAAAATACGTTCTCAAACTGAGCCTCCTCAACAACCTTGGCTCAATCACGGGCGGTATGACAAGCACACCTGCTCTGGGAACGCTGATTTCAACCGCAGGAACAGAAGACGTTGCCGCAGCATACGCTGCAACCTATCCCATCGCACTCATTGCGGTTGTGTTGGTTTCACAGCTTATCGTAATTATGTTCTAAAAAACAAAAGACATCCGATTTTCTCGGATGTCTTTTTTATTGCTATTTTTCAGGGAATAGGAAAAAATGCAGAACAAGCAAACTGAGCAAAAGTACGTCGAGTGGCTAAGTTGGCTTGTAGCGTAAAACACGTTTATTTCCACAATTTTGTTTTTTATATGTTTAAGGGGTTACTACAGATGCTGTATCCGTAGTAACCCCTTGATTTATATTGTTTTATGCGGTCTGCGCTTTTTTGCATCACCGTATGTTTTTATTCAGCTTTGCTTTCGCAATACATACATCTGTAAACTCTGTTTTCTCTGTCAGCCAGTTCAAAAATGTGGTCAAGCTCCTGCTCGACAGTTGTGATGCAACGGGGATTCTTGCACTTGATGATATTCACGATTCTTTCAGGAATATCAATGCGCTGTCTTTTGGCAAGCTCGCCGTCTCTGATGATGTTAACGGTAACGCCGGGGTCAACGTATCCCAGAGCCTCAATGTTGAGGTCGATTACCTTATCAACCTTGATGATGTCTTTTTTGCCCATCTTAACGCTGTCTGCATTCTGAATGAGCGCAACCTGGCAATCAAGATTGCCCAGACCAAGGAGATTGTAAAGGGTCATACCGTTTCCGGCTGTAATATGGTCAAGCACGATTCCGTCTTTAATTTGTCCGATAATCATAATTATTTAATCTCCAGTAATTTCATAATAAGTGCCATTCTGATGAATTTGCCGTATCTTGCCTGCTTGAAGTAGCAAGCACGGGGATCGTTGTCAACTGCAACGGGAATTTCGTTGACACGGGGCAGGGGATGCATAATAATCAGATCTTCTTTTGCGGTTTCAAGCTTCTGAGGATAGAGAATGTAGCTGTCTCTCAGACGGATATAATCCTGTTCGTTGAAGAATCTTTCGCCCTGTACACGTGTCATATACAGAATATCAAGTTCACCCATAACGTCGTCAAGTGAAGTTGTTTCGATATATTCAAGGTTCTTTGCTTCAAGTTCGGTCTGCTTGATGTAATCTGGAATCTTCAGCTCATCGGGAGAGATAAGAATGAATCTGACGTTCTTATATCTTGACATTGCGCTGATGAGGGAGTGAACGGTTCTGCCGAATTTAAGGTCACCGCAGAAACCGATTGTCAGATTGTCAAAACGACCTTTTTCGCGGTGGATTGTCAGAAGGTCGGTGAGTGTCTGTGTGGGATGGTTGTGACCGCCGTCGCCTGCGTTGATTACAGGGATGTCGGAGTTCATCGAAGCAACAAGGGGAGCGCCTTCTTTGGGGTGACGCATTGCAATAATGTCAGCATATCCGCCAACAATTTTGGTTGTGTCAGCAACGCTTTCACCTTTTGATGCAGATGAATTCTTTGAGTCGGAAAAACCGATTACACTACCGCCGAGATTCAGCATTGCAGACTCAAAGCTGAGTCTTGTTCTTGTTGAAGGCTCAAAGAAAAGGGTTGCGAGTATTTTACCCTTACATTTTTCGCTGTACTTGGCAGGATTGTCAATTATATCGTTGGCAACCTTGACAAGCTCGTCAATTTCTTCGATTGAAAGCTCACGGATATCAATAAGACTTCTCATATTCTACCTCTGTATTCTTTTTTTTGCGGGGTGATTTTGGCTCAAAAAATATCCTGCTCATAAATGGCAAGACAAACGAACCGCTTAATTAGGTCTATACCTCAAAAATTATATCACACTTTTTCGGGTGTTGTCAATCGGATTGCTCGCAAAAAAAGCAAATATTTCGCGCAAAAGTGAGCAACGGTGAATGTTTTGGCAAAACAAAAGAAGCCTCAAAATACAGATATTTTAAGGCTTACGATTCAGAGTTATTCAATTAAAAATAGCTGACTTTGATTCTCTTACCCATTTTTTTCAGGCAGGCGGAAAGCTCCTCAACAAGGTTCATTTTGATGCTGAAATTGATGGGAAGATCAGGATTCTGGTGGGCAGGATTGATTGCTCTGCCAACGTAGAAGTTTATGTCGGTTGCTTCTTCAAAAAGCAAGCGGCAAATCAATGAAGCACCGTCACGCTTAAGGCTCCAATGCTCGTATTTTTCGTTTTCGCCCAGATAATCCTTGGCGTATTCCAACACCTTGTTGACGGTTATAACACCTTCGGTAACAAGGTCAACACCTTCGATTTCCGCAATGGGCGGAACGTCTGATTTTTCAAAAACAAGACTTGCTTTGAGGGGCTTGTTAAGATATTTTGCAGCAATTGATGACGTTGTTCCTCCGCAGATAATGTGCTTGCCTTCCTTTGAAAAGAAAAGTGACATCATTCTGTTTGCGTCGTCTCTGTTTGAGGGAGGACCGAAAAGCAGATTCATCGGCTCGCGTTTTCTGATTCTGATGACACAAGCGGTTGCATCGTCGCCTGGTTTGCCGCCATAAAGCTTGAAACATTCGTCAACAAGGATTGTTGAAAGCGTTTTTGCCGTGTAGCCTACGGGAGCAAGAGTTTCCATAAATGAAATTATGTCATCTCTTTTCCAACCGAAATTGTATGACATTCCGATTCCTGCGTGAGGACAACCATCGCTCATTGCAATAAAAATATCGTTTTCACGGAGTTTGATTATGCTCTTGTATATTTTTTTGCCGCCGATGTTCATCTCTGTTCTTGGATATTCATAATTCTGCTCATCGCGGATGATGATTACCTGAGGGTTGTCATATTGTATAATCTCTGCAAGGTCGTTATTTTTGAGGTGGATAATTGTGAAGGTTGAGTATGCTACGCCTCTGACGGAGCAGACGGGGAGAGTTGCTGCAATTGTGGAAACGCATTCCTCAATGGGAAGACCTTCAGCCATCATAGTTGAAATTATTTTTGACGTCAGGGTTGAAAGAATGCTTGCCTTGACTCCGCTTCCGAGACCGTCTGCAAGAACGATAACCTGTGCATTATCATCCTGCTCAATGATATCAACGTGGTCACCGCAAAGTTCTTCACCGTAGTGATTGATGCTTTTATAGCCGATATCTGCACATAAATCATTCATCGGTAATCGACTCCTTCAGCTTTGCAAGAGCAATTTTTGTTTCTGCGGCGGTTTCACCGAGAAGAGACGCAATTTCCTGAACAATTCGCATCTGTTTTTCAACCACTCTGTCTGCAACCTCAACGGTCTGGCGGCTGATATTTTCTTTCTTTTCGCGTTCTGCCTCTTCGTCTGTAACGTCACGCATAATGCCGATGAGAAGGTGGGAATCGCGGTCATAAACAACGGTCTGCTCAACGTATCGCTTGTATTCTGCCAGATAAACACGCTGATCACGGATATCTCTGCCTGTTGAAAGAACGGTCATAAATATTGTGGGATCAAGGATTCTGACAACCTGGTCACCGAGAACGTCGGAAGCAGAACGGATATTCATAATTTTTCTTGCGGACTGGTTTATCTGCTGAACTTCAAGCTGTTCGTTGAGAACGATGAGTCCGTTGGGAGTGTTTTTAACAATTGTGTCGGAAAAGCTTTCTGCTTTATCCTTGAGATAGGGCAGACACATTGAGCTTTCTGCCTTGCCCTGTGCAATGGCAACTGCTTTTTCACGGCAGGTATTGTAACCGCAAGAGCCGCAGTTGAGCTCGTCGGAGGGCTTGAATTTGCCCATCTGACGGAGGATGTTGCTGATTTCTGTTTCCGAGGGCATAGGAAGCTTTCGCTCAATGTAGCTGAAAATCTTTTTCAGTTCGATTGAATCAGGCATATTGACTTTAAAGTCTTTTGCGCCTGCATAGTTTACAACTTCAATATAGTCCTTGATGTTTGAATCGTGATGATATTTTTCAATAACGGGACCGCCGACGCAACTGCCTATGCAAGCCGACATTTCAACAAAACACTTGTGGATTTTGCCCTTTTCGATATCTTTGAGCACCTTGATGCAGTTTTCAACGCCGTCAATGGCAACGTAAGTATAGTCCGAATTCTCGCTCATGGTTTTGAGCACACCGCCTGTTGTGGGGAAGAATCTTGCACGGCTGAAATCGTCCTTGTCGGAAATAGGCTCGATTTCAATATTTTCTTCCTTGAGCCATTCGGAAAGCTCTTCAAAGGTAAGAACAGCGTCAACAATGCCTTCGTAATATTCTGCTTCGTCCTTTTTGGCTACGCAAGGACCTACAAAAACTGTTTTTGCGTTGGGCATTCTCTTCTTGATATCAGCGCAATGAGCCTGCATGGGTGACATAACGTCAGCAAGATATTCCAGCGCGGCAGGATAATGCTTCTGAATAAGAAGATTGATTGAATGGCAGCAGGATGAAATAACAACGTCTCTTGCGTCTTCTGCAAGTATTCTTTCATATTCATTTTTGACTATTGTTGCGCCGATTGCGGTTTCTTCAACGTCAAAAAATCCAAGTTTCTGAAGTGCGGAGCGCATTGCATTGATGCCGATGCCGTCATAGTTTGCGATGAACGAGGGGGCAAGGCTCACAACGACGGGATCACCGCTCTGAATGAATACCTTTGCCTTTTCAACTTCGTTTACGATTTCCTTTGCATTCTGCGGACACACAACAAAACATTGACCGCAAAGAATACATTCGTTGCCTATAATATGCGCCTGATTGCCCGAAAAGCGGATTGCCTTGACGGGACAATGGCGGATACATTTATAGCAATTTTTACAGTTTGATTTTTTAAGAGTGAGGCAATTCATTATGTTTACTTCCTCCCGACTGCAGATAAGATATTATCATTGAAAAATTCTTTGAAATTTTCTTTTGTGATGCCAACGTGAACGTCGTCGTTGACCTGAACCGTAACACCGATGCGGTTGCATTTGCCGATGCAGAAACTGCCGGCCAGAGTAACTTCGTCTTCGAGATGATGCTCTGCAACAGCATTCTGGAGGAGCTCAACTATTTCGGACGAACCCTTCAGGTGGCACGAGCTGCCAACGCAAATCTGAACAATCAACATATTTTACACCTTCGCAATAATTTCTTTTGAAAAAAATTCGTCTACTGTTTCCGGAGTTACCGAAAAGAAATTGTCTTCAACGGTAACGCAAACACCCTGCTGGCATTGACCGATGCAGAATGTGCCGCCAAGTTCAACTTTGTCGCCGAGATTGTTTTCTGCAATGAGAGCCTGAAGCTGCTCAACAACATGTCTTGAACCTTTGATGTGGCATGATGATCCGATGCATACTGTAATTTTCATAATATATCTCCTTGTTTTTGCTGAATCTCAAGGTATAATCATTATCATTATACATTATTAATTTGATTTATTCAAGTGTCAAAGTGCAAGCGGTTCAAGAGTGATGTCAGATGTGACCTGCAGGACGGTTCACGGAATCCGTTTTTGGTGCTTAGAGTGGTGGGAGTAACCCGAACTGTGTTTTTTATCGGATGATTTCCGCCTTTTCTTCGTTAAAATACTCGCAAATCCGTCAAGCCTTTCAATCCCGAAACGCCGAAAAGCGTTGAAAATATTCGCTTTCAGGCATAGTTCGGATTGCTCCCGTCACTCTATATTTGCTTAACTGTTGTATCGATGGTGGTAATTCGTTTCCGTCTTTTCTTGGTCTGCCCTTGTGTTTCAATGATACTCCTGATGCAATCTTTCGTTGGTTGCGATTGTATCTGTGGAAAATTCTTCTGTTTGCTCCTTTTTGAATCCTGATTTTTCTCCAATTTCTCTATGTGTTAATCCTTTTGCTCTTAATTCCAATATTTCTTTTTCATATTGCTTGATATGTTTGTAACTTTTGGGCATAAAAATTCCTCCTATGGTAGTTTCTTTAATTCTGCCATAGGAGGGTGTTTTTTTCATTGTCCGTTTTTTACGGACCTGTTCAGGAGTGAGAGCGGTGTTTGTTGTGTTTTAAAGAATAAATCTGAAAGCGTAAATAACAACGTTTGTTATGTTGTTGAGAACAAATCTGATAAATGTGAAAACGTAAGGGAATTCAAACGTCCAGTCATCAAAGGTATCAAGAGTGCCGATGAGTGATGAATCGTAGGTTATTTCAGGATTTTTGAATGCCTTTGTTTCCATTTTCATTATGCAGAGATTCTTGCAGGCTTCACGGAGAGCATTGCCGAAACCGACAGGGTCTTTTGCATAAGCAAGCTTGACTGCCGCTTTATGCTGAATAACCTGAAGCGACCACATACCTGTAAGAATTGTATCGTTGCCGTTATAAACCGCAAGAACGGGACTCATATATCCGCTGCCTGTGAAGTTTGAAGAATAGTCCGAAACAACGAAGCCATCAAATCCCCATTCTTCACGGAGAAGGTCTTTGAGAAGTGCAGATGATGAACCGCACCATTTTGTGCCGATTCTGTTATAAGCCGACATAATGCCCTTGGGCTGTGCTTCTTTGACGGGAATTTCAAATGCTTTGAGATAAATTTCTCTCATTGCCTGCTCATCGCACCAGGTATAGATTCCGTTTGTGTGAGACTCCTGGTCATTGAGCGCATAGTGCTTGATTGTTGTTACAAGGCTTTCTGAATTTGCGCCTTTGATGATTTCAGCCGCCATAATACCCGAGATAATCGGGTCTTCCGAGAAATATTCAAAGTTTCTGCCGCCTCTGGGATTTCGGTGAATATTTGCACCGGGTGCGTACCATGTGTCTGTACCCATATCCTTGGCTTCCTTGCCTGCACCCTTGCCCATTTCATAAGCAAGTTCAACGTTCCAGGTGCAACCGATTGCAGTTGCGCAGGGATAAGCTGTGCCGCTTGCGGTGTAAACAAGACCGTTTCTGCCCTTAACGCTTGAAGGGCCGTCGTTATCCATTGTGTGAGGAATGCCGAGACGCTCAACACCGTGAGTTTCATAGCCGCCGTTGATAACCAGCATTGTCATTTCATCAAGTGTAAGCTGGTCAAGGAATGCATCCCAAAGACTTTCGTCTTCTGCAACGTCCTGAAGAGTGATTGTTTCATCGTATTTAACGCCCATTTTGGGTGCTTCTCCCTCTGTTATAGGATCCGGCACTTTGTCAACGTCAATGAGATAATCGTCTGCATCAAGCTCACGAAGCTCGGGATACGTGCCGTCAACGTCGGCTCTTGACATAATCTCATATCCGCTGTAAACGTCGTCAAAAAGATTTTCGATTTCGGTACCTGTTGCTGAATCATTCTTGATTATCTTTGTTTCTGCAATTTCATAATCATATGATGCGATATGGTTTCTGACGTCGTTGGCAACGATGATTTTATACGTGCCTTTTTCAAGCACCCAGGCTTCATTTGATTTGTAGTCATAGGATGCCATATCATCGGTTTTGAACGTGATTGTGAGAGTTTCGCTTTCGTCAGGCTCAAGCATATCTGTTTTTGCAAAACCGCCAAGGCAGATTGTGCTTTTTTCGATACCGCCCTCTGTGTAGGGTGCGCTGTAATAAAGCTGAACAACCTCTTTGCCAGCCATATCACCTGTGTTTGTTACTTTGACTTTTACGGTTATGTTTTCGGAATCAAAATCCGTTGAAATAACTTCTTTTTCAAAGTTTGTGTATGAAAGACCGTAGCCGAAAGGATACTGCACTTTATCCTTTGCAAAGGTTTCAAAATAACGGTAACCAACGTAAATGCCCTCATAATATTCAACGTAGTTTCCGCCACCGTCATATTCATAACTGCCGAAGCATTGGCTTGAGGGATGGTCTTCGATTTTGTATGAGATTGTATCGGTAAGTCTGCCTGAGGGATTGACTTTACCGTCGAGCATCTGCGGAACAGCGGTCATACCGAATTCACCCGGAATCCAGATGATTGCGGCTGCTTTGATGTTTTCGTATTCATCAATCCAGCCCATTTCCATAACGTTGCCGATATTGAAAAGCACAACAACGTTTTCAAATGCAGAAGTTACTTTCTCAACCATCGCCTTTTCGTCATCGGAAAGGCTGAGGGTTTCAACTGTATGGTCCGTGCCCTCCGCACTTGTGCGGCTGATAACGATTATTGCTGTGTCTGAAAATTCAACCGCATTTGCAAGAAGTTCATCGGTAAGATGTTTGGGGTTCATTTCTTCAAGGGTGTTCTTTGCCAGAAGGACCTGAAGAAGATTGTTGATAACTGTGTTATCGGTTTTGGGAAGCTCGTTTGAAAGGCAATGCTTTTCGTAAATAGCACGGAGCTCTGCATTGTATTCAATGCCCTCTGCCTCAAAAGCTTCGTAGAGAGTTACGGGGTCATCGGTTGTTATCGCACCTGAACCTGCACCGCCGAAAAACGGGCAAACCGAGCCTGCACCGAAGATATTCACTTTTTTGTTTTCAAGCGGAAGAAAATTATCTTCGTTTTTCAGAAGAACGATACCTTCGCTTTCAATCTGAACAGCAACCTCTTTTGTTTCAGCTATGATTGCAGGGTCAATATCGCCGCTTGTTGCAAAAGCAACATTACCGAAAATAAGCGAGAACACAAGAATCAAAGAAACAATGCTCAATAACTTCTTTTTCATTTTAACTTCTCCTTATATTTTATTACCGACTGTGTATCCTTCATAAACGGCATTGGGAATTATTCCGCCGCCGTTTGAATCACCGATGTTATAGATTTCTTTGACTTCATCTTTGAGTGAATCATAAAGACTGGTATCAGGTCTGTTGCCGATTGCAAGCACAACCGTATCTGCTTTGACAGAATTTGTCTTGCCGTCTTTGGATTTATAAACAACCTCTGTTGCGGTGATTTTTTCAACTCTTGATTCAGGCAGAAGTTTAACTCTGTTGCCTTTGAGATGACCGAGAAGAATTGTCTGTGCCGTTTTGCCTGTGTTACCTGCAAAGGTATCTGTCATTTCAATTATGCAGACTTTTTTACCCTGCTTTGCAAGAAATTCAGCGGTTTCGCATCCGATTGAGCCGCCACCGATAACAACAACGTTTTTACCGCTTGATGCACCGTCAAGAATATCAACTGCATTGATTGCTCTTTCACCGCCCTCAACGGGAAGCTTATTGTTGATAACACCGGTTGCGCAGACAACAGCATCAGGGTTAAGAGCAAGAACGTCTTCTTTAGTCATCTTTTTGCCGAGATGAACGTTGACGCCGTGGAGCTCAAGCTGTCTTTCAAGATAAGGTTTCATAAGACCGAGATGCTGCTTGAAAGGAGGTTTGCAGGCAAGGTTCATCTGACCGCCGACCTCGTTTGCAGAATCGTAAATATCAACTGTGTGACCTCTCATTGCCGCAATTCTTGCCGCTTCAACACCTGCTACACCTGCACCGATAACAACAACCTTTTTCTTTGTTTCCGCAGGGATAATTCTATGGTCGTTATCACCCCTTGCAAGAACTGCATTACCCGAGCAGACGGCTCTTGCACCGTGCTGAAGCTGATGGTCAATGCAATGACCGCAACCGATGCAAGGTCTGATTTCGTCTTCTCTGTCTTCGTCAATAAGATTAACAAGGTCGGGTTGAGCGAGCAGGCCGTGACCGATAAATATCAGATCGCATTGACCCGATTTGAGTGCTTTTTCAGATGCAACAGGATTCTGTGCTCTGCCGCCGCCGATGAGAGTTGTTTTCTTTTCGCCTGCAGTAAGTGCAAGTCCGATTTTCATAACGAGGCAAAGTGCAACCGCCATACAATCCGAATATGCTGATTCGGGTTTCTGACTCTTACCGGCCTCACTTGACCAGATACCTGCAAGCACTTCAATCGCATCAACGCCTGCTTCCTGAAGCTTTTTGCAGTAATACAATCCGTCAAGCATTGAAATTCCGCCGTCTTTGCCCATTTCAATAACAGAAAGTTTGACGATAACCGCAAAATCATCGCCGCAAAGTTCACGGATTCTTTTGATTATGTTAAGGTGAAAACGTATTCTGTTTTCTTTGTTTCCGCCGTATTCATCGGTTCGGATATTGGCAGTTTTTGAAAGAAACTGCTGACCGAGATAATAGCCGACAGCGTGAATTTCAACACCGTCAAAACCTGCTTTTTTGGCTCTCAAAGCCGCCTGTGCATATTTTTCTTCAATTGCTTTGATTTCGTCGATTGTCAACTCTCTGGGTGTTTCGTTTGCAAGACCCATCATATATGAATAGGGCATTGCAACGGCACTTGGTCCGACGGGCTGACCGCCGATAATCTTTCTTCTTGCGCCTCTGCCTGTATGGGAAATCTGCAGAAATGCTTTTGAGCCGCCTTCGTGAATAACCGATGCAAGTTCGGTCATGCCGGGAATATATTTATCGTCGTCAATCACAAGCATACCGTTTGTGTTAAGACCGAGAGGGGAGTCAACGCAGGTAACTTCAACGATAATTGCACCAACGCCGCCTTTTGCTCTTTCAGCATAATGGTTAAGCACAGCTTTGTTGACAAATCCGTTTTCAGCCTGGCTCATTCCCATTGCAGCCATAACGGTTTTGTTGCGGAGTTCAACCTTTCCTATGTATCCGGGAGATAAAAGATTGGGATATTTTGCGTTCATATTAAAACCTCCGAATAATTATTTCTCATAAAAATTATATTATACTTTTTTTCACTTTTCAATATTACAAATAACAATTATACACTTCGGAAATATATTGAATATTTTTACTTAATTCAAGTTTAAAAATGACATTGCGAAAATGTTTGTGTTATGATAAAATCGAGACGTACAAACAAGAATTTGCATAAAGGAGTGCGAATGTGTGAAAAAGTTTTTACTGATACTTTCAGTAGTGTTTATCATTCTGACTTTTGCAGGCGCTATATTTGTTTTCACTTCAAACGGAACAGCCAATGCAGGTTATGCAATCATTCCTATGGTAATTTCATTGATTTGTTTAATGGAATACAGAACACACAAAAACAAATAGAAATAACCAAATTCCGATTAATCGTGCGTACATATGTATCAAAACATACAGTTATTTAGTTTAAACAGATAAGAATGGGGAAAGTGTTATGAGAAAACCTAACGTAATTATTATAATGACCGACGACCAGGGCTACGGTGACCTGAGTTGTATGGGAGCAACCGATTTCAGGACTCCGAATATTGATGCCGTTGCAGAAGACGGCATCAGATTTTCTTCGATGTATTCGGCATCTCCTGTTTGTTCTCCGTCAAGAGCATCCCTGCTGACAGGAAGATATCCTGCAAATGCAGGCGTCAGAGCGATTCTTGCAGGTCATCGCAGAGCATCAGGACTTACTCCTGAAGTTCCTACAATCGCAACTGCGTTGAAAAAACTTGGCTATAAAACAGGTATTATGGGCAAATGGCATCTCGGTCTCAGGGATGAATGCAGACCCAATGCCAACGGGTTTGATGAATTTTCAGGTTTCCTTGCAGGCTGTGTTGATTACTACTCTCATATTTTTTATTGGGGAATGGCAGACGGAAACACAAATCCTACTCACGACCTTTGGGAAAACGATGAGGAGGTATATGAAAACGGCGAATATATGACCGAAAGAATAACCCGAAAAAGTGTTGAGTTTATTCAAAAGCACCGCAATGAACCGTTTATGCTTTATGTAGCCTACAATGCCCCTCATTATCCGATGCATGCGCCTGAAAAATATATCAAAAGATTCCCGTATCTTTCAAAGGACAGACAGATTATGGCGGCTATGATAAGTGCTGTTGATGACGGTGTGGGTGAAATCAGAAATGAACTTATCCGTCAGGGTCTTCTTGAAAATACAGTTATCTATTTTCAAAGCGATAACGGTCCCTCAAGAGAATCAAGAAACTGGCTTGACGGCACACAGGATTATTATTACGGCGGCACATCAGGAATTTTCAGCGGTCATAAGTTCAGTCTTTTTGAGGGCGGAATAAGAATTCCCGCTATTCTCAGTTGGTATGGCAGAACAAACACAAAAGTTGAATGCTCGCCTCATATTTCAACAGATATTTTCCCGACCATTCTTGAACTTTGCGGAGGAAATTCCGAAGACTATCAGCTTGACGGAATGAGTCTTGTTCCTATGATTAACGGGAATTCTGATGCAGAGCACGAATATCTTTTCTGGGAAATGGAAGGACAGACTGCCGCAAGAAAAGGTAAATATAAACTGGTTCTTAACGGTCAGCTTGTTGAAGGCGAAGAACAGCGTGCAGAGGTCTTTCTTTCTGACCTTGAAAATGATCCGGGAGAAAAACACAATCTCTGCGATGAAATGCCTGAACTTTGTGAAGAAATGAAAGAGAGAGCATTGTCGTGGCGCAAAGAAATTGAGTTGACTTGGGAAGAAAAATTTGCAAACAACTATAAAAGTCTGACCTGATAAAACTGAAATATTTTGATAAATATCGGAATTTATCGGACAGACGGACAAAAATTATTTTGCAAGCAAATCAGAAGGTTAAAGGAGAAAAAATATGGAATGGTTTGATATTATAGCAACAATTATTTCTATAGTAAGTTTAGTTGGACTGATTTACCAAAGTATAAATTTGCAGGCTACTATAAATAGCCAAATATATCAAAACTTTGTTGCAAATTCACTTGAAATAGATAGGTTGCTTATTGAACACCCAGAATTGCGGAAATACGTATATTATGGCGAGAAGGTGGACGAAAACACAGAAAATTTAGATCAATTAATGTCATTGATAGAATTTATTGTAGACGCAACCGAAAATATTGAGGTTTATCAAAAGTATATTCCAAAGTCAAGAAAAGATGGATGGATGCAATTTGTTTATGATGTAAAACACACTCCAGCATATGAATTCTATATAAGAAAACATCAATCCTGGTTTGAGGAAAAATAAGGTTTTTTACGAAGAAAATTAGTTCAATAATAAGTCCTAAAGAGGAAATACGCTCAAGTAGCATAAACCAGTTTGTCATAATATGCAGACAGTTCAGCACAGCAAGGATATGTTTATCGGTGCAGTAAGAAAGTTCTTGGATATGGAAACAATTACGGCACCACTCATTCACGAGTTCATAGACCATATTGATGTTTATGAGGCAGAGGGCAAGGGCAAAAACAAGACACAGAGAGTTGTGATTCACTACAACTTCGTAGGTTATCTTGAAATACCCGAAAACGACGAACCTTGCTTCACAGCAGATACTCGTCAGGGAGTAGCAATAGGTTATATTGCAAAACCTACAGAAAAGTCAGCATAACAAAAAGTCGCACTCCAAAAGGAATGCGATGATACATAAAAATTATATCAAACTATATACAAAACTCTATTTTAAGCAAAAAAATTGAGTATTCACAGGTCAAATCCTTTATGAATACT
>JAZQTC010000009.1:0-56308 GCA_045630405.1 Acutalibacteraceae bacterium
ATAGGGTCTGATTGTTGCGTGGGGACATACATATGAACACTTGTTACACTGAGCACAAGTTGCGCCGTCCCATGCGGGAACGAGAACTGCAACGCCTCTCTTTTCGTAAGCTGATGCGCCGTGTTCGAATGTACCGTCAGCGTGATCCATAAATGCTGAAACGGGAAGTGAGTCACCGTCCATAAGAGCAACGGGCTTCATGATGCCGTCAACCATCTTAACAAGCTTTGCTGCGCCCTTTGAAGCTGCAGCAACCTTGTTGTCTTCAGCATTTGCCCAGTCAGCAGGAACGTTGATCTTAACGTAAGCTGATGCACCTGCATCGATAGCCTTTTCGTTCATTTCAACGATTTCCTTACCCTTCTTCATGAACTTCTGAGCCTTCTCCTTCATGTAGCCGATTGCTTCCTCAGCAGGAAGAACCTTTGAAAGTGAGAAGAATGCAGACTGAAGAACGGTGTTTGTTCTCTTGCCGAGACCGATCTGTGCAGCAAGGTCGATAGCGTTAACTGTGTAAAGCTGAACGTTGTTCTTTGCGATGTATCTCTTTGCCTCTGCGGGAAGCTTTTCAGCAAGTTCTGCTTCATCCCACTGGCAGTTGATGAGGAATACACCGCCGGGCTTAACGTCGTTAACCATCTTGTAGCCCTTTTCAACGTATGAGGGGTTGTGGCAAGCTACGAAGTCAGCCTTGTTGATGTAGTAGGGTGACTTGATGGGGCTGTCGCCGAAACGAAGGTGAGAAATTGTGATACCACCGGTCTTCTTTGAGTCATACTGGAAGTAAGCCTGAACGTACTTGTCTGTATGGTCACCGATGATCTTGATTGAGTCTTTGTTTGCACCAACTGTGCCGTCGCCGCCAAGACCCCAGAACTTGCACTCGATTGTGCCTTCTGCTGCGGTGTTGGGAGCTTCTTTCTCAGCAAGTGAGAGGTTTGTAACGTCGTCGTTGATACCGAGTGTGAACTGAGGCTTGGGAGAATCCTTTGCAAGCTCGTCGTAAATAGCGAAGATGCTTGAGGGAGGAGTATCCTTTGAACCGAGACCGTAACGGCCGCCGATTACCTGGATGCCTGTTCTGCCTGTAGCAGCAAGAGCTGCAACAACGTCAAGATAAAGGGGCTCGCCAAGTGAGCCGGGTTCCTTTGTTCTGTCGAGAACAGCAATCTTCTTTGCTGTTGCGGGGATAGCTTCAACAAGCTTCTCTGCTGAGAAGGGTCTGTAAAGACGAACCTTAACAAGACCAACCTTCTCACCCTTAGCGGTAAGATAATCGATAACTTCTTCTGCTACGTCACAGATTGAACCCATTGCGATGATAACCTTTTCAGCATCGGGAGCACCGTAGTAGTTGAAGAGCTTGTAGTCTGTGCCGAGCTTTGCGTTAACCTTGTCCATGTACTCTTCAACGATTGCGGGAAGTGCATCGTAGTATGAGTTACATGCTTCTCTGTGCTGGAAGAAGATGTCGCCGTTTTCGTGTGAACCACGCATAACGGGTCTCTCGGGGTTGAGAGCTCTCTTTCTGAATGCTTCAACAGCATCCATATCGCACATTTCCTTGAGGTCTTCAAAATCCCAAACTTCAATCTTCTGAAGTTCGTGTGATGTACGGAAACCGTCAAAGAAGTTGATGAAGGGAACTCTGCCCTTGATTGATGCAAGGTGTGCAACAGCACCGAGGTCCATAACTTCCTGAGTGTTTGTTTCAGCGAGCATTGCGAAACCTGTCTGACGGCAAGCATAAACGTCTGAGTGATCGCCGAAGATGTTAAGAGCGTGTGAAGCTACGCAGCGTGCTGATACGTGGAAAACGCTGGGAAGAAGCTCACCTGCGATTTTGTACATATTGGGGATCATAAGAAGAAGACCCTGTGATGCAGTGTAAGTAGTGGTGAGAGCACCTGCTGCAAGTGAACCGTGAACGGTACCTGCTGCGCCTGCTTCTGACTGCATTTCGGCAACTTTTACTGTTGTGCCGAAGATGTTCTTCATACCCTGTGCTGACCACTGGTCAACATAGTCTGCCATGGGGCTTGACGGAGTGATGGGGTAAATGCCTGCAACTTCTGTGAAAGCATATGACACCCATGCAGCGGCGTTGTTACCGTCCATGGTCTTCATTTTTCTAGCCATAGTCTTTTCCTCCTGAAAATAGTTATTATAAGTGAAATAATAATACACCATTGATAATACTATCACTTTTCTTTTCATTTGTAAACCCTTTAAATATTCCAAATTCGATAAGTTTTCACAAAAATATTTGTACACTATTTCAACAAAGTGTTCCGACGTGAAAAAATGCGACTTTGATGCGGTTGCTTTATTGACATTTTTTGCTTTTAGTGGTACTCTTATAGGGTATATTTGTGTCAGGAGGTATATTGACAATGACTTTACTTCAGCAAATCTCGTTCAAAATTTTCACGCTCATCATCACAATTATGTATTCATTCAACGGCGGTCTTGTTGCTCCCTCAACAGCAGAGCCTATTCAGGCAAAAGACCCCAAAAACGTCAATGCAGTTTTTGCAACACTTGCAGACCCTCAGGTTTCAAACTATATGTTCGGCAGATATCAGTCGTTCCAGGAAGCTTGTATTGACCTTGAGAACGCAGAATGTGAGTTTGACGCAATTGTCGGTGTAGGCGACATCGCAGAAAACGGACTTCTCGAAGAGTATCAGCTTGTTTACAACGAAATCAACGGTCTGAGCAAGCGTTTTATTATGGCTTCAGGTAACCACGATATCAGACTCCGTGCTTACGGACAGTCTTACGACCGTTTTTCAAACTTCACAAATTCTCTTAACAGAGATGAAAGTATGACCGAAAATGCTTATGCAGAAGGCAAGTATGCATACACAGAAGTTGTTAACGGCTACAAATTCATCGTTATGGGTTCAGACAAAATGGCGTTCGAAGAGGCTTATATCAGCCCCGAACAGCTTGAATGGCTTGACAACGAACTTGCAACGGAAAAGGGCAAGCCTGTATTTGTTGTTCTTCATCAGCCCCTTAAGCTCACTCACAACCTTCCCACAACATGGGGTAACGGCACAAACAAGGAAGCAGGTTCAGTCGGTGCACAGAATGACGAAATCAAAGCTATCCTTGCAAAGCACGCAGATGACAGCACAGTAATCCTTATCACAGGTCATCTTCACGCAGGTTTCAGCCAGTACAGCTACGAGCAGATTGAAGGCTTCCATTCATTCAACGTTCCCTCTTTCACAATTGAAAACAAGGACGGCGAAGAGGGCGGCAACGGTTCAGGTCTTACATACATCATTGAAGTGTACGATGATGAAGTTCTCTTCAGAGCAAGAAACTGCAGAACCGGCGAATGGCTTTCCAAGTGGGACGTAAGCGTTCCCGTTAAATAAGTAATCCGACGGCACGGTGCCGTTGAAATATAGAAGACGAAAGGAAAGAACATAATGAAAAAGAATTTTTTAAGAGTTCTCAGCGTTGTGCTTTGCTTTGCAATGCTTGCAACCTGCGCAGTTTTCCCTGCATCAGCTGAAGACGAGGCAACTGTTTCCGGCACAACACCTACCCGTATTTCAGTAGCTGTTAACGGCGATCCCTCAACACAGAAGGGTATCACATGGTACACCAACGAAAATACAAAAAGTGAAGTTGAAATCACAGGCATCGACGGCAATCTTGTTACAAGCTGCACAATCACTTATGACGAAGTATTTGAGTGGGAAGGTAAGTACGTCCACAAGGCTCTTGTTTCAGACCTCACTCCCGGAACACTCTATTTTTACCGCGTAGGTAACGGCGAAGATTTCAGCGATATCGGCAGATTCATAACCGATAACGATGACAATAAATTCAGCTTTGTTACAATCGCAGACATTCAGGCAGGCAATCTTGACAACTTCAAGAAGGGTGCAAAGGTTGCGGCGGCTGCTTTTGAAACCGTTCCTTCAGCAGAATTCATCGTTAATATGGGCGACTTTACTGACGACAGCACAAACGAAGAATGGGACAACTACGATATCGCAATGAAAGATGTTAACCTTTCAACAACAATCGTTCCCGTTGCAGGTAACCACGACGGTCTCGGTGTTGAATATTGGTTCAATAATATGTTCAACCTTGATACAAGCGAAAGCGTTCAGGTTAAGGACGGCGTTAACTATTCATTCGATTACGGCAACGCTCATTTTGCAGTTCTTAATACAAACGATATTCTTTCAATGTCAATTCCCCAGCTTACATGGCTCAAGAATGATATGAACAGCACAGACAAGGATTGGAAAATCGTTTTTCTTCACAAGTCACCTTACTCACTCGGCAAGGACGCAAAGTGGCCTGACGCTCTCTATCTTCAGGAGTCACTCACAAGAGTTCTTGATGCTTGTGACGTTGACCTTGTAATGGGCGGTCACGACCATCAGTACCTCAGAACAAAGGCTCTCAAGGGCAACAAGGTTGATGAGGACGGAACTGTTTACGTTCTTTCAGGCACAGCAGGCACAAAGAGATACGAAATCCGCGAATTCCTTGCAGGCAACTTCCTCAAGACAGAGTGGATCGGTGCTCTCACAATCCAGAAGAACGGCTACGGCAACTACTGGGACGGTCAGGATTGGGATCAGACCAATCAGGCTTACACAGGCGGTATCTTCAATGAAATTTCAATTGAAGGCGGAAAGCTGACTTTCAATTCATATGTTCTTTCAGATCCTCTTACAGACGAAGAAGGCAACGTTATTGAGGGCTCAGAGCAGACTCTTACCCTTCACGACAGCTTTACTATTGAAAAAGAAACAGGCAAGAATGAAATCACCTTCACAGGTGACAACACCACAAGCGAAGCAGAATACAACGCACTTGTTGTTCCCAGCTTCCTTGCTCTTGCAACCTACGTTTTCACAAACTGGCTTCCCAGATTCCTTATTATGGTGCCTGCACTTCTTAAGAGTGTAATCGTTGACGACGTTTTCTAAAATCTAAAAAAATTACGGCTTGCACGAAACACCGTGCAAGCCGTTTTTTGTTATTTTTTGTCTTTTTCGATTGTCTGCAGGAATTGGTTTGCGAGACCTATAACCTCTTTTGCACCAAGCTTTGATGCAAGCCTGCTGACGGGTTTGAGAGGAATTTTGCCAACGTACTGCAGGGCAGGGTGGTCAAGTGTCACACCTGTCTGATTTTTTATGATATTCTGCACCTCGGAGTTGAAAAGAATATCTCCTACGGTGTCGTCAAGGGAAAGTCTGTCAGGGTCAATGTCCTCACTTGAGTTGAACCAGTTGCGGATAAATGACTGTGAACCCTCGGGCAATGAATATGAGGGGTTGGGTGTGTCCGTGCCGTTAACGGTGATTTTATGGATAAGCTTTCCTGCCTTTGCTGTGATAACGTTTTCACCCTCTTTGATTATTGCGTCAAAGATGAAAATCTTGTCACCCTCAAGCTCGGTTGTTTCACCGTTTACGGTAAGCTTGATTTTATTGCAGTTTGAATAAACCTTGATTTTCTGCTCGCCTGTGGGTCGGTCAACAAATCTTTCGCCTGCAATGTGAATGAACTTTTCGTCTGACCAGAATGCTTTGTAAACGTAGAAGGAATCTTTCTTTGTTTTTCTGTCAAAGGTAATAAGACCCTTGTTATTGCGTCCTCTTACACCGCCTTCGTTGCGCAGAGCAGAGCCAAAATCGAACATATTCCACACGTATGAGCCCCAGAGCCATTCTCTGTCTGCAATGGCTTTTGCGTAGTGCTCGTGGTAATAAGCCTGATATTCTTCGGAGTAATCGCCCTGCACGGGATTTGCGGAGTGGAGTGCGGTGTTTGCCTCTGCGCCGTATTCGGAAAGGCAGAGTTTGACGTGAGGTTTCTTTTCGTGGAATTCATCCAGCCAGCTGTCAATGCGGTCAACGGTCTGGGCATACCAGCCGAAATAATGATTGTAGCCGAGAATATCGGGAATATCGTTGAGCTTTGAATTTGCGGAGCAGAAAGCAACCTGTGCCGTTGCGGTGGGACGGGTTGAATCAAGAGCGTGAGCAACTGCGTTAAGCTCGTTTATGCCTTCGTTTATGGCAAGACCTGCACCGCCGATTGAAATTTCGTTGGCAATGCTCCAGCAGAAGATTGAAGGATGATTGAAATTCTGCCTGATAAGCTCCTCAAGCATAAATTTTGCCTGATCCTGCTTCTTTTTGCTGAATCTGGAAATAACGGGGATTTCAGCCCATACAAGGAAGCCTTCCTCGTCGCAAAGGTCATAGAATTTTTCGTCGTGCTGATAGTGTGCAAGGCGGATTGAATTTGCGCCTACCTCTTTTATAAGGTCAATATCCTTTCTATGCTCGTCATGTGTGAGAGCATTGCCGAGACCTTCCCAATCCTGATGCCTTGAAACACCCTTCATTTTTACGGGCTCTCCGTTAAGGAAAAAGCCTTTTTCGCTGTCAAAATAAAAATCGCGGACACCGAAACGGTCGCTGATTTCGTCAATAACCTCGTCACCGTCTTTGAGTCTTGCTGTCATTGTGTAGAGATAAGGGTTCTTCATTCCGTGCCAGAGCACAGGCTCTTCAATGAAAAGTTTCACCGCATCAACGTCGGCATCAACTTCTCTTTTTGCAACCTCGTTGCCCTCTGCATCGGTGATAATGAATTCCTTTGTCAGCCCTTTGCAGCCACCTTCAATCAAGGTTTTGACAAATACTCTGCCGTCTGCTTTGGGTGTGATATACATTCCGCAAAGGCTCATATCAAGCAGAGAAAAATGGGAGTCGGAAACGTCGCTGATAATATTTACGTCGCGGTAAATACCGCCGTAGAAAGTGAAATCCGCCATCTCGGGATAAAGGAATTCATTGGCTTTGTTGTCCACGATAATTCTGATTACGTTGTCTTCGTCTTTGAGGAAATCCGTGATTTCAAAGCGGAACATTGCGTAGCCGTTTTCGTGGCTTCCGATGTAAACACCGTTTATAAAAACCTGTGCAACGGTGTTTGCTCCGTTGATTTCAAGGTAAACCCTGCCGCTGTAACGGGGAATTGACCTTTCATAAACACAGCTGCAGCGGTCATAGGTTTCTGCACCGCCCTGACCGTCAAGGTTGTTCCAGGTGTGGGGCAGGTTTATTTTTTCTGTTATGCCGTCCTTTGAAAAATCCCAGCCCTCATTAATGTTAATGATTTTTCTCATTTTTATTTACCTCAATATCCGTTTATTTCTTTCCTTTGCATTGCCCCGAGAATTTTGCTGCGTACGTCGCCGTATTTTTTCTCGAGAGCGCTGAGCATTTCCTTGACTTCCTGCCTTTCGGTTGTGCCGTCAGCAGGACAATTGCTTTTGACAGTTGGCAGATTTTCTTTTCGCACAACTCTTGCGCAGTCGCTTTCTCTGGCAAAAATCATTGGTCTTATCATATAAATATCTTTGCGTGAAAGATATGTTACGGGCATAAAGCAATCCAGTGTGCCGCCGTTGAAAAGATTCATAATAAAAGTTTCCGCAACGTCGTCCAGATGATGACCGAGAGCAATTTTGTTGCATCCGTGCTCCTTTGCCGCATCGTGGAGCGCTCCTCTGCGCATTCTTGCACAAAGGCTGCAGGGGTTGCTCTCTTTTCTGATGTCAAAAATGACTTCGGCAAGCTGCGTGCGCTTGATGACGTATTCAACGTCAAGCTCTGCACAGAGCTTTTCAATCTGTGAAAAATCACCGTCAACGTTGCCGAAACGGGGGTCAAGAGTGATTGCGACTATATCAAATTTTTCAGGGTAGAATCTGCGCAGATTAGCCATTCCTGCAAGCAGAGCAACGGAATCCTTTCCGCCCGAAACGCCGATTGCAATTCTGTCGCCCTCTTTTATCATTTCGTATTGCTGGCAGGCGGCGCGCATATGGCTGAGTAATTTTTGCATATAATTCTTCCTATTCTATGGTTACGGGCTCAACGTTTGCCGCCTTGCCCGTTTTGTTGTCGATTTCAAAAATACAGCCGTTCATTATACATTCACCATCGGCTGTGTCAAAGCGTGCAGGCATACCCGTCCTGAGCCAATCAATTGATATTTCAGGCTTCACGCCAAGGACAGAATGCTTTGGACCCGTCATACCGATATCGGTAATATATGCCGTACCTCCGGGGAGGATGGTGGCATCGCCTGTTATGACGTGGGTATGAGTGCCGAAGACTGCGGACACCTTGCCGTCAAGATAAAATCCCATTGCTCTTTTTTCTGCGGTTGCCTCGGCGTGAAAATCAACAAGCTTGATTCTGCAGTCCGAAAGCTTTGGCAGAATCTCGTCAACAACTGTAAAAGGATTGTTGCATCTGTCCATATAAACCATACCTGCAAGGTTGATGATTCCCACTTTTACGCTTCCCATATCCACAACCGAATAACCTTTTCCGGGGTTGTTATCGGGGAAATTTGCGGGGCGGATGATATCGTCCCTTTCGTCCAGCATTTCGTAAAATTCTCTGCGGCGGTAAACGTGATTTCCCGTTGTGATAAAATCAACACCGCTGTCAAAAAGATATTGCGCCGAAGAGGGGGTGATTCCGTTGCCTACGGCAGAATTTTCGCCGTTTGCAATGCAGAGATCAATCTTTTTCAGCCTTTTGTATGCAGGCAGGACGCTGCGGAGAAATTCGCAGCCCCTTGCGGAGACAACGTCACCGATTACAAGAATGTTCATCAATAAATCATCCTAACAAATAAGGGCTGCACAAGGCAGCCCCCATAATAAATTACTTTGCGTAGTCGATAGTTCTGCTTTCTCTGATAAGGTTAACCTTGATCTGACCGGGATATTCCATACTTTCTTCAATCTTCTTTGCGATATCCCTTGCGAGGAGAACCATCTTGTCGTCATTGACAACCTCGGGCTTAACCATAATTCTGACCTCACGGCCTGCCTGAATGGCGAATGAACGGTCAACGCCGTTAAATGATGTTGCGATTTCTTCAAGCTTCTGAAGACGCTTGATGTAGTTCTGAACGTCTTCACGCCTTGCACCGGGTCTTGCGGCGGAGATAGCATCTGCAGCCTGAACAAGAACAGCGATGATTGTTTTGGCTTCAACCTCACCGTGGTGAGCCTTGATTGCATGGAGAATGTTGTCGTTCTCCTTGTATTTCTTGGCAAATTCTACGCCGAGATCAACGTGTGAGCCTTCCATTTCGTGGTCAAGTGCCTTGCCGATATCGTGAAGAAGACCTGCTCTCTTTGCGGTTTTGACATCGGTGCCAAGTTCCGCTGCCATAAGACCTGCAATGTATGAAACCTCAAGTGAATGCTTGAGAACGTTCTGACCGTAGCTTGTGCGGTATCTGAGTTTACCGATAAGCTTAACGATTTCGGGATGAACATTGTTGACGCCTGCGTCGATGAGTGCGTGTTCACCTGTCTGCTTGATTGTTGTTTCAACTTCACGCTTTGCCTTTTCGTACATTTCCTCGATTCTTGCAGGATGGATTCTGCCGTCTGCAATAAGTTTTTCGAGGGTAAGTCTTGCGATTTCTCTGCGAACGGGGTCAAAGCTGGAAACCGTGATAGCTTCGGGTGTGTCGTCGATGATAAGGTCAACACCTGTGATCATTTCGAGTGTTCTTACGTTTCTGCCTTCACGGCCGATGATTCTGCCCTTCATTTCATCGTTGGGAAGAGCAACAACAGAAACTGTTGCCTCTGCAACGTGATCTGCAGCGCAGCGCTGAATAGCGGTTGTAAGAATTTCTCTTGCGAGAGTGTCGGATTCGTCCTTTGTTCTCTGTTCGTATTCCTGAATCTTAACAGCTTTTTCGTGGTTAAGTTCTTCGTCAAGAATGCTGAGGATGTGTTCTTTTGCCTGTTCTTTTGTGAAGCCTGAAATTCTTTCGAGCATTTCGAACTGACTCTTCTTTATGCTCTCGATTTCTTCAAGGCGTTCGTCTGCGGCCTTGATTTTTTCATCAAGCACCTCGTTTTTCTTTTCAAGGTTTTCGCTCTTTTTGTCAAGAGTTTCTTCCTTCTGATTGATGCGGCGTTCAAGCCTCTGAACTTCGTTGCGCCTTTCACGAAGCTCTTTTTCTGTTTCTGTTCTTTGCTTGTGAATTTCATCCTTGGCTTCAAGGATGGCTTCTTTCTTTTTGGCTTCGGCTGTTGAAATAGCGTCGCTGATGATTTTGTTTGCTTCCTGCTCAGCGGAACCGATAGCAGCCTCTGCAACCTTCTTCCTATGTAAACCGCCGATGACGAAACCGACAATAAGACCGATTATAAGTGCAGCGGCAGCAATAAGAATTGCAATCCAGATTTTCAAGTTTTCATTTTCCTCCTTTACAGACCGATTTTTTGACTTTTTACAAAAGTCATATGAAAATAAAGATTAATGAAAATCAACCAATGGTGTTTCAGAACGCAAAAACGTCCATCTTGGCACAATATAACACCATTGTATTAATAGTATACTTTTATAGGGATATTGTCAAGTTTTTTATTTACTTTTCATTAAAAAATATATTGACTTTAAGTAGTGGGAGTGATAATATTAAAACAATATAAAAATCGTTGAAGCAGAAGGCTGTTTGCAACAGCGTTTTATCAGAGAGCCGCCTCACGGGCTGAAAGGGCGGCAAAATGCCGCAATCCGCTACCGCCTGCCGAGAGCCGCCGTATTCAAGGTGAGCCGTATCAACTGCGTTAAAGTTGCCAGAGAGCCGATTTTTCAGTCGGAATTACGGGTGGAACCGTGGAGTATATTATGCTTCATCCTGTTTTTGCAGGGTGGAGCTTATTTTTTTGTAATCAATGAAAGGATATGATAAATATGATTAACGTAACACTCAAAGGCGGTGTCGTAAAGGAGTTTGTAAACGGCACAACCGCTATGGACGTTTGCAAGAGCCTTGGTATGGGTCTTTACAAAGCTGCTTGCGTTTGCAAGATTGACGGCGTTGTCAGCGACCTGAGAACTGTTCTTGACAAAGACTGCGAACTTGAAATTCTTACTTTTGACGATGCAGACGGCAAGTGGGCTCTCCGCCACACAGCATCACACATTCTTGCTCAGGCGGTAAAAAGACTTTACCCCAATGCAAAGCTTGCTATCGGTCCTGCAATCGACAACGGTTTTTACTATGATTTCGACGTTGACGTACCCTTCACTCCCGACGTTCTTGAAAAAATCGAAGCAGAGATGAAGAAAATCGTCAAGGAAGGTCTTCCTCTCGAAAGATATGAACTTGATGCTGACGAGGCAATCAAGATGATGGAAGAAAGAGGAGAGGACTTCAAGGTTGAGCTTATCAAAGAGCACGCAGGCAAGGGTGAAAAGATTTCATTCTTCAAGCAGGGCGAATTTGATGAACTTTGCGCAGGACCTCACATCCCTGACACAAGCAGAGTCAAGGCTTTCAAGCTTACTTCCTGCACAGGTGCATATTGGAGAGGCGACTCAAACAACAAGATGCTTCAGAGAGTTTACGGCACAGCTTTCACAAAGAAAGAGGACCTTGAGGCTCATCTTGAAGCAATTGAAGAGGCAAAGAAGCGCGACCACAACAAAATCGGCAGAGAGCTTGGTTTCTTTACAACTGTTGAATCAATCGGTCAGGGTCTTCCCATTCTTATGCCCAAGGGTGCAAGAGTAATTCAGCTTCTTCAGCGTTGGGTTGAGGACGTTGAGCAGAAGAACGGCTATCTTCTCACAAAAACTCCCCTTATGGCAAAGAGAGACCTTTACAGAATTTCAGGCCACTGGGATCACTACCGTGACGGTATGTTTATCCTCGGCGATCCCGATGACGAAGAGAAGGAATGCCTTGCACTCCGTCCCATGACCTGTCCCTTCCAGTATCAGGTTTATCTCAATGCGGCAAGAAGCTACCGTGACCTTCCCATGAGATTGGGCGAAACCTCAACTCTTTTCCGTAACGAAGATTCAGGCGAAATGCACGGTCTTATCCGTGTTCGTCAGTTCACAATTTCAGAGGGTCACCTTGTTATCAGACCCGACCAGCTTGAAGAAGAATTCAAGGGCTGTCTGAGCCTTTGTAAGTATTTCCTCGGAACAATCGGTATGCTTGATAAGTGTACTTTCCGCTTCTCACAGTGGGATCCCGAAAACACCAAGAAGTACGAAGGTACCGCAGAGCAGTGGAATGCCGCTCAGGAAACAATGGGCAAAATCCTTGATAATCTTGGCGTTGACTACGAAATCGGTATTGACGAGGCCGCATTCTACGGCCCCAAGCTTGATATCCAGTATAAGAACGTTTTCGGCAAAGAGGACACAATCGTTACAATTCAGATTGATATGCTTCTTGCAGAAAAGTTCGGTATGTATTACGTTGATACAGACGGACAGAAGAAACTTCCCTACATCATCCACAGAACAAGCCTCGGATGCTACGAAAGAACACTTGCTTATATTCTTGAGAACTTTGCGGGTGCGCTTCCTCTCTGGCTCTCACCCGAGCAGGTAAGACTTCTTCCCATTGCAGACCGTCACCACGCTTATGCAAAGGAAGTTGCAGCAAAGTTTGAAGAAATGGGCATAAGAGTAACCGTTGACGACAGAAGCGAGAAAATCGGCTACAAAATCCGTGAAGCTCAGCTTGAAAAGCTTCCTTATATGCTTCTTGTGGGTGATAAGGAAATCGAAGACGGTGCAGTTTCAGTCCGTAAGAGAGGCGAAGGCGATATCGGTGCAAAGAGCGTTGATGAATTCATCGCATCCGCACTTGCAGACATCGCAAGCAAAAAGATTTGGTAAAAAAATAGGGCACATACAACGATGTATGTGTCCTGTTGTTAATAAAGTTTATGGAATTACCGAAAAGGAAGCATCCAAGGTTAAAGGATTATGATTACGGACAAAGCGGTTGCTATTTCGTAACCGTATGCGTTAAAGATAAAAAGCATTTATTGGGCAAAGTTGTTGTAGGGCGGGATGCCCACATCCCGCCGACAGTATATCTATCCGAAATCGGAAAGGCTGCGGATAAATACATTCGCAATATAAATTCTGTATATCACAATGTAAGTGTTGAAAATTATGTGATAATGCCAAATCATATCCATATACTGCTTTTGTTGTATGAAACTCCGTCGGATAACGGCGGGATGAGGGCATCCCGCCCTACACTGTTTACAATTATCAGGTCATTTAAAACCATGGTTACCAAAGAAATCGGTTACACGATATGGCAGGATTCGTATTATGACAGAATAATCGAAAATGAAAACGGATATTTTGATGCATGGCGATATATTGATGAAAATCCGTTGAAATGGATTTTGAACAAAGGCGAAGATTACTAAAGGAGATATAAAAAATGATACTTTCTGATAAAACCTTAACGAAAATGCTGGAGGAAGGCAGCCTTGTGGCGGAGCCTATTGAGCCTGCGCAGATTCAGCCTGCAAGTATTGATATCCGTTTGGGCAACACCTTCAGTATTGTCAGAGATTCTTCAACGGGAATTATAAACCTTGAAGATAAAATAGAATATGAAACCATTGAAACAGATACATATGTGTTGCTTCCCGGTCAGTTCGTGCTTGCGACAACAATGGAATATTTTGAACTTCCTGACGATCTGACAGCATTTGTTGAAGGCAGAAGTTCGCTCGGCAGAATGGGTCTTTTTATTCAAAATGCAGGTTGGGTTGACCCTGGATTCAAGGGAGAAATCACCCTTGAATTATTCAATGCAAACCGATGTGCAATTCAGCTTAAAGCAGGCAGAAGAGTGGGTCAGCTTGTTTTTGCAAAGATGGATGAAAAAGCACTCAATCCTTATAACGGAAAATATCAGGGTCAGCGCGGTGCAACGGGTTCAAGAGTTTTTATGGATAAAGAAATGAAATAAATCTTTCACGGAAGGATGATATATATGAAATATGCAGTAGTGCTTTATGACGGAATGGCGGATTATCCCGTTCCTGCACTTGGCGGCAAAACTCCTATGGAGCTTGCAAAAAAGCCTAATTTTGATGCGCTTGCTCAGAAGGGCAGAGTTGGTCTTGTAAAAACCGTTGCAGACGGTCTCAAGCCCGGCAGCGACGTTGCAAATCTCAGCGTTCTCGGCTATGACCCCAAGGTTTGCTACACAGGCCGTTCACCCCTCGAGGCAGTAAGCATCGGTGTTAAGATGAAAGACACAGACGTTGCTCTTCGTTGCAACGTTGTTACACTCAGCGATGAGGAAAACTATGAAGACAAAACAATGATTGACTATTCCGCAGGCGATATCTCAAGCGAGGATGCGGCGGAAATCATCAAAACCGTTCAGGAGCATTTCGGCAACGATGAATTCAGATATTACAACGGTGTCAGCTACCGTCATTGCCTTATCTGGAACAACGGTACAACCGACCTCGGCAAGATGACTCCTCCCCACGATATTTCAGGCAGAGTGGTTGGTGAATACCTTTCAACCGCACCCAATGCGGAAAAACTCATCGCAATGATGAAAGAAAGCTATGACCTGCTCAAAGACCACCCCGTTAATAAGAGAAGAATTGCAGAAGGTAAGGCTCCCGCAAACTCAATCTGGCTCTGGGGCGAGGGCAGCAAGCCTGCACTTTCCGATTTTGAAGAAACTTACGGCGTCAAGGGCAGTATAGTTTCTGCAGTTGACCTGCTCAAGGGTATCGCAATCTGCGCAGGTATGGGTGTGCCCGAGGTTGAGGGTGCAACAGGCTATATCGACACAAATTTTGAGGGCAAGGCTCAGGCTGCTGTTGACGAATGGAAAAACGGTAAAGACCTTGTTTATATCCATATCGAAGCTCCCGATGAGTGCGGTCACAGAAACGAGCCTGAAAATAAGATAAAGGCAATCGAGCTTATTGATGAGCGAGTGCTGCCCATTATTCTCGATTATCTTAACGGTTGCGGAGAGGATTACAAAATTATGATTCTTCCCGACCACCCCACACCCATTGTTACAAAAACCCACGCAAGCGACCCCGTACCTTTTATGATTTACCATAAAAATGGTGAGGTTGAGGGTGTTGACACAATAAACGAAATCACAGCCAAAGCAACAGGCGACTTTGTTGAGGTTGGTTGCGGACTTATGAAAGAATTTCTGGAGGCATAATAATGAGCTACAAAATCAATACAAAATGTATTTTAAGCGGATATTCACCCAAAAACGGTGAATCCAGACAGGTGCCCATCACTCAGAGCACCACTTTCAAATATGATTCAAGTGTGGAAATGGGCAAGCTTTTTGACCTTGAAGCATCGGGCTATTTCTATACCCGTCTTGCAAACCCCACAAACGATGCGGTTGCCGCAAAGATTGCAGACCTTGAAGGCGGTGTAGGTGCAATGCTTACCTCATCGGGTCAGGCAGCTTCATTCTATTCAATCTTCAACATTGCAAGCGCAGGTGACCACGTTGTCAGCGCATCAACAATCTACGGCGGCACGTTCAACCTTTTCAACGTAACGATGAGAAAGCTTGGCATCGACTTCACTTTTGTCAGCCCTCAGGCTACCGAAGAGGAGCTTAATGCGGCATTCAGACCCAACACAAAGGCTGTTTTTGCCGAGTCACTTTCAAATCCTGCACTTGAAGTGCTTGATTTTGATAAGTTTGCAAATGCGGCTCATTCACACGGTGTGCCTCTCATCATTGACAATACTTTCCCCACTCCCGTAAATTGCCGTCCCTTTGAGCTTGGTGCAGATATCGTTATCCATTCAACAACAAAATATATGGACGGTCACGCAACAAGCGTTGGCGGTGTTGTTATTGACGGCGGTAAGTTTGATTGGACACAGAATGACAAATTCCCCGGTCTCACAACTCCCGATGCATCATATCACGGCATCACTTACACAGAGCGTTTCGGTAATGCGGCTTACATCACAAAGTGTATGGCACAGCTTATGCGCGACCTCGGCTCAATTCCCTCACCTTTCAACGCATTTCTCCTCAATCTTGGTCTTGAAACTCTGCCTCTCCGAATTGAAAGACATTGTTCAAATGCTCTCAAGGTTGCAGAATTTATCCGTGACAGCGGATATGCACACGAGGTTACTTATCCCGGTATGGAGGGAAGCAAGGGCTACGAGCTTGCACAGAAATATATGCCTAACGGTACAAGCGGCGTTATTTCATTCAGAATTAAGGGCGGCAGAGACGCTGCAACAAAGTTTATGGACAGCCTTCAGATTGCGGAAATTGCAACTCACGTTGCCGATGCACGCACCTGCTGTCTCCATCCTGCAAGCACAACTCACCGTCAGCTTACTGCTCAGGAGCTTATCGACTGCGGTATTTCGGATGACCTTATCCGTCTTTCAGTAGGTATTGAGCATATCGATGATATCATCGCAGACGTTAAGCAGGCTCTCGAAAAATCACAGGCATAATAAAAACGGGTCGGAAATTCCGACCCGTTAATTTTATTCTTCAATTGCTTCAATCAGCTTGTCCATTGCATCCTCAAGCAGTTCAAACTGGATGTTGAGGGGAGGAAGGAGGCGGACCTTTGTTTTTGCGCTGAGAACAAGAACGCCTTTTTCCATTGCCGATGCAATGATTTCCTTTGCAGGCTTTTCGCATTCGATGCCCAGCATAAAGCCTTTGCCTGAAATGCTCTTCACCTTGCTGCAAGCAGAAAGTCTTGAAATGATGTATTCACTTTTCTTGGTTACGTCTGTCAGCAGGTTGTCGTCAATTCTTGAAAGAACGCTGATTGCGCCTGCACAGCAAATGGGGTTGCCGCCGAAGGTTGAACCGTGGCTGCCCGGAGTGAGGATATCCTGAACCTTTTCGCCAAGCATTGTGCATCCCAGAGGCAGACCGCCTGCAAGACCCTTTGCGGTTGAAACGATATCGGGCATAACGCCGTAGTGCATATAGCTGTAAAGCTTGCCTGTTCTGCCGTTACCTGTCTGAACCTCGTCAATGATAACAAGCATATTCTTTTCTTTTGCAAGCTCAAAAACACCTTTTACAAATTCATCTGTAAGGGGCAGAACACCGCCCTCACCCTGAATTGTTTCCATCATAATTGCGGCGCATCCGTTTGCATCCGCAAGTTCCTTGACGGAATCAAGGTTATTTGCCTCGGCATAAACAAAGCCCTCTGTGAAAGGTCCGAAATCGGTGTGAAAACTGTCCTGACCCGTTGCGGCAAGTGTTGTGATTGTTCTGCCGTGGAAGCTGTTTTTGAGGGTGATGATTGTTGAATTGCCCTCACCCTTGTTTTTGAGTGCCCAGAGACGGGCAGCTTTGATTGCGCATTCGTTAGCTTCTGCACCCGAGTTTGAGAAGAATACCTTCTTCATACCCGTTCTTTCGCAGAGCATCTGTGCAAGCTCTGCACAGGGCTTTGTGTAATAAAGATTTGAGGTGTGACCGAGAAGAGACGCCTGAACGGTAACAGCCTCAACCCATTCAGCATCAGCTGTGCCGAATGTATTTACGGCAATACCGCTGCCAAGGTCAATGTATTCCTTGTCGTCTTCGTCATAAAGCAGAGCTCCGTTGCCCTCTGAAAGTTCAAGGGGAAAACGGGCATATGTGCCTGCAATATATTTTTTATCTGTTTCAAAAATGCTCATATTATGCCTTCTTTCTTATTTCTGAACGAACATTGTGCCAAGACCTTCGTCGGTCAGAGTTTCAATCAGAAGTGAGTGAGGAACCGTACCGTCAAGGATAAACACCTTGTTAACACCGCGGCGGATTGCCTCGCCGCAACAGTCAATCTTGGGAATCATACCGCCTGAAATAATGCCCTCGTGAACAAGCTGAGGAATTTCGCTGACGTAAATCTTGGGAATGAGAGTTGAGGGGTCGTCCTTATCACGGAGAATGCCTGCAATGTCCGTCATTGAAATGAGGCTTTCAGCCTTAAGTGCGGCGGCAATTTTTGCAGCAGCGGTGTCTGCGTTGATGTTGTAGATGTTACCCTCGCTGTCGCAGGCTGTGGTTGAAATAACGGGAACGTAGCCCTTTTCAAGCAAATCAAGGATGGGTGCAGGGTTGACGTCGGTGATTTCACCAACGTAGCCGAGACGCTCGTCCTTTACCTTTGCGCTGATAAGGTGACCGTCTGCGCCGCAAAGACCGATTGCGTTGCAACCAAGTCTGCCGAGAAGAGCAACAAGGCTCTTGTTAACCTTGCCTGCAAGCACCATCTGAACAATATCAACGGTTTCTTTGTCTGTAACGCGGAGACCGTCAACCCATTCACTCTTTTTGCCGATTTTGCCAAGCATATCGTTGATTTCGGGACCGCCGCCGTGAACAAGCACAACCTTGACACCGATAAGTGAAAGCAGAGCAACGTCACCCATAACGGCATTCTTGAGCTCTTCGTTGAGCATTGCGTTTCCGCCGTATTTGATAACAACGATTTTATTTGAATATTTCTGAATGTAGGGCAGGGCTTCAACAAGCACCTGACCTCTGAGAAGATTTGAAATTTCCATTTTTAATTCATCCTTATGTTCTGTAGTCGCCGTTGATTTTAACGTAATCATATGTCAGGTCGCAACCCCATGCAGTTGCGGAGAAATCACCGCTGTTAAGGCTGATAAGCACCTGAATTTCTTTTTCCGTAAGAACTTCTTTTGCGATTTCTTCGGAGAAATCGATACCCGCACCGTTTTTGCAAACGTCAATCTGACCTGCAGCTGATTTGAATGAGACGTCAATCTTTGTAACGTCAACGTCTGCACCGCTGTAACCGATTGCACAAAGAACTCTGCCCCAGTTTGCATCTGCACCGAACATTGCGGCTTTGAAGAGTGATGAGCAGATAACTGATTTTGAAACCACAACTGCGATTTCTTTTGATGCGGCACCGTCAACAATGCATTCGAGAAGCTTGGTTGAACCTTCGCCGTCGCCTGCAATCATTCTGCAGAGGTGTGTTGTAACTGCATTGAGTGCTTTGCAGAATGCGTCAAAATCTTCACCCTCGGCTGTGATTTCGTCATTACCTGCAAGACCGTTTGCCATAACGGAAACCATATCGTTTGTTGAAGTGTCACCGTCAACGCTGACCATATTGAATGAGGACTTAACATCCTCGCTGAGTGCTTTCTGAAGCATATCGCGGCTGATTGCGCAGTCTGTTGTAACAAAAACAAGCATTGTTGCCATATTGGGATGAATCATACCCGAGCCTTTTGCAATGCCGCCGATTCTGCATTCCTTGCCGCCGATTTCAAATGAATATGAGATGCATTTTTCAACGGTATCGGTGGTCATAATAGCCGCCGCCGCATCGTCGCTGTCAACCTTAAGCTCTTTTACAAGCTGAGGAATGCCGTTTGCGATGGGAGTGATATCGAGAGTCTGACCGATAACGCCTGTTGAAGCAACAATAATATCTTTTTCGCTGATACCAAGCTCTTTTGAGATGAGTGCGCACATTTCTTCTGCAATTTCAATGCCGTTTGCATTGCAGGTGTTGGCATTGCCGCTGTTGCAGATAACTGCCTGAGCATAGCCGTCAGCAACGTTGTTTTTGGTAACTGTGATGGGTGCGCCCTTAACAAGGTTTGTTGTGTAAACACAAGCGGCGGTTGCCTTTTTCTCGCTGAAAATAAGAGCGAGGTCTTTTTTTGTTTTGTTCTTCCTTATTCCGCAATGAACTCCGCTTGCGGTAAAGCCTTTTGCGGCGCATATGCCGCCTGAAATCTGTTTCATCTTTATTATCCTTTCAAAATCAAAGGGAAAGACCTGTTTTGGGGTCGATTCCCATAAGAATATTCATACATTCAACGGCTGCGCCTGAAGCACCCTTACCGAGGTTATCGTAACGGGCAAGGAGCAGGATTCTGTCTTCATTGCCTTTGACGAAGATTTCCATTCCGTCGTTACCGCTCATTTTTTCTGCACAGAACATTGCATCTGCGCCTGTATCTTCGGTGTATTTAACGAAATCGGAATTATATGTATTTTTATAAACCTCAATTATATCCTCAACGCTTTTGCCCTCGCAGAGATTCTGCTTGAAGAGAGGCACGGTAACAGCCATTCCGCTGTAATAATCAGAAACGATGGGGCAGAATACGGGGAGATTTTCGATTCCCGTGATTGCCTTCATTTCTTTAAGGTGTTTATGCTCCTGAGTAAGTCCGTACTGACGGGGAGAGTTGAGGAAAGCCTCGCCTGAAATGCTTTCGTACTGACCGATCATTTTTTTGCCGCCGCCGCTGTAGCCTGTGATTGAATGGCAGGTGAGCAATGCATCGGCAGGGATAATGCCTGCATCAATGAGGGGATAAACAAGAGCGATGAATCCGCTTGCGTGGCATCCGGGCACAGCAACTCTTTTTGAAGCCTTGATTTTCTCGAGATGAGCGGCTGAAAGCTCGGGAAAACCGTAAGCCCAGTCGGGCAGAGTGCGGTGAGCAGTTGAGGCGTCGATAACCTTTACGTCGGGGTTGTCGATAAGTGAAACAGCCTCAATTGCCGCAGCATCGGGCAGGCAAAGAAACGCAATGTCGCAGGAATTGAGAGCCTGCTTTCTTGCAGCTGTGTCCTTGCGAAGCTCTTCGGAAAGAGTTATTACTTCAACGTCGTTGCGGTTTGCGAGTCGCTCAAAAATACGCAGTCCGGTTGTGCCTTCTTTGCCGTCTATAAAAATTCTGGTTTTGTTCATAATAGTATACCTCTGATGTTATATGCGAATAATTATACAATCTATTTTGCATAAAGTCAAGAAAATAATGCATAAACAAACATATTTGTGAATATTATGCAATATCTACGCCCGACTCGGAGCGTTTTGTGCGTTTTGTATGCATAAAATCATCCTTTCGGTAAAAGCCGAAAGGATGAAAGTTTTATTTCAGCTTATGAATGAAAAGTCCGCTGAGCAATTTTGGCTCAAACCAGGTTGATTTGGGCGGCATAATCTGACCTGCATCCGCAATGTCCATAAGCTCTTCAAGAGTTGTGGGATACATTGAAAATGCAAGGCACATATCTTCGTTGGTTCTGCGTTCAAGCTCGCCAAGACCTCGGATTCCGCCTACGAAATCGATTCTTTTGTCTGTTCTGGGGTCATTGATGCCCAGAATGGGGGATATAAGATTGTTCTGGAGAATGGAAACGTCAAGTGCTTCAACGGGGTCGGCAGCGTTGAACGTGCCGTCTTTTGCGGTGAGTTTGTACCATTTTCCGCCAAGAAGCATACCGAAGGTATGGGCAACTTCGGGCTTGTAAGCATTTTCGCCGATGGGTTCAACAGCAAATTTTTCGCTGATTTTTGAAATGAATTCAGCCTCTGTGTTGCCGTTGAGGTCTTTTATGACACGGTTGTAGTCCATAATTTCAAGCTCGTCGCAGTCAAAAAGAACGGCGAGGAAATAGTTGAATTCTTCATTTCCGTCATAATCGGGGAACTGTTCTCTGCGCTTGAGACCGACCTTGACCGCAGATGCGGCTCTGTGGTGACCGTCTGCAATGTAAAGATAATCAACCTTTGCGAAAAGTTCTGCGATTTTTTCGTTTATATCATTGGAATCAATAACCCAGACCGTGTTTGCAATTCCGTCATCGGTTACGAAATCGTATTCGGGTCTGTGGCTTGCACACCAATCGGCAAGGATTGCGGCAACCTCTGCCTGAGGACGGTAGGTGAGGAAAATCGGACCTGTGTTGGCGTCGCAGTAATCAACGTGGTTGATTCTGTCAGCCTCTTTGTCAGCTCTGGTAAGCTCGTGCTTCTTGATGATATTGTTGATATAGTCATCAATGGAAACGCAACCGACCAGACCCGTCTGGCTTCTGCCATTCATAATCTGACGGTATATATAGAATTTGGCGCTCTCATCCTGAGCACAGATATTTTCACTCACCAGCTTGTCAAGGTTTTCTCTTGCCTTAAGATAAACCTGTTCGCTGTAAAGGTCGGTGCCGTCGGGCAGGTCAATTTCCGCTTTGTCAACGTGAAGGAAGGAGTAGGGCTTGCCTGTAACCATTTCTGCGGCTTCCTTGCTGTTCATAACGTCATAGGGAAGGGCGGCAACCTGCGAAGCAAACTCGGGAACAGGTCTGACGGCTTTGAAGGGTCTGAAAACTGCCATATATGAAAACAACCTTTCGTCAAATATAATGTATGGTATTTTAAAGCTATTATATATTACAACACTATGAATTGTTTGTCAATTTTTCTTTTGCTATTGATTTTTATTTTTTGAAACTGTATAATAAATCCATAACGAACAAGGAGGATAAATTATGTATTGTTCAAGATGCGGCAATGAAATCCCCGAGGGTGCATCGTATTGCCCCGAATGCGGCCCCGAAACCGCTCAGCCCACCGCAGCACCGTCAGCAGGAGGACTGAAAGGTCTGTTCAACGCTCCCGGCAAGTTCGGAAAGAGCTATGCGGCGATTATAACTGCGCTTCTCGTTTTTCCTGCGTCAATCTGCACGGCAATTGACTTTGTGTTCCACCATCACGATTATTGGTGTGACTACGTTATAGGTGCTCTGCTTGTTTTCTGGGTAATTGCAGTATTCCCTGCGATGAAGATAACAAAACCCGTTGTCACAAGTGTAATTATTTTTGGCGCAATAATAGGATACGTTTACTACATAGCGTACAGATCGGGTCATATGGGCTGGCTTTCAAACTTTGTTTTGCCCATGCTGATACTCACCGCGGCGTTCATAGCGTTGGATGCCTCGCTGATAGGCGGCAAAAAGGTCAAAGGTCTGCGTATTTTCTCGCTTCTTTCGCTTGAATGTGCGGCATATCTTGTTTGCCTTGAAGCAACCATAGATAACTGGGTCAACGGTGCGGTTGATCTCCGCTGGTCAATAATCGTTGCCTGCGGTTTCATTTCCGTTGTTGCTGTGCTTGAAGCATTCAGCTACGTTGGCAGAATCAACAAGAAATAAACAAAAAGCAAGCAAAAAAATTTCCGACTGCATTTCGGTGCAGTCGGATTTTTATTTTAATCGATATCAGCAAAGAATTCTTCGGTTTTGGTAACGCTGTACCTGCCGTTGCTCACGTCAATCAGCTTTGCGTTGAAGCCGTCAACAATCTCAACGGGCATTCTGAAAACAAGGGTAACGTTATCCTCGAAAATTGTGTCTTCTATCACTCCGCCGCTTTCGGGCACGAGGGAAGAAAGTTTGCCGTAAAAATAATAGTCGCAGGTTACTTTGAGCCTTGCACAGACAGCACGGGTAACAATTCCGCCTGCGGCAACTGCGATTGACGCGGAGTGGGAATAGGCTCTCACAAGACCGCCTGCTCCAAGCATAATGCCGCCAAAATAACGGGTAACAACAACGGCACAATCGGTGACGCCTGTTTTCTCAAGCACGTCAAGCACGGGAATTCCTGCGGTGCCCTGAGGCTCACCGTCGTCGGAATAGCGTTTGATGCCGCCCTCTCTGATGATATATGCATAAACGTTATGAGTTGCATCCCAATGCTTTTTGCTCACCTGAGCAATAAATTCAAGGGCTTCCTCGGCTGTTTTTACAGGTTTTATGTGTCCGATAAAACGGGATTTTTTGACGATATATTCATCCTGCGCTGCGGCACGGATAGTTTTGTAACTCTTTTCTGCCATTGTCTCACCTCTTTTTTGTCTGATTACAGTTTTTGCTGAGTATGTATGAAGATGCTTCGGGGACAAAATTACGTCAGGCAAGCCAATCGGCAAAGATTTGTTTGCACTCCGAATACATATCAGCGGTCAAAAAAGCAAAAGCGGCGCAAAATGCACCGCTAACTTTGCTATTATTTGTTAAGATTGAAACGCTTGTTGAAACGATCAACACGTCCGCCGGTATCAACGAGCTTCTGCTTACCTGTGAAGAACGGGTGGCATTTTGAGCAGATATCAACACGGAGATTTTCCTTTGTTGAACCGGTCTTGATAACCTCACCGCAAGCACAGCGGATTTCGGTCTGTTCGTACTTAGGATGGAGTCCTTCCTTCATTAGTGTCACCTCTTTCGGTCTGTGGATAATATAACGAATGGATTTTATCACAAATAATGTGAAATTGCAAGCATTTTTTGAAAAATTTTTATCGGGGGCATATTTTTATTGAATTTCAACAGTTTCGCCCAGCTTAAAGGAGTAAATAAGGGTCTGTTTAACGGGGAGATTGATAACCTCTGCAAGACAGCGGCGATAAACAGCAAGCTGTTCTCTGTACTTTTCGGCAAGTTCGGCACAGGTTTTCACTCTGTCTGTCTTGAAGTCAATGATAACAAGCTCTCCGTTTTCAACAAAAGCACAGTCTGCAACACCCTCGATTATTATAACTTCGCCGACTGATTTGATGTTAGGCTCCATTTCTTCAAGAGGAATGGCGGCGGTGAACGCATACTCTTTGTACACTTTTTCCGCCTTGAGCAAACGCTTTGCAAGCTCGCTTTCGAAAAATTCCGCAATTGCCTTTTGGTCAACAACGTCTGCTTCCGCAGAGGTCAGCATTCCCAGCTCAACAAGCCTTTCAAGCTCACTTGTGACGTTTTCGCCTGCTTTTTCGTAATCGGCGTATTGCATAAACCTGTGGGTTGCCGTGCCTCTCTGTGCAGGAGTAAGTCTGTCTTTGCTTGCAAACGCAGGCTTGCGTGAGGCAAAATATTCGCCGCCGATTTCGTTGCTGTCCAGTTTTGACGCAATGCGTTTTGCAACAATTCCGTCAAGGCAGGCATACGGATAAACGTAGCTGAGTCTGCGGTTGATTTCGTCAATGGTTTCTTCGTCAGGCTGAACGGGTTCGGGCAAAGTTTTTGCCTGAGTTTCCTCTGAATTTGCAGGAATAATCTGCGTTTTCAGCCGTGAATCGCAGGGCAGGGCAACGGATGCGGAAATTCCTGCCGCATTGCGGAGTGAATGGGCATCGGGATGTCTGATAAGCGAGGAAAGGATGCACTCGCTGTAGCTTGTGAAACCGATTACTGTAAACGGGTCAATCAATTTGTCGTTGCGTATGCTTGATGCGATTTTTGAAAGCTCTTTGTTCCAATCGGGTGCGGAGGACAGAATAACCAGCTTTTCTTTGGGGCGGGTAAGCGCAACGTAAAGTACACGTAATTCTTCGGAATGCTCGGCTTTTTTGATTTCAAGCTTTGCGGCGATTCTTGCAAGGGTGTCGTATTTTGCAGAGCCTGAAACCGTTTTGATTCCTATGCCGCTTTCGGGAGCAATCATCAGGTCTTCTTTAAGCGAAAGGTCGCTGTATTTCTTTTCACACGCACCGATAAAGCAAACGGGGAATTCCAGACCTTTACTTTTGTGGATGGTCATAATTTTAACTGTGTTTCCTTCGTCTGCCTTCATTTCACCTGCTATGTCGCCGCCGCTTCTGACGATGCTGTCAATATAACGGATAAAACCTGAAACTCCCTTTTTGCCCGTGCTTTCGTATTTGTTTGCAAGGTCGATAAGATAGTTGAGGTTTGCACGGCGTTTTGCGCTGTCCTTCATAGCGTGGACAATGGCACCGTAGCCCGTTTCTTCAATCAGGCGGCGCACAAGCTCGCCCGAGGAAACAGTTGAGGCAATACGGCGCATAGCTTTGATTCTGCCGAGAAAAGCGGCGGATTTTTCGTTGCCGTTTTCTGCATATCTGACAAGACATTGGTAGAATGAGCCCTTTCGGTTTGCGGCTCTCATAAGGGCAAGGTCGTCGGGTGTAAAGCCGAAAACAGGGGAGAGCAGAACCGTTGTGAGGGGAATATCGTCAACGGGATTGTCGATGATTTTCAGCAGAGAAATCATAAACATTATTTCGGGTGCTTCAAGGAAGCCGCCGCCCGTTTCGCAACTGTAGGGAATGCCTCTTGCCGCAAGCTCCTCAATGAATTCACGTGCGCATTTCTTGACGCTTCTCAGAAGTATGCAGAAATCGCCGTAACAAGCTTCACGCAGAGCTCCTTTTTCCGTGAATTTCATTCCTTCGGCAATGGCTTTTTCGATATAGTCCGCAACGTATTTTGCCTGTGCTTTCAGGAAGTCGTCTTTTTCTGCCTGAATGAGGCAGACTTCGGTGTCGGCACCGCCGATTTCGGGGTAGTCTGCGGCTGCTTCGAGGAATTCGTTTTTGTCGTAGTTCAATCCGCCCGCATCACGGCTCATAAGGGAGCTGAAAATGAAGTTGACGATTTCCGTCACTCCGTTGCGGCTGCGGAAGTTTTTGCCCAAAGTAACTTTTGCAGGATAATTTTCTTCGTTACTGTCATATTCATTCATACCGTCACGGCGTGCAAGAAAAATTTCGGGCATTGCCTGCCTGAAACGGTAAATGCTCTGTTTGACGTCGCCAACCATAAACAGATTGTTTTCGTCTTTTGAGAGTGCGCTGAATATCATATCCTGCGCTTTATTAACGTCCTGATATTCGTCAACGAGGATTTCAGCGTAGTTTTCGGAAAGACCGAGTGCAAGGGGAGTTCTGACGTAGCCGTCACCGTCAGGCTCAACAAGAAGTTTGAGTGCCAGATGCAGCGTATCGCTGAAATCCGCACCGTTTTCCTGCTCTTTGAGTCTGGAAAATTCCTCTGAGAATTTTTTGACGGCGTCCACAAGCTCTGAAATGACGGGTGAAAGGAGTTCGGAATCAGCGTTGTGGTCACTTTCCGTAATGCTGAAAAGTCCCGAAAGGTTTGCCGCACGGGCTTTATATGCTTTTCGGGTGCTTTGACACATCTCCTTGACCGAGCTTTCATAGCCCGTGGGGGCACGTCCCATGGTAGCCCATTTTATTTTTGAAAAAGCTTCGGTTTTTTCGTCCCAACTGCAGGAATAAAGCTGCTCCAGCAGTTGCTCGGAAAGTTGTTTGTCCGCTTCAAACGTGGGTCGGTATTTTGCTTCAAGTTCGGGTTCGTCAGCAAGCAATTCAATGCAATGCCCGGCATCTGCAATGCAGGTACGGATGAGTCTGTCTGCGTGGGCAATTATTGTCTTACCCCATATGCTTTCCTCTGCGGCAACGGGGTTTCTGAATGCATCCGCAAGGGAATCAAGCCATTTTTCGGGGAAGGGATATGCCATTGAAAGATTATAAAGTTTAAGAATTGCGTCAACAAGCTTGCTGTCGTCTTTCTTGTCGCTGATAAGCTCGGAAAGGGTCAGAAAGCTTTCCGAATGCTCCGCGTGCATTTTGTCAACAACGGTGTTGACCGCCTGAGAACGCAGGATTGCAAGCTTACCTTCATCGAGCAGAGCAAAATCAGGTGATATACCCAGAGAATGGAAGTTTTCGCGGACAAGACCGATACAGAATGAGTCAATGGTGCATATACTTGCGCAAGGCAGCATAAGCTGCTGACGGCGCAGACGTTTGTCTTCGGGGTTTTCGGCAATCTTGTTGCCGATGGCGGCGTGAATTTTTTCTTTCATCTGTGCAGCCGCCGCATTGGTGAAGGTAACGATGAGGAGGTTTTCAACATCGCAGGGATTTTCGCTGTCGCATATTCTCTGAATTACTCTTTCAACAAGCACGGCAGTTTTGCCTGAGCCTGCCGCCGCACTTACAAGCAGAGTGCCTTTACGGGCATCGATAGCTTTTTGCTGGTCAGGAGTCCAACTGATTGCCATTTTCCTCATCTCCTTCTTCAAGATTTTTCAGCACCGTTGCAAGGTCATCGTCAATCAGCTCCCTTACGGGGATGCCTTCTTCGTATGAGCAAACGGATTTGTATTCGCAGTATTCACATACTTTTTCATAGTTTTTGCCGTAAGATGGACGTGCGGGGATTTCACCCGAATGGAGGGCGTTTGCCATTTCGGCAAGAATATCATCTGCTTTTTTCTTCAGCTTTTCAAGTTGCCTGAGCCCGATAAGAGAGCCGTTGAGAGAACCTTTTGAAAGCTTTGCAGGTGCATAAAGTCCGCTCAGGTTTTCGTCCATTGCAATTACAACGTCAACGTCGTTGAGAACGATACCTGTCATACAGCATTTTTTCTGTATCTCTTTTTCAAGGGTGGATTCATCGGCAGCTCTGTCAACGGAAACAATGGGTGATTTTGCCGAGCAATAAAGCACACCTGCAGGTGTGAATTCGCCCAGTTTTTTGCCGCCGTTCTGCCACAGAGCAAAAAGATAAATCAGCATCTGCATATTGAGACCCTGAGTAACGTCGCTCAGGGCAAAATCTTTGCCTGATGATTTATAGTCGACAATTCTTACGTACTTCTTGCCGCCTATTATCGCCTCGTCAACTCGGTCAACGGAGCCTGTAACAACCATTTTTCCGTTGTCGCAGGGAACTTCATAGGGAGGAACGTCGTCGCCGCCGATTTTCAGTTCAAATTCCACGGGAGTGAATTTGCTTTGTGAAAGCTCTTTTATGAGTCTCTGCGCAACGTCGCAGACGGAGCTTATAAGCTTTTTGAAAAGATAAATGAATCGTTCGCTTCGGTTTGCACCGTCAAGGTGGGTGTTGAGATATTCGGTCAGCAGTTTGTCAAGGAATTCAAGCAATTCCTCTCTGCTCATTTTCATAAGTGTGTCGCGGTCATAGGTGGTGAGCAACATTTCAAGAGCGTGGTGAATAACCGTGCCTCGCTGCATAGGGTCAAGCTCTGCAATTTTTCGGGGCATAGCGGATATTCCGTAGCGGCAGAAATATGCAAAGGGACATCTGTGATAACTTTCCACTTTTGAAGCGGACATAAACATATTTTTGCCGAAAAGAGTCTGCGCAACGTTGCTGTCCTCGATTCTGAAATCTCTGCTGCCCGATGCACGGTCAAGGGCGGTGATTCTGCCTGCATAATCATCTTTTTCCGAGAATACGGTGCGGAGCGAGGAATAAAGAACGTTGTTCTTTTGCTTGTTTGAAGCAAGTTGCTCAAAAGCAAGGTCGGCACCCTCAACAAAATAAAGTCCGTCAAGATCCTGTGTGAAAACCTCGTCACAGGAGGGGAAAAGGGTTTTTATTTTTGTGTAAAGCTCGGACGGTGCAAGCTGCTCGCCTTTTGAATTTCTTTCGGGGCAGCAGACAAAAAGCATATCCGATGCACAGCAGAAAGCGGTGTAGGCGATGAGTTTTTCTTCTGCGAGTTTGTATTCACCGAAATCGGAAAGCTCAATTCCCATTTCGCTCATTCTGCGGCGGTCTTTGTCCGTCAACGCAGAGCCCGTAAAGGGCAGAGCAGGGAAAACACCGTTGTTTGCGCCTGCAATGAACACTATTTTTGGCGATGCGGTGCGTATGCGGTCTGCAGAGCCAATGGTTATTTCGTCAAGCCCCTGAGGCAGACTGCCTACGGTCTGCACTCCAAGCATAAGCTCAAGGGTGTCGGAAATTTCTTTTGCATTTGTGCTTTTTTCAGCCATGAGAGCCTCAAGACTGTCAAGAAGGTCCGTGACAACCTCCCACATACGGTCAAGCTCAAGGGCAAGACCTGTTTCACCCTGATTTTCCAGGGATGCGGCAAGCTTGCGTATATTTTCGGGAGCGTTTATTTTTTCAAGGAAAGCGAATATGGATTCAGCCGCCTCCGTACCCTTTGTTTCTTTGAGATTTTCACGAAGGGTATAGAGCGGAGCAACCATTCTTTTTCTTATATCATTCAGTTTCGCAAGCTCGGCAACGTCGTTTTCCGTGATTTTTTCGCCGAATCCGCGAGGATTCTGTGACCAGTCTGAAAGCCAGGCACCACCGCTCAGATTCCAGAGATAAGTATAGTTTTCAACTGCGGATATTTCGTCGGTGTCAAATCCTGCAAGTCCCGTTTTGAGGAATCTCATCAGGGTTTCCGTGTCAAATCCCGATGCCGCAATGCTTATTGCGCTGCTGAGCAGGGCAATAACGGGCGAAACGTCAACGGGTTGTCTGCTGTCCTCAAAAACGGGTATTCCGCATTTTTTCAGAGCACCTCTCAAAGGCGCTTCGTAGCCTGAACTGTCACGGGCGATAACCGCAATATCTCTGCAGCGGTAGCCTTTTTCACGGATAAGCTTTTTTGCCGTGCAGGCGATATATTCGCATTCGGTGTATATGTCGGGAGTTTTGCAGAGGGTTATGTTTCTGCATTCTTCCTCGTAGATGTTCGGAGTGGGGGAGAAAAGTTCTTTCTCAAGAGCAATGAGCTCGGGGGAGTTGAATCTCTGTATCTGCGGAGGAAAATTGTTGAATTTGCTGCGCATGGAAAGGTATTGAGGCTTTGCAACGGGAGTTCCGTTTTTCTTTGCAGATTCGATAAGCTTTTTTGCAGTTCGTTTCGTATGGGCAAAAAGGTCGGTTTCGTCGTTGCTGTTTTCAAGGTTATCCGTGCAGAGTGTAACGTAAACTGCGGTTGCTTTCTGCAGCATATGGGAGAGGATTTTGTATTCCTGGGCGGTAAAGCCTCTGAAGCCGTCGATAAAAACGATTCTGCCGCTGAAATAATCGGTGTCGGGCAGGATATCGCAAAGCTCTGTCAGCAGGTCATCGGGGTTGAAGTAGCTGCCTGCAATTGCGGCATCGTATGCATCAAGCACGGTTATGATATCGGCAAGCTTCATTTTCAGCAGACTGTTTTCCGACTGTGCAAGTGCAAGGCGCACGGAGTCCGTTGAGAGAGAATTCTGTTTGAATTCGGATGAAAGCGCAACAAATTCGGATATAACCGACCTGCGTGCGGTGTGTTTACCGTAAAGGGTCAGTTTATCCTTGACGCTCTCCAATGCATTTTTCATAAGCACGGCTTTTGCGCTGTCGCTGAGGCGTCTGCGCTCGTGAAGTGCAGGCTTACCCACCAGTTTTTCACCCAGACTTGTGAAGCTGAGCACGTCAATGTCAGCCATAGCCTTTGCGCCTACTCTGCCCAGCATAACCTTTTCGCTCGTGAAGGAAAACTGTTCAGGCACAATAAGACTCAGCTTTTTGTGACCTCCTGCGGAAAATTGCTCAATGAGGTTCATTATATGTGTTGTTTTGCCTCCGCCTGCAGCGGCTAAAATCAGATAAAGCATTTTGAACTCTCCCGAAAAAATATATAATCCATTATAGCACAGACAAATTGATTTGTCAGCATAATATTACAAGCTTTTGTGTCCGTTAAAACGGTCATCAACCCGATTTTGCCCGATTTCGGGCGTTTTCGGTTTTAAAAATGCAATTATGCCAAAAATGTGGTGCTTATTTTGTCCGCAGAGGGTCTTAAGGGTTTTAGCATCAGCTTTGTAATGTTGACATATTGTCTGTAATATGATATTATTACTCAAATATTTTTATTTTTTATTTTGAAAGGAGCTAATCCTAAGATGGATGACCCCGGACCTGCGATTCAGCTTGCAGCAGCGGCTGAAGTTTCAACAGACCCTCTTTCTATTGCATTAAAAGTGCTGCTTTTATTTGTTCTTATTATCGTTAATGCATTTTTTGCAATGAGTGAAATCGCGATAATTTCCCTTAACGACACAAAAATGCAGCGTCTTGCAGAAGAAGGCAACAAAAAAGCAAAGCAGATTGTGAAGTTAACTGAAAATTCAAGCAGATTTCTTTCAACAATCCAGATCGGAGTTACTCTTGCAGGCTTCCTGACCTCAGCTTCGGCATCACAGAACTTTGCCGAGATGCTGACCAATGCCCTGATGAACACTCCTGTTGCCCAGATCGGCTACAACGTTATCAACGGTGTGTCGGTTGTACTTATCACAATTATCACATCTTATTTCTCACTTGTTTTAGGTGAGCTTGCACCCAAAAGAATCGGTATGCAGATTCCCGAGAAGGTTGCCTTCAAGGTTGTTGGAATACTGAGTTTTGTTGCAGCGGCAACAAAGCCGTTTGTCAAGGTGCTTGCACTTTCCACAAACGCAATTGTCCGTCTTTTCGGCTTTGACCCCAATGCCGACGAGGAGGAAGTTACCGAGGAAGAAATCCGCCTGATGGTTGACGTGGGCGGCGAAAAGGGTGTTATTGAAGATACCCAAAAGGAAATGATTGACAACATTTTTGAGTTTGACGACCTTGACGCAGGCGACATTATGACTCACAGAACGGAAATGACTGCAATTGAAGTTACCCGTTCTCTTGAAGAAGTTGCGGAGCTTGCGGTTGAAAACGGTTATTCAAGAATTCCTGTTTATGAAGACGACCCCGACAGCATTGTCGGCGTGCTTTATGCAAAGGATCTTCTCAAGTATGTGGGTCAGAACATTCCTGCTGAACTCAGCATAGACAAAGTAATGAGAAAAACTCTTTACGTGCCCGAGACTCAGAGCTGCGGAGACCTTTTCAAGGCGATGAACGACAGCAGAACACAGTTTGCCGTTGTTGTTGACGAATACGGCGGCACGGCAGGTATCGTTACTCTTGAAGACGTGCTTGAGTCCATTGTCGGCAATATTCAGGATGAATATGACGATGAGGAAGAAGAAATCAAGCAGATAAACGAAACAACGTTTACCGTTGACGGTACAACAAATATAGATGAAATCGATGAGCTTGTAGGCACAGACCTGCCCGAGGGCGATTACGACACGCTGGGTGGCTTTGTTATCAGTCTGCTGGGCTATCTTCCGTCAGAGATAGGCGAAGATCCTATTGTGGCGGAATATGAAAACCTTCGTTTTACCGTGCTTTCAATTGACGAGCGCCGTATTGACGAAATAAAAGTTGAAATTCTTCCCGAAGCAGAAAAGCCGGAAGAAGATGATGATTAAAATTGACGGGTTGCAGATAACTGCAACCCGTCAGCTTGTCGAAAAACTTGTTTTTCGGCAAGCTGGTGACTGTTGAGAAAGGAAGCTGAATGATGTTTTCTTCGACCGAAGGCGTACAAAGATACTCCGATGGGAGAAAAAACATTAAATAAATGAAAATGATTTTCATCAATCCTCCGTCATTTTCTTGCGAAAATGCAATCTCCTTTGAAAAGGAGACTGTCGGGATTTTTACACTTCCTTTTCATTTATGTTTCAGCAACTTTATCGACAGTCAAACGGATTGCAGATAACTGTAACCCGATATTGCCCTTTTGACGGAGGATGAGAGAATGAAAAGAATTGACGTTATTCCGATGCCAAACAAGGTTGAATTCCTTGGAGGAGAGGCAAAAACAGACCCTGAAAAGCTCAGCGTTTCAATTGATGAAAAGCTGGGAGAGGAAGAATATTCACTCACCGTTGACAGCAACGGGATAAGGCTTTCGGGCGGTTCGGAAAAAGCTGTTTTCTACGGCAAACAAACGTTGCGCCAGCTTGGCAAAACTTGTCCTTGCCTCAGAATTGAGGACAAGCCTGCATTCCCTTACCGCGGATTTATGCTGGATACCGTGCGTCATATTTTTACCGTTGAGGAAATAAAAAAGCTGGTTGATGCAGCTGCAAGCGTAAAAATGAACGTGATGCATTGGCATCTTACCGATGACCAGGGATTCCGCATATATTCGTCACGCAGACCCGACGCAACTCTCAAAGGCTCCGTAAGAAAGAGTTCCGACTTCGGCAGACTTAAGGAAACAGGGGAATACAGCGGATATTTCACACCCGAGGAAATGAAAGAGGTCGTTGACTACTGCGCCGAAAGATATATAACCGTTATCCCCGAATTTGACGTGCCCGGTCACACTTCCGCCCTGCTCCACGCATTCCCTCAGATTTCCTGCAAAGGAGAGGCGGTTGAAGTCAAGACTTCACAGGGTATTTACAACGATATTCTCTGCGCAGGCAAAGATGAAACCTTTGACGTGGTTTTTGACGTTATTTCAGATATTCTTGAAATATTTCCCTCTGAATATATTCATATCGGCGGCGACGAAGCTCCCAAAACCCGTTGGAAGGAATGTCCCCATTGCCAAAAAAGAATGAAGGACGAAGGAATTAAGACCGAAGAAGAGCTGCAGGGCTGGTTTACAAATCGCATTGTTGATTTCCTGAAATCAAAGGGCAGGAAAGCCATTGTGTGGAACGAGAGTCTGCGTAGCGGAATTGTTGACGGCAGCGTAACCGCCCAGATGTGGATGGACAGAAAAAAGCATTCTGTTAAGTTTGCAAACGAAGGCGGCAGAATAATCAATTCCGATTTCTTCCATTACTATTGCGACTATCCCTATTCAATGACACCGCTTATCAAAACATACAACTACAATCCCGTTGACAAAAAAATCAGGGACAAAAGTAGGGTTGCAGGTGTTGAAGCACCCATATGGACAGAGTATATCAACAATTTTGACTACCTTTGCTATATGTTTTTCCCCAGAGTTACCGCTGTTGCGGAAACGGGATGGACTGAGAATAAAAACAAAAATGCCGCAGATTTTCAGCGCAGATTCGGAGCGTATGAAAAAATTCTTGATGAAATCGGCATAAAGTCTGCGCCCGAGGAAGATTGGAATCCGTCAGTTTTCGACAGGGTAACAAAAACTCTGCATTTCTTCACGGGATTGCTCAAAAGATAAAAGTTAACAGTTTGTTCATAAATTTCCAAAGGAAAAAGCGCAAAAAAATGCGTATTGAGTTAATGAAGGGGTGAAACTGATGAATACTATCAGAGAAATGACCTGTGCAAATGAAAGAAAAGTTTTGTCTCCCCGTGCCGCTTTTGCGGACAGCACTCAGGGCAGATTGCGTCCTGAAGAAGAATGCCCCATAAGAACCGCTTATCAGAGGGACAGAGACAGAATTATCCACAGCAGCGCATTCCGCAGGCTGAAGCACAAAACTCAGGTTTTTCTGTCGCCTGAAGGCGACCATTACCGCACCCGTCTTACCCATACACTTGAAGTTGCGCAGATTGCGAGAACAATATCAGGCGCGCTGATGCTCAACAACGACCTTACCGAGGCGATTGCTCTCGGTCACGACCTTGGTCACACACCCTTCGGTCACGCAGGTGAGAGAGCACTCAACGACGTTTGCCCCAGCGGATTCAAGCACTACGCCCAGAGTATGAGGGTTGTTGACGTGCTTGAAAAGGACGGCAAGGGACTTAATCTTACCTACGAAGTCCGCAACGGAATTGAACGCCATACAAACGGCGAACAGGCTGTTACCCTTGAGGGCAGAATAGTTCGTCTTGCGGACAGAATAGCATATATTAACCACGATATTGACGATGCAATTGTTGCAGGAATAATGGGCGAGGGTGATATTCCTCTTGCAATCCGTCACGAACTCGGCGGCACAAAAAGTGCCAGAATAAACACCCTTGTGCTGAGCTGTATTGAAAACAGCGAGGAGGATATACTCCTCGAAAAAGGAATAAAAGAAGCCTTTGATGAGCTTCACACATTTATGTTTGCAAAGGTTTATACCAATCCTGCCTGCAAAAGCGAAGAGAAAAAGGCTGTTAATATGATTCAGCAGCTTTATTATCACTTCGCCAAAAAAATGGATAATCTGCCCCATCAGTTCCACGACATTGCTGAAAGAGACGGCATAGGCACCGCTGCCTGCGATTTCATTGCAGGAATGACGGACAGATACGCTGTCAGAGTGTTTGAAAGCCTTTATATTCCCCAGGCGTGGAGCAAAACAGACGATTGGATTTAATTAAGATGTAAATACACAGAAAGGAGGATGCCGTGTGAGGATAAACGAAAGGTTTATTCAGGAATTGCAGGATAAGGTGGATATCGAATCCGTCATTTCCGCAAGCATAAGCCTCAAACGCAGGGGCAAAAACCTTGTTGGTCTGTGCCCTTTTCATAACGAAAAAACCCCGTCATTTACCGTTTATCCCGAGAGCAACTCCTTTTATTGCTTCGGCTGCGGTGCAGGCGGAGACGTGATTACGTTTGTGCGCCGTATGGAAAATCTTGACTACATTGAGGCGGTCAAGGCGGTTGCGCAGATGGCAGGTGTATCAATGCCCGAGGATGGCTACGACGATACACTTTCAAAGCAGAGACTCAGGTTGCTCAATGCCAACAGAGAGGCGGCAAGGTTTTATCACGAATGCCTTATGAATCCAAAAAACCGCAGTGCATTGGATTATTTCCTCAAAAGAGGGCTTGATATGAGCATAATCCGCCGTTTCGGTCTGGGATATGCCCCCGATGACTGGCGCGAGCTTATAAATCATCTCAAAGCAAAGGGCTTTACCGAGCAGGAACTTGTGCACGCAAACCTTGCGCGCCGTTCAGACAAAAACGGCAGAGCCTATTACTATGATAATTTCAGAAACAGGGTTATGTTTCCCATAATTGACCTGAGAGGCAACGTTATTGCTTTCGGCGGCCGTGTTATGGACGATTCAAAACCCAAGTACATAAATACTTCCGATACCCTTGTTTATAAAAAGAGCAACGGTGTGTTCGGTCTTAATCTTGCGAAAAACGCAAATGACAACAAGTTGATACTTGTGGAAGGCTATATGGACGTTATTGCCCTTCATCAGGCAGGATTCACCAATGCAATTGCCTGTCTCGGTACAGCGTTCACAAGTGAGCAGGCAAATCTGCTGTCGCGCTATGCGGATGAAATCATCATCTGCTACGACAACGACGGCGCAGGCAGAACGGCAACCGCAAGAGCATTGGGTGTGCTCAACAAAACGGGGCTGAAGCTGCGTGTTGTTCAGATGTCAGGCGGCAAGGATGCGGATGAAATCATACGCACTCACGGCAAAGAACGTTTTGCGGATTTGCTTAAATCTGCCGCAAGCACAACGGAATACAAGCTTCTTGAAGCCCGTGCAAAGTGCGATCTTTCAACGGATGACGGCAAGGTTGAATTCCTTTTGGCGGCATCGCAGATTCTTGCAGGATGCAGCATAGTTGAGCGTGATATTTACTCAACACGGCTTTCGAATGAACTCGGAGTCGGTGCCGACAGCATCAAGGCTCAGATAAAGCAAGCAGAAATCAAGCTCAGACGAATGGCGGAAAGCAACAAACGAAAGGAAACCGATGCGTTGCTTTCAAAGAGTTTTGAGGATAAGAACAATCCCGAGAGAGCGTCAAATCTGAGAGCCGCAAAGGCGGAAGAAACGCTCATTGCCTCGTTTATGCGCAATCCCGATTTTTACAACAAGCTTAAAACGCAGGTTTCATCGAGGGATTTTGTGACCGCATTTAACCGCAGGATTATGGATTGTCTTGAAAAGGCTCTTGATAACGGATTGGAGCCGAATCTGAGCATTTTCTCCTCGGATTTCACTCCCGAGGAAATGGACTCGGTCACAAGGATTTTTCATATGTCTGCAAATCTCGGCAACACGCTGAAAGAATGTGAGGACTGCATAAAAGTTCTCAAAGACAGTTCGTCATCGTCTGCAACGGATGCATCTTCCATGAGCGATGAAGAATTTTTAAAATTGTTCAAGAAAAAATAAAAATACAGATTAGGATGTGAGATTTATGGAAGGAACAGAAAAGAAGACCCCTTTCAAAACGCTGGTGGAGAAAGGTAAGGCAGCAGGCAAGCTGACAACTCAGGACATCGATACTGTGATTATCGAAATGGACCTTGAGCTTGAGGAGCTTGACAAACTCTATGAAACTCTTGAGGCAAACGGCATAGAGGTTGTTGACGACCTGTCAACCGCTGCGCTGGAAAATTTTGACGTGGATATCCCCAAGGCTCTTGATATCGGCGGCGGAGACGATAAGGGCATAGCTGTTGATGACCCCGTCAAGGTTTATCTTAAGGAAATCGGCAGGGTTCCTCTGCTGACTCCCGAAGAGGAAATTGAGCTTGCAATCCGTATTGCAGATGACGATCAGAAGGCAAAGCAGCGCCTTGCAGAGGCAAACCTTCGTCTTGTTGTAAGCATCGCAAAGAGATACGTGGGCAGAGGTATGCAGTTCCTTGATCTTATTCAGGAAGGCAACCTTGGCCTTATCAAAGCTGTTGACAAGTTCGATTACACAAAGGGATTCAAGTTCTCAACCTATGCTACATGGTGGATCAGACAGGCTATTACAAGAGCTATTGCCGACCAGGCAAGAACAATCCGTATCCCCGTTCATATGGTTGAAACCATCAACAAGGTTAAAAAGACAAACAGCCAGCTGCTTCACAAGAACGGCAGAGAGCCTTCTGCAGAAGAAATTGCGGTAGAGCTTAATATGCCCGTTGACAAGGTAAGAGAAATTCTTCGTGTTGCTCAGGAGCCTGTTTCCCTTGAAACACCTATCGGTGAGGAAGAGGACAGCCATCTTGGCGACTTTATTCCCGATGACGATTCTCCCGCACCTGCAGATGCTGCATCAATGCTCCTGCTTAAAGAGCAGCTTAACGACGTTCTTAAGACCCTTACTCCCAGAGAGGCAAAGGTGCTTGCACTCCGTTTTGGTCTTGAGGACGGACATCCTCACACTCTTGAGGAGGTTGGCAGCGAATTCGGCGTTACCCGTGAGCGTATTCGCCAGATTGAGGCAAAGGCGCTCCGTAAGCTCCGTCACCCCAGCCGCAGCAAGAAGCTGAGAGATTTCATTGATTGATAACAAAAAACCGTGTAAACTCCAAGCGAGATTTACACGGTTTTATTTTTTGAGTGGGGATAGTTTTCGGGATTATCGGTCAATTCAAGTATATGATCGGTGAAAGTTCCGAAACAGAGAGCAAACTCTTTTTGTGTATATCTCTGTCCTCACAGATATCCTTCAATCTCTTTGGTATCCCTCCCGATACTATTATAAGTATCACAAAGCGAGATATTGACAATTATCTCAATATGTGATATTTTGACGGAAAAGGATGTATAATTTACCTTTTCATAAATAAGATTGTATTGGAGAGATATTATGCCGCAGAGAAAAGAATATGATGTTTATTCAGGTAATCAGAAAGTAGGCGAAGTGTGGGGACACTATGATAATAAAACTCCGTCAGAAGCAGATATGAATATCAAAATTGCTGCTTGTAATTTGATTCGTGCCGAAGCGGAAGTTGCAACTGATGAAAAAAAGATAAAGAAGAAAAAGAGAATGACAGTAAACTACATAGTGAGAGCTGTGATAGGTGCAGTTGTACTTATTGTGATTTTTACAACTATGAATAAACTTGGTTCGGATTCATTCAGGGGAAGCTTAACGGATATTTGGGAAAATATTTTGCCTTTTGCAATTCCGGGGGCAATTGCTGTTTCGTTTATTACATCAACTCCGACTTTGAATATAAAAAAATGCGATACTTCAATTAATTGGGCTGCAGCATTTAGCGGACTTATATTTGGCTTTATCGGTGTTATTTTGTTTGCGTGGATTTGGTATTGAGCCGCAAGGGCTGTCCCTACGAAACGGTGGTTAAAACCGACCTGTCAATAATTGCGCATTGCAAATTTTGAATTACGAATTGAAAAAGACAGCTTCAGGCGAAGCTGTCTTTTTTTAATCAACTATTATATATCCCATAGGAAAGGGTTCAACCTCGGGGCAATCCGTCAGGGTTTTGAGTACAAGATAAAAATCAAAATTGCGCTCTTCCCGATGGTTACGGGTCTGCCAATCGCTCAGGTGCACTCTGCTTTTGAGCAAGGTCAGCAAATCTCCGTTTTCGTCAGCCATTGATTGAGTGTGGACGTAGTCAAATTCAGGCAGACGGAACATTTCAACGTAATCCTCACGGTTGTAGCCCGTGGGGATAGTTGCGCTGATGTCGTTATCCAACTTCCAGAGCGCAAACCGCCTTTTGAATTCGGCTTCACTCAGTATTTCCGAAATCATTTCAAATTCCGAGCTCCTTGCAACAATCGGCAACGATTTTTTCCATTTCGGGCAGTTTTCTTTCGATGTCTGCAACAAGTGCAAACTGTGTGCGGCATCTGACAAGATTATGCTTGGGATAAGCGGTCTTGAAGTAAACGTCACCGTTAAGATAGTCGCCAAGGAAACGCATACCGCATTCAAGAGTCATCAGCTTTGATGAGAAAGCAAGCTGATTGATTTCTTCTTTTTCAAGGCTTTTGCCTGCGGCGGCAAGATAGCCTTCTGTGTATGCTTTGAAGAATTCAAGGCTTAACGATACCTTTGAAACGTCCTTTTCGTCCTCTGCAGCTGTGTTTGCTCCAAAACGGATGCTGTCACCGAAATCGTAGAGTGAAAGTCCGGGCATAACGGTGTCAAGGTCAACAACGCAGATTCCTTCGTTTGTTTCGTTGTCAAACATAACGTTGTTGAGCTTTGTGTCATTGTGTGTAACGCGGAGAGGAAGCTTGCCTGCGTTGAGCAGGTCAAGAAGAATCCCGCAGTCTTTTTCACGGGCAAGGACAAATTCAATTTCTTCTTTAACTGTATCTGCTCTGCCTGAAAGATTGTCTGCAACAGCCTTTTTGAAATCGGCAAATCTTGAAACCGTGTTGTGGAAGTTGGGAATTGTTTCTGTCAGACTGTCGATGGGATAGTCCGCAAGCATTTCCTGAAATTTACCGAAAGCTTTTGCGGCATTATAGAATGTTTCTGCGCTGTCAACAAACTGGCAGGAGTGGGTGTCATAAACAAAGTTGTAGCATCTCCAGCAACGTCCCTCACCGTCAAGGTAGAATGGCTTGTCATCCTTTGCAGGGTAAACGCAGAGGCATTCTCTCTTGGTGTCGCCTCCGTTTGCCGCAACCTTTTTCTGCATATGTGCAGTAACACCCAGCACGTTGTTCATCAGACCTTCGTGGTCTTTGAAAACGTAGGTGTTGAGTTCTTGCACAAGATATCTGTTGAGCGTGCCGTCTGCGGCACGGAAGTCAAATCTGTAAGTGTTATTTATATGTCCGTCGTGGAGCTGAATAACGTTCTCAAGTTCGCCATTGAATTTGAACGCACCGAGAAGTTCTTCAACGTTAATTTTGTTTTCCATTCAAATCATACCTTTCCGATGATTATTTTGCCGAAGCAATCGGGATTATGGAAGCCCAATGCAGCGGTTGTAACGGGGAAATGTGCTCCGTAATGAGGGGTAACGGATGAATCGGCACATTTGTAAAAATTGCCCTTGATTTCGCAGGGTTTCACGGTATAATCCGTGCCGTAAAGGGCCGATATAAATTCTTCCGTCAGCAGGATTTCATATCCCCACGCTTTGCCTTTTTCGTCCTCAACCTCAATGGGATTGATAATCGGTTCAAGATCCGTAATGTCCTTGATAAAAGTTCTGCCTTCGCGGATTTCACCAAGCTGAGCGAGGTAAATACCGTTCGGATTGACCTCAACGTTAAGGTAGCGTTTGTCATCCTCAACAGGCATAATGAAAAGCTCAAGGCAACTGTCGGTATAGACAGGCTGATAGTTTTCCGTACACTCGCAGCGGATATTATCTTCATAAGACCACAGTACTGCACGCAGACCCTCACCCTCAATGGCGAAAAGAGCCGCATAGCTTTCGGGGCGAGAATATCCGTCTTGTTCCCAATGGAACGAATTGATTGCCGCAACGGGGAAGTTGCGCACTTTTGCAGAGTTTTTGAACAAAGGAGCAAAGTATTCCAAAACAATCCCCCATATATTTATAATTATTAAAACATTATACTATACCGCCGCGGAATAGTCAACAAAGAAAAAGGAGTACGGCATAAACCGTACTCCGAAAAATCACATAGCTTCAACGATATCCTTTGTGTCTCTTGCGATAACAAGTTCTTCGTTTGTGGGAAGAACGTAAACCTTAACCTTTGAATTTGCGGTTGAGATTTCGCCTTCCTTGCCTCTGCGCATAATTTCGTTTGCTTCTGCGTCAAGTTCAACGCCCAGGTAGCTGAGGTTGTTACAAACGTCTGCACGAAGGTCAAATGTGTTTTCACCGATACCGCCTGTGAATACGATAGCGTCAACACCGTCCATAGCTGCAACGTAGCTGCCGATGAGCTTACGTACCTGATACTTCTGGATGCTTCTTGCAAGATGTGCTCTTTCGTTGCCGTTTGCTTCTGCAGCAGAAACGTCTCTGTCATCGCTGCCTACGCCTGAAACACCTAATACGCCTGACTTCTTATTAAGAACAGCGTCTGTCTCTGCAGGTGTCCAGCCTTCTTTCTGCTGAAGGTAGGTAACAACCGAGGGGTCGATTGCACCGCAACGTGTGCCCATGATGAAACCGTCGAGGGGAGTAAGACCCATACTTGTATCAACGCACTTGCCGCCCTTGACAGCAGTGATTGATGAACCGTTGCCGAGGTGGCAGGTAACAATCTTGAGGTCCTTGATGTCTTTGCCCATAACCTCTGCGCAACGAGCGCTTACGAAGCGGTGAGATGTGCCGTGGAAGCCATAACGGCGGATAGCATACTTCTCATAGTATTCGTAGGGGATGGGGAACATATATGCTTCAGCAGGCATTGTTGAGTGGAAAGCGTTGTCAAAAACAACAACCTGAGGAACGCTTTCACCGAAAACGTCAACGCAGGCTCTGATGCCCTGAATGTGAGCGGGATTGTGGAGAGGAGCAAGGTCGCAAAGGCTTTCGATGCCCTTGATAACTTCGTCTGTAACAAGTGTGCTTTCCTTGAAGAGAGCGCCGCCCTGAACAACTCTGTGACCGATAGCTGAAATCTCGCTCAGGTCATCAATAACCTTTGACGCGCCTTCTGTGAGAGCCTTCTTAACCTGAAGGAAAGCCTCAGTGTGGTTTGCCATAAATACGGGGGTTTCAAACTTTTCGCCGTTTGCTGAACCACCGATAAAGCTGGTTTCGTTACCGATTTTTTCGCAGTTGCCCTTTGCAAGAACAGCTTCGTTTTCCATATCGAAAAGCTGATACTTGAGTGATGAACTGCCGCAGTTGATTACAAGAATTTTCATATTTAACACTCCTAATCAGTGAATATTTACTTGATTTGTTTCAATAACTGTTATATTATATATCTTGCAATGAAATTTTGCAAGTATTTTATTCAAGAAAGGCGAAAATATGCTTGTAGCGGGAATTATAGCCGAATATAATCCTTTTCATAACGGTCACGCTTTGCTTATTGAGAGAGCAAGGCAGGCAGGAGCAACTCATATTGTTGCCGTGATGAGCGGCAATTTTGTGCAGAGAGGCGAGCCTGCGCTGTTTCATCATACGGTCAGAGCAAAAGCTGCTCTGGGTGCAGGTGTTGACCTGACTTTTCAGTTGCCCGTGCCTTATGCGGTGTCGGGTGCGCAGAGCTTTGCCCGTGCAGGTGTTGAGATACTTGAAGCATTCGGTTGCGATTGGCTGGTTTTCGGCAGCGAGTGCGGAGATGGGGAAATAATCTGCAAAACGGCAGATGCCGTATACTCGGATGAAATGAAGCCTCTTATTGCGGAGGAGTTGAAAAAAGGAATATCATTTGCTTCTGCAAGGGAAAATGCTTTGCGCTCAATCAATCCCGTGTATGCGGATATAATCCAAAGTCCCAACAATATTCTTGGGGTTGAATATGCGGCGGCAATAAAGCGTATCAACGGCAAAATGAAGCCCGTTACGTTTATGCGTGAGGGTGCGGCGCACGATTCGTCGCAGACCGATTGCAATATTGCGTCGGCATCACTTATCAGAAATAAAATTGTGAGCGGTGAGGATTGGAGCGGATACGTTCCTGATTCTGCGGCTTTTGACGGCTGCAGCAAAGCGGATATCCGCAATATTGAAAGAGCAATTCTTTACAAGATACGTACTGCAGACAAAGAAGATTTTGCTGCAACTCCCGATATCAGCGAGGGAATAGAAAACAGAATTCTTTCAGCGGCACAGCAGGCAACAAGTCTTGATGAACTTTATGCTCTTGCCAAAACCAAAAGATATTCTCACGCACGCATAAGAAGAATCATAATTAATTATTTTCTCGGAATCACCGCAGATGAGCTTGCGATTCCTGTGCCTTATATCAGAGTCACAGGATTCAACGGCAAGGGTGCAGAGCTTCTGCGTCAGAAAGAGAGCAGATTGCCCGTGATAACAAAGGCGGCAGATATTGCATCTGCAAGCGATGATGCGCAACGTATTTTTGCAGCCGAATGCAGGGCAGGGGATATATATGCTTTGTGTTGCGACAGCGTAAATCCCTGCGGCGAAGAAAAAAGCATCCGCCCCGTAATTTTATAATCAGAAACCGCGGCAAAGCACAGTTTTTGCCGCTTTTTCAGCCCTGTTTAAGATACACACGGAACAGTTGTGAAAAAATATGGTCATTTTCAACAAAAGTGAAAAAAATATGCACAAATCGCAGAACATCAAAAAATAAAAATTCGTACAATCATACAAACTTCTAAAATAAGTGTTGACATATTGAAGAAAAAAGAATAGAATGCTATTCTGTCATTATAATGGAATTTATTACCCTATAATTTAAAGAATATTGCGCATATTTTTATAATATAGGGACGAATTCCGGCAATAAAATTCGGAAGATCTAAAGAAACGGAGTGATTTAGCCTAATGCTGAAAATGAATCCCGTTAAGCGCGGAAGCTGCACACGAATGAGCTTTGGAAAAATCAAAGAGGTTATGGATATGCCCAACCTCATTGAAATCCAGAAGGCTTCCTATCAATGGTTCATTGAAACCGGCCTCAAAGAGGTTTTCCGTGATACGGCGGACATCACGGACTACACAGGCAACTGGGTGCTCAGCTTTGTCGATTACAGACTCGATGACAAGCCCAAGTACACAGTACGCGAATGTAAGGAACGCGACGCAACTTACGCTGCTCCCATGAGAGTAACCGTTCGTTTGCAGAACAAGGAAACCGGCGTTATCAAAGAGTCCGAGGTTTTTATGGGTGATTTCCCCATTATGACCGACAGCGGCACGTTTGTTATCAACGGTGCAGAGAGAGTTATTGTTTCTCAGCTTGTTCGTTCACCCGGCGTTTACTACGGCATGACTCACGACAAGACAGGTATTGAGCTTTATACAAGCACAATCAACCCCAACAGAGGTGCCTGGCTTGAATACGAAACCGATGCCAACCACATTTTCTACGTCCGCATCGACAAAAACAGAAAAATCTACATCACTGCGTTTATCCGTGCACTCGGCTTAAGCTCAAACGATGATATCCGTCGTTTCTTCGGCTATGATGAGAAGCTTGAAGCCACAATGGAGAAGGATGAAACCAAGAATACAGAAGAAGCTTTGATGGAAGTGTTCAAGAAGCTCCGTCCCGGCGAGCCTGTAACTCTTGAATCCGCTCAGCAGCACATAGATAATCTTTTCTTCGACCCTCACAGATACGATATCTCCAGAGTAGGTCGTTACAAGTACAACAAAAAGCTTTCAATGGTTAACCGTCTTCCCGGTTGCACAGTTGCAGAGCCTGTTATCTCTGAATACACAGGTGAGCTTCTTGCAGAGCCCGGTGAAGTGCTTTCAAAGCAGAAGGCTCTTGAAATCGAAAATGCAGGCGTAATGAAGGTTGTTGTTGCCTGCGAGGACGGCACAGAGCTGTTCGTTATTTCAAACGGCATGGTTTATGCTGACGCTGTTCTTCCCGTTGAAATCTCAAAGGAAGAGCTTGAAGCAATTGGCATCAACGAAAAGGTTCGTTTCTCAGTTCTTCACGAAGTAATCGAGAAGTGCGGCGACGACAAGGATGCCCTCATTGCAGAGATGGCAGAGCGTTGCGACGACCTTATTCCCAAGCACATCATTGTTGATGATATCTTCGCATCAATCAACTACGTCAACTGCCTCACCAAGCGTGTAGGTAACATTGACGATATCGACCATCTGGGCAACAGAAGAATCCGCTCCGTCGGCGAACTTCTTCAGAATCAGTTCAGAATCGGTCTTGCAAGAATGGAAAGAGTAGTCCGCGAAAGAATGGCTATTCAGGCACAGGAAGAGGATGAAAAGATCACTCCCCAGACTCTTATCAACATCCGTCCCGTAATGGTTGCGATCAAAGAGTTCTTCGGTTCATCACCTCTTTCACAGTTCATGGATCAGACCAACCCCCTTGCAGAGCTTACTCATAAGCGCCGTCTTTCAGCCCTCGGCCCCGGCGGTCTTTCACGAGACAGAGCAGGTTTCGAGGTTCGAGACGTTCACTATTCACACTACGGCAGAATGTGTCCCATCGAGACTCCTGAAGGACCCAACATCGGTCTTATCTCATATCTTGCAACTTTTGCAAAAATCAATGAATACGGCTTCATCGAGACTCCTTACAGAAAGATTGACAAGGAAACAGGCCGCGTCCTTGATGAAGTTGAATATATGACTGCTGACACAGAGGACGATTTCATCGTTGCTCAGGCTAACGAAGCTCTTGACGAAAACAACTGCTTCGTAAGAGAAAAGATCACAGCAAGAAACAGAGATGAATTCATCGAAATCGACCGTTCAAAGGTTGACTACATGGATATTTCTCCCAAGATGGTTGTTTCTGTTGCTACAGCTATGATTCCCTTCCTTGAGAACGACGACGCAAACCGTGCGCTCATGGGTTCAAACATGCAGCGTCAGGCAGTTCCCCTCCTCAAGACCTGTGCACCCATCGTTGGCACAGGTATGGAATACAAGGCAGCGGTTGACTCAGGTGTTACCGTCCTTGCAAAGCAGGCAGGTATTGTTACCAAGGTCAGCGCAGACAGCGTCGACATCAAGAATGATGACGGCACAAGCGATCATTATGAGCTTATCAAGTTCATGAGATCAAACCAGGGCACCTGCACAAACCAGCGTCCCATCGTTGAAGCAGGTCAGAGAGTTCAGAAGGGTGAGGTTATCGCTGACGGCCCCGCAACCGATCACGGTGAAATCAGCCTTGGCAAGAACGCACTCGTAGGCTTCATGACCTGGGAAGGTTACAACTACGAAGACGCTGTTCTTATCAACGAAAAGCTTGTTCGTGACGATGTATACACATCAGTTCACATTGAAGAATACGAGACCGAAGCAAGAGAAACAAAGCTTGGTCCCGAAGAAATCACAAGAGATATTCCCAACGTCGGTGAGGATGCTCTTTGCAACCTTGACGAGCGCGGAATTATCAGAATCGGTGCAGAGGTTCAGTCAGGTGACATCCTTGTAGGTAAGGTTACTCCCAAGGGCGAAACCGAACTTACCGCAGAAGAAAGACTCCTCAGAGCTATCTTCGGCGAAAAGGCAAAGGAAGTCCGTGACACCTCTCTCAAAGTTCCCCACGGTGAATACGGTATCGTTGTTAACGTTGAAGTATTCACAAGAGAAAACAGCGATGAGCTGTCACCCGGCGTAAACAAGGTAGTTCGTTGCTACATCGCTCAGAAGCGTAAGCTTTCAGTCGGTGACAAGATGGCCGGTCGTCACGGTAACAAGGGTGTTGTTTCAAGAATTCTTCCCCAGGAAGATATGCCCTTCCTTCCCGACGGCACACCTCTTGATATCGTTCTTAACCCCCTCGGCGTTCCCTCACGTATGAACATCGGTCAGGTTCTTGAAGTTCACCTCGGCTTTGCTGCAAGAAATCTGGGAATCAACGTTATGACTCCCGTATTCGACGGTGCACACGAAGAGGATATCACCGAAGCCTTCAAAGAGGCTAACCGAGTTGCAATGGAAAAGGCTGAGAAGGAAGCTGCAGAAAAGGGCATCGAATTTGATCCCTCAAAGGTTCCCCAGCTCCGCCTTGACTGTAAGTCAATCCTTACAGACGGCAGAACAGGCCGTGTATTTGATAACCCCGTAACAGTCGGCGATATGTACTAACTCAAGTTGTATCACCTTGTTGACGATAAGATTCACGCTCGTTCAACAGGTCCCTACTCACTCGTTACTCAGCAGCCCCTCGGCGGTAAAGCTCAGTTCGGCGGCCAGCGTTTCGGTGAAATGGAAGTTTGGGCTCTTGAGGCTTACGGCGCTGCATATACACTTCAGGAAATTCTTACCGTTAAGTCTGACGACGTTGTCGGCCGTGTAAAGACCTACGAAGCAATCGTCAAGGGCAAGAATGTTCCTACTCCCGGCGTTCCCGAATCCTTCAAGGTTCTTGTTAAGGAGCTTCAGGCTCTGGCACTTGACATCAAGGTTCTTGATGAGAATAACGAAGAAATTGACCTGCGTCAGACGTTTGACGGCGACGATGTAGGCTTTGTTTCGGATGACAAGGCATTTACAAATGTCAATGACGCGGAAGATAGCGACTCATATATGGTTGATGAAGAAAGTATGGAAAATGACATCTTCTACAACGATAATGACGACGATGATTACGTCGGCGATTTTGACGACATGGATATGGGTGACAGCGATTTCGGTTTTGGCGACTTTGAATCTTCGGAGGACGATTATGAATAATCGCCATTTTCCAAAAGTAACTTACGGAAGGGGCATCGTTTAATGGAAAATATTGAATCCACCAGCAATCTTACATTCGAATCCATAAAAATCGGTCTTGCTAACCCCGATCAGATCAGAAAATGGTCACACGGTGAGGTTAAAAAGCCCGAAACCATAAATTACAGAACACTTAAGCCCGAAAAGGAAGGTCTTTTCTGCGAAAAGATTTTTGGTCCACAGAAGGACTGGGAATGCCATTGCGGAAAGTACAAGAGAATCCGTTACAAGGGCAAAGTCTGCGAACGCTGCGGTGTTGAAATCACAAGAGCAAAGGTTCGCCGTGAGAGAATGGGTCACATTGAGCTTGCTACTCCTGTTTCTCACATCTGGTATTTCAAGGGTGTTCCCTCAAGAATGGGTCTCATCCTTGACATATCACCCAGAGATCTTGAAAAAGTTCTCTATTTCGCAAAGTATATCGTTATCGATCCCGGTGAAGGTACAGGTCTTGAAAAGTACCAGACACTTGATGAGAAAGATTACTGCGAATACAGACTCCGTTATGACGACGAGTTCAGAGTAGGTATGGGTGCTGAGGCAATCCAGGAACTCCTTGCTGAAATCGATCTGGACGAACTTTCAGAAAAGCTGAAGGTTGAAATGGAGACTGCATCAGGCCAGAAGAAGGCAAAGGCTCTCAAGCGCCTTGAGGTTGTTGAAGCTTTCAGACAGTCAGGCAACAGACCTGAATGGATGATTCTTGACGTTGTTCCCGTTCTTCCTCCCGAAATCAGACCTATGGTTCAGCTTGAAGGCGGCAGATTCGCAACGTCAGACCTTAACGATCTTTACAGACGTGTTATCAACAGAAACAACCGTCTTAAGAAGCTTATGGAGCTTGGCTCACCTGACATCATTATCAGAAACGAAAAGAGAATGCTTCAGGAAGCTGTTGATGCCCTTATCGATAACGGCAGACGCGGCAGACCCGTAACGGGTCCCAACAACAGAGCTCTCAAGTCACTTTCAGATATGCTTAAGGGTAAGCAGGGCCGTTTCAGACAGAACCTTCTCGGTAAGCGTGTTGACTACTCAGGCCGTTCGGTTATCGTTGTCGGTCCCGAACTCAAGCTTTATCAGTGCGGTCTTCCCAAGGAAATGGCACTTGAACTCTTCAAGCCCTTCGTTATGAAGCGCCTTGTTGAAACTGAAGTTGCAGGCAACGTTAAGTCAGCCCGCAAGATGGTTGAACGTTCAAATCCCGCAGTATGGGATGCTCTTGAAGTTGTTATCAAGGACCACCCCGTTATGCTTAACCGTGCTCCTACACTTCACAGACTTGGTATTCAGGCTTTCGAGCCCGTACTTGTTGAAGGCAGAGCAATCAGACTTCATCCCCTCGTATGTACAGCTTTCAACGCTGACTTCGACGGTGACCAGATGGCTGTTCACGTTCCTCTTTCGGCAGAAGCTCAGGCTGAAGCAAGATTCCTTATGCTTGCTGCAAACAACCTGCTCAAGCCTTCAGACGGACGTCCCGTTGCTGTTCCCACACAGGATATGATTCTGGGTTCATACTATCTTACTATGGTTAACGACAATAATCCCGAAAATTCGGATTATAACCCCGATAACCCCTATGAGCCCGGCGCTGCAAGAGAAGCAAAGGATGAAGACGGCAATCCGATTCTCGATGAAAACGGCGAAAGAATCCTTATTTATAACACATACACAAGCGTTGACGAGGCTATGATGGCTTATGATGAAGGCGATATCGGTCTTCACGTTAACATCAAAATCCGTATGTCAAAGGTTATCGACGGCAAAACCGTCACTCAGCTTGTAAAGACTACTCTCGGTAAGGTTATCTTCAATGATCCCGTTCCTCAGGATCTTGGCTTTATCGACAGAAGCAAGCCCGAAAACCTCTTCACTCCCGAAGTTGACGTTCTTGTTAACAAGAAGATGCTCGGCAAGATCATTGACCGCTGCATCAAGGTTCACGGTACAGCGGTTGCTGCTGACGTTCTCGACAAGATTAAGGCACAGGGCTACAAATTCTCAACACGAAGCGGTATTACCGTTGCTGTTATTGACGCAACAATTCCTCCCAAGAAGAAAGAACTTCTTGAAAAGGCTGAAAAGAAAGTTTCAAAGATTACCAGAAACTACGAAAGAGGTCTTATCACAAACGACGACCGTGCGGAAGAAGTTATCAAGGCTTGGGAAGAATGTACAAGAGAAGTTGCTGCGGAACTTAAGAAAAACTTCAAGAAGTTCAACCCCATCAATATGATGCTTGACTCAGGTGCCCGTGGTAACGATTCACAGCTTCGTCAGCTTGCAGGTATGCGTGGCCTTATCGCAAACACAGCAGGTAAAACAATCGAGGTTCCCATCAAGGCTAACTACCGAGAAGGCCTCAACATTTCAGAATACTTCATTTCATCCCGTGGTGCCCGTAAAGGTCTTGCCGATACAGCTCTTCGTACAGCTGACTCAGGTTACCTTACACGTCGTCTTGTTGACGTTTCACAGGATGTTATTATCCGTCAGGAAGATTGCCATTGCACAGAAGGTATTAATGTATATGATATCTATGACGGCGATCCCAAGTTCGGCGGCAGAAAGATCGTAGGTCTTGCAGAAAGACTTACAGGCAGATTCCTTCTTGAAGACTACGTTGACCCCGCAACAGGTGAGTTCCTTGCATCAAAGGATAAGATGATGACCGAACCCGTTGCAGAAAAGGTTGCTGCAAGCGTTCAGGCTGAAACAGAAAGAAAGATTGCTGCAGGCGAGCTTCCCGAAGGCTCAAAGGCACAGATCAAGATCCGTTCACTCCTGTCCTGCTGCGCAGAACACGGTGTATGTATCAAGTGCTACGGTGCAAACCTTGCAACAGGCGATCCTGTTACAGTAGGTGAAGCAGTTGGTATCATCGCTGCTCAGTCAATCGGTGAACCCGGTACTCAGCTTACAATGAGAACGTTCCACACCGGTGGTGCTGCTGACCAGTCCGATATTACAACCGGTCTTCCCAGAATCGAAGAACTCTTTGAAGCACGTAAGCCCAAGATGCTCGCTATCATGAGCGAAATCGACGGTATCGTTTCATTCAGAGAAATCAAGAAGAGTCCCCACGTTGTCATTACAGACGACAACGGAGAAGAAAGAACCTACCTTATTCCCTACGGCTTCCGTGTTAAGGTTGAAGAAGGTCAGAAGGTTTCAAAGGGTGCACAGCTCACCGAAGGTGCACAGAGCCCCCACGATATTCTCGGCATTCTCGGCGTAGAAGCTGTTCACGATTACCTCATCAGAGAAGTTCAGAGAACTTACCGTATGCAGGGTGTTGATATCAACGACAAGCATATCGAAGTTATTGTTCGTCAGATGATGAGAAAGGTAAGAATTGCAGAGCCTGGAGCATCAAAGTTCCTTCCCGGTGTTGTAGTTGAAAAGATGGAATTCCGTCTTGAAAACGAGCGCATTATGAAGGAAGCTGCAGAAAAGGGCGAAGAGCCTCAGCTTGCAACCTGTATGCCCACTCTTATGGGTATCACCAAGGCTTCGCTTGCAACAGACTCATTCCTCTCGGCTGCGTCATTCCAGGAAACAACAAGAGTTCTCACCGATGCCGCTATCAAGGGCAAGGTCGATCCTCTTATGGGTCTTAAGGAGAACGTTATCATCGGTAAGCTTCTTCCCTCAGGTACAGGTATGAAGTGCTACAACAATGTTGAAGTGTATCCTACAGGAAACGCAGGCAACATTACTGAAAATGCCGAGTGATTTTTGTGAAAAGTGTTGACAAACCGAGTTGTTATGTGATAAAATACAAAATTGTGGTGTCCGAAATTCCTGCACTTGCAAAAGTGCGGGGTTTCGTCACGATATAAATTTCACAGAAAGGAGAGAGATTATTGCCTACCTTTAACCAGCTTGTTCGTAACGGCAGAGAAACACTTGTGAAGAAGCCCAAGGCTCCCGCACTTCTTAAGGGTCTGAACTCAAAGAAGAACGTTCTTACAGATCAGGATTCACCCCAGAAGCGTGGCGTTTGCACCGCTGTTAAGACTGCAACCCCCAAAAAGCCTAACTCAGCACTTCGTAAGATTGCCAGAGTTCGTCTCACAAACGGCATTGAGGTTTCAGCTTACATCCCCGGTGTTGGTCATAACCTCCAGGAGCACTCAGTTGTTCTTATCAGAGGCGGCCGTGTTAAGGACCTTCCCGGTGTGCGTTACCACATCATCCGCGGTACACTTGATACCCAGGGCGTTAACGGCAGAATGCAGAGCCGTTCAAAGTACGGCGCAAAGCGTCCCAAGGCAGCAAAGAAATAATTTACCGCACCCATTTATTTGAGACAAATCTTCTTGCAGGCTGAAAAGTAAAGAAAATGCTTTTCTCCAATGCAATGGTGTATTATATATAAATAGTATGCTTCTGCGTTGGCGCCACGGGAATTTGTCACTCGAGTACCTATGAGATCATTACTATTGTGAAGGAGGGAAGCGAAGTGCCAAGAAGAGGCAATATCGCAAAACGTGAAGTTTTGCCTGATCCGCTTTACAACTCAAAGCTCGTAACCCGTCTCATCAACAACGTTATGTATGACGGTAAGAAGGGCGTTGCTCAGAAGATCGTATACGATGCTTTTGACATTATTAAGGAAAAAACAGGTAAAGAACCCCTTGAGGTTTTTGAGGCAGCAATGGAAAACGTTATGCCCGTACTTGAAGTTAAGGCTCGCCGTGTAGGTGGTGCTACTTACCAGGTACCCATGGAGGTTCGTCCCGAGAGAAGACAGACTCTCGGTCTTCGTTGGATCACACTCTACAGCCGTCAGCGTTCAGAAAGAACAATGAAGGAAAGACTTGCCAACGAAATCATCGATGCTACCAACTCAACCGGTTCAGCATTCAAGAAGCGCGAAGATACACACAAGATGGCAGAGTCCAACAAGGCTTTTGCACATTTCAGATGGTAATCTGCGCATAATTACTTTAACTATTAATTTTTTCGGAGGTTCATATGCCAAGACAGGTATCTCTTCAGATGACCAGAAACATTGGTATTATGGCTCATATTGACGCCGGCAAAACCACCACTTCAGAGCGTATCCTGTTCTATACAGGTAAGACTCACAAGATCGGTGAAACACACGATGGCGCCGCCACCATGGACTGGATGGAGCAGGAGCAGGAGCGTGGTATTACTATCACATCCGCTGCTACCACCTGTTTCTGGAAGGACCACCGTGTTAACATCATCGACACTCCCGGTCACGTTGACTTCACAGTTGAAGTTGAGCGTTCACTGAGAGTTCTTGACGGTTCTGTCACAGTTCTTTGTGCAAAGGGCGGCGTTGAGCCCCAGTCTGAAACCGTTTGGAGTCAGGCTGATAAGTACCGTGTTCCCAGAATGGTCTACGTTAACAAGATGGACATCTTGGGTGCAAACTTCTACCGTGTTGTAGACATGATGAAGGAGCGCCTCAAGTGTAACGCAGTTCCCATTCAGCTTCCCATCGGTGCTGAATCAGATTTTGTTGGTATTATCGACCTTGTTATCATGAAGGCTTATTACTACAATGATGATAAGGGTATTGATATCACAATCACTGATATCCCCGATGATATGAAGGAAATTGCTCAGAAATATCACGACGAACTCATTGAGAGCGTTGCAGAGCAGGACGATGCACTTCTTGAAAAGTTCTTTGAGGGTGAAGAACTCACTGTTGAAGAAGTTAAGGCTTGCATCAGAAAGGCAACAATCGCTAACGAGATGGTTCCCGTTGTTTGCGGTACTTCATACCGTAACAAGGGTGTTCAGCTTCTCCTTGACGCTGTTGTTGACTATATGCCCGCTCCCACAGATATTGAAGCTATCAAGGGTATCAACCCTGAAACAGACGAAGAGGAAGTAAGACATTCTTCAGACGAAGAGCCCTTCTCAGCTCTCGCATTCAAGATTGCTACTGACCCCTTTGTTGGTAAGCTCTGCTTCTTCAGAGTTTACTCAGGTAAGGTTGAAACAGGTTCATCTGTTTACAACTCAACCAAGGATAACAACGAGCGTATGGGTAGAATTCTGCAGATGCACTCAAACCACAGACAGGATATCGATTGCTGCTATGCAGGTGATATCGCTGCTTGCGTTGGTGTTAAGCAGACAACTACAGGTGACACTCTTTGTGATCCCAAGCATCCTGTTATTCTTGAATCAATGGAATTCCCCGAGCCCGTTATCAGAGTTGCTATCGAGCCCAAGACCAAAGCAGGTCAGGAGAAGATGGGTATTGCTCTTGCAAAGCTCGCAGAAGAAGATCCCACATTCAAGTGCTACACAGATGAAGAAACAGGCCAGACAATTATCGCAGGTATGGGTGAGCTCCACCTCGAAATCATCGTTGACAGACTTCTTCGTGAATTCAAGGTTGAAGCTAACGTTGGTAAGCCTCAGGTTGCTTATCGCGAAACAATTACTCAGGCTGCTGACACAGATACCAAGTATTCACGTCAGTCAGGTGGTAAGGGTCAGTATGGTCACGTTAAGATGAGAATTGAACCCAACCCCGAAAAGGGCTACGAGTTTATCAACAACATCGTTGGTGGTGCTATTCCCAAGGAATACTTCAATGCAATCGAAGCCGGTGTTAAGGGCGCAATGCTTACCGGTGTTCTTGCAGGTTACAACGTTGTTGACGTTAAGGTAACTCTTTACGATGGTTCATATCATGAAGTTGACTCATCAGAAATGGCCTTCAAGATTGCCGCATCAATGGCATTCAAGGATGCTATGAAGAAGGCTGCTCCCATTCTTATGGAGCCCATCATGAAAACCGCAGTTATCGTTCCCGATGATTACATGGGTGACGTTATCGGTGATATCAACTCACGCCGCGGTATGATTCAGGGCACAGAAGCAAGAACAGGTGCAGTTCAGATCAACGCAAATATTCCTCTTTCAAACATGTTCGGTTACGCTACAGCTCTCCGTTCAAGAACTCAGGGTCGTGGTCAGTACGCTATGGAACCCAGCCATTATGCTGAAGTTCCCAAGTCAATTGCCGAAAAAGTTATCAGCGAAAGATAATTTGTGTTGCAATTTTTAAAAAAGGCTTGAAATTTGAGCCTTAACTTGTTACAATGAAACTATGCACGAGCATAGTAAAAATAATTTGCTAATTAAAAGGGAGGAAATCACCAATGGCAAAGGCAAAATTCGAACGTAATAAGCCCCACGTTAATATCGGCACCATCGGTCACGTTGACCATGGTAAGACAACTCTTACTGCAGCTATCACAAAGACCCTCGCTATGAAGGGCGGCGCAGACTTCATCGACTACGCTAACATCGATAAGGCTCCCGAAGAGAGAGAGCGCGGTATCACAATCAACACTTCACACGTTGAGTACGAGACTGAATCACGTCACTACGCTCACGTTGACTGCCCCGGCCACGCTGACTATATCAAGAACATGATCACAGGTGCTGCTCAGATGGACGGCGCTATCCTTGTTATCGCTTCAACAGACGGCCCCATGGCACAGACAAAGGAACACCTTCTTCTTGCTCGTCAGGTTGGCGTTCCCAAGATCATCGTTTTCATGAACAAGGTTGACCAGGTTGACGACCCCGAACTCCTCGAGCTCGTTGAAATGGAAATCCGTGAGACTCTTGCTGAGTACGGCTTCGACGAAGAAGCTCCCATCATCAAGGGTTCAGCTCTCAAGGCTCTTGAGTATGCTGGCGCTGACACAGCAGACGCTTCAATTGCACCCATCTGGGAGCTCATGGACGCTGTTGACAGCTACATCCCCACACCCGACCGTAAGGCAGACCTTCCCTTCCTTATGCCCGTAGAAGACGTATTCACAATCACAGGTCGTGGTACTGTTGCTACTGGTAGAGTTGAAAGAGGTCAGCTCAGAACTTCAGAAGAAGTTGAAATCGTTGGTCTTACAGAGGACAAGAGAAAGACTGTTGTTACAGGTATCGAAATGTTCCGCAAGATCCTCGACTACGCAGAGGCAGGCGACAACATCGGTGCTCTCCTTCGTGGTGTTCAGAGAACAGAAATCGAAAGAGGCCAGGTTCTTTGCAAGCCCGGTTCAATCGCTCCTCACACAAAGTTCAAGGGTCAGGTTTACGTTCTTACTAAGGAAGAAGGCGGCCGTCATACTCCCTTCTTCAACAACTACCGTCCTCAGTTCTACTTCAGAACAACAGACGTTACAGGTGTTATCAGCCTTCCCGCAGGCACT
>JAZQTC010000010.1:0-122946 GCA_045630405.1 Acutalibacteraceae bacterium
TTCCGTTTTCGCTATGAAGTTTTCAATAATACCCTTTGCTGTGTCCTTATCGTCAACAAGGCTTTTTATCTCCGCAATGGAAAATCCCGCTTTTCGCAGCAGCGCAATATTTTTCAGCCGTTCAACGTCGCTTTCCGAAAACTCAATGCTCTTTCTGCCGCTGTAATTTTCCGCTATGCTCGGCACAGCAAGCCCCTCGTCAATATAAAGCCTTATGGCTCTGTCGGTCAGCCCCGTTTTTTCGATTACCTCTTTAATTTTCACAAAACCGACCTCCTTTCGGGGTTATAATAAACTTTCACCCAATGTAAATGTCAATAATTTTTCAAAAAAACATCCCTGTTTTTCAAATTTCCGTCATTCCGCAAGGCTATCGTATTACAGAAAAATTCAAACACAATCGGTCACAGGCGAAGCCTGTCCTTCATTGCGAATTACGCATTCCGAATTGCAAATTAAATTATACCCCCTCTCGCCGTAATTTTCAACATTCTCACCGCAAATCCGAATAAAAAAGCAAAATCTGCCCCAATATGTAAAATGTTACTAAAAACACGCTGTAAAAAATTTATATATTTTCTCAAATATGTATGGAAATTTGGAAAACTATCTGTTATAATTTGAAATGGCTCATTCCCACCCACGGGAATTTGCCGTATTAATTATGTTTATTATTTTTACGGAGGTAGATACCAATGGCTTACAAGTATGTTTATTTGTTCTCCGAAGGCGACGCTTCAATGCGTAACACCCTCGGCGGCAAAGGCGCAAACCTTGCAGAAATGACAAAAATCGGTCTCCCCGTTCCTCAGGGCTTCACAATCTCAACTGAAGCTTGCACAAAGTACTACGAGGACGGCAAGAAGATCAACGATGAAATCCAGGCTCAGATCATGGAATACATCGTTAAGATGGAAGAAATCACCGGCAAAAAGTTCGGCAGCATGGAGAATCCTCTCCTTGTTTCAGTTCGTTCAGGTGCTCGTGCATCAATGCCCGGTATGATGGACACAATCCTCAACCTCGGTCTTAATGAAGACGTTGTAGAAGCTATCGCAGCAAAGAGCGGCAACCCCCGTTGGGCTTGGGACTGCTACAGAAGATTCATTCAGATGTACTCCGACGTTGTTATGGAAGTTGGTAAGAAGTACTTTGAAGAGCTCATCGACGAGATGAAGGAAGCAAAGGGCGTTACTCAGGACGTTGATCTTACCGCTGAAGACCTCAAGACTCTTGCAGGTCAGTTCAAGGCAGAATACAAGAACAAGATCGGCAAGGATTTCCCTGCAGATCCCAAAGAGCAGCTTATGGGCGCTGTTGAGGCTGTTTTCCGTTCATGGGACAACCCCCGTGCAAACGTTTACCGCCGCGACAACGATATCCCCTATTCATGGGGTACAGCAGTTAACGTTCAGATGATGGCATTCGGCAACATGGGCGACAACTGCGGTACAGGCGTTGCTTTCACACGTGACCCCGCTACAGGCGAAAAGGGCCTTATGGGTGAGTTCCTCACAAACGCACAGGGCGAAGACGTTGTTGCCGGTGTTCGTACTCCCATGCCCATCGCTGAAATGGCTGCAAAGTTCCCCGAAGCATTCGAGGAATTCAACAAAGTTTGCGCTATCCTTGAAGATCACTACAGAGATATGCAGGATATGGAGTTCACTGTTGAAGACGGCAAGCTCTATATGCTCCAGACAAGAAACGGTAAGAGAACAGCTAAGGCTGCTCTTAAGATTGCTTGCGACCTCGTTGACGAAGGCATGATCGACGAGATGAAGGCAGTTGCTATGATCGACCCCAGAAACCTTGACACTCTTCTTCATCCCCAGTTCGATGCAAAGGTTCTCAAGGCTTCAACTCCCGCAGGTAAGGGTCTCGGCGCATCACCCGGCGCTGCATGCGGTAAGGTTGTATTCACAGCTGAAGACGCTGTTGAATGGAACGAAAGAGGCGAAAAGGTTGTTCTTGTCCGTCTTGAAACATCACCCGAAGACATCACCGGCATGAAGGCTGCTCAGGGTATCCTCACAGTTCGCGGCGGTATGACATCACACGCTGCTGTTGTTGCTCGCGGTATGGGTACATGTTGCGTATCAGGCTGCGGCGAAATCAACATGGACGAAGAGAACAAGAAGTTCACTCTTGCAGGCAAGACCTACAATGAGGGCGACTACATCTCAATCGACGGTTCAACAGGTAACATCTACGACGGCATCATCCCCACAGTTGACGCTGAAATCGCAGGTGAATTCGGCAGAATCATGGCTTGGGCTGACAAGTACAGAACTCTTAAGGTTCGTACAAACGCTGATACTCCCGCTGACGCTAAGAAGGCTCGCGAACTCGGCGCAGAAGGCATCGGCCTTTGCCGTACAGAGCACATGTTCTTCGAAGCAGACAGAATCGCTGCTTTCCGTGAAATGATCTGTGCAGATACAGTTGCTGAAAGAGAAGCTGCTCTTGATAAGATCCTTCCCTATCAGCAGGGCGACTTCGAAGCTCTCTACGAGGCTCTTGAAGGCAACCCCGTAACAATCCGTTTCCTTGATCCTCCTCTCCACGAGTTCGTTCCCACAGAGGAAGCTGACATCGCAGCTCTTGCAGCAGCTCAGAACAAGTCAGTTGAAGAAATCAAGGCTATCATCACAGGTCTCCACGAGTTCAACCCCATGATGGGTCACAGAGGCTGCCGTCTTACAGTAACATATCCTGAAATCGCAGCAATGCAGACTAAGGCTGTTATCCGTGCAGCTATCAACGTTAAGAAGGCTCATGCAGACTGGAACCTCGTTCCCGAAATCATGATTCCCCTTGTTGGCGATGTTAAGGAACTCAAGTACGTTAAGAACATCGTTGTTGCAACAGCTGACGCTGAAATCGCAGCAGCAGGCGTAGAGCTTGCATACGAAGTTGGTACAATGATCGAAATTCCCAGAGCTTGCATCACAGCAGACGAAATCGCTAAGGAAGCTGACTTCTTCTGCTTCGGCACAAACGACCTTACTCAGATGACATTCGGCTTCAGCCGTGACGACGCTGGTAAGTTCCTCAATGCTTACTATGATACAAAGATCTACGAGTTCGATCCCTTTGCAAAGCTTGACCAGACAGGCGTTGGCGCTCTTATGGAAATGGCAGTATCAAAGGGCAAGGCAAGCGGCAAGAACCTCCACTACGGTATCTGCGGCGAGCACGGCGGTGATCCCACATCAGTTGAATTCTGCCACAAGATTGGCCTCAACTATGTATCATGCTCACCCTTCCGTGTGCCCATCGCACGTCTTGCAGCAGCTCAGGCAGCTATTAAGGGATAAGGGAAATCTCCCGCAAAAAGCCGATAATTTCAGCCTTAAGTTGGTTGATATGAGCCTGACCAAAGATTTCGCTTTTGAGTATATCAAAACCAAGTCAATGGTTGACCATTTCAAGCTCTCCAAATGGCAGGATATGAATATCGGTGTCTATATCTAAATAATGAACTCCGTTTATCGAGCAATCGGTAAACGGAGTTTTTGTTGTTTTATGAGCTGTTGAGATTATTAATCTAATATGATATAATATTTTACATAATTAATATATGACGTTGTCAAAGACGATGTTACCAAAAAATTTAGAAAGAATATAGTTTATAAAAATGAGAACATTAGAAAAACAATACAGAACATTAGCGATAATTGGCAATGGATTTGATTTAGCTCATGGTTATAAAACTTCATACAAATCATTTTCAGAAAGCACAAATGCAGAAAGTTTAAAAAAATTTAAGAGTTATTGTGATGATGAAAGCAAAATAGAGACTTGGTATAATTTTGAAGAAAATATCAATCATTTATCACGAGCATTATTTGAGAAATCCATAACCGCAGGTGCCGATAAAAATAAATTCCAATATATTTACGAATTAAAAGAGATTTTTACAAACATACATGATTTATTAATTACATATTTAAAAAGTGAAATACAAAATAATCATAGTTCTAAATTTCCTACAGTACAAAAATATCTTAATTCTAATACGCAAATAATCAATTTCAACTATACAAATATAGCAGAGAAATATTCTAATAATATTTTCTATGTTCACGGGTCTATAGAAGAGAATGATATTTTGTTGGGTTACGATTACAGAGAAGAAGCTTGTTTGGCTCAATTTGATGATATGCGTTGGGCAAAAGATTTTTGTAGAGAAGGGTTAGCTTATCGTAGATATCTAAAAAATGAACTAAAAATATCGTTAAAAAGCCCCGAATTTAAAAGATTAATTGAAAGTTTTGAGTTTTACCAACAATGTGCAAATTCCAGTCGTGGAATTGATGAAAACCCAGCTTCGTATATTCCCGACTATTTGTTTATAAAAGAATTTATGAATTGTCAAAAGCAAAGAACAGAGATACCCAATATTAATTATGACGAAATACAAACAATTGTAGTTTTAGGTCACGGCATAGAGGCAGACAAAGTATTTTTAGATACTGTTTTGAAAAAATGCAGCAATATTAAGAAAGTTGTCATTTTTAGATATAATGGAGAAGAGGACGAATCGTTTAATAAAAAAGTGGCTTTTTTCAAGAAATACACTCGAAACATCAAAGAAAATTTATATGAATAACACGGCTACAAGCTTCAATTACATTATTATACTTTAATAAAAAGGGGATTTGTAAAATGACAGAAATTCAACAAGCAATGATAAAATCTGCTGATGCTATGCGCAACGCCTTCTACGATATAGGTCGCAAAAAATTATGTCACTATACATCTCCGTCAGGCTTGTTGGGTATATTTAGCGAACAGAAACCATCTCTGTATTTTTCACAGTACGATTCTTTGAATGATACAAAAGAACGAAAAGATATATTTGATAGTTTAAAAAAATACTGTAATGAACAATTGAAAAAGAAAAGAATGTCTAAAGAATTATATGACGATATCTTATCCATTCCGCAATCAGATTTGTTCGGTATCACACGTAAGACTAACGAGGAATTGCTATTAGATGACGGAGAAATCATTAAAGAGATAACATCTTTTGCAAACGAGGAATGTTATACATATATATGCAGTTTTTCAAAAAACAACGATTCTTTGCCTATGTGGAGAATGTACTCTAAAGCAGATCACTATGAGGGTTTTTGTGTAGAATTTTCTGAAACTGCATTTGCTAAAAAAATATATAATAGCGAAGGCTTCTCTTTGGAACTTGTAAAAGTAATTTATGACGAAAACAAAAAAATGGAATTAATTGAAAGTGTATTATCACCTATTATGAGGTTATATGATTCTGCAACAGAAAAGGATAAAGAATCTTTGTTGTCTGTTATAAAAATGATGATTAAAACTTTTCAATTTGTTTTCAAAAATGAATCTTTTTCTTACGAAGAAGAAACTCGTGCTATTTTGCATATACCCAAAAGCGAAAAAAGTTTTGAAGGCAAAATATCAGAAAGAAGATACCGACAAAGCAACGGCTTAATTGTTCCCTATGTGGTTTTTTATGTGAGTAAGGGGTCGGTGTATAACATTACAATTGCACCCACAATTAAAGAAGAGATTGCTATTAATAATTTAAAAGATTATTTATGTTCAAAAGGATTGAATCATGTTAAAATAATTCCATCAAACATACCCATAAGAAACATCTAATGTTCAAATCAATGAAATTCAAAGTCTACTTGTTTTTATAGTATACAAGTAGACTTTTTTATTATCTATCAAGCTGACATCCTCGACAAATCCGTAATTACATTATAATATTGTTTTGCAATCAAAAATAATGTAACGAAAGGATTGATTCTATGGAGAACAAGCTTACCTATACCAAAGTCGGGGATTATTACATTCCGAACCTGACGATCAAGCCGTCACCACCTATCGGTAAATACGGCAGAATGCGCCGTGATTATATTCGTGACCATAGACCTGCTCTCTATAACCGTTTGATACTCCGAGAACAACTTCGGGAACATTGTGCCGAAGTCAACGAAGCAATCCAAAACCGTCTTGATGTTCTTATTCCACAGCTTGCCGAATCCGCAGGAGTAACCGAAAAATTAAAAGAAACCGACCAAATGAAATGGGTCGGTCTGATGAACACTTGCAAAGCTCAGGGCGAAGAAATCGCCTTCGCCGAGTTACTTTATGTGTAATTTTAAAGTTATGTAATGCAAAATCCCTAATTTTCGCCCTCAAGGTCATCTTATATTCAGATTCAAAAAATCCGCAAAAACAGCCTTATATATCAACGCTTTCAGACATCAAATCATTACAAGCGAAAGAAAATCCATATAAGCTGACCGTTAAATCAGCTTGTATGGATTTTTATATTAGTATATTCTTGTTTGCATCAATATATTTATAATAGCGAATTAATTGCTGTGTTTGTTATCAAAAACATCTGCCTTATGTGGTAAAGAATTATCCACCACAAGAAAACCGAAGTCTTATAAGCAAATATCTTGGTTGTGTGCATGAATTACTTTGAAACACAGGCAAGAGAGTTTAATATGAATCGAATTTTAATCAGCAAATTTAGCGGCAGGTTTAATAGCCTGTCGCTTTACTTGTTATAATTTTTGTGATATAATTAATGTGTATTATTTCTTAGGTGCATAGAGGTGATGGCAACCATGTCAGACACTATTACTTTTACAATTCAGGGAGATAGTGAGGGTTATGTGACATTTGAATGTCCTTTCTGTGGTTCTGAATTTAAACTTCAAGCAGGTGAATATCAAAGTGATGATAAGCCTGTTGAAGAACTGTTTTGTCCATATTGTGGTTTATCCAAAGAACCGGATGAGTTTTACTCTGATGAAGTTAATGAGAAGATTGAAGCATTAATTAACAATTATGTTGCCGAAATGCTTAACAAATCTTTCGGAAAAATGTCACGTTCAATTAATCGCTCAAATGGTATTATAAAAATGACATATAAACCATTAAAAACGGTTGCTGTGAAAGAGTTAAAAGATAAAGACACTGTCGAAACAGAGTTTAAATGCACATGTTGTGAACACGGTGTAAAGGTTTTATACAGTGCAGGTGCTGCAAAAATATTTTGTCCGTATTGTGGGGTGGATATATGAATTATTCGGAAATCAGAAAAATGAGTTTGGAATTCAGAAGACTTTCAAGCAATATGTTAAATAGCAACACAGATAATGCTGATATAAATTTGTCTCGTTTTTTAAAATTTATAAACGAAAGCGAATTTATAATTACTATTATAAAGCAAAAAATTTCTGGCGTGGAGTATGATTTTAAAAATTGTTTTAGAATAGATATTGGTGGTTGGGCCGATTTTAATTTTCCTGCAGATGAAGCACAACATATTAAGGCTCAATATGATTATTTGACATTTATTGATGAGTCAAAAAAAATCAATGTGGAAAACCAGGCTTTAAGATATTGTTGGTCAGATAGAAAAATCAATATAATGATACAAAAGTTTATGGATAAGGCATTTAAGCCGTTGATTGATTTTGTAAATGACCAAATTTCCATGGAAATGATAATTATGGATGAAGAGCGTAAAGCAAATGCAGGTAATACATTTATTCAAAATATTGAAACACTGAACGGCAGTGCAACACAGCAAGCAAACGGAACTATAAACAACTATAACAACAATAATGATGCTTCCGCTATGCTTTCATTGATAGAAAAAATAATGTCATCATTACCCGAGTTGTCAGACATTGATGTTGATGAAATTGATAATGTTAAAGATGATTTGGAGGTAATACAAGAACAAATAAGTCAGTCTGTTCCAAAAAAGAACAGATTGACCAAGGCGTTAAATGGAGTAAAGAAATTTGCAAATGATTTTTCTGTGAAACTCGCGGTTTCTCTTGCAACCGGTGCTGTTACAAATACAGATTGGGGCGCACTTATTAATCAAATAGAGATGTTTATAGAGAACCTACCGTTGTAAAACAGAAAAATGCAAAGAGTGTTACAGATATAATATTATCGGAGATGCTTGAATAAAAAGGCAACTGCCTACACGAGTTAATAACTCGATGCAGACAGTTGCCTTTAATTTTTATAACATGTCAAATTCAAATTTAATGCTAAGTCTTAAAGTTTCATTGGGTTTATTTGCTGCTTGTTATCCACCAATAAGCAAATTCGTTTAATGCTTCTACACTAAAATAGTCAGTAAAGAAGGACGTGCTTAACAAACTATCTAATGCACGTGAAACATATTCCATTGCAAGCAATATTATAGAAGTGATCGGTAACGGCATATTCTCGCCTCCTGAAAGGTATTATTAATTTTCTTAAAGATAACCGAAATACAAACTTTGTTTCTCGTTTTTCAGTTAACGTTTCTCATCCACCAATCGGCAAACGCATTTATTGCATCTGCACTAAAATAGTCCATAAAAAATGTTGTTCCCAAAAGGTTGTCAAGTGAATGTGAAATGGTTTGCATAGCTATCAACACTATTGAAATGATCGGTAAAGGCATATTTTCATCTCCTTGTTTTCAAAAAATTTCATGATAAAACAAAGCTTATTTTTCGTTTTTAATTATAACCATTTCTTATCAACCAGTCGGCAAGTTCAATTAATGCTTCGGCGCTGAAATAGTCCACAAAAAATGTTGTGTTAAACAATTTATCGAGATATTCTGAAACTACTTGCATTGCCATCATAATTATCGCAGTAATCGGTAACGGCATATTCTCACCTCCTCATTCAGAATAATTAGCTGTATGTGACTATCAATCTGTATAGCAAATCAAACAAGTTAATCTTTGGAGGGAACCCTTCAGGGATTTCTTCGGTAGACCAAAATACTACTACACTACCTGATGGCTCATTCTTTTCATTGTTTTCCGATTTGTGGTAAAGAATTACAGTTTCATTATATCCCATAGAATGTTCTTCGTCAATAACATCAACAAACAATTAGGGAATGTTAAGATCATAAAATCATACTAACAGATGTTTTGGTTATACCAAACATTTGCTTTATGTAATAAAGAATAATCCACCACAGGCTTACTTCGGAGCTGATGCCTTCTTTGTCATAAAATCTGGTATCATTATTCTTTGATAACAGAAAAAATCATTAGTTGCTTTAGTTTCAATTCTGATAATTTTCTCCTTGCTTAACAAACATCTCGTAGTATTTGCCCTTGTTAGCAATCAACTCATCATGCGTTCCGTTTTCTATGATATTTCCATTCTCAATATGGTAAATACAATCAAAATCACGCACCGTTGAAAGTCGGTGAGCAATCATAATTGTTGTCGCTGTGTTGGATATATCAAGAATGTTTTTCATCAGCTTAACTTCAGACAACGGATCAAGAGCAGATGAAGGTTCGTCGAGTATAAGCAGACCGAAAGACTTGGTGAACAGTCTTGCAAGCATCAACTTTTGTGCTTCACCGCCGGAAAGAGAAATACCGTCTTCTGTAAACTCACGGGAAACCATTGTATCAAGATTTCCGTTTGTTTTCTTGAGCACTTCGGATAAGCCGAGTTTGTCAAGCACTTCATATAGCTTCTCATCCGACACATCATTATATACCGTCAGATTATCACGCAGACTCATTGCAAGAACTCGAATGTCCTGAAATACTACGCCTGTATTCAGTCTTAACTGATGAATGTCATAATCTTTTATATTCTTTCCGTTAACAAGCACCTCACCGCTATTTACGTCGTACAGACGTAACAACAGTTTGGTTAATGTTGTTTTACCTGCACCGTTTTCGCCGACAATAGCTATTCTCTGTCCGGGTTTTATATGAAGATTGAAATCTTTGAACAGCATAGAATTGTCATCGTATCCGAACGAAACATTTTTAAATTCAATTTCATAATTTTCTTCGGGAGCAGACAGCGCTTTATCGTTATTGGGTTCAATTTCCGATTCAGCTTCAAAGAATTCTGCGATTTTTTCACCGTTTGCTATACATTGAATCATCTGAATTATACTGCCTGCGGCATCGTTCAGACTTGAAGCCAAGGCTGTTGAAGCTACGGTAAGCGATGCATATAACCCTATCTGTGATTTATCGCCGGCGATAACAAAGAATATAATATATGCAAGAATACAAGCAGCTTGTATGGGAGAAACAGCGCCTTGTAAGAGGTGGAAAGGTGCAACTTTTTTAATGTACTGTTTATATGTTTTTTGGAAGTTATTCATCGCCGCATTAATTGAATTTAAAAGTTTCAATCCGGCACCTGATGCACGCAGTTCAGCTGCATTTTCTTTGATTTTCAGAACTCTGCTTGAATATTCCATCGGGCGCCATGCATCGGCAAGACTTACTTCATAATCTGCTGTTGGTTTTATGATAGGAAGTCCTGCAATGGCATTCAATATGACAAAAAACGCTGTAATTCCAAGCAGTACAGGACCCGTTGCAGCAATAATGGTAACCATAGCAATTACCGTTGCAACTCCACGCAGAACATCGGGAAGAATCATCACAACATTCTGAGCATGGATAGGATAGTTGTCCTGTGCGAAAATGAACTTAACAAAGAAATCAGGACTGTCATAGTACTTGAAATCCGTGAACAGAGCCTTTTTGTTGACATCATTTTTGATCTTATTGCTGACCTTTACGAGTGTCATTTGAGTATATGCCATTTGGATAACTTTTTCCAGTGCAGAAACCAAAACAATAAACAGAGTGAACGTGATGATTATGAAAACAGCCTCCTTGAGAGGAGTATTATTCATAACAGCATCAATAGCCTTTTGAGGTAAAATTGCCGTAAGATATGCAGCTATAGGCTGAAGTACGACAGACATAAGTAAAACAGTAATAATGTACCCTTTACCGTATTTCCAATAAGGTTTCAGGAGAAACAGAATATATTTAATTTTTGATAATTTATTTGCTTTTATATTTTCCATATAAACACCTCAGATGAAATTTTTAATACAGATTAAAATATCAAATCTGCATAGGGATTTTTCACCAAGGTTTTATAAGCATATCAAGCTTCTTCCCGAAGCTGTATTATAAAGGTCACAACACATTCTTCGGGAGTGAAAAATCCCGTGCAGCACCTTTATAAATCATCAAATTAACATCACTTGTTTCGTTTCAGAGGAATCAAAACGATAATCGCTCTGCTCGCTGTTTTGCTTTGCGAAGTTCGCAACAAAACTGTGGATTCCTTCCGAAGTATTAATTTTATTTAACACAATGCGTACCTCCTTTTATACATATAATTATAATTATTTCACAAGAAAAACACAAGTTAAATATAAAACAACTCATTATTCAATAACAACTTGTTTATGACCATATAGCAAAATTCACGGCTGTTTTTGTTATGCCAAACATCTGCCTTATGTAATAAAGAATAATCCACCACAGGCTCACTTCAGAGCTGATGCCTTCTTGGTCACAAATTCTATTACCCTTATCATTGACTAGAGTGTTACCGTTTTTGTTTACGGCGTACGCTTCAATGGTTACAAAACCGTTAGATTTTGAAGTTACCGTACATATTGCGCCTGATACGGAGGGGTCAAGAGTGACACCGTTGCCTTCGACAATTCTCCATTTGATTTTTGCACCTTCGGGAAGTCCGGTTGCATTCGCATAAAGATTTATTGATTCACCGTATTTAAGGTAACGATTTGACGGAGTGGCAATAGTGATTCTTGCGTTAGAAGGTACAATAAGTACAGAATAAAGCATATTTTGACAGAGACTTGTTTTTACGGTTTCGGTATGTCCGTTATCATTGCTTGATACAACACAATAGTAATATTTGAAATTCTGTCCTGTAGGGTCAAAATCAGCATTGATTGCACCTGATATTGGTGTTCCTGTTTTTGTTGCATTGTTTGTACCATACCATTGGTATGCTTTATTGAATCCCGCAACATCAAAAGTCAGATTGCCTTCAAAATATTCGGTTGGCAAATCATTGATGATTGCAGGTGCAGCGATAAAAGTTAATCCGTACTGCTCTGCATAAGTTTGTGCATAAGTATCGGGAGTACCGTAAATTGTGAGGCTATAACCTTTGGCATCAAGTGAACATTCTGAAAATTCAGAAGAAAGAATTGCTATTGAATTTTCAGCTGTCGGCAAACTTGAAGTGTTTTTTAAATTAGGAGCATCAAGGTATGATACAGAGCTTTCAAGGAACGCATTTTCGCCCAAATCAGTTAAAGACGGCAATTCAAGTTTGGTTAATGCCCCTGTATACGCAAAGGCATAGTCAGAAGCTGTTTCAAGTTTAGGGGCATAAAGATTTTCAAATGTATTGTTTATTACGTATTCAGAATACATATCACTGTAATTTGAGAAAGTGTATTCTCCTATATCTTTTAATTTAGGAGCATAAAGTGATTTTATTCCTGAATTTCTAAAAATATTATCGCCGAATGTTATTACGTTTTCTAATGTTAACTCATAAAGATTTTGTGTATATGAAAAAGCACTATTGCTTACTTCAATAGCTTCCGGTGCATATAATGAAGAGAGAGAAAGGCAATAATTAAATGCATATTTCCCTATATATTTAATTGTTGGTAGATTTACCGTTTCTAAATTGTTGCAGTTAACAAAAAGACCTTGTTCCGGTGATGATACTAATTGCGGAAAGAATACCTCTGTTAAATTATAACAACAATAAAAAGCTGCTTTTTGTGTTCTGGGATTTTCACAAACAAACTCTGTAACTACAGGAGCATAAATGTTTTTTAGCCTATAACAATTACTAAAAGCCTCCGCATCGATGGTAGTGGCAGAATCCAGTTTCACGGTTTTTAGTGCGTGATTCTCTTTGCAAATTCTCAGGTTAACATATTCAAGTGAAGGTAAGCTTATATATTTCAAGTTCTTGTTTTCTGCAAAAGCAGAATTGTCAGCTTCGGTTAATTTTGGTAAATCCAAAGTCCTTAATTTTGTCCCACCTATTCCACTAACACCAACAGAAGTGATATTGGGAGCGTCAAGTTCGATTAACTCTTTACAACATAGGCTTCTATCTTCAACTGTTTCCAATCCTTGTGCAGTCAGATATTTTAACGAAGCTCCATCAAAAGCACTTTTTCCGATAAAAGTTGCTGATTCGGGCAAAACGATTCCTGTCATATCATTTCGTCTGTAAAAAGCACGCGAATTAACGCCAGTGACTTCAATACCGTTTATTGAATCGGGAACAATAAATTCTTTGAGAGAACCGGCATAATCATCTATATATCCTTCTGATGTTATCGAAAAATCAGATTCATCAGCAAAGTATTGCATTTTGTACTCACCGCTTATCGGATTACTTTTGATACCGTCAGGTGAATAAGCAACAGCTCTTATTGATTGAGATTCTTCAATGTAAACAGGTTCGGTATACAGCATTCCGTTTGATTTTGACGGATATGATTCATCGAAAGTATAGTACACTTCATAATCTTCAGGTACACTTATAGAAACAGAAAAGCTCTCATTATATATTCCGGTTTTTGATGATAAAATCGGTTCTTTAGCATCTAGATAATTGCCTGTTGCTATAGCTACAGCATTAGCAATCTGAGGCATACCAAAACCGTAATATAACCTTTCGTTTTCAGGTTCACCTACATAGAAATCCGTTGCATGATTTGAATCCTCATAATCATAAACAGCATGGAAACCATCGTGATAGGAAAGATCTTCATATGTGATAGAAGATTCTATCAAAACGTTTTTTGTATCATTAATAGTTAATTCAGGATTAACCGACCTCACAGTTGCAGCTGCCGCTGAAATAAATGGAGCAGAAAATGATGTTCCGATTTCGACAATGTCCGAGTCAAAATCAATAAAATGACCCGGTGCAACGAAGTCTACTTCTTCGCCAAAATTCGAGAAAAAGCAGTAGTTACCGTTTCTGTCTATCGAACCCACAGTAACAACCTCATCAAAAGAGGCCGGATAGTATTTGCTTACATCATCGCCCTCGTTTCCAGCAGCACAAACAACAATAACACCTTTACTGTAAGCGGCTTTTATGGAGTCATAAATTGCGTTTGAAAACTCATCGGAGCCAAGGCTCATATTTATTATATCAGCACCGTCAGCAACAGCCATATCAATGCCAAGTGAAACAGCAGAATTGGCTCCATATCCCAATTCATCAAGAACCTTATAAGCATATATTTTTACGTTTTCCGAAGTGTTATCAACTATGATAGTTGCTACATAGTCACCGTGTGGGTGATCAGATTCTGCACTGTTATTTATGCCAGTGTCACTAAAGTTATAGCCGGAATCTATAACTCTACCATTGTAAACAGGAGAATCAAAATATGCACCGGTATCAAGTACAGCAACGATTATTTCTTCCTTGTTCAAATTTGATTCAGTAATATATTCTTTTGCTTCATCACCTTGCATCATATAATTGCCGTAAGGCAGAGCTTGGCTTTCAACAATTCCGTCAAGTTCTGCCCACTTTACATAAGGCAAACTGTTATAGTATTCAACAGCTTTTTGTGCTATTTCCGCATCGGAATACTGATAGATATAAAGATCGTTGTTCCCAACAACACATTCTGCACTTTTGTATGTGTCGGGTTTGGATGTTGCCTTAACAATGACTCTGCATTTAGCAGAATCTTCAACACTTTTAGCTCCGACTGATTCTTCTTCATAAAGTTCAGACATATCTTCTGCAAATTGTTCGATGGAGGTATTTTCAACAGCTAACGCAGGAAAGACAAGCATAACGGATGATAATATCAAGCCAATACAGCAGATGATACTTATAATCTTCTTCACAATGACCCTCCTTGTTAAAAACATTGATTATAATTTAACTCTATATAATGATTATAATTTAACTCTATATAATAGTCAACCTGTTTTCAACACAGAATGACGAATCGCCGATTTTCAATGCGTGATTGCATTTTTATTTTTCTGTATTATAATTATAAATATAGCTATTGGTTTTATAATGATAATGGTGTATTGTGAAAATATAAAGGAGAATGTATATGAGAATTTGTGTTTGCGATGACGATTTACATATGCACGATGAGATAAAACAACTCATCGGTGAATTTTTCTCTCAGACAGATATACCTGAGTTTTCATGTTTCAATTCGGGAGAGGAATTGCTTCAGAATTATTCACAAGGCGATGAATTTGACATAGTGTTTCTTGATATCGAAATGTCTGGAATCAACGGAATCGAAACAGCGGAAGAAATAAGAAAAAAATCACCCGAAGCTATCATAATTTTCGTTTCAAGCCACAAAAATTATGTGTTTGATGCTTTCAGATGTGAGGCTTTGCATTTTTTAGTTAAACCCATCAACAGATCGGAATTTGAAAATGTATTTAGCCGCGCGGTTAATAAATATAAGAGCCGTAATAACTTTCTGCCGCTGCAATGGCAAAATACAAGAATGAATATCAAAATCAGCGATATTTATTATGTTGAAGGATACAGAAGACATCTGAAAATCTATACGGCAAATGAATCGTTTGAAGCACAAGGCAATATAACATCAGCTTATGAAAAATTGCGTGAACACGGATTCCTTCTTATTCATCAGGGATATCTTGTTAATATGCAATATATCAAGAGATTCAATGCAACAGATGTTGTTCTTGAAAACGGGGATATAGTTATGATGAGTGCAAGAAGGCGTGCGGATGCTCTGATTGTTTATAATAATTTTGTAATGAAATGGATGTGGTGAAATGGCGGAATATCTGATTAATTTTACAGGTAGCTGTTGCGAGCTTTTTATTATAATTTTCTTCTTGAACGGCAGATATAATTTAAGAATAAAAAAGAAATTTGCAATCCCTCTTTGCGGATTGCTTTTGCTGTTTCAGTTCGTGACCAATAATTTATTTTTAAATAAATCACTGCTGGTTGTGTTAACTTCAATTATTTTTGTTGTTCTGGTCAGCCTGATTTATGAAATAAAACTGATTTACAGAATTGTTTACACCTTGTTTTTGTATTTGATAATAGGTCTTTCTGAATTTATTATAGTAACAATTTTGTCTGTTTTTGGTGTTGATTTATTATTTATGCAAAGTTCACCTCTTATTTTAGGGATAGCTACTTTATCGGCAAAATTCTTTGCGTATATAGTTGTGTTGTTAACGAAAATAAAACGTTTTAAGCTACTTGATAATTCGCTTAAAGGCAATGTGCTTTTAGTGTTCCTTCTTCCTATTGCTTCGTTGTTGATTGTTCTTTTGTTCACTGTTTGTTGTTATCAAATAAACAGTAATTGGTTTAATATTATCTCTTTGATAGCCTCTGTTGTTTTGATATTTGCTAATATCGCTGTTTTTTATATAATTGACAAACAGAACGATTTGATTGCAACAAAAGAAAAACTTTTCTTCACCGAAACTCATATCAACAGTCAGGTTGCTCATTATGAGGAACTTTACAGACATCAGACGGAGCTTCGCACATTCAGGCATAACATTAAAAATATCTTTATTTCTCTTATGGGAATCATCAAAGAGGGTGATACCGAAAAAGCACTTTATGCAATGCAATCAAATCTCGATATACTCGATGAAATGAATAAAAATATTGTCAACACGGGTCACCCAATAACCGATGCTATTCTCCAATCAAAGCTTCACAACGCAAACAGAGAAGGAATAAATCTGAATATATCAACAAAGCTTACAGAGAAAATTCTCGTTGATGAATTGGAGCTTGGAATCATTCTCGGAAATGCACTTGACAACGCAATCGAAGCAACGGCAAAAATTGAAAATAAATCAGAAAAGGTTGTTACATTTGACATGATAACAACAACAGAAAGAATTGTTATCACAATTGAAAATCTGGTTAACGGTGATGTGAATTCTGACAAACTGATAACAACAAAGACAGATAAATTAAATCACGGTCATGGTATCAGAAGCATAAAAACCATTGCCGAAAAATATGACGGCGTTACAGAGTTTGTATGTTGTAACGGTGTGTTTACAACAAACATAAACATCGGTAATATGAAACCGAACAGATAAAATAAAAGTCCGAAAAAAATCTCTGAAAGGTGGAGAAGATTTTCGGACTTTTTTCATTTTGAGCAAGTGATTTTGGTTGTTAAAAAATTGTGAATTGACAATTTTTTGATTGCGAAAAAATGAAGGTGACGATTGAATTTTGCGATTCGATTTTTGCAAAATTTTGTGGATACGATTGAATTTTGTGGGTACCCTTTTGCCCCAAAATTCAATTTGTATATACATAACAATCGGCACAAGTGGATATCCAAAAGGAGAAAATCTCCTTTGGCACACGATTTTGCGGCACGCAAAGTCTAGTGTGTTATACCTTTGTTCCGTCGGCGGTGAAAAGGATGTCTGTTGCCTTACATGACAGCAGACTTTTCAGCGGCGCAGAGCAGGCAGATAAGTTCAGGAAAGAACAGAAAAAAATTTGTTTTTTCTGACTGCTCGAAAAAGGAACAAACGGCATATAAGACTCCCCGCCGCAGCGGAAAATTATCTGCAATTGTCGCAAAGAAGCAGCTTGAAAAAATATATTTTTTGCAGATAATCGAGCTCTCCGTAGCAGAAATTCAGAACGCAGATTTGTATTTCCGAAACAGTTTTTGCGCCGATATTTTTTATGCTCCGAAGCTGACCGTTTTGAATTTTTGCAATCAGTTTCCCGAGTGTAGTAATTTTATTTTTCTTCAGAATGTTTACGGTGCGTGTTGACAAAATCAACCCGTCAATTTTTATTCCGTAAAGCTCATTTTTTATCGGAACGGAAACCTTTAATGTTCTGCCCGAGAACACTTCAAGCGTTTCCGAAAGTCCGTGCTTATGAGCGAAATAATACAGTTTTGATGCCGCAGTAATATCTGTAAAATTTTCAAAAACTATATATTCTTTTTCTTCGGAGCAGTCGGACTTACGACTACAGATATAATCCCATTGCGGTTCAAAATGTTTTCTGATATTTTTCATCGCACTTTTTTCGATTTGTTTTGCTCGGGATTCTTTCAAATTGAAATATTCCGCCGATTCTTTTCGGGTGTGATGAACACCGTCTTCAAGACCGAAACGATAAGAAATATATTCACGTTCACGGTCATCGAGTTCATTAACTGATTCACATAGCAATATATTTTTTAACTTTTCAAAGAAAATATTTTCGGTGTTTGAACTGTAAATATACGGTTGCCTTGCTAAAAGAGTGCTCTCGATATAGTCTGCATCGGATTCACCGTTTTCGTTTTCACCGTCAAAACTCATAAACGAGAAATAAGTTTTTTCTTCTGTTTCTTCATCAACTTCGTAAACTTCATGACCGTATTTTTCGGGAAGCAGAAGTATGTATTTTTCTATATATGCGGTGGCATAAGTCAGAAATTTTGTGCCTTTGTTTATGTCAAACCTATTAACCGCTTCAAGAATTCCGATGCAGCCTTCCTGCACGATTTCTTCAAATTCTATTCCGAAGTTTTCAAAATCTTCCAAGTATTTGTTTGCAATTTTTTTGATAAATCCGAGATTATTTTCAACAAGACGGTGCTTTGCAGTTTCTTCTCCTCCCTGAGCCAATACGCAAAGCTCTTCGTTTGTCATCTGTGTTTACCTCTCTGCGGCTGCATAAAAATCGGAATCAAAGCATTGCGAAGATTATTTTTCATATCCGGGGTAATACCATCGAAACGGCTGATTTGTTCAATAACGGCATCTGCCATATTTTCTGCTGTTATTCTCTTGTAGGACAGACTGCCGCCGCTTCTGACAAGACTCTGACGGATTCCTTCAAATGTTTCCTGTGTAAGTTTTCTTGAATGTGAAAAATCGGTATCGACGGTTTTCTTTATATCTTTTACGATTGACATAAATCCGTTGTCAATCATAGTTAAGTCTGCTTGATATATCGGAGTTTTCATGCTTTGTATATCTTCCGATACTTCCTTTGAGATTTCATCATCACCGCATATGGTTCTGCTGACCATATCATAAAGCTGATTCTGAATTGCAAATCCTTCGGCAAAAGTGCCTTTGAAGAAATGAGCAATTTTATTTGACAGTGTTCCGAAGTTCGGATGCTCAAGCAACATATTCAGAACATCGGGGTCAATCTCACCAGTATAAATTTTCTTTGCGGCTTCGACAGTCAGACCGAGTTCACCGATGCTGAAATTTTTCGGCTCGGGATCGTCGGAAAGGCAAAAAATAAAATCGGTTGAAACTCCGAAAACTCTTGCAATGTTCAGAATCAGATTGCTGTCAATTTTATGAGTTTCGTTACTTTCTATTCTGCCGATTGTTGATGCATCAACACCAACCATATCTGCAAGTTCTTTTTTCTTCAGACCTCTCTGCTCACGCAGGTCGGCAATTCTTTCTCCGGGTGTTCCGTGTAAATTTGGCATTTATCAGTCTCCTTTTTGTTTTTTTGATTTAATTATATTGAGATAAAAAATTTTGGTCAAGGATGTCAATTCTAATCTTGTTAAGTTAATTATAGCAAATTTATATGTACCAAAAAACGGACTGTCAGGCGATGAAAAACAACTTTTATCTTCAAAAACTTGCAAATCTGCAAATTCCAAGAGCTGTGAACAGTGCAAAATTGCAAGACACTTGATTTTGACGGGGTAACGGCAAAAAATCAGTATAATGTCTATAGACGGATAAAGTCGATTAAAGATATCGGAGGTGAATTTACCGCAAACTGAAAATTAAAATTTTTTAAGGCGAATCGTTGACGCATTGTGTCGGCGGTTCGCTTTCTCTATACCCAAAAGAAAGGAGGTTTAAAAATGTCAAGAGAATTGACCGACAAAGAGAAACAGAGAATCAAAAAACTTGTGGTCGGTAGCTGTGCCAACTACAGAAAAGATTACGGCTGTCTGCCGCTTGAATGCGATTGCTATATGTTCACAAAACATTTTGCAAACGACAAAATCTGCCGATACTTCCGTGATTCCGTTTTACCGCTTGACCCCGAACTTGAAGCAGTTTTCTTCGATAAGCATTTGAAAAGCTGTAAACATTGCGGAAAGAAATTTGCGTATGACGGCAGAAAAGTTTATTGTTCCGAGTCTTGCAGAAAAGAGGCTCAGAGAATTATGAATGCGGCAAGAGTCCGTAAACACAGAGAAAAGAAAGAAGGTGAAAGATGACGAAACCGCAATACGGAATACTGAGATTTGCAAAGTACAAGGGTCCCGAAATCGGCAGGATTGAAGCACATAACGAGCGCACGAAAGAAAATTATGCGAGCAATCCCGATGTCGATACCGAGCGAAGCAAATACAATTTCCATCTTGTTAAACCGAACGGCAAATACCGAGCGGAAGCCGAAAAGCAGATTGCCGAAGTCGGCTGCAGAACAAGAACGGATAGTGTAAGAGTTGTTGAAACACTTATAACAGCAAGTCCCGAATTTTTCAAGGATAAGAAAAAAGCACAGGTCAAAGAATACTTTGAACACGCTCTGAATTTTATTCTGAAATACGTTCCAAAGGAAAGAATCTTATCGGCGGTAATTCACGTTGATGAAAAGACACCGCATATGCATCTGTCGTTTGTCCCGATAACGGATGACGGCAGACTGAGTGCAAAAGACATAGTCGGCAACAGAAAAAAACTGACCTGGTGGCAGGATGAATTCTGGAAACACATGGTGAAGAAATATCCCGATATGGAACGGGGCGAAAGTGTAAGTGAAACGGGCAGAGAACATATTCCTCCGAGGCTTTTCAAACAAGCCGTAAAGCTGAATAAACAAAGAGAAATGCTGATGAGCTTACTGACGGAAATCAATCCGCTGAATGCAAAGAAAAAAGTTGCAGAAATCGAAGCGTTGCTTGATGAATACATCCCCGGTGTTGAGCAGATGAAGACAAAGCTGAAAAAATACGATGCAGCGTATAAGACACTAAAGACAGAGAATGCAGAGCTTGAGAAAAAGCTCGATGACAGTAAAGAGAGCACCCTCAAAAAACTTGAAATTTCCCGCAAACTTCAAGAGTACGAAGAACTCAAAAAGACAGTTGAAAACATACCGCCCGAAATTCTTGGTGCGTATAAAAATAGAGGCAAAATCTCATCGCAGATTCACGAATAACAACTTCCGCTCAGGTTGAGTGGAAATTAAAAATCTTACTTCTACACAAATTGAGTAGAAGTTAAAACTGCAAACTCAACTTGTGACCAAGTTGGACACAAGTTAAAAATTATTCTGCCCAGGTTGGGCAGAATTTCCGAACAAAAGCAACTTCCCGACAAGTTGTCGGAAAGTAAAAAAATTGTGCCCAAGTTGGACACAATTTCTCAACGCAAAATAATTCAGCCCAAGTTGGGCCGGATTTCTGAAAGTTAAAGTAATTCAGTCCAAGTTGGTCTGAATTTCCGACTTCTGGTCAACTTGGACAGAAGTTAACCGAAATTAACTTGTTACCAAGTTGGGAACAAGTTCCGAAAACAACTTCCAACCAAGTTGGTCGGAAGTTAAACAAAACCAACTTATGCCCAACTTGGGCATAAGTTGAAAAATCAACCGCAAGGAGCAAATCGACATCCTTGCAAGAAAGGAGTTTTATGAATAATATGGAATCGGAATATGAATCAGAGCTTTATTTCGCAGCACTGAAACTTATCCAGCAGCTTTGTGCCGACGGTTTAATTTCTGAAGAAATGTTCCGCGAAATTATAAACGAAAATGCCGATAAGGTAGATGCTTCAGAGTTCTTATTCTACCGTTCGGACAGAAAGGAGATAAAAAATGATGTATCCGTTTGATGCACCAAAAGAAAAGAGGGTGGTAATCTATGCCCGAGTTTCAACCGAACACGAAGCACAGGTTTATGCCTTGGGCAATCAGCTCGAATGGTATAACGCTTTTCTTGAGCGACACCCCGAGTGGATTCTTGTTGATAAATATATCGACGAAGGTATAACGGGAACTTCGGCAGAGAAAAGACCGGGATTCACAAAGATGATTTCAGATGCGCACGAACACAAATTTGACCTTATCATCACACGTGAGGTTTCCCGATTCGCAAGAAACACAGAAGAAACCCTGCATTTCACCAAAGCTTTGCGACGGGTCGGGGTTGAGGTTTTCTTTATCAATGACGGAATCAAGACTTTTGACGGCGACGGTGAGCTGAGGCTTTCGCTTATGGCGAGCCTTGCTCAGGAAGAAAGCCGTAAAACATCAATCCGAGTTAAAAGCGGACAGCAGGTTTCAATGAACAACGGAGTTTTTTACGGCAACGGCAATATTCTGGGTTATGACAGGGTCGGCAAAGACCTTGTTATAAATCCCGAACAAGCAGAAACCGTAAGAATGATTTATGATATGTACCTTGCGGGTGACGGTCTGATGAAAATCAAAGATGAGCTTGAACGCAGAGGCAGATTGACCTCAATGGGTAAATCCCGATGGCACTGTACGGTTATATCCCATGTTCTGCAAAACACATTTTACTGCGGAATAATTACATATCACAAAGAGTACGTTGAAAATTATCTTGATCAGAAAAAGACAAAAAACTATGGTGAAATCGAGCTTACACAGGTTCAGGGTACCCACACACCGATAGTCACCGTAGAAGAATATGAAAGGGTGCAAAGAATCATGGCAAACAAAAGAGGAGAAATGAAAAATCTGAATTCGGGAAGAAAACCCAAAGGCAAAACACCGCCGAAAACCGTATGGGGTAAACTTCTCGTCTGCGAATGCGGTCACAAATTCAACAGAGTTAAATGGTCGGGTTCGGGAGAGAACACAAAATATGCTTATCAATGCTATTATGTTATTAATCACGGTAGCTACGAAAGCAGAAAAAAGAGAGGTTTACCGCTTGAAGATGTCTGCCGTTCACCGTTGATTCCCGAATGGAAACTCGACCTGATGGCAAAGTTCATTTTTGATAAGTTTTTATCCGACAAACAGAGGGTACTCGCAATTGCAGAGTCCGTATTGAGAAAGCACTATGAACTTTCAAACGAGAAAACCGATAATTCCGAGCTGATAGCAAGGAAAGAAGCACTGCTGAAAGACCTCAAACAGAGATATGACAACTTTGTTGATATGAGAGCCGAAGGGGCGATTTCAAAAGAAGCGTTTTATGAAAAAACAGAACCACTCCAAAAGCAAATCACAGCCGTCAACAACGAACTCGCTGACCTTGCTCCTGCACGATACGAACCTATCTATGAGGATTACGAAGAAAAAATAACATTTCTGAGGTATGCACTCGACAGATATACATACCCCGAAAACGAAGGTGACGTGCCTCCGTATGTAATCGAAGCACTCATAAAGAAGATTGTTGTGACTCCCCATGAATTCAAGTGGTATCTGCGTTTCGGCAAAGAAAATGAGCCAATTGACTGCGAAATTAACGGAAAAAGAGCCGAAAATTGCTCTCTTTCGGTTGATTCGGAAGAGATTTCCCCATCCGCATTGGAGCAGTACAGGCAGCTATCAAGGAAATGTAATTCCTCACGAATTCGTTTCGTAGCATAATAAATTAACAACTCCCCATCGAGCAATCGGTGGGGAGTTTTGTGTTGAAAATGTTTTTTTGATATGATACAATAACCCCGAGGTGAATATCATGAAAAAGATAGCAAGTTTTTTAGCTTTAGTTATTGTTTTTTGTAGTTTAGTCGGTTGTTCAAATTCTGGCTCTCAAAATAAAAAAGCAGAAGATGGAATATGGAGTGTTCAAAAGACAACTGATGAATTCGGTGATGTTACCGCAGATTCGCAAGATTTTATTTCTGCATCCGTACAAGGGTTATATGAAAACGAAGAAGCAACAGATTCTCAATTAGATATTTCTGTAAGTTTCAGAAAAAGAAGTGATTCTAATCATTATATTGTTGAGTTTCAGCTGACAGAAAACAATACAACAAAAATACAATATAAAGAAAACTCCTATAAACAACTTAAAACAAAGGTCGGCGAGGAAACACAAGAATTTTATCTGACATTTGATGAATCAAACGACTCTCTTTCTAATGGTAATGAAGTCTTTTATGAGATTAATTATGGAGGAGATTATGTTTTCTCTAACTTATACAACGGAAAAGATGTCAAGTGTGTTATAACAGAAGATGACAGTGTTTCATATTCTTTTGAACTCAAAAGTGATAATTTCAAGGCGCTTTGTGATTTGAACAGTTTTACACAAGGTACTGGAGATATAACACTAAGAGAGTCGGTTAATTTCCTTCTTCACGATAAAGGCATAATGATCGCTGAGTCATGTGATTATTTGATAAATAATTACGAAACCTTTGATGTTGTAAAAACGGAAGAAATTAAAGAGCTGTTTAATGGCGAATTTTTAATGGTTTTGCTAAATGGTGCAGAATTTTGTCCGTGGCTTCTCAAACGATACTCTGCCGTAGAAAATACTATGGAAAGATTATTAACTTATAATTACGCTGAGTGGAAAGTAAATGAAAATTATAAGTATGGGATAGCAAAATACCGAGATGATTTTCATGGTTACGACCACTGTCGTGACATTTCGGGCTGGCAGGACATAATTACAACTATCAGTTTAGAAAACAATTTAATAGCAAATGAGAGTAACAATTACAAACAGGAAATAAGGAAAATTACAGACAATATCTTTATTTCGACCATAGAAAAAGACGAGATTGAAGCAGTTGATAGCCAAGGAATTTCGTTTGTAACCAAAAAATACTATTATATTTTAATTAAATTTGATAAATCTATCACAGATACGGTTGAATATGCTCAGGAAAATTATATTCAGGAAATACCTTATTAACAATTTCCCCACTTTGCTAACTGCCACACAGGCAGCAATCGCTGAAATGAAATAATTAAAGCTTCGGCTTAAACGGAATCCCCATCGAGCAATCGGTGGGGATTTTTGTTTTATAAAAAAATTCGCGAAGTATTGCAAAAAAATGAACTTTTTGTTACAATAATAACAGCATTCCCAATTCTGAAAAAGGAGAAATTTTATGGACAAGTTTTTCAAAATCAGCGAACGCGGCTCAAACGTAAAAACAGAAATCATTGCAGGTCTCACAACGTTCTTTGCAATGGCTTACATCATCGTTGTTAACCCCAACCAGATCGTAGGCTTCAGCTTTGACGTTCCCGGAGTCAGCAAAATCTGGAACGCAGTTTACATTGCATCAATCGTTGCAGCCGTATTCGGCACTCTGCTTTACGCATTCTATGCAAAGCTCCCCTTCGCTCAGGCTTGCGGCATGGGCCTCAACTCATTCTTCTTCACCTCATTCATTCTGCCTCAGATTATCAGCGGCAACGACGTTATCAAAGGCTATCAGGCAGGTCTTGTAATCATCTTCCTTTCAGGTCTTATCTTTATGATTCTGTCTATGACAGGCGTGCGCAGCTACATTGCAAAGGCTATGCCCGAATGTATCAAAAAAGCTATTCCTGCAGGTATCGGTCTTTTCATTGCTTTCATCGGTTTCCAGAACGTAGGAATCATCCAGAACAACGACTACACATTGGTTCAGTTCGTTAAAATCAACGGTGCTGCATGGGCAGACATTGCTCCTGCAATCATCGCTCTTCTCGGCTTTATCATCATCGTTGTTCTCACAAAGCTCAAGGTTAAAGGCGCCGTTCTTCTCGGTATGCTCGCAACAACAGTTATCTATTATCTTGCAACCTGGCAGATGCCCAGCCTTGATATGAGCTCAGTTGCTCAGCCCTTCAAGGATTTTGCAGAAATCGGTATCACATCACTTTTCACAGCTGACTCTTGGAAAAACGCATTCTCAGGCGAAATGATCGGCAGCATTTTCTCAGTAATTATGCTTATCGTTACTTTCTGCCTTGTTGATATGTTCGACACCATCGGCACACTTTACGGTGCAGCATCGGAAGCAGATATGCTTGACGAAAACGGTGACCCCGTTGACATCGATAAGTCAATGACCTGCGACTCACTTGCAACTCTCGGCGGTTCAGTTTTCGGTACATCAACAGTAACTACTTTTGTTGAATGTGCATCAGGTGTTGCAGCAGGCGGCAGAACAGGTCTTGCAAGCGTTGTAACATCACTCTGCTTTGCAGCTTGCCTTTTCCTTTCACCTCTCGCAAGCATCATCCCTGCAGCAGCAACAGCTCCCGCACTTATTTTTGTTGGCGTTCTTATGCTCAAGAACTTCTCAAAAGTTGATATGGAAGATATGAGAAGCGCAGTTCCTGCATTCCTTACTCTTGTTATGATGCCCCTCACCTATTCAATCGCAAACGGTATCGGTATCGGCGCAATGGCATATGCTCTTATCACAATCTTCACAGGCAAGTTCACCAAGAAAGACATTGCAGTAACAGTTATCGCAATTCTTTTCGCTTGCAAATTCATCTTCGGCGCAATGTAAAATCAAAAAGACAACTCCCTGCTGCGGCAGGGAGTTTTTGTTTATATCTTCTTTTTAAACAGTCCGTGTCTGTTGCAGTAGATATACAGATATCCTCTGCCTCGGAGCTGAAGGCGCGTTTCTGCATTTCCTTCGGGATAGAATTTGACAAACTGAACTCTGTCCGAAGTAAGATATGCAATAAACGAGATAAAATGCGTTTTTGACATTTCGTGATTGACGGTAAAGAAATGTTCATCCTCAACCTTTTCAACCGTTATTTCGTGAGCCTCGTCAACTTCTTCCGCTTCAAGGGGCGGCAAAGCAATTCCGCAGCAGCTGATAACCGTGTCCCCCGTTGTACGGATTACGTTGCCGCACACAGGGCAAACGTAAAACTTTGACCGCAGAATATTGGAGGAAATATTTTTATTGATAACCGTGTCGCCTGACATAAGCTCCATAACCGAAACTCCCAGAGCCTGACTCAACGGCTCAATCAGCGTGATATCGGGCAGCCCCTTTGCGGTTTCCCATTTTGAAACGGCTTTGCTGCTGACACCGATTTGCTCGGCAAGTTGAGTCTGGGTGAGTCCCTTTGCTTCACGCAAGCGTCTGATTGTTGCTCCTGTAATATAATTATCCATCTCTCTGTCTCCTTTGCTATCTACAGTATAACTCATCATCGTCCCGACTGCAACCTACTCTGCGTAGGAACAAAACAGAGGGAGTTTTTGCGCATAACAATATAATTCTCCATCTTGACAATGTCGAATATCGATATTATAATTAAAATGTCGATATTCGATATAAAGGTGGTGTTGTTCTTGCCGAGATTAAAATTTCAGACGCTGACCGAGCAGATGTTTTACATCTTGCTGTGTCTTAAAGACGAATGCTGCGGAATTGATATTATGGATAAGGTTTCGCAGATTACAAACGGAAGAGTAAAAGTCGGCTCGGGTACCCTTTACAATCTGCTTGAACAATTTCTGGATTCGGGTATGATTATCCAGACCAAAGCAGACGGCAGACGCCGCAGCTATGTTTTGACGGCAAAGGGCAAAGAATTGCTCGAATGCGAATACAATCGTCTCTGCAATCAGGCAGAGGATTTCCGAAAAATGTTTAAGTAAAAGGAGGTCAGGTTATGTCCAAAGAAAAAAGGTTCAGAACTTTCCATGATAATTTTGCTTACTATGACCGTTCAGGCATTCAGGATTATCTGGAACAAAAAGCCTCCGAGGGCTGGCGGCTTGTTAAAAAGCAGTTCGCAAACGATTGGGAATTTGAGCGCATTGAGCCTCAGAAGCTTCATTATGCAATAACATATCTGCCGCAGTATTCAAACGAGGACAGCTTTTTGCTTTCCGATAACAAAAAAGAATACCTTGACCTTTGTGCCGCATCGGGTTGGCAATTTGTCTGCGCATATAAAAATATGATTATCTTTTTAAACGAAGAAGAAAATCCCCGCCCCCTTGAAACCGACCCCGAGGTTGAGCTTGACTCAATACACAAATCGTTTCTCAAACACAATCTGCCCAAAATTATTCTTTCTTTGGTGGTGTTGGTCGGAATAATTATCGGCATTCTGTTTTCGGATACCGCATCAAACGTCAATGATTTTCTTGTCGTCTGTTTTGCTTTGCTTTCATTTTTTATTGTTATGAATGTCTGCGGATACGTTCGTTGGCGTAAGAAGGCGCTTGCGGCAGCCGCAACGGGCAAATTCAGCAGAACAGATATTCCCGATAAGCTTATTTCAGGCTTGCTCATTGCAACTGTTGCTCTGTGCACTGTAATTCTTGTTGTAAAATCAATTGTAACGGGCAATCGGGAAGTACTGATAACAATAATCACCTTTGTTGCCGCCTCGGTTTTTTTCGAATTTCTTGATAAGCTGAAAAAGAAAATCAAAAGCAATCGGGGAAACCGTATAATAAGCTTCATTGAGTGGATGATTTTCCCTGCGGCAATAGCGTTCGTAAGTTTGATGCAAAACAATTAAAACAGTATATCAAAGCTGCTCCCTTTGTTACGGCAGAGGGAGTTTTTTGTTGCAAATTAATCGGATTTGTGCTATACATATTATGTATAGGCTTTTAAAAATATTTAACCTTTTCAAAGGAGTGTTTGTTTTGAAAACAATATTGATTCTTGTTGACGGTATGCGTCCCGATTCTCTGGGCGGCATTGAAAATGCACAGAAAATAATCAGCGAATCTGCCTGCGCAATGGATGCGGAAACCGTATTTCCGTCAGTTACCCTGCCCTGTCACATTTCGCTTTTCCACAGCGTCACTCCCCAGAGACACGGCACAACAACAAACACTTATATGCCTCAGGTGAGACCCATCAACGGTCTGTGCGAGGTGCTCAAGCAGGCGGATAAAAAATGCGCTGTCTTCTATAACTGGGAAGAAATCCGCGACGTTTCCCGACCCAACTCCCTTGCCCATTCCTGCTTTTATGCAGGCAGAAGAATCGGCTACAAAGAGGCAGGCGAGGTGCTGACCGACGAGCTGATACGCTACGTCAGAGACTATGACCCCGACTTCACCTTCCTTTATTTCGGTCACACCGATATGGAGGGTCACAGACACGGCTGGATGAGTGCGGAATACCTTGAAGCAATGCAGGATTGCTGGAACAATATTGAAAAAATAATTGACGCTCTCGGTGATGAATACACCTACATCATCACCTCCGACCACGGCGGTCACGACAGGACTCACGGCAGCGAAATGCCCGAGGATATGCTGATTCCCGTAATCATCCGCGGTAAGGGCTTTGAAAAAGGCAAGGTGCTTGAAAACGTCAGCATTCTGGACATTGCCCCCACGGTCACAAAACTTTCAGGCGTTGCACCTGACGAAGAATGGGAAGGCAAAGAATTGATATGAAAATCAGACTTATCGGAACTCCGAAAACAATAATTTCAAATCCTCACAGCAAACACGGATATTTTGCGTGGCCTACCGTTGCCCTTCTGCAGGACGGCAAAATTGCCGTTGGCGCATCGGGATTCAGGTTTGAGCACGTCTGCCCTTTCGGCAAAGCCGTTATTTGCTACAGCTTTGACGGCGGTGAAACCTACACTCTGCCTGCGCCCGTAATTGACACTCCTCTTGACGACAGAGATGCAGGCATCTGCACCTTTGGCGAAAAAGGTGTTATTTTCACTTCTTTCAACAACTCTGCCGATATGCAGAGACAGCACAATCAGGACAACGAATACATTCAGAGCTACATCAATACAATCACCAAAGATGACGAGGAAAAATATCTGGGTTCGCTTTTCCGCATAAGCAACGATTGCGGAATCACCTTCGGCAAAATTTTCTCCTCTCCCGTCACCTCACCTCACGGTCCCACAGAGCTTCGTGACGGCACGGTTTTGTGGGCAGGAACAAGGTTTGACGACGTTTTCGGCGGCATTGAAGTGCACCGACTCAACACAGAGAACGGAGAAACCGAGCTTGTGGGAAAAATAACGCTATCCGACAAAAACGGTGTGCTTAACGAGCCTCATATGATTGAACTACCGAACGGCAGACTTATCTGTCATATCAGGTGCGAAAATTCAGAGGCTTTTTACGGCGGAGAGGAAAAACTGTTCACGGTTTTCCAGAGCGTTTCCGACGACGGAGGCAAAAACTGGTCAGAGCCTGAAATGCTGCTTGACAAAACAGGCGGCGCACCTCCTCATCTTATTCTGCTCCGCTCAGGAATTCTTCTTTCAACCTACGGAAGAAGAAAAATGCCCTACGGAATTATGGCAATGGTGAGCACCGATGGCGGCAACACCTGGGAAAAAGACATCAGGCTCTACGAAAACCTCGAAAGCGACGATATCGGCTATCCCTCAACAATCGAACTTGACGACGGAACGCTGATTACCGTTTTTTATGCCACCGACAAAGAGGATAACCCCTGCAAAATTATGCAACAGAAGTGGAAAATCGAAGATGAAGAAAATTAATTTCTCAAAAAAAGACATAATTATTCTGATACTTATGGTATGCACGGCGGTGCTTATCACCGTTTTCGGCATACGTTTTGAGCAGAGTTTTTTGCGGATACTTCCGCTTTATATCTCTCTGATAATCGGTATGCTTCAGTCCCGTGTCAACCGATTCGCAAGTCTTATGGGCAGTATGAACTCCCTGCTTTATGCGGCGGTTTATGCTTATTACAGCCTCTATGCCTCTGCATTTTCAGCCTTGCTGTTCTCCTGCCCCATCCAGCTGCTGACCTTCATCCGCTGGAACAAAAACAAATGGGAACATTCAACCAAGCTCCGTAAACTCAGCGGAAAGCAGAGAATCGGTCTTTCTGTGGGCTACGTTGTTGCATTGGGAGTTCTTTGGGTTGTTCTTCCCCTTATCGGCTCGCAATACGTTTTTCTGGACAGCGTCACAAACCTGCTTGGCATTGTCATTTATTTTCTGACTATGTTTGCCTACGTTGAATACACCTTCCTGATGATAATCAACGGCATAATCGGCATTGCGCTTTATATTACAATGCTGGAGGCAACGCCCGAAACGGTTACCTACCTTATTTTCTCGGTTTATTCTTTCATCTGCGTTGTGTTTGCCTTCTTTGAAGCAAGAAAACTCCACGCCAACCAGCAGAATGAAAAAATTTCAGCTGAAAGTCAAAAGGATTGATACTTATGAAAACCATCGAAAAAATCTTGAAAAGCGAACAGAACGAACTCAAAAGGCTGCAGAAAACGCAGAATCGCAGTTCGGGCAGCCAATATTTTCTGATTCTTCTTGTTCTTATTGCGGTTGTCAACATTCTTGACGAGGTTACAAGCAATCTGACTGTTACCGTGCAATCCTCTTTTGTGACCGAATTTTTCGTTAACAACCCATTTATGGGCAAATATTACACCTATGAAGACGGTCTTGCATTCCACTCGGGCATCGGTGTTTTCACCTACGTTCTGGGTATATTCACACCATTCTACAAAGCACTTGCCGACAAATGGGGCAGAAAACCTCTTTTTGTGCTTTCAACCCTCGGTATGGCAATCGGTTTGCTTGTGATTCATCTGTCATCAAGCTACATAATGTTCCTTGTTGGCTTTGCAATCATCAGCTTTTTTATGGGTCACGATATTCAGATTATCTATATTCTTGAAGAAGCTCCCGACAAACACCGCGCAAAAATCTACAGTTTCCTCAAAAGCTTCGGCATTTTGGGAGTTATACTCATCCCCACTCTCCGCGACATCCTGATGGGCAACGACGCAACAAGATGGCGCGAAATCTTTCTTGTTCCTGCTCTGATTGGCTTTGCCGCCGTTGTGCTTGTTATGCTTTTTGCAAAAGACACCAAGGTTTTCATCAGCGAGAGAGCCGCATATCTTTCCCGTCCCTATGAAGAAAGACAGGCGGAAAAGGCACTCAAAAAGCAGCAGAAAGAAGCTCAGCGCAATCAATCGGGCGTTTTCAACGGAGTTAAGTACATCTTTGCAAACAAAGACACGAAGATGCTCATCATTTCTCACATTATTTTTGATGCCGCAATGCCTGCAATCGCCCTTTATTTTGAATCATCAATGCACCGTGCAGGAATGAGCACAAGCAACATCACAAAGGCTCTGTTTATGGTGCCCGTAATCTATGCTTCAATTACCTTCCTTTCAGGCTTCATCGCTGACAAGGCAGGCAGAAAAACAACGGTCACTCTTTTCTCCGCAACCTGTGTTGCAGGTTACGTGCTTTTCGTGGCAGGCATCCTCTGCGGCTGGAATCCTTATCTTGTAGGCTCATTCGCAGGTCTTTATCAAGGCTCATACTGGATCGGCAGAGACTATATGAACGTTATGATGACCGAAAAAGTGCCCACGGATATCCGTGCATCCGTTGTTGGCGCAGAGGGACTTCTTGTTATCATCGGACTTGCTGTCGGATACCTGACAACCATAATCGGTATGACTCTTATGCCCATCTGGTGGGCTTGCCTTGCGGTTTCAATTCCCACGGTTACCGTTGCCGCAATCATCTTTGCTCTTAAAGTCAAAGAAACAAAAGGCGCAAATCTTGATGAAATAGAATAAAATCAGATGTCTGTTATTGGTTATAGACTTAACGGACAAAATGTGATATATTTTAATATCAGTACAGAACAAAGCAAAGGAACGGATGCTTTATGAAAATTCTTTTGATAACCCCAACCAACAGCGACTTACTGCACGCGGTTTCCGCGCCCGTAGGTCTTGTTTCCATCGGTACATATCTGAAGCAGGCAGGTCACGAAGTTAAAATCATTGACCTTTCCGTTTCTCACGTTTCCGTTACCAAGGTTATCAAAAATTTCAGACCCGACCTGTGCGGTGTTTCCGTGCGCTCGGTCAAATCTGTTTCTTTTGCAGTTGACGTTTCCAAAAAAGTTCACCGTATGGGTGTGCCTGTTGTCTGGGGCGGACCTTTCTGCGACCAGGCTCCTCTCGAGCATTTTTTTGACTCGGGAATCATTGACGTGCTCAGCTTCAGCGAGGGTGAAATGACCTGGCTCGAACTTGCAGATGCTTTTGAAAACGGCAAAAGCCTTGACGGCATAAAAGGCATTGCATTCAAAAAAGACGGTGAAATCATCCGCACAGAAAACAGAGATTTTATGGATCTGAGTAAAATCCTGCCCTGCGACTGGTCAATGGTGGATATTCCCAAATATTTTCAGTACCTTTACGGTGCAGAAAAACTGCTCTATCTTTACCTTTCCAAAGGCTGTCCCGGTCATTGCTCATTCTGCTACAACATCGAATTTCATCGCTCCTGCCACCGTCGCAAACCCCTTTCCGTATTTATGACGGAGCTGACAGAGCTTGTTGAAAACTACGGACTCGACGGTTTTTACCTTGCCGACGAAATGGCATTTATGAAAAAAAGCGACCTTTACGATTTGTGCGATGCCATGGACGAAAAGGGTTACAAATTGACGTGGGGATTTCAGACAAGAATCGGTGCGCTGAACAAAGAAGATATGGAGCGTGCATACGCAAGCGGATGCCGCTGGATTGATTTCGGCATCGAAAGCGGCAGCCCTGCAATGATTAAAAGAATAGGTAAAAACATTCCTCTCGATAAAATCAGACCCACCTTTGAGTGGTGCAAGGAAATCGGAATAATCTCAATGTCCAACTTCATCCTCGGCTTGCCTCACGAAACGCCCGAAGACCTGAAGCACAGCGTTGACCTTGCAAAAAGTCTGCCCGGCAACGAGCCCACCTTCCTGCTTTACGGCTACAATTACGGCTCACCCGTTGGCAAAGAAATCTACGACAGCGGCAAATACAAACTGCCAAAAAAGCTGAAAGATTACAGCAAAATTGATTTCTGTTTCAACCTTCTCCCCAATTTCTCGGAAACACCCGATTGGGACAAAAAGGTTGTGCAGGGATATTTCCTCTGGAATCAGCTTTTCAAAAAAGACTATTCGGAAGAAACAAAAAGCTTTGATATGATATACAAACACCTGAAAATCGTGTTTGAGCGCATTTCATACGTGGGCATTCTTCATCTGCCCGAAGCACTTATAAAATCCGCATTTCCGTTTATCCGCTTTTTTATTGCGGCAAAATTCTGTAAAAAGACCCGTGCGAAATACGGGCTTGATTGAAATCACTGCAGACAAGAAAACAAATATTTTATAAAGATTAATTAAAAAGATCGTCCGAAACACTCGGACGGTCTTTTTTTACTGTGTGTTGATTTCATTTCATTTTTCTGCAAACTTTTCCGTTTCTTCGAAAAAATTTTTCTCAGCTCTGCGAAAAAACGCCGATGACAGTAGTTATCAGATTCATATGCATCTGATTTGCAACCATAGCTCGACCATAAAGTTTCGGTTGCAAAAAAATTATTGTCAGCCCTGCGAAAAAACGCCGATGACAGTAGTTATTAACTTCAGATGTGTCTGATTGGTAATCATAGCCTGATTATAAAGTTATGGTTGTGATATATCATTAATCGCATCGAACAAAAATCCACAAGGCAACGGATGTATAATTACCTTCTTAAATGCAGGGAGGGTACCACCCGTTTTTGGCAAGAAGCTTCTTGCTGAAAGCAACATTTAAGAACGTAACGATTCATAATACATCCGAAAGTTATCCAAACACAAAAGTACTCCATCATTGAACCTTGAAAAATCAATATTATGAAAGTAAGGAGAAATCAACATGAAAAAAGTACTCGCACTCGCACTTGCACTTCTCACCGTTCTCAGCATCGTATCAGTTTTCCCCGTTTCAGCAAGCGCAGCAACTTCATGGCCCACACTCTCATCCGGCGCTTACTGCGAATTCACAGCAGCAAACACTATCCCTGTTTACAGAAATTCTTCCTGCTCAACTCGAGGTACAGCTTCTCCCGCCAAGAGTTACAACGCAAGCATCTCAGCAGGCGATGTATGTAAGATTTTCAACATCACGTCATCTTATATCTATGTCGGATACCCAACCTCAAGCGGTCAGCGTGTTGGTTATATCAAGCGCTCAGCACTGTTCAACGTTTCTTCTCCCAGCGAAGTCGTAACCTCAGCATCAAAGGTTACAACCTATAAGTATGCAAACAGCAACAGTTACGGTTACATCTCAGCAAATGACAAAGTTTATGCAGTAGGTACTTCAGGTAATTACACACGCGTCATTTACCAGGCCAAGTCAGGCAGCAGAGCATATAAGCTCGGTTATGTTACAACATCCAGCTATAACAATTCAGTCAAGCCCTCCGTTGTTCCTGTTCCTGCACCTTCTTCAACCGCTTTCGATTATCCCATGAAAAACGCATACTGCACATGGCGTACCCCCGGATCACAGATGAGCTTTTCGTCATACACCAATAACAGCTCAAACAGAGATTACCATCTCGGCATTGATATCTGGGGAAGCAACAATAGCGTATACTCAACCGCAGACGGCAAGGTTGTTGCAGTTTCAAACTCAACAAACGGTGCCAACGGAAGATATATCATAATTCAACACACTATCAGCGGCAAAACTGTTTATTCATTCTATGCACATCTGGCATCAGTCAACGTATCAAAAGGTCAATCCGTAAGCCGCGGAACCAAAATCGCCACAGCAGGTGGTTCGGGATATGGAAGCAACAGCTATTACGGCAAACATCTCCATTTTGCAATCGTCGATACTCTCTGGACAAACGGTCAGTACTACGGCTATACAACATACTTCACAGGCAACAAGGTCAAGTGTGGTAACGTTACATTCTACAATCCCGTATACGTCATCAACAACGACAGATTACCTGCATAACATTTCCTGATTTCGCACAAACACTCGCCCCTTTTGCCTGCAAAGGCAAAGGGGGCTTTGTTCTTTTATTCACATCTATTCATATAGACTTTGCGGATAAACTGTGTTATAATTCTACTTATAATCAAAAACACTCTGCAAATAGAACTATATTTTCAGGAGATCAATAATGAAACCAAAAAACTTCAAACGAACAAAACTTGCCTGCTACTCGGCATATTTCACAATGTCATCCATTTTCAGCCTGCCACCTCTGCTGTTTGCATCGCTTCAGGATATGTATGGCATATCCTACACCCTGTTGGGCACCCTGGTGCTCACCAACTTCTGCACACAGCTTCTGGTAGACCTGATTTTTACCGTATTTACAAAGTATTTCAACGTTAAAAAGGTTGTCAGGGTAATGCCTCTCATAACCTCGGCAGGTCTGCTTATCTACGCCGCAATCCCCTCCCTGATGCCGCAACGCGCCTATGCAGGTCTGCTTATCGGCACGGTGCTTTTCTCCGTTTCCGCAGGACTTTCGGAAGTGCTTCTCAGCCCCGTTATTGCAGCTATTCCCTCCGACAATCCTCAAAAGGATATGAGCCTGCTCCACTCTCTTTACGCATTCGGCGTATTCACGGTTGTTGTGATAAGCACACTTTTCCTTCGCATTTTCGGCACGGCAAACTGGATGTACCTCACGATTTTCTGGGCATTGCTCCCCGTTATTGCCGCCGTTATGTTTATGCTCTCACCTATGCCTGATATGGACGTTTCATCGGAAGCCGATTCAAAAGGCACAGGCAGACGCACGCTTGCCCTTGCAATCTGCACAGGCTCCATTTTCTTCGGAAGCTGTGCGGAAAACGCAATGTCAAACTGGGTTTCCACCTATATGGAAAATGCTTTGCAGGTTGACAAAACCCTTGGCGATATTCTCGGAATGGCAATGTTTGCAATTCTTCTCGGCGTTGCAAGAATCACATATGCAAAATACGGCAAGAACATTATAAAAGTTCTTCTTATCGGAATGGTGGGCGCTGCTGTGTGCTATCTCACCGCAGGCCTCACAACAAACGTTATTGCCGCATTTATTGCCTGCATACTGACGGGACTTTTCACCGCTATGCTCTGGCCCGGCACACTCATTATGATGGAAGAAAATCTGCCCGGTCTGGGCGTTGCCGCATATGCACTTATGGCGGCAGGCGGCGACCTTGGCGCATCCGTTGCGCCTCAGCTTCTGGGAATTGTTGTTGACAAGGTTGCGGTCAGCAATTTTGCCGCAGAAATGAGCGTGAATCTGGGACTTGAAGCGGAGCAAATCGGTCTTAAAGCAGGTATGCTTGTGACCGCAATCTTCCCCATACTCGGTGCAATACTCATTGTTTTTGCAATGCGATATTTCAAAAAATTCAAAAAGGCGTAAAAAGCATAAAAAATTAAGACCCCACAAATGTGGGGTCTTGATTTTTTACAGATTATTGAGAATTTCAAGCACGCAGGCAAGTTCTTCGGGCTTGACCTTATCAACGGGAGTGTCGTTGATAACGCAGTCTGCAAAATAGTTGATTTCATTTGCGTATGCATCGCTCTTGGGCAGGTTGATGCTTCCTGTATCGCCCTCTGCATCCTGCGAAAGGTCAATTTTGACGTCGTTTCTGCAGTAGATAACCATTTTTCCGTTTTCGTTTGAAACAACCGCATCCTCAAACTGGAATCTGAATTCCGCGGTGAAAGGATAGCAGGTTGCGTACCATGAAGCCTCTGAATTGATTTTGAAATCGCCGAAATCATAGCAGATGCTGACAAAATCCTGATCGGGCAGCTTTGAGCGGCTCTGATATGCAACCTTGGGCATACCGAAAGCGTAAACCATAAAATCAAGGTCGTGGATGTGGAGGTCAAAGGGTACAAGACCGCTTCTCTTTTCGTCCATCATCCAGCCGTCCCAGCTCCATTTGGGATATCCGCCCAGTCTTATCATTGTGCCTGAAAGAAGCTTGCCGTATTTCTTTGTGTCGTAAATTTCTTTGAGAAGCTCATATTCGGGCCAGAAACGAAGCACCTGAGCAATCATAAACTTAACGTTATTCTTCTTTGCGGTTGAATAAACTCTTTCAACGTCTTCATTTTTGAGAGAAATGGGCTTTTCGCAGATAACGTTTATACCCTTTTCCATTGCCTTGACGGCAAAATCCGCGTGAAGATAAGTGGGCAGGCAAATATCAAGGATATCAAGTTCCTCGTTTGCAAGCATTTCGTCAAAATCGGTGTAAAGACGCTTGCCCTCATATTTTTCCATTCTTTCAGGTCTGATATCGCAAAGAGCAACAAGCTCTGCATCTTCCCTTGCTTCCCACGCGGGAATGTGTGCGCCGCTGATTCCGCCAACGCCTACAAGTCCTACTTTAAGCATTTTTGAGTCCTCCGTTTATTTTAAAAATCAAGCAGGTTTATTTTATCACAACCCATAAAAAATTCAAGCTGCAATACAAATTTTTATCTTCAATTTTTATTCTGACTTCTGCCAAGAAAATAATCTGCCGAAACGCCGTAAAAATCACAAAGCTTCATTAAATGATGAATTGGGAGTTCGTTTGCACCTCTTTCATATCTGGCATACATTGTTTGTGATGTTCCGAGAAAATCCGCTATTTCCTGTTGCGTTTTATCGTTATCTTCACGCAGGTCACGCATTATCTTCACATATTTCATAATTAACATTATATAGAGTAAACATATTTACTATTTGTTTTAGTAAAAAAGTTTATTAATCCTATTGACTATAGTAAATAAATTTACTATAATTTTAATATAACTGTATCTGAGGTAAAGACACTTGCTCTCCGCATCTTAAGAAAATCTTAATAATTAATTTTGCAACAATTTCTGCCAATTATTACACTTATATAACAAAGAGATGAATTTTTCTTGAATAAAACTGAGGGACAAAACAAAAGAAAGGTAGGTAAAAACTATGTATTGTCAAAATTGCGGCAAAGAGCTTGACGAAGGCGAGGTTTGCCTTTGCGAAATTCTCGGTGAGGACGAGCCACAAAAAAAGCCAAAGAAAACACCGTCGAAAAAGAAGATTATTACAGGTATAATCGCAGGCATTATTTCATTCACGCTCACCTCACTTGTAATCCCTGCAATATTTGAAAAAATCAGCGAAAAGGACACACCTGAAAACAGCGAGGTAAATGTTTTTGAGGGCATTGAGGGTGATTTTGTTATCGCTTCAGCAGGCAGAGAATACACCGAGGGTGCAGTTAACGGTAACACCTATTCAAACCCCTGGGCAAATCTGAAAATAACTGTTGACAACCGCTTTGCCGAGGGTACAGAGGAAGACTACGAATCATACGAAAGCCTTCTTTACGACTGCGGCGCATATTTTATTGCCGATGACGACGGCGACGATTTAAGCGTTATTTTTTATGATGCAGGGAAAACAACCGTTACGGAATATGCGGAGGAAAGCCTTGACCTTTGGGAACAGACCGTAAAATCAAACAGCGAAGAAGTATATACCGAAGCATTTCTGCAAACCATTACATACAAGCGTGAAGCAAGGGTTGTTGAAATTGCTGGAGAGGAATATCTCGGAGTGTTTTTCATTGCCGATGCCTCTGACGGTTCTTCCGTTGTTTACGGCGATTTCTGCGCAATGAAGGACGGCAGAATCATTGACATCGGCTTCAGCGCCGACAGCGTTGATGAGGCACTTGCCCTTGCTCAGTCATTTGAAATCTGCAATGGGTATGATATTTAAAATAACAAGGTAAAAATTATGTTTGGATTAATACGAACAATTATATTTTTGGTTTTAGCAATTATAGGAAAATATGCCGTTATGAAATCAAAAATAATTAATAAAAGAAGGTGGGTAATTCTAATATCGTTATTTATGGTTGCCTTGTGTACGGTTTCGGCTCTGTTCCCCATAGAAAACAGCATAATAACATTTGAAAGCCCCGAAAAAGCATACGATTATTTTTATTCATACGAGGTAGAACTGATTGCAAGCGGAAATGAAACCGATTTTGTTTCAGGAGAGAAGCATGGTTCACGTTCTTTTTTGATTTTGCCAAAAACCGAGAAAGGTTGGAAAACCTCAACAGGTAATGATTTAAAAATTGTCTGCAAAAAACGTATTGACGGAATAACCTTTGCGGAGATATACAAACACAGAAATTTTGATGATTTATATGTGGTGATTCACGGTGTTGAAGGCAACCGAAATGAAATCAGTGATAATGCAGGTTCTGAGTTTCAATCAACAAAAAGTTCAGACTACGGCAATTATTATATGTATGTTGCGCACATAAACAGCAACGAAAAACCGTATTGCATAACCATAAACGATGAAGAATTCTTATTAATGGAGCGGTAATTAGCCGAACGAACAATATCAATTTAACAGGAGGTAATGAAAATGATAGGTCTTTTGAAATCGCTTTTTATTATAGTTGAGGTATTATTCATGCCAATCATAATGGCAATAAAGGAACCGGAACTGGGCGAAGCAATGTTTCAACAATTAGTAGTGGAGCAGATTATGAACCTCTTTACATAACCACTATATTATTTAAATGAGGTAATTATAAATGTTAGATAAAGTGAAAGAAATAATTGATGAATGGGATCCAATTGATTTATTGGCTATGCACTGTCCTCATGATGAATATGATGATATCAGCATTTTGATATTGCAAAAAGTTCAGACCACTGTGGATATTGAAAATCTTGCCAAGTGCATTTATGATTTATTTGTGTATGAGTTTGGTGTTACCACTTTTAATAAGAGTTTAGATGAATGTAAGATGATTGCTGAAAAAATAATTGAATAAAAAACAGTTAACCATAAAGAAACCGACAAGTTAAAAGAAAAACAACAAATACATTTATAAGGAGGAATAAAAAATGAAAGGAACAAAAAAATTAACAGCAATTATCCTCAGCGTAATATTGGTAATTATGGCAATGCCGTTGTGTGCAAGTGCCATCAATAAGGAAACACAGATTGACGAAATATCCATTGAATTCGATTTGCAAGAGGTCATCGGCAAGAAATTCTATGAGTATGTCGAGTTCGTGAAGGTGTTAAATCCGAATATCCTTTTTGAGCCTGATCCGCAGTACAGCAGCCTTATGTTCTTCAACACAGAGACGGGAGAACAGGTGCGTGATGAAATTGTTGAGGGTGAGGAATACGGCGTTTGCCTGAATCTTTATCCTGCCGACGGATACAGAATAAAAGGCGAAAGCCGAGTTACTATAAACGGCAAAGAGCTGATTCAGTTCAGTCAGTATGAAATAACAACCGAATATGAAAACACAAACTCCAGAATGATAATGTTCGGCATTATTGCAGGCAAAGAAATTGAATACAAAAAAATAGATTCTGTTTCTATCGACTTTGATTCCGTTGCCTGCGCAGGCAAAACCGCAGATGAATACAGCGATATTGTCACAATCAACTCCGAACATCTCAATTTTGTTGACTACGAGGCAGACCTCGATGGTGACGGCACAAACGAGCCGCTTTATGCTCTCAACATATACCGCACCGACGGCACGGAACTCGCCCGAGGAGAAGCAATGAAAGCCGGAGAAGAATACACGGCATATATCTATACGGTTGCAGATTTCGGCTATTATATGGTTGCATCCGATCTGGACATTGAAATCAACGACGATGCAAATTGCGGTGCCGGTTACGGCATCGGCGTTGGCAGAATCGGCAGAACCTTCCTGTCGGTAAGTGTCAGATTTGTAGCAGGCGAGCCTATGGAAAAGAGCTTTTTCGAATCATTCCTTCAGAGAATAACGGAATTTTTCGAGGAACTCTTTGATAAAATACTTGAATTTTTCATATAAATATAAGTATAATCCAACAGCAATGTCCGAAATAAACGAAATTTTATACAGGTGACCCCTACGATGTAATAAAAATAAAACGATTGAATATGAAAGGATTGTAAAAAAAGATGATGACTTTATCTGTTTTAGCTATTATAGTAAACAGCCCCTGGTATTTTGCCGAATATATTGAAAGCCTGACGGGATATTATCCGCAGTGGATTGTTGATGTTTTCGGCGGAATGTCTTCAGGCATGCTTGATATGATCGAAAATTTCGGTAGTCTTATAATGAAAATGTTCTGATTGCATTTGCCGAAACAGTTTTAATTAACAGCTCATATTTCAAAACACCTAATGTGAAAGAAATGTACAGCTTATTGAAAAACAGAGTAAAAACGTAAAAAACAGGCAGTTCACTTTTCAGTGAGCTGCCTGTCTGCTTTTATTTATTGGGTGTTGCGCTCATTTCAAAAACAAGCTTGCCGCCTGCCATAAGCTGAGCGTGAGTTATATATGTACCTTCCAGCTTTTCGCCGTTAAGGGTAACACTGCTTACGTAAACGTTCTTTTCGCCCTGATTGTTTGCCACAATTTCAAGCACGTTGCCGTTTGAAAGGTTAACCTTTGCGCTGTCAACGTTGGGTGAGCCGATCCAGTATTTATCCGTGCCTGCAAGGGGATAGAATCCCATTGAGGAGAATGCATACCAAGCGCCGAGTGTGCCGCCGTCATCGTTACCGTCAAGACCGTTGATGTCGTTGCTGAATCTGTTGTCAAGAGTCCAGCGCACCCATTTCTGGGTCAGGTCTGCTCTGCCTGCATTACTGAAAAGATAGGGTGTGTGAATATCGTGCTGATTGCCCACCCAGAAGCCGTGACCGGGGTCAATTGCAGCTCTTGAAAGAGATGCATCTTCCATAAAGTCCTCAAGCTCGCTGACAAAATATTCAACCGAGCCGAAAAGCTCAATCATACCCTCGATATCGTGGAGAGCATTCCATCTCCATTGTCTTGCGCTGCCCTCGCAGTAGCAATCCGCAAACTTCTTTATCATAACCGCATCATAGAAAGCGGTAATGTAGGGGCTGAAATTCCACACGAAAGTGCCGTCTGAATTCCTTGCCTGGAAATACTTTGTTTCGGGGTTAAAGAGATTTTTGTAATACATCGATTTATCTGCATAAGTCTTTGCATCCTCGGTTTTGCCGAGAGCGTCTGCAAGAGTTGCGATTGCCGCATCCTCCCAGGCATATTCGATTGAACGGCTTACGGATTCATCGCCGGGGCACAAATCCTGAGGCACGTAGCCGTATTCGTTATAGAGGTCAACGTAGCTTCTGCCTACCTTGGGTACTTCGCCGTCAGAGGATTTTTTCATATATTCATATGCGGTTTCAACATCAAAATCGGTTATACCCTTGATATAGCTTTCAGCAATAACAATATTTGCAGGGTCGCCCATCATTGAGCCTGCATAGCCTGCGCCCATAGGCCAACGGGGCAATGCTCCGCCCTTTTCCGCCATATCAACAAGGCTGTTGAGGCAGTCGGTCTGAATATCCTGCGCAATGAGAGTGTAGAAAGGATGGGTTACACGGCAGGTGTCCCAGATTGACATATCCGTGCGATAGGTGTATCCCTCTGCAATATGCACGTCCTTGTCAAAACCGAGATATTCACCGTTGACGTCGGTAAAGTTTGTGGGCATTATCATTGTGTGATAAAGTCCCGTATAGAAATTGGTTTTGATTTCGTCATTTGCCTGAATATCGATTACAGAAAGACTTTCTTCCCACGCATCGGCAGCACTCTGTCTGACAGCGTCAAAATCCTTGCCGTCTGTTTCAGCCTTAAGGTTAAGCATTGCATTTTCCTTGCTGACAAAGCTGATGCCCACTTTAAGCTCAACGCTTTCACCGTTAAGAGCACCGAAGTTAAGGTCTATTCCGCTGTCTGCAATTGTGCAATCTTTGATTTCTCTGTCCGCAACCGCAACAAAATAAACAGGCAAGCCGTCATATCTGCTTGAGAATGCACCGCTGAGCACGCAACTGCCCGAGATTACTCTGCTTTCCGCATCGTATTCTCCCTGACCGTCATATGTGTTGTAATTGCCTGCACCGCTGAAAAGGTCAATGAAAAGCTTGGCATCGTCGTTGCCGTAGAAGGTGTAACGGTGCACGCCTGTGTGAATGTCTGCGGTCATTTCCGCAAGACAGCCAACGGTAGGCAGATAAACCGCATAATAACCAACGGATGCAGTTTCATTCTTATGTGAATAAGGCATTACGGCAGGCTTGTTGTCGCCTGCGTGAGGAACAACTCTGAACTGGTTATAGTCCTCTGCGCCTGTACCCGAAAGACGGGAATGGCTGAAGCCTCTGATGTGACCGTGTTCATAATAGTAGCCTGACGTGTTTGTTTTAACAATGTACGCACCGCCCAGGAAGCAGGTATCGGGGCCAAGTCTGACCGAGCCGAAAGGCACCGTTGCCGCAGGGCTGAGCATAGCTGACGTCCAGGGTACACCACCCGTGCCGATAAAGGGGTCAACGTACTGACTGTACTGACCAACCTCCACCTCGGGCATATCAACTTTCTGAAATTTTACTCCGCCGATAAGTCCCGTGATAAGTATTTCAAACGAAACAAAAAGGGAAACAGCGGCTCTGATAATGTTAAGCATTCTATCTCCTCCCAAAACATTATAAAGTTAATATAAAATAGAATCATTTAATTGTCAAGGAAGTTATTGAAAAGAAAACAGATATATGCTACTATGAAAATATCAAAATCCACGGAGGTACGGTTATGCTTGCATACATCAAAGCCTTTTTTGCTCTGATTGAAGTTCTGATTTATATTGCAGGAATTATTCCTGTTGACACAAACATCAGCTATGGCGGTGGTGATTACGTCGCACCCGCAATCGTTACACCGATGTATATCGTTGAGGACGGCAAGTCCGACTTTTCCATTGTCATTGCAGATGATGCGGATGAATGCATCGAAACCGCCGCAAACGAAATGCAGACCTATCTGCAGAAAATCAGCGGTGCAACCCTGCCGATTATCAGCGAAAACGAATTTACTGAGGGCGAAAAAGCCGTTATACTCGGTGAAACAACGCTTGAAGATAATATCACTTCCGTTAACCGCGACGAAATCGGTGCAGACGGTTTTATGCTATACTCCGACGGCACAAGCCTTCTCATTGCAGGCGGTGACAGCCGCGGCACGCTTTACGGAATTTACACCCTGCTTGAAGAATATCTGGGTGTCCGCTGGTTTACTCCCGAGCTTGAAGTTGTACCCGAAAGCAAGGATATTGTGATTGACGCAAACGTAAACCGCATTGTTCAGCCCTCCTTTGCAATCCGTCGCAACAGCCCTGCAGGGTCAACGGATGCTTACCGCGCAAGAACAAAAATGAACGTTTCTTTCCATTTTGACGCATCGGAATACGGCGGTGCGCTGACCTACGTTATGTGGGACGTTACCTTTGACAGACTTGTGCCCGATTCCCTTTTTGCACAGCATCCCGAATACTTTGCAATGAATCCTGACGGAAGCCGCACAACCGACCACGTCTGCGTTTCCAATCCTGACGTACTTCCCGTTGCGGTTGAGAATGCACGTAAAGCCATTCTTGCGGACACAAAGGGCGCAAAATATATTCACATCGGGCAAAAGGATAATTCCAACTACTGTCATTGCGAAAACTGCGAAGCTCTTTACGAAAAATACGGCAGTATTTCTGCTCCCACAATTATTTTCACAAACGCATTTGCAGACGCTCTTGACGATGAATTCCCCGATTTCACCTTCACTTTTTATGCATATCTTGAAACGGAGCGACCTCCCGAAGACCTGACTCTCCGATGCAACGAAAACGTTGTGCCCGTCCTCTGCGGACTCCATCACGCCTGCAGAAGCCATCTTCTCACCGAATGCGGTGCGCAGGACGGCAACGAAACCTTTATGAATCTTTTCGGTGATAACGAGCCGACCATTGCGCAGGATTTTGCCAACTGGACAAAGGTTGCAGACAGGACTTATATCTATGACTATACCATCAATTTCCTGAACACCGCCCAGTTTTTCTCGAATCTTGAAACAATGCAGCCCACGATGAAATATATGCACGACATCGGCATCACGGGTTATATTTATAACTGCGGCGACGGTCATTATTCCTCCTTCAACGAGTTGAGAAACTATCTTCTGCAAAAGCTTCAATGGGACGTTGACTGCGACGTTGAATATCATATGACGGATTTCCTCAATGCCTATTACGGTGAGGCTGCCGCACCCTATATCAGAGAAATTCTTGACATTCAGGCGGCGCAGACAAAAGCAACCGCCCACGCATTTGACTTTGACTGGCATTATCAGGCAGGCTTCTATTCACCCCTCAACACAATCAGGCTTGAAGCTCTGTGGCAAAAGGCACTCAAAGCGGACGTGACGGAAGAACAGCTTTTTGAAATTGAGGTTGCAAACCTGAGCTGGGAATATTTCAAGGCAAATCAGTTCATCGGCAAATATTCATTCCTCAATCCTCTCCGACTGCAGGCAAACGAGTGGCTCTACGATGAATTCAAGTCTCACGGAATGGACAGAGTTTCCTCTTTCGGAACAATTCCGCAGGATAAGAGTCAGATTGACTTTATGCTCCGACCTTTCAACTGGAAATAAAAAAGACGGCTTGCTGATGCAAGCCGTTTTCTTTATATCATAGCAATCAGAGTTTTTATCATTGAAACAAACACGGTGAATACGTTTGCGGTTATGAAATTATTTTAATTTCCTCGCCCCCGATTTGTCAATATTTCTTTGACTGTTTATTGATATTGTGATATTATTGGGATTGTAAAGTTTTTAAGGAGGATTTTTTTATGACAATCACTTCTTTTCTGCGGATTTTAACCGCATTTCTGATGATACCCTATTACCTTTTCAATTTTGTTTTCAACGACTATGCTTACCCTGCCGTCAGCACGGAGGGTGCATATGTTTTCTGTTATTTTGTGGGCAACGAGGTTGATGAGCAGACAATTCACCTTGCCGTCAGCACAGACGGCTATAATTTCAACGCTCTCAATGACAACAAAGCAATAATCGAGCAGACAAAAGGCACGGGCTGTGTCCGCGACCCGTATATTTTAAGCGGTGTTGACGAAAACGGCAAAGCCTGCTACTACATAATCGCAACGGATATGAATGCTCTTGAAGGCTGGACTTCAAACCACGCTCTCATCACCTGGAAATCCTATGATCTTGTGAATTGGATTGACGAAACGGTTATTGATATCCGTCAGTTTGAGGGATTTGAAACAACAACCCGTGCCTGGGCACCGCAGGCATTGTGGGATGCGGAAAAAGAAATGTATATGGTCTACTGGGCGAATTCCACCGCAGAAAACGACACAGCAGGTCACTACTACGCATACACAAGGGACTTCAAAACCTTTGAAACCCAGCCGCAGGTGCTTTTCGGCAGATGGAATGAGGTTGACCCCGAAACAGGCGAAACACGAAATATCCAATGTATTGACGGCGACATTATCTACAACGAAAAAGACGGTTATTATTACCTCTATTTCAAAGAGGATTTAACCCAGAAAATTGCTTACGTCAGGTCAAAAAATATGACGGGACCTTACAATCAGGACTACACAATCTGCTCACTTAACTGGTACGGCGTTGAGGGCAGCACAATGTACCGCATAACAGGTACTGATGCCTGGATGATGATTATGGATGAATACAGCAACGGAACGTTTTTTGCCCAGATGACCCGTGATTTTGAAAATTTCAGGCAGGTGCAGCGTTCAACTTATTCAGTTAATCATCTTAAGCCCCGTCACGGCTCGGTGCTTGCCATCACAGAAGACGAATATCAGGCACTTGTTGATGCTTACGGCATTCAACCCATTCCCAAGGAGGAAAATTAATGAAACACGATTTTACAAGTATACCCGACCGCAGCGGTTGCGGCGCGGCAAAATGGAACAGAGCAAAAAATTCTTCAACGGAGTTTGTTCCTCTTTCAGTTGCAGATATGGAATTCCCAACGGCAAAGCCCATCAGGGATGCCCTTAAAAAAGTGGCGGAGGAAACCATTCTCGGTTACACCGACCCCACAGAAGCATATTTTGATGCCGTAATCGGTTGGATGAAACGCAGACACAATTTTGAAGTTAAAAAAGAATGGATAATTCAGACTCCCGGCATAATCACCGCCCTTGAAATGCTTGTTGAGGCAACCACCAATCCCGGCGACGGTGTTATCATTATGTCCCCCGTTTATTATCCCTTTGATATGGCGGTTGTTGCCGCAAGCAGAAAAATCGTTTACTGCCCTCTTATCCACGAAAACGGTGAATACAGAATTGACTATGCTCTCCTTGAAAAGAAAGCAAAGGACAAAAACAACACCGCCCTGCTTTTCTGCAATCCTCACAACCCCATCGGCAAGGTGTGGTCACCCGAGGAAATGGCAAAGGTTGCGGAAATCTGCTTTGACAACGGTGTTTTCATCATTGATGACGAAATCCACAATGACCTTATAATGCCCGGTGTCAGCCACACGGTTATGGCAAACGTAAGCGAAAAAGCAATGAACAACATTGCCGTCTGCACCGCACCGAGCAAAACATTCAACCTTGCAGGTATGCAATGCTCCAACATAATCATTCCCAACGAAAAAATGAGAAAAAAGGCAATCGCCTGCAACTGGCTTGATATGCAGATGCATCTCAACGTTTTTGCCTACGCCGCCTGCACCGCAGCTTATAACGAATGTGAGGAATGGCTTGATGAGCTTATCACGGTTATTGCGGACAATGCAAAATGCGTTGAGGATTTTATGGCGGAAAACTTCCCCGAAATCAAGGTTTATCCTCTTGAAGGCACCTATCTGCAATGGCTGGATATGAGAGCCCTCGGTATGACCCACGTTGAAATGCGCAATATGCTTGAAAGCGCAAACATCTACCTTGACGGCGGCGAAATGTTCGGCCCTCTCGGCAGAGGATTCCAGCGCATCAATCTTGCCTGCGCAAGAGAAACTCTTGAAAAAGCACTTGTACGCTTCAAAAATGCGGTTGATTCCCTTCGTGCAGATTGGGAAACAAACGGCAGACCTCACCGCCGCACTCTTTCATTGGGCACCGCGGTTGACGGCTTTGTTTATGAATCCGCCAAAACAACTCATTGCGAGCTTGAAAGCGTAATTGACAAAAAAGCTCTCATTGTTTTCACAAGATATTATGAATGCGGTATCACGCAGAAATTACTCGCCGCCCTTACCGCCGCCTATCCTGCCGCAAAAGCAATGGGCTGCGAAATCAAAGCGGTTGTTCAGTCCGATATCTCAACCCTTGCACCCGTGCAGGGCAGATATCCCTTTGAGCTGATTGCCGATCCCGAGGCAAAGCTTTTTGAGCGATACAACGTGTTTGAAGCAGACAGCGCAGTCAATCTTATCGCAGGGGACAAACTTTTTGAATCAATGGCAGGCGAAGATATAAGAAAGCTTATCGGCACAGACCTGCTCAATCTTATCACCAACACTGCTGAGCCCGTTGAAGGCAGAAAGCCTCTTCAGCTCTGCGCATTTATCGGTATTGACAAGGATATGAGAGTAATTTATTCTCACTACAGCAAAACTCTTTCCGACTTCCCCGACGTTAAAGAAATTATAAAGGCTATGGTTTGATTATGAAAAAGAAATTTTTTGATTTTATTATTCACGGCGGTGACTATAACCCCGACCAATGGATTAACACTCCCGAAATATGGGACGAGGATATGCGACTGATGAAACTGGCGCACGTCAACAGCGCAACAATCAGCATTTTTTCCTGGTCACTTCTTGAACCCGAAGAAGGCGTTTATAACTTTGAGTGGCTTGACACAATAATGGACAAACTTCACGCAAACGGAATTTCCGTTATCCTTGCAACTCCCTCGGGCGCAAGACCCCCTTGGCTTGCGCAGAAATATCCCGAGGTCCTCCGCGTTGAAGAGTCGGGTATCCGCAACGAATTCGGTGTACGCCACAATCATTGCCTCACCTCTCCCATTTACAGAGAAAAAGTCCGCAACATCAACCGTATGCTTGCGGAAAGATATAAAAATCATCCTGCTCTGAAAATGTGGCATATTTCCAACGAATATTGCGGAGAATGCCATTGCGAGCTTTGTCAGGAAGCATTCAGGGAATGGCTGAAGGATTATTACCACAACGATATCGAAGAACTGAACGAAAAATGGTGGAACGGTTTCTGGAGCCACAGAATGAACGATTGGTCACAGATAAATTCACCCAAAAGCCGAGGCGAAAACCACGTTTCCGCAATGAAGCTTTGCTGGAACAGATTTGTTTCCGACAGTCATATCTCATTCTATGAAAACGAAATTGCTCCCCTGCGCGAAATCACTCCCCACATTCCCATAACCACCAACTTTATGAGAATGTACGACGGCATTGATTACCAGAAATTTGCAAAGAAAATGGACCTTGTTTCCTGGGACAACTACCCTGCCTGGGATAAGGGCAGAAACGAGGATGAAGCTCTCTCCACCGCTTTTGTGCACGATGCATTCCGTTCAATGAGAGACGGTCAGCCTTTCTTTATGATGGAAAGCACCCCCTCTCTTGTTAACTGGCACGACGTTAACAAACTGCCTCATTCAGGTATGCAGGAGCTTTCTTCAATTCAGGCTGTTGCCCACGGTGCAGACAGCGTGCAGTATTTCCAATGGCGCAAAAGCAGAGGCGGTCACGAAAAATATCACGGTGCGGTTGTTGACCATTGCGGTCACGAAAACACAAGAGTATTCCGCGACGTTGCCCGTTTGGGTGAGGTGCTTGAAAAGCTTTCAGGCGTTGTGGGCGGATATTCCGAAAGCAGGGTTGCCGTTATCTGCGATTGGGAAAACATCTGGGCAACAAAGCATTTCTGCGGTTTCAACAATCTTAAACGCGACTATATTGACGAATGCATCAAATGGTATGCTCCTTTCTACAAAAAAGGCATTTCCGTTGACGTTATTCCTATGGATGCGGATTATTCGGAATACGACCTGATTATTGCGCCTTTCCTCTATATGCTCAAAGACGGCACGGACAAACGCATTGAAGAATACGTTCAGAACGGCGGCAATTTTGTTGCAACCTATCTTTCAGGTCTTGTTGACAGCAACGATATGTGCTGGCTCGGCGGTTTCCCTGCAAACAATCTGAAGAACGTTTTCGGCATCTGGAACGAGGAAACCGACTCTCTGTCCGAGGGAATGAAAAACTGCGCAACCTTCGGCGGCAAAGAATACGACGTTGTGCACGTTTGCGATATCATTCACTCAACAGGCGCTCAGGTGCTGGGCGAATACAAGCAGGATTTCTATGCAGGTATGCCTGCCGTCACCAAGAATTCATTCGGAAAAGGTGTTGCTTACTACACCGCATTCCGCAATGACGGTGATTTTGCCGAGGACTTCTGCAATATGCTCATCAGCGAAATCGGAATTAAAGCGGACACCTCAATCACCGCAGATTCAGGAGTTTCAATCCGCAAAAGAGGCGACCATATTTTTGTTATGAACTTCACGGATTGTGAAAAATCCGCTGACCTCAACAGCGGTTATACCAACGTTATCACAGGCGAAGCAACCGACGGAAAGATTAAAATTCCTGCCTGCGGATACGTTATACTGAAGTAATTTTTCTGATTTATAAACCATATATTAAAAAAATCCGTATTTTCTTTTGTGAAAATATGGATTTTTTCTTGCTTTTTTCATCTATTTATGTTATACTATTTGGGTTTGAGGTCAAAAAAACTTAAGGAAAAGGTACTTGAATGAAACGTTATTTTTCACTCATACTCGCACTTTTGATGGGCGTTTTCGGATTCGGTTTTTCCGACAAACCCGTTGAAAGCAGAGCAGCGCTCCTCAGCGCTCAGCCCCTGATGGCTGAGATTGCTGTAGCCGCAGCACCCGCCCCCGAAAAAGAAATAAAAGCAGTTGTTCCCGCATTGAACGAGCCCGTCTCATTGACTGCGGTTGAAGAAACAACCGTTCCTTCAACACTTCTCGCAACAGAGCCTGCAACCGAAAAAACAACAGAGCAGACAACAGAAAAAGCTGCGGAAACAACCAAAAAGGCTGAAGAGACAACCAAAACAGCCGAAGAAACAACCAAAGAAGAAACAACAAAAAAAGAAAAGAACAGCGTCAGCTTTATGTGGCCTGCAGATATCAATGCAGAAATCATAGCAGGCTACCCCAGCTATTCAAACGGCTCAGCTCATTGGGGCGTTGACATCGGTCTTTATGACGACGGCACCAACGTTTCAAGAGGCACTCCCATCCTTGCCGCCTGCGACGGAGTTGTTGTTACGGCTTATAACGACGGCAAATGGAACACAGGCTTCGGCAACTACTGCATCATTGACCACGGCAACGGAGTGCAGACTCTGTATGCCCATTCAAGCGATATTCAGGTCAGCGAAGGCGACGTAGTCAAGCAGGGTCAGGTTATCGGCATTGTGGGTGACACGGGCAACACCACCGCACCCCATCTTCACTTTGAAGTAAGAGTTGAAAACGGAAACGGCGGCTACAAAAGAGTTAACCCCTTGAAGTTTATCAGCGAGCCATAAAAATTTACCGCTTGACATTATGATTATGCGGTGATATAATACAGAAAATTAATAAACCAAACCGTTGAAGCGGAGATAAAGGCGTCCATGACTTCACAGAGAGCCTGCGTTGCTGAAAGTCAGGTAAGAAACAGTTCGTCAAATGGGCCGCGGAGGGTGCAGTCAAATGCGAGCAATCGCAGAGTATTCTGCAACGTGAGGGCATACGTTAATTGTCGGGGGTATGTAAGTACCCTTCAAAAGTGCACGGCATCGCCGTGAATCAAGGTGGCACCGCGAATACAGCTTATTCGTCCTTGACAGAAGATAATTCTGTCAAGGATTTTTTATTTTATTTTCGGAGGAAGATACTATGAAACTTAACAACGTAGATTTTGATACCTATTTTAACAATTACCCCAATAAAGACGGCTATTTCGGCAAATACGGCGGAGTTTTCATCGACGACAAGCTGAAAGCTGCCATGGCTGAAATCACCGAAGCATATTATTCAATCTGCCAGAGCAGAAAGTTCATTGCAGAGCTTCGCAGAATCCGCAAGGAATTTCAGGGCAGACCTACTCCCGTGACTCATCTTGAAAGACTTTCAGACGCTCTCGGCGGCAAGGTTCAGCTTTACGCAAAGCGTGAAGACCTTAACCATTCAGGCGCTCACAAGCTCAACCATTGTATGGGCGAAGCTCTCCTTGCAAAATATATGGGCAAGAAAAAGGTTATTGCCGAAACAGGCGCAGGTCAGCACGGCGTTGCCCTCGCAACCGCAGCGGCTTATTTCGGACTTGAATGCGATATCTATATGGGCTCTGTTGACATCAAAAAGCAGGCTCCCAACGTTGCAAGAATGAAAATTCTCGGTGCAAACGTTGTTGAGGTTACCCACGGACTTCAGACTCTCAAAGAGGCTGTTGACGCCGCTTTTGATGCATACAGCAAGGAATACAAGGATTCAATCTACTGCATCGGCTCAGTGCTCGGCCCCCATCCCTTCCCCATGATGGTGCGTGATTTCCAGAGCATCGTCGGCATTGAAGCAAGAGACCAGTTTATTGAAATGACAGGTCATCTGCCCAGCGCAATCGTTGCCTGTGTCGGCGGCGGCTCAAACGCTGCAGGACTTTTTGCAGGCTTCCTCAACGACCCCGTTGATATCTACGGTGTTGAGCCTCTCGGCAGAGGTCCCAAGCTCGGTGACCACGCAGCAAGCCTTAAGTACGGCACAGAGGGCATTATGCACGGCTTCAACAGCATTATGCTCAAGGACGAAAACGGCGAGCCTGCTCCCGTTTACTCCGTTGCAAGCGGGCTTGACTACCCCTCATCAGGCCCCGAGCACGCTTTCCTTCAGGAAATCGGCAGAGTCAAGTATGACGTTATCGACGACGAAGAAACAATCGATGCATTCTACAAGCTTTCAAGAATGGAAGGCATTATCCCTGCAATTGAAAGCTCACACGCAGTTGCATTCGGTATGAAGCTTGCAAAGACAATGGACCACGGCTCAATCCTCATCAACCTCTCAGGCAGAGGCGACAAGGATATGGACTACGTAATCGAAAACTACGGAATAAGATAAAAAAAGTCCCCGACGGCAGTCGGGGATTTATTTTTATCCAACAAAAACTCTTTTTATTGTCAGGCTGTCGCCCGTGCCGATTTCACCCAGACCGATGAAATTGTCATCGGGGTCATAAACTCTGAAAATGCCGAGCATTCTCGGATATTTCAGCCTCTGCAGGTCAAGCTCGCCGCCGTTACGGAATCGCTTTGCCTGCGCCTCGGAAACCTTTATGACGGGATAATCTTCGAGGGCTTTGTCAACGGGAATAAGCACGTTTTCAATCTCACCGTTTTGCATCGCCTCTTCAAGCATTTCAAGGGTTACCGCCTTTGAAATTTCAAAGCCGTTTGCCTTTGTGCGGCGTAATTCCGTCAGCACGGCACCGCAACCGAGAGCCTCGCCCAAATCAGCAATAAGAGTGCGGATATAAGTGCCTGATGAGCATTCAACGGCAATTTCGTATTCACCTGCCTGCTGATTTTCGCTGAGCATATCTATTGAAAAAACAGTAACCTCTCTGGCTTTACGCTCAACCTCAATGCCCTGCCTTGCAAGGTCATAAAGACGTTGACCGTTGACGGAAACTGCGGAATACATAGGCGGAAGCTGGCTGATATCGCCCACAAAATCCGCAATTTTCTCCCTCACCTGCTCTGCGGTAACGTTAACCTCTCTTGTTTCAAGCACCTTGCCCGTTATGTCAAGAGTATCCGTCACCGTACCCAGACGGAACGTTGCAATATATGCCTTGTCGTGGCTGGGCAAAAGCTCACAGAATCTTGTTGCGCCGCCGAGCATTATTGTCAGTACACCCGTTGCCATAGGGTCAAGTGTACCCGTGTGACCGCACTTTTTCTCGCCGCATATGCGACGCACCCTTGCAACCGCCCCGAATGAGGTTATATCCTTTGGTTTATCAAGAAGAATTATTCCTGTCATAAATTTTCACCTTAACAGAAACGGCAACCCGTGAGAGTTGCCGTTTTTTTAATTGATTGTAAATGCATCAATCTCCGCCTGAATTTCCTTGAGCAGAGAGTTGATTGCCTGCTGTCTTGTGCCGTAAAGGGTGCAGCCTGCGGCGCCCATATGTCCGCCGCCGCCGAGCCTCTGACAGATTGCCGAAGCATCAATATCACCGTGGGTGCGTACCGATGCCTTGAAACTGCCGTCCTTAAGCTCCCTCATTGTGACACCTACAAGCACGCCCTCAATCTGTCTGGGCAGGTTGGAAAGGCGGTCAACCTCGCTCTCGCTTGAGCCGCTTTTTCTGTACATATCCTGAGTTACGCACATCAGCGCACAGCGGTCGGAGCAATAAAGTCGCATAGTGTCAAGCGCAAGTCTTTCAAGTGCGGCAAAGGTCTTTGTCTTTGTCTCAAAAAACACCTGAATGATGTTGTAAGTATCCGCACCGAGCTTTGCAAGCTCTGCGGCAATCTCAAAGGTTCTCACGCTTGTGTTTGAAAAACGGAAGCATCCCGTATCCGTTGAAACACCCGTGAAAAGGCAGGATGCAACAGCGGGGGTTATGTCGGCATTCATCGCTTTGAGGAGCAGATAAATCATTTCTGCCGTTGACGCAGACTCCGCCTCAAGAAAAACTCTGTCTGCATAAAGCAGATTTGAGCCGTGGTGGTCAATGCACAGGTCAATTTTGCCCTGATATCTGCCCTCAAATTCTCTGCCCAGAAGCTTTGTATCCGCAACGTCAATTGCGGCAATAAACTCGGGCTCAAACTCTGCCTGCTCAAGACCCTCAAACATAAAGGAAAAATCCTTGGGAATGGGGTCTCCGCAGTCAACCCTCACCTTTTTGCCCATTGCGGCAAGTGCCCGGGCAAGGGCGGTTGCGCTGCCAAGGGTGTCACCGTCGGGGTGAGCGTGGCACAAAAGGAATATATTATCTGATTGCTGAAGCAATTCAGCGGTTTCGCGCAGGTCAATTCTCATGATCGACGCTCCTTATTATTCGTTAGTGTCTGAAGTGATATCTCCAAGCATTTTTGCAATGCTCATACCTTTTTCGATTGAGTCATCGGCAACAAACTTAAGCTCGGGGGTATGGCGCAGGTGCAGACGTTTGCCCACTTCCCTGCGGATATAACCCGTTGCGCTTGTGAGTCCTTTAACTGCAAGCTTTGCAGTCTCGATGCCTTCCATTGCGCTGACGTAAACCTTTGCAAAAGAAGCATCCGAGCTGACCTCAACGTTGACAACTGTCAGCATTCCCTGAATTCTGGGGTCTTTGAGCTCGCGCATAATTGAGGCAATTTCGCGCTTTATATCTTCGGACACTCTGTCAATTCTGTATCCTGCCATTAATCTCTGTACTCCTCTGTTACGAAGGCTTCAAAGATATCGCCTTCCTTGATATCGTTGAACTTGCTCAGACCGATACCGCAATCGTAGCCTGATGCAACTTCCTTGACGTCATCCTTGAAACGCTTGAGTGATGCCATTTCGTCCTCTGCAATAACAAAGCCGTCACGGACAACACGGATTTTTGCATTTCTGTTGATTTTACCGCTGATAACGTGGCAACCTGCAATGTTACCGACTGATGAAATCTTAACAACCTGACGGACTTCAGCCTTACCGATATCAACGTCTCTGAACTTGGGTGCAAGCATACCCTTGATAGCAGCCTCAACTTCTTCGATGCATTCGTAGATAACTCTGTATGATCTGATTTCAACGCCGTCACGCTCTGCAACTTCCGATGCAACGTTGTCGGGTCTTACGTTGAAGCCGACGATGATAGCATTTGATGCGTTTGCAAGCATAACGTCACTTTCTGTGATTGCGCCGACACCGCTGTGGATAACCTTAACGCGGACTTCCTCATTTGAAAGCTTGACGAGGTTCTGCTTAACAGCTTCTGCTGAACCCTGAACGTCTGCCTTGATGATGATATTGAGGTCTTTGAGCTGACCTTCCTGAATTGAAGCAAAGAGGTTGTCAAGAGTAACCTTCTGGAATTCCTTGAACTGCTCTTCCTTCGCCTTTGATTTTCTCTGCTCAACAAGCTCTCTTGCAAGACGCTCGTCGTTAACGGCGTCAAAGCCGTCACCTGCCTGGGGAACTTCTGCAAGACCCATAATCTCAACGGGGATTGAGGGACCTGCTTCGCTTACCTTTCTGCCCTTGTCGTCAACCATAACTCTTACACGGCCGACTGATGTGCCTGCAACGATGATATCGCCTGACTTAAGAGTACCGTTCTGAACAAGGAGAGTTGAAACGGGACCTCTGCCCTTATCAAGTCTTGCTTCAATAACAACACCCTTTGCGGAACGGTTGGGGTTAGCCTTAAGCTCCTGCATTTCCGCAACAAGGAGAACTGATTCAAGAAGATTGTCAATACCCTGTCTTGTGAGAGCTGAAACGGGAACACAGATTGTTTCACCGCCCCACTCTTCGGGAACAAGCTCATATTCTGTAAGCTGCTGAAGAACCTTGTCGGGATTTGCAGCAGGCTTATCCATCTTATTGATAGCAACGATAATCTGAACACCTGCAGCCTTTGCGTGGTTGATAGCCTCAATTGTCTGGGGCATAATACCGTCGTCTGCAGCAACAACAAGGATTGCGATGTCTGTTGCCATTGCACCTCTCAGACGCATTGACGTGAACGCTGCGTGACCGGGAGTATCAAGGAAAGTGATGCTTGAGCCGTTGATGTTGACTCTGTAAGCACCGATATGCTGGGTAATACCGCCTGCTTCGGTTGCAGTAACGGATGTATTTCTGATTGCGTCAAGAAGTGAAGTCTTACCGTGGTCAACGTGACCCATAACAACAACAACGGGGTCTCTTGTGATAAGCTCGCTCTCATCGTCAACGTGGTCGTCGATGATTCTGTCTTCGATGGTAACAACAACTTCCTTTTCAACCTTTGCACCAAGTTCTTCCGCAACGATTGCAGCGGTTTCGTAGTCAAGAACTTCGTTAACGGTTGCCATCTGACCAAGCATAAACAGCTTTTTGATAACCTCTGCAGCTGTCATCTTGAGCATTGCAGCAAGCTCGCCGACTGTGATTTCCTCGGGAAGCTTGAGAAGCATCTGGGGCTTCTTTGCTCTTTCAGCAGCGATTCTCTTGAGTCTTTCCTGCTCGGTTTCGCGTCTTGATGAACGCATACCGCCCTGCTTTCTGTACTGCTGGCTCTTCTGCTTGAGCTTCTGCTTTTTAACTGCGCCCTCGTGCTGCTTTGTCTTGTTTTCGGGTGCAATGTTTTCGTATCTCTCGTTGTATTTTTCAAGGTCAACGTTATCGGCACGGGTGTCGATTGTTCTCATTTCGCCCTTTGTTCTGGACTGCATGGGCTTGTTGTCCTTTTCCTTAGCCTCGGGCTTGGGCTGCTTCTTGGGCATGGGAGGCAGCTTATCTGCCTTACCCTGCTGAACAGGCTTCTGCTGCTGAGGCTTCTGCTCTTTCTTTTCGGGAGCAGGCTTTCTGTCCTCAGGTTTTCTTTCGGGTTTCTTTTCAGGCTTCTTTTCGGGAGCCTTTTCTGCCTTTGCTTCAGCTTTCTTCTGGGGAGCAGTTTCTGCAGCCTTTGCTTCCTCTGCGGGAGCTTCTGCTACATCCTCGTCCTTTGCCTTTGCCTTTTTGGGTGCGGCAGGAACAAACTCAAAGTATTCGTTAAGGTCTGCAACCTCGTTTTCCTTTGTGAACGTTTCAAATATGATATCCAGTTCATCGTCTTCAAGAACTGTCATATGCTTTTTCTGACCGTCAAAATATTTTGTCAGCAAATCAACAACTATGTTGCTTTTTATATTGAAGTCCTTTGCGACTTCGTGCACTCTGTATTTATTAATCATCGATTAACCTCCTCTGTTGAATTCAGAAGCCCAAGCATGGTTTTTGCAAAGCCTTCGTCATTGATACTTACCACAGCGGATTTCAGCCCCGTGGCTTTTCCTATTTCGTCTATTGTTGAAGCAATCACTCTGACGGGAATGTCCCTTCCGTCGAACGTTGCTTCCCTCTCAATCTCTTTCCTCAGTCGCTGAGAAGAGTCGCTGCTCAGCAAACAAAGTTTTGCGCTTTTGCTTCTGACAGAGCCTATTGCAGCGTCGTGACCGCAGCTCAATCTGCCTGCCCTGCGGCACATTCCGAGAAGCGAGAGGAGTTTTGGGTTATCATTCATTTTTCAGCTCGTCCTCCATTCTCTCGTAAACGCCGTCGGGAATTGCGCAGGAGAATGCTCTCTCAAGCCTTTTTGCTTTTCTTGCCTTTGCGAGGCATTCGGCATCGTGACACACGTAAGCGCCTCTGCCTGCCTTTTTGCCTGTGAGGTCAAGTGATATTTCGCCTTCAGGGCTTTTGACCACCCTTACAAGCTCTTTTTTAGGCTTCATTTCGTTACAGCCTGTGCATTTTCTCATTGGTATACGACGGGTCTGCATAATTCAGCTCCTTATAGGTTATTCCTTTGCGAACATATATTATTCGTCAAAATTGATAACGGGTTCTTCTGTTTCGGGATTGATGTCAATTTTCCAGCCTGTAAGCTTTGCGGCAAGACGTGCATTCTGACCCTTGTTGCCGATTGCAAGTGAAAGCTGGCTGTTGGGAACAACAGCTCTGCATGAACGCTCTTCCTCGCTGAGAACTGTTACTGAAACAACGTCTGCGGGAGCGAGGGCTGCTGCAACGTACTGTGCAGGATCTTCGCTGTAGCGAACGATATCAAGCTTTTCACCGCCGAGCTGGTCAACAATCCTGTTGACACGGGCGCCTCTCTGACCGATACATGCGCCAACGGGATCGATATTCTCATCTGCGCTGTGAACGGAAATCTTGCTTCTTGAGCCTGCCTCACGTGATACGGACATAATTTCTACTGTGCCGTCGTAGATTTCGGGAACTTCGCTCTCAAGAAGGCGGCGGACAAGACCGGGATGTGTTCTTGAGATTGTTGCCTTGGGGCCTCTTGTTGCCTCTCTGATGTCAGCAACATAAACCTTGATGATATCGCCGACGCTGAAGTTATCTGTGGGAAGCTGCTCGCTGCGGAGAAGTCTCTCGCTGAGCTTGCCGATTTCAACAAATGCGTCAAGAGTTTCGGGGTCAATCTTTGTGACCTTGGCGGTAACGATTTCCTGCTTTTTGTTTTCAAATTCAGCCTTGATCTGACCGTGTTCAGCCTCTCTGATAGCCTGGCGGAGAATGTGCTTGCCCTTTTCGGCAGCAATTCGGCTTACTTCCTTTGTTGCAAGCTCGATTTCGATGATATCGCCTGCAATAGCGGTCTTCTTGAATCTCTTTGCCTGATCAACCGTCATATCTTCATCGGGATCAAGGATTTCCGTAACAACGTTCTTGCGGACAAAAACTCTGAAGATTTCTTCTTCTGAATCGATTTCGCAGAAAACGATGTCCTTGTTGTTGTAGTCTCTTTTAACTGCAGTTACGATTGCTCTCTGGATACCTTCAAAAAGCAAATCCTCGGCAATCTTCTTTTCTTTGGCAAGATATCTGACTGCCTCAAAAAATTCTTTGGTTTCTTTGTTCTCTTTTTTCTTCATTTTTTCCGACCGTTCCTTTCAAATTAAAAACTGAAATCATCAAGTTTGATATAGCTTGTTTCTTTTTTCTCAAAACTCATTGCATTGCCGTCTTCCAGGCGCATAGTAATCAGCTTGCCGTCAAAATCTTCAAGCACGCCTTTGAATTCTCTTACGCCGTCAACGGCTCTGATGAATTTTACCATTATTTTTTCGCCTTTGCAGATTTCAAAATGAGTTTCTCTTGTGAGCTCCCTTTCAACTCCGGGGGATGAAACCTCGAGGCAGTAGCTCTGCTCGATGGGGTCAGCCTCGTCAAGAGGCTTATCTATTGCACGGCTCATATTCTCGCAATCGGTGATGCCTACGCCGCCTTCTTTGTCGATAAAGATGCGCAGAAACCAGTCTGTGCCTTCCTTAACAAAGCGGATGTCCCAGATGTCAAGCCCAAGCTGCTCTGCAATAGGCTCTGCAATTTCCCAAACTGTGGCTACGGTGTTTCCACCCTTTCCTTTTGCCATAGAAATTCTCCTTTTTCTTTTTGTGAAAAATGTTTTATGCATAAACAAAAGAGCGGGTTGCCCCACTCTTGTCAAACACATAATCTTACTGTTGGTATTTTAACACATATTATTCTAAATATCAAGTATTATTTTATTTTTTTATATTTTGTTATTGATATGGTCGCATTTTAGGTGTAAAATAATATAAATTCAACAAAAAGAAAGTGCAAAAATGATTATTGATTTTCATACCCATTGCTTCCCTGACAAAATAGCAGAAAAAACAATAGAAATTCTTCGCCTCCGTTCAGGAATCACAAGACCTTTCCACGGCGGCACGGTCAGAAATCTGCTGGATTTGCAAAACGCAGAAGGCGTTGATTATTCCGTTGTGCTGAACATCGCAACCAACCCCCGTCAGCAGACAAACGTAAACAACTTTGCAATCTCTCTCAAGGAGGTTGACGGAATAATTCCTTTCGGAAGCGTTCATCCCGACAGCCCCGATGCTCTTGAAGAACTTGAGCGACTAAAGGCAAACGGCATCAAAGGAGTAAAACTCCATCCCGATTATCAGGGATTCTTTGCAGACGACAAAAAAATGTTTCCCATATACGAAAAAATCGCAGAGCTTGGGATGATAACCCTTTTTCATTGCGGTTTTGACATCGGCTATCCCGAGCCCGTCCATTGCACGGCTCAGGCACTTGCAAGCGTTTTGCCCGTATTCGGCGGTGCACCCGTTGTTGCGGCTCATTTCGGCGGAATATGGTCATTGCCCGAAACCCGAAAACACCTTGCAGGCAAAAATGTTTATCTTGACACCGCTTACGGCTACGGCACAATAACTCCCCGATACGCAAAAGAAATCATCGATATCCACGGCGTTGACAAGATTCTTTTCGGCAGCGATGCACCCTGGAATTCACCCTCTCAGGATATCGAACTTATAAAATGCTTCGGACTTACAGATGACGAAGAAAAAGCAGTTCTCGGCGAAAACGCACGAAAACTGCTTGGAATATGAACCGATTCGGCTTTGCAATCATCAACGGAGTTCATCCAGCGTCATTTCATAGGCAGGCAGAAATTCTTCCACAAATATTTTTGCCTCAGGCAAATCAAGCTTTTCAATAGCTTCCATTATCCCCTCGCCTGCTTTCACAAATTCGCTGTTACCCGCCTTCTTTTCTTCAATGCATTTGATGAGTGCGCTGATTTTGTCGGCGGCTTTTATGAGTTTCCATAACTCCTCATCTCCGCTTTTGGGAATGAACATCGCCTCATAATCTTCCCTGAAATCTTCGGGAAGCATTGAAACAAGGCTTTTGCAGGCATTTTCCTCAACCGTTTTGTAAGCCTGACGCACTTCTTCGCTGTAATATTTCACGGGGGTAGGCATATCGCCCGTCAGAGTTTCGGGTGTGTCGTGATAAAGACCCATCAGAGCAGCTCTTTCTCCGTTGAGATTTTTACCGAAGCGTTTGTTGCCGATAACCGCAAGTGCGTGAGCAATAACCGCAACCTCAAAACTGTGTTCGCATAAATTTTCGCTGTGTTCATTGCGCATAAGTGCCCAGCGGTTAATATATTTCATTCTTGAAACCATTGCAAAAAATCCGTTATCCATAAAATCCACCTTAAAAACTTTTTCTTCAATCAATATAACACATTATCATTGCATTTGCAATGCAGAAAGGCAATTATGGCGATAATATCAGTAAGGGCATTTTTAAAAGAACTTGATTCATACTTTGCAAAAGAGGATTTGCAGGGTGCGGAAGCCTGCGCTCTCCGATGGCTTGATATCGCGCGCAAGCACAACGATTACGCAGGCGAATCAATGATTTATAATGAAATGACGGGCTTTTACCGACAGACGGGCGAAAAAGAAAAAGCTCTTGATGCCGTTTACAAAGGCTTCGCAATTCTCGGTTCATTTAATGCTGATTGGAGAACGCGCGGTATGATTTATCTCAACGGCGCAACAACCCTGAAAGCCTTCGGCGAAGCGGAAAAAGCTATGGAATACTATGACGAATCTGAAAGTTGGTTCAAAGGCAGACTTCGGGCTGACGACCCCGTATGGGCAGGATTTTATAACAACAAGGCGCTTGCTCTGCAGGATTTGAAAAGATATTCCGAGGCAGAGGAATGCTTCCTCACCGCCATAAAAATCACGGAAATCAGCAAAGAGAATATACTCGAAACCGCAATATCATTTGTTAACCTCGCTCATCTTTACTATGAAATAAATCCCGATGACCAGCGTGTAAATCCGCTTATGGAAAAAGCACTTGAAATTCTTGAATGTCCCGATTATTTCGGCTACGTCAAATATGCCTTCACCTGCAGGAAATGCGCACCTTCATTCGGATTTTTCGGCTATTTCCTTGCCGAAAAAACGCTCAACGAAAGGGCGGATAAAATATATGCAGGGGATTGAACTGAGCCGCCTCTATTATGAGGAATACGGCATACCGATGATAAGGGAGCAATTTCCCGAATATGAGGGCAGAATTGCCGTCGGTCTTGCAGGAAACGGCTCGGATTGCTTCGGCTTTGACGATGAGATTTCCCGTGACCACGATTTCGGTGCAGGCTTCTGTCTGTGGCTGACGGACGAGGACAACGAAATTTTCGGCTTTCAGCTTGCCCGTGCGTACGGAAGATTGCCCCGTATTTTTATGGACGTTGAAAAAGGAAAAACAAACTCTTACGGCACCGCACGCTACGGAGTCAAATCCATATCGGATTTTTATCTGCCTCTGACAGGCAGAAAGGGCGCTCCCGAAAGCCTGCAGGAATGGCTTTACACCCCCGAGCACTCTCTCGCAGCCGCAGTTAACGGCTCGGTTTTCAGAGATGACCTTGGCGAATTCAGCAAAATCCGCAACATAATCAGAAACGGTATGCCCGAAGACGTACGGCTCAAGAAATTTGCCGCACGCACCGCACTTATGGCTCAAAGCGGTCAGTATAATTTTGCCAGATGCATTGCTCACGGCGAAACGGGTGCAGCCGCCCTTGCCGCCGCAGAATTCGTGCGCAACACCGCATCTCTCGTTTATCTTATCAACGGAGAATATGCTCCGTTTTACAAATGGGCGTTAAAAGGAATGAAAAAACTTGAAACTTTCCCCCATTTTTCACAGATGCTGTCAGATTTGCTGACGGGAGGTTTTTCTCCCGAAGAAATCAAAGCAAAGCAAGATATAATTGAAAACATATGCGCTCAGGTTGCGGAATATTTCCGCAAAACGGAACTTGCCCAAAGCAATTCCGATTTCCTTGAGCCCATCGCTTTTCAGATTCAGAATAAAATCAGGAATCCGCAGATAAGCTCATTGCACGTAATGGAAGGAGGGTCCCTTTGAAGCGATGTATAAATTGCCTTGCCGAGTGTGACGACACCTCAAAGGTCTGCACCGAATGCGGCTACAACGGCACGGCTGAAAAATCAATTGAACACGCTTTGCCTGCAGGCACAAGGCTCAACAACCGCTATATGCTGGGCGGCACAATATCAAGGGTCAACTCCTTTGTCTGCTATTACGGACTGGATACCCACGAACGTTGCAGAGTCCGTATCTACGAATATCTGCCCGTAAAGCTGATGTACCGCCACCCCGATGAACTTGTCATCAAATATTTTGACGAAAAATGCAGTGCCAGAGGCGACAGAGAAATTTCATCTTTTTATGCCCATTTCACAAAGCTCTGCGCCGCCTCAAAAAATTCCGTGCTCGATTTCACGGACTGTTTTGCGGACAACTCAACCATATATTACGTCTGCTCAATCACAAAAGGCACGCCTCTTTCATCTTTGTTGGGCAACGGCAAGGCTATGCCGTTCAAAAAGGCATCCGCCATTATCCAGCCCCTTGCCGAAAGCATCAGCAAGCTTGAAAAATCAGGCAAATGGCACGGTTGCATTTCTCCCTATTCAATCATTACCGACGGCGAAAAAATAACCGCCGTTTCAGGTTATTCCTATCCGCCCAGAAGTTTATACACTCCCTTTGATGCGCCCGAAAAACAGCTTGGAGCAAAAAGCTGCGGCAGTTTCACGGACGTTTATGCAATGGGTGCAATTCTCTATGAAGCGGTCACGGGATTTCTGCCTCCTGCGGCAGACAGACGGCAAAACGGCAGAGCGCTGAAATTGCCGACCACCCTTTCCGACGATGAAAAAAGAATAATCGAAAAAGCACTTGCACTTGACTCGGCTGACCGTTATGCAACCGCAGATGAATTCATTGCCGACCTCAAAGGCAAGCCTAAAAAAGAAAAATTGCCGAGAAAAGAAATTATCCGCCGCACGGTGCTTGCCGTTGCATCGGTCACCTTTGTTCTCAGCCTCACTTTCCTTATAAATTACTTTATCATCGAGCCGTTCAGGGAGAAAAAACAGACATCCGACCTTGTATCTATGGTTCAGACCACGGTTGCGGAGGTTGACCCCTGGGACGAAATCAGAGCAAAATATCCCGACATCACCTTCCCTGCAGGTATGAATCCCTCATACGCAGACCTTTACGCTTCCAACAAAGATTTTGCAGGCTGGATAAAAATTCAGGCAATGAACATTGATTTCCCCGTTGTACAGACAACGGACAACAAATACTATGAACGCCGTGATTTCTACGGCAAAAGCACCAACTACGGTGCACCCTTCTTTGACTACCGCAACTCCCTTGCATCCCTTGACAGAAATACCATTATCTACGGCCACAATATGCGTCACGACGATAAGATTTTCGGCACGCTGGAGCAATACAGAGAGATTGAAGGCTTTGCAAAAGCTCCGACTATCACAATGAACACCCTTTACGGTGATTATTTATTCAAAATTTATGCCGTTTTCATTTCCAACAGCAAGGCAAGCGACGATAACGGCCACGTTTTCAATTATATTTTCACCGATGCAGGCAACGCAAAATTCAGCGATTACATTGCAGAAATTGATAAGCGTAAGCTTTACACAACAGGTGTTGACATCAATGAAAACGACAGAATCCTGACCCTTTCCACCTGTTGCTATGATTTTGAGGACGCAAGGCTGGTTGTGGTTGGCAGACTTGTGAGAAACGGCGAGAGCGAAGCCGTTGACACTACCCTTGCCGTTGCAAATCCCGAGCCTAAATTTCCTCAGGCTTATTACAACGCAAAACGAATTGACAATCCATACAAAAACGACCCCGATTTATTCAACTGAGGTGATATTATGAAGTTTCTGATTGTTGTTGATATGCAGAATGATTTCATCGACGGTGCTCTCGGCACAAAAGAAGCCGTTGCAATTCTTCCTGCCGTAAAAGCAAAAATTGAAGGTTTTGACGGCAGAGTAATCTTCACCCGTGACACCCACGAGGAAGATTATCTCACCACGCAGGAGGGCAACAATCTGCCCGTTATGCATTGCATAAAAGATACCGACGGTTGGCAAATTCACCCCGAGCTTGAGGCTTTACGCAAAGAAGAGCCCATAGATAAGCCATCATTCGGAAGCGTGGCTCTTGCTCAGCTTCTCAAAGCATATGATGCCTATGAAGAAAAAATCGAGAGCATAACACTCATCGGTCTTTGCACCGATATCTGCGTTATTTCAAACGCAATGATTATCAAGGCTTTCCTGCCCGAAACTCCAATTATCGTTGACTCGGCTTGCTGCGCAGGCGTCACTCCCGAAAGCCACCAGAATGCCCTCAACGCAATGTCAATCTGCCAGATTGAGATTCAGTAAAAGCAAATATGCAAAATAAAAAAGCGTACGGTTTTCCGTACGCTTTATTTATTAGTCCTTATTAATTTCAATCTTACCGTAGAGTGAGCCTGCGGAATCTGAACGGGGTGCTCTTGCGGGAGCTGCGGGAGCATCGTTTTCGCGTCTGTTGTAGCCGCCTCTGTTGCCGCCGCGGTAACCGCCCTTGCCGCCCTTGTTGTAGCCGCCGCGACCTCTGTTGTAGTTGCCGCCGTTTGTGGGCTTCACGCCTTCTTCAAGAGTGATAACAACCTTTCTGTCGCCGTCGCTGCCTACTGAATGTGAGGTAACGCCTTCGATTTCCTGAACGGTTGTGTGGATAATTCTTCTTTCGTAGGGGTTCATAGGCTCAAGCACAACGTTTCTGCCGTACTTTCTTACCTTTGCCGCATTCTTGCGAGCAAGTGAGCGGAGAGTATTCTCTCTCTTTTCTCTGTAATTGCCTACATTGATTGAAACGCGCTTGAAATCATCGGAACCTCTGTTGATAACAAGACGTGTGAGATACTGAATAGCATCGAGGGTTTCGCCTCTTCTGCCGATTACTGAGCCGTAATCGTCACCGCAGTTGATTGAAAAACGAACTTCTTCATCATCTGCTTCAACTGATATTTCAGCATCTTCAATTCCAAGATTCTTAAGGATTGTGAGAATATAGTTCTTTGCGTTGTCAAATGAACCGTCGTCAGCGATAACCGCCTTTTTTTCGGGAGCTGCAACCTGTTCTGCAACGGGGGCTGCAACAACCTCTTCAACAACTTCATCCTCAACTTCGTAGCTCACCTTAACCTTTGCGGATGAGCCTCCGAAAAGACCGAAAAGCTTTGCCTTGGGTGTTTCGAGAACTTCATATTTAATATCTGCATCTTCGGGAGCATTAAGCGCCTTTAACGCAGCATCTTTTGCTTCTTCAATGTTAGCACCTGTACCGAATGCTTCTTTTATCAAATTGTTTCACCACCTGAAAGTGTTAGTTCTTTTTTTCTTTTCTTTCAACAGACTGCTTCAGGTTGTTTTCCTTTGAACGGCGTGCAACCGTTTCGTCAACCATAAGCTTTGCAAGCATCTTTTTGGGGTTGTAAATCTGTCCGATAATAACTGTTGAAATAAATCCGAAAATACTTGATGCGATCCAATAAATACCGATACCTGCAGGGTATTTAACAACGAAATAGAGTGAGAAAAGGGGCATGCCCAAGGTCATACAACCTGTCATGGCAGGATTGCTTGCCATTGCGGGATTCTGCTTTTTCTGCTTCATCTGAGTGTAGAGACCCGTTGCCATTGATGAAATGAATGAAAGAACGGGAATTGCCCAGATAACGTGCAGACCCTTATAGTCCGAAGGAACGTCACCGAGTGTGAAAAGGCCGAAGAAATCGAAGTTGATGCCTTTGATTGCGTTCCATGCAGCTTCGCTTACGCCTGCAACATTCTGCAAAGAGTCAATATTCTGGATGATGATAAGCTCAACAAGATGGGTGTTTTGGGTGTTACCCATAAGACCGAGATCCTGAACAGCTTTTGTGAGCAATGCAATTTCTTCCTTTGTGATTTCGCTGTCATAAAGGAAATTACTCAAAGGATAGTAAATGGCGCCGATAAGACCGAAAAGAACAACGAACTGAACAAGCATAGGTGCGCAGCCTGCGCCCATAGGGTTATAACCCTCACGCTGATAGAGCGCGTTGGTTTCTTCCTGAATCTTCTGCTGATTTCCTGCATATTTAGCCTGGATTTTGCGAAGCTTTGCCTGCATTCGCTGAGTCTTGACCATACCCTTCTGCTGACCGATTGATGAGGGAATCATAAGGATTCTTGCCAAAAGAGTCAGCAAAACAATAGCAATCGCATAGTTGCTCATACCGATTGTATCATATATGAATCTGAGTACAAATCCGAAAGGCACGCCGAGAATTTCATAAAGACCGGTCATTTTTTGTCCTCCGAGTGACGGTGCTTTTTAGGCGGTACGGGGTCGTATCCACCGGGAAAAAGTATGTTGCACCTCAATAATCTGAATATAGTTAAAAGGGTCCCCCGGATTGCTCCGTGAACCTGAATTGCCTCAACGGCATAATGTGAGCAGGTCGGATAATACCTGCACATAGGGGGAAACAGCGGGGAAATACGTCTTTGATAAAAACGTATTGCGGAAAGCAGAATTTTTTTCATTAAATATCAGCCCCCGCACCGCCCCTGACAACGCCCAGCTCCGTCAGATGACTTCTCATAACGGGCTCCAGGTCGCTGCTTTTGAGCTTTTTGGTTCTGAACCTTGCAACAAACACAATGTCGTAATTTCCGCCGCAATCGGGATAAATTGAGGAGAATGCCGCCCTGATGATGCGGCGGCATCTGTTTCTCTCAACTGCACTGCCAAGCTTTTTTGCGGCAGTAATGCCGATACGGACACCCTGACCTCTGTTTTTGACAACGTAGGTCACCAATGCGGGGGAGGCCTTGACCTTTCCCCTGCCGTAGGCACGGTGGAATTCTGTGTTTTGCTTTAAGGTTGCTGCTCTTTGCATCTTCACCATTTCCTTATCCAAGGATTAGTATGTGAGCTGCTTTCTGCCCTTTGCTCTGCGACGAGCAAGAACCTTGCGGCCGTTTCTGTCAGCCATTCTCTTGCGGAAACCGTGTTCCATCTTGCGATGACGCTTCTTGGGCTGGTAAGTTCTCTTCATTACTGCTAACCTCCGTTTCACTTTTTGTATATTTTCCGACTCTTGCGAGTCTGAAACAATCAAAATTAAATGCATTGAAATCCACGCAAATAAAAATGATTATTAAGCAAAAACATAAAAATGCGCATAACAAACCAAGGGGCACACCCCTCAGATTACACATTATATATCAAACATACCGCCAATGTCAACATTTTTTTGAATTTATTGTATTTTTGTTGTCTTTTATCCCCGACTTTTCCACATGTGTGTGAAAACTTTTCGGATTTTGCTCAATTTTCGCTTGAAATAACCCGAGCTATGTGATATAGTGTATTATGTATCGTTATCGTTAGAATGCGAGAGAATGCGCTAAAATAAAATATAACCACGAATTATCAGGAAAACGGAGGAAAAGAAAGATATGGAATCTCTCAAAGAGATGTGGAGTCTTGTTTGCGAACAGCTCAAGGCTACCTGCGGCGAAGTTGTATATGACAGCTGGTTCAGACCCCTTGAAATCATTAGCTTTGACGGCACAAAAGCAGAAATCAGCGCCAGCGAATTCATAAAAAGAGTTATCGACCAGAGATTTATCGGCGATATTTCACAGGCTTTCAAAAAGGTTATGGGTTTTGACATAGAAGTCAGCATTGTGGACCCCAACGCCATTGCAAAGGCAGAGGCAGCGGCAAAGGCGGCAGCTGCAGGCGGTTCATCCCTCAGCATCGAGAAGAACACCTTTGAAACCTTTGTTGTCGGTTCATCAAACAAATTTGCCCACGCAGCGGCACAGGCTGTTGCAGCCACACCCGGTGCGGCATACAATCCCCTTTTCATATACGGCAACTCGGGTCTGGGCAAAACCCACCTTCTTTGCGCTATCGGCAATGAAATAAAGAGCAAAAATCCCCATGCAGACATCATCTTCACCCGCGGTGAGGATTTCGTAAGCCTTATTGTTGAAGGCATCAAGCAGAAATCAATGAAAGAAATCCACGATAAGTACAGAAAATGTGACGTGCTTATCGTTGACGATATCCAGTTTATCGCAGGCAAGGAATCAACTCAGGAAGAATTCTTCCATACCTTCAACGCACTTACACAGGACGGAAAGCAGATTGTTCTTGCATCAGACCGCGCACCCAAGGACATTGAAATCCTTGACGAAAGACTGCGCAACCGCTTTGAATGGGGTCTGCTTGCAGACATTCAGCCCCCCGACACAGAAACAAGAATGGCAATTATCCAGCGTAAGGCAAACACCCTCGGTCTTGCCCTTCCGCCCGACGTTGTTCAGTTCATTGCAGAAAAAATCAAGTCAAATATCCGTCAGCTTGAAGGCGCTGTAAAAAAGATTAACGCCCTTGTCAACATCGAGGGTGCGCCCATCAACATTGCAATCGCACAGAACGCAATCAAGGATATCCTGACAGACAGCAGACCTGTTTCATCCATCGTAAACAGCATTATTTCGGAAACCGCAAGAACCTGGGGCGTTCCTCAGGCGGATATCATTTCCAAAAAGAAGGATGCAAAAACCGCAAAGGCAAGACAGGTTGCAATCTACATAGTAAGAGAAATCACAGACCTTACTCAGATCCAGATCAGCGAATATTTCGGCAACAGAGACAGAACAACAATCCTTTATTCAATTGATACAATCGCCAGAGAAATTACAATCGACTCATCGCTCAGAAAGACAGTTGAGCAGATCATCAAGAACGTTCAGGAGCAGTAAAAACGCTGAACGTCCACGATACATTAATATATAGAGGTACGCTATGGGACTTTTCAAAAGAATTAATCAGGGCCTGAAAAAGACCCGTGACAGTATGAGTGGCGCAATCAATGCGGCTCTTTTCGGAAAAAACGAAATAGACGACGAATTCTACGAAGAACTTGAAGAAATCCTTGTTATGGCTGACGTTGGTGTGACCACGGCAACGGAAATTGTTGACAAGCTCAAGGATTCTGTATTCAAGAAGAATCTCCGCAAGGCAAAGGACGTCAAGAAGGAAATCCGCAATATTTGTGCAGAGCTTCTCAGCGGCGGCGAAAAGCTGGATATGATTACCGTGCCTTCAGTTATCCTTGTTATCGGTGTAAACGGTGTTGGCAAGACAACCTCAATCGGTAAGATGGCTGCTATGTTCAAGGAAGAGGGCAAGAAGGTTATCCTCGGCGCAGCTGACACTTTCAGAGCCGCTGCCATTGACCAGCTTGAAATCTGGGCAGAGCGTGCAGACGTTGACATCGTCAAGCACAAGGAAGGCGCTGACCCTGCCGCAGTTGTTTTTGACACCATTTCTGCAGGTAAGGCAAGAAATGCGGATATTATTATCTGCGACACCGCAGGCAGACTCCACAACAAGAAGAATCTTATGGAAGAGCTTGCAAAGATTTACAGAGTCATCGACCGTCAGCTCCCCTATGCTGACCGCGAAATCCTGCTTGTTCTCGATGCAACAACAGGTCAGAACGCAGTAAATCAGGCAAAAGAATTCAAGGACGTTGCCGAAATCACAGGTATCATTCTCACAAAGCTTGACGGCACCGCAAAGGGCGGCGTTGTGCTTGCAATCAAGAATGACCTCAAGGTACCCGTTAAGTTTATCGGCGTAGGCGAAGGAATCGACGACCTGAGACCTTTCGACCCCACAGCTTTTGCAGACGGATTGTTTGAAGAAGACAAAGACGAGGAATAATATATATGGATTACATTATCGCAACACACAATATGAAAAAGAGGGACGAGATGCAGCGCATCCTTGCTCCTCTCGGCATAAGAGTGCTCCTTGCGGAGGAAGCAGGCATTGAGCTGACCGACGCAGAAGAAACGGGCACAACCTTTGAGGAAAATGCGTTTATCAAGGCTGAAAGCGGCTGCAGAGAAAGCGGTATGCCCTGCATTGCAGACGATTCAGGTCTTGCCGTTGATTATCTTGACGGCGCCCCCGGCGTTTATTCCGCAAGATATTCAGGCGAGCACGGTGACGATGACGCAAACAACAAAAAGCTTCTCAACGCTCTTGAGGGTGTTGACCCTGCAGAGAGAGGTGCGGCTTACGTAAGCGTTGCCTGCTGCGTATATCCCGACGGCACAAAGCTCCTTGCCCGCGGCGAATGCAGAGGCACAATCGGATATGAAGAAATCGGTAACGGCGGATTCGGCTACGACCCTCTCTTCTTCCCTGTCGAGTATAACGGAGAAAAGACTATGGCGCAGCTTACCGCAGACGAAAAGGATGCAATCAGCCACAGAGGCAAGTCTGTGCGTATGCTTGCAAAACAGATTGAGGAGGGCAACAGATGACAAGCAAAGAAAGAGCTCAGCTCAGAGCGCAGGCAAACACTCTTGAGCCCCTTTTTCAGATTGGCAAAGGCGGTATTTCAGACGCTCTTATTGAGCAGACTGCCGATGCACTCAGAAAAAGAGAACTTATAAAGCTCAAGGTGCTTCTTGAAAGCGCACCCGAAAGCCCCAGGGAATTTGCAGACAAGTTGGCTGAAGCAACAGGTAGCGAGGTTGTACAGGTTGTGGGCGGCAGCATCGTTTTCTACAAAGAAAATCCCGACAAGGACAAGGAAACCACAAAAAAGAAGCCTGCAAAGAAAGGTAAGCCCCTTTCAAAAGTAAAGGCAAAAAGAGCCCTCGCCGCAAAGCGTGAGGCAGAGGAAAAGAAAAAGAAAAAAGATTTTTACGCAAAGAAGCGCACGTACGGCAATAAAAACAGTTCAAAATAAGGTGAATCCTGCCTTTGATGGCCGTTAACGTTCCTTATTTTTGCGATTTTAATAATTTTTTTGATTTTTTTGCAACAAAATTACGATATTGACACACTTATTTAATGTGTGGTATAATCGCAAACCGTGAAAGGTGCATAAAATGGACAAAAACAGCAGCATAAAAATAATTGCCCAAAACAAAAAAGCATATCACGACTATTTTGTGCTGGAAAAGCTTGAAGCAGGCATTGAACTTTTCGGTACGGAGGTAAAATCCATCCGTCAGGGTAAAATAAACCTGAAAGACTCATGGTGCTTCGTGAAGGACAGCGAAATGTTTGTCAACGGTATGCACATCAGCCCTTATGAGCACGGCAACATCTTCAACCGTGACCCTCTGAGGACAAAGCGTCTGCTTCTTCACAAGAAAGAAATCAGAAGGCTTTACTCCCAGGTCAAGCAGGACGGTCTTTCAATCGTGCCCCTTAGTGTTTATTTCACAAAAGGCAGAGCAAAGGTTGAAATCGGTCTTTGCAAAGGTAAAAAGCTCTATGACAAACGTGATGTTGCAGCCAAAAAAGACGCTCAGAGAACAATTGAGCGCAACCTTCGCAGATAAAAAGCGAAGCAATATATATCAACAAACCAACGCAAGTTGGTTTAATATATACGGGGATGAAAGGATTTCGACGGGGAATCTGAGCCCGGATAAGCGAGTAGCGGGGCGGGACCGCTATAAAATCCGTAAAATTTAAATTTAAACGACAACAATACAGTTGCTCTTGCTGCTTAACTAAGCAGCCGTCTCTGTGCGGAATACTGCGGCCGCACAAGAGGCGTCGATCAGCAGTGAACGTGAACGGGTAACGGCTGATAGCCCGTCACGGACAATCGGTCTACTGAGTTCCGAAGCCTGTTCGCCGGCGTCGGAATAAGGGAATGTCAAAAGACGGAATACACTCGTAGAAAGTCCCTGTGAGGGTTTTTCGGACGCGGTTTCGATTACCGCCATCTCCACCATTTAAAAATTATCTGCACAAATATAAAAAACAGGAGGAAAGCAAATGAAAAAAGCAAATCTCGCTGTAATTGCTGCGGCGGTTGTAGCTGTTTGCGTTGCAGCAATCGCAGGCGTACTGGTTTTTAAGGCAAACAACGGTCCTGCAGTTGAACCCGACAGCACCGCAGCCTCAACGGATTACATTTACGCTCCCGTTGAGCCGACCACAGAGCCTTCAACTCTTCAGGCAATTCTGGACATCACAACTCAGGTTATGACGGACACTTACGTGCCCTCAACCCAGAAAACCACAGAGAAAGCCACACAGCCTTCAACTCAGGCAACAACAAAAAAAGAAGAACAGACAACAAAAGCTCCCGAGCAGACAACCGAGCCTCAGAAGGGCGAACTTGACCCCGACGAAATGGAGCATTCAAGCGGAACAAAAAGACCCGTTACCGCAAGCAAGAATCTGCCCAAGGATATGAGCTTTGCAGGTCTTTACGGTTCAGGTTATGATGTTATCGGCCTTAAGCCCTACATATATAACGACGACAAAGACCCCAACTGCATGCAGAGAAACTTCGGTTACAACCCCGGCTACGATGCAGGCGCAAGTCTTATTGACTTTACCATTGAAACAACAAGAATCGACTTTAAATATGAAAACAAGCCTTACAGAATTCAGCTCTGGAAAGGTCAGTATATTTCGGGTGATATCGGTACAGTAGGCGGAGAAATCGGTGTTTACACAAGAACTCCCGGTAAAATTTACCTTATCCCCGAGCACTACGACTGCGCCGCTGAAGAAGATTGGCTCAAAATGGAAATGACCATTTTCTGGAACGAATTTGACGACGGCAGATATCTGCCCCAGTTCACCAGAAACTACGATGATTTCTGGTGGGCAACAGGCTTTGTTGACGGTCAGCTCAAGAACAGATTTGATTCAAACGACCTTCAGCTTCTCGGCAGAATCACTTTTGAAAGTGAAGAGCAGGCTCAGCTTTTTGCAGATGCTCTCGGCAAGAAAGGCTTCACCGAAGTTTCAACCTTCAACCCCACAGCAGCAGACACCTATAAGATTTACGGCAAAGACGTTATCTTCCTCTGGCAGTACATCAGATAACAATGTATAAAACGGATATTAACTCCTGACAGGAGTCAAAAATAACAAAGAAACGAAAAGAATTCTAAAGGAGGAAAAAAGAATGGGTAAGACAAAAATTCTCATCCTCGCCATCTGCGCAGCAGTTGTAATCGGCGGCTCGGTAGCAGCCGTTGCACTCCTCAGAGGCGGTCCCAACACAAGCGATGAAACAACAACCACAACAGCACCCGAAACAGAATACAGCTACGAATATAATTATGATGAATTCCCCGGCGGTATGGGTGGTGACGTAAGCGAAGAAGAATCAGAAAGCAATATTCTCACAACAATTCAGCAGATTGCAAACACAACCAAAAAAGCTGCAAGCAAAACAACAACAAAAAAGAACACAGCAAACACAACAAAGAAAAATACAGCAGCCACAACAAAGAAGACAGGCTCAACTTCATATCCCGGCGATGACAAGCTTGTTGACAAGGTTATCGGCCCCAACGGTGATCAGTTCCTCGGCTACAGATACGACGCTGAAGGCGACTACTACTACACCGATGACAAAGACTGCTGGCAGGAAAACGCAGGCTTCAACGAAATTTATGACAATATGACTCCCCTCACCGCTATGTATATCGACGTTCTTCGCGTTCGTTTCACATACGGCGACCACGACTGGATGATTCAGCTCTGGAAGGGTCAGTACGGCTATCTCCTTGTCGGTGCTGAAATCGGCGTTTACACAACAGATGCAGGCACATACACAGGTCAGGTCGGTGACGTTAACCACTATGACTGCGCTGACAAAGACGATTGGCTCAAGATGGAAATGACTTGCTTCTGGAAGGAAAACAACCAGGGTTCATACAAAAAGGCTTTCCACAGAGAATATACAGAATACTGGTGGGCAACAGGCTTCGTTAAGGGTCAGCTCACAAAGTACACAGCTCCCAGAACAGAGCTCAAGATGAAGGGCAGAATCACATTCAAGTCAGAAGCTATGGCTGACCTCTTTGTTGCAGGTCTCAGAGAATCAGGCTTTGCACGCGCACTCGGTTCAAACCAGCTTGCAGACGATTCATTCTATCAGAAGGGCGCTGACGTATGGTTCCTCTGGCTCACAAAGAACCACGAAAGCTTCCCCGGATACGAAGGTAAAGCTTCCTGATTTTCAGGTTTTCGGCAAATTTAATTAAAATTATCCGTACACTTATCATTATTTATACAATTTTTCAAGGCCAAAAGTGTTGACAATATCTTATCTATATGTTATTATTAGGTAACAATTGTTGCTCTTGCAATAAAATTTGAAAGGAATGGTTCGAAAATGAAGAAAGTACTTGCAATTGTTCTTGCACTTGTTATGGCTCTTTCAATGAGCGCTATGGCATTTGCAGCAGACGCAACAGCTGACGTTAATGCTATCCTCAACGACATCGTTGCAGTAGCAGAAGACAGCACAGCAGCTTGGGACGCAGTTGAAGGCGCTATCGTAAAGGTTATCGATGCTATCGAAGAGAAGACAGCTAACCTCGACGGTGAAGTTCTTAACCTCGAAACACTTCTCAATGGTGTTCCCGGTGCAGACAGCCTTATCGACGATCTCAAGGGTGCAATCAAGGATCTCTATGCAGGTGAAGTTGCTACTGTTCCCGAAACAACAGCAGAAGCTCCCGCAGAAACAGGTTCATCAGCAGCTGGTATCGCAGTATTCGCAGCAGTTTCAGTTGCAGCTGCAGCAGCATACGTTTGCACAAAGAAGAACTAATTAAACGGTTCAACCCCTTATTTAATTGAATTAGCGCAAGAATTTGATTAAATAGCTTGGCGGCATATCTTCGGATATGCCGCTTTTTGTTTTTCCCTGAACTCTGAATCATAAGCAAAAAACCTTTTCTTTTCTCAAAAAGAAACTGCTTGTTTTTATTTCGTCAACTCTACCAAAAAGCCTGTGTGTTTTTAGTGGAAAATGTTGTCTTTAAAAAGTAATTAAAAAGTGTTATAATATATATGATTTAAAAGGATTCTCATATATTATTCGTATGGGAATCCGCTGATTTTATAAGGAGAATTGACAATGAACAACACCTTTTTCTGCGCAAGGGAAAACGGCAAGCTTCACCGCCCCAGAACAATTCTGACAGGCTTTGGCTTTATGGCTTCCTCAATTGCGTGGGCAATTTACGACCCCTACATCACAAAAATTCTTGAAAAACTGCTTAATGCCTCCTCAATGGTCACGGCGTGGAGCGCAAAGCTTAATGAAATGTTCCCTGTTCTTGCAAAATTTGCAGAGTCTCAGGGCGAAAACGTTGTTACCGAAGCAGGCGGAATTACTCTTGTTCCCCTCTTCATCGGTATCATTATGACCTTTGATAACATCTTTGGTGTTATCTTCCAGCCCACTTTCGGCAAACTGTCAGACAGATGCCATTCAAAGCTGGGTAAGCGCCGTCCCTTCATCGTTTTCGGCGCACCCGTATCGGCATTCCTTTTTGCCGTTATTCCCTGGATAGCCCTCAGCGGTTCCTTATCCCTCACAATGCTCTTCATCATCCTTTTTGTTTTCTCAATGTCTCTCTGGAGAGCACCCGTTGTTGCTCTTATGCCTGCGCTCACTCCTCCTGCTCTCCGCAGTGAAGGCAACGCAATCATCAACCTTATGGGCGGCGTTGGCTCTGCAGTCGGTATGTTTGCAGGCACCGTTGTGGGAATTTTCTATAAGCTTGCAACAGGCATTGAAATCACAACCGAAAACGAACAGATTGCGTTCCCCTACGTTTTCCTTACCGGCGCAGTCGTAATGGTTATCGGTATGCTTGTTATTCTGTTCTTTGTTAAAGAGCCTTCAAGCAAGCTTGAAGCTGTTGCAGAGCAGAACAAGGCTGCTGATGCAGCTGCCAGAGCAAAGGCTGAAAAAGAAGCAAAGAAAGCAGCAAAAGCTGCACAGAAAGCCCAGAAGCTTTCAAAAAGCGAAAGAAGGAGCCTTGTCTTTATGCTGGGCGGTCTGTTCTTCCTTTTCTGCGGCACAAATGCCATCACAACCTTCTTTGCACTCTTCGCAGCAGAAGTTCTCGGCAAAACAACTGCAGAAGCAACCATTATGACCACTCTCTTCGCAGTCTGCTCCGCAATAGCCGCAATCCCCGCAGGCTATGTCGGCAAAAAGATCGGCAGAAAGAAAACAATTCTTCTTGGTCTTGCAGTATTTATGGCAGCATTCCTTCTTTATGTTGCAACCAGAAGCATGGCAATCATCTGGGTTGTTCTTATTCTCGGCGGATTTGCAAATATGTTTATTACGGTTAACACACTTCCTCTCGTTCTTGATATCGGCGGCATTGACAAAGTCGGTACATTCACGGGCTATTATTACACCGCAACTTTCTCCGCTCAGATTGCATCCCCCATCATCTACGGTGTTGTCCGTATGCTTTCAGGCACATATATGTCCCTCTTTGTATACAGCCCCATTATGTTTATCCTCAGTATGCTTTGCATCTTCTTCGTTAAGCACGGTGAAGCTGTTCCCGATGCCGTTGTCAAGGCTGCTGCAGAGGAAAACGACTAAACCATCTCCGTCGGCGATGGGATACGCAAAGCATTCCGCAGCCTTGCGTTGAAAATCTCCGACACAAAACATACATCCTTCTATAAAGCAAAAGACATCGGTTCCGCACCGGTGTTTTTTGCTTTTTTTGTCAGAGTGACCACATTCGGACTTCATACTGTTAAAGGCATCTTTCCTCCACAGTTGCGTTAAAAATCTTTGAAATAGCCTCGCCGTGTTGTATTTTCCGACAATATATGATAGTATAGTTTTATAAATCGCTTGGAGTGTGATCGGATGTTTGCCCGCATAAACAGTATGGGACTTTTCGGAATAGACAGCTATATGGTCGGTGTTGAGGTTGACTACGGTCAGGGTCTGCCCCGTATTGATATAGTGGGTCTGCCCGACGCTGCGGTCAGGGAAGCGCAGAACAGAGTGCGTTCCGCAATCAAAAACAGCGGCTACACCTTCCCCCAAAGCAGAATCACAATCAACCTTTCGCCTGCGGATATCCGCAAAGAGGGTCCCGTTTACGACCTTCCCATTCTGATTGCAATTCTCAAGGCAGGCGAGCAATTACCCTATAACATCGATGACTGTGCATTTATCGGTGAGCTTTCTCTTGACGGTCTTGTCCGTCACGTCAACGGTGCACTTCCAATGGTTATCAGAGCGCAGAAAAGCGGAATCAAGCGTGTATTTGTGCCTTCCTCAAATGCCCACGAAAGCTCCGTTGTTGAAGGCATTGAGGTCTACGCAGTTGAAAACGTAACTCAGGTTATTGACCACATCAAAGGCGACGCACTCCTCCCGCCCGTTAAATTCAATTCCGCGTTTGAAATGCAGAATCATCTTCCCCTGCCCGATTTCAAGGACGTTATGGGTCAGCTGGATGCAAAATATGCGCTGGAAATCGCCGCAGCAGGCGGACATAATATAATTATGGTAGGGCCTCCGGGCTCGGGAAAAAGTATGCTTGCGAAGCGTCTGCCCTCCATTCTGCCCGATATGACTTTTGAAGAAAGCCTGCAGACCACCGAGCTGTACTCAATCGCAGGTGCTCTGCCCGAGGGTGTTTCCCTCATCCGTGAAAGACCTTTCCGCTCACCCCATCACACAGTATCACCTGCAGGACTTTCGGGCGGCGGTGCTATCCCCAGACCCGGTGAAATTTCTCTTTCCCACAACGGTGTGCTTTTCCTTGACGAGCTCCCTGAATTCTCCAAAATTGCTATGGAAGTTCTGCGCCAACCCGTAGAGGACGGAAAAATCACCATATCACGAGCAAGTGCTTCTTTCACTTATCCCTGCTCCGCAATGGTTGTTTGTGCTATGAATCCTTGTCCCTGCGGCTATCTTGGTCATCCCAAGCGCGATTGTACCTGCCCCGAGGGTTCGGCAAAACGCTATATTTCCAGAATTTCAGGTCCTATGCTGGACAGAATAGATATACATATTGAAGTCCCTCCCGTTGATTTTGAAAAGCTTTCAAGCAAAGTACCCTCCGAAAGCTCCGCAGAAATCAAAAAGCGTGTCAATGCCGCAAGAAAAATTCAGCAGGAGCGACTCAAAGGCTCGGGAATCAGCTGTAACGCAAAAATGGACGCAGCGATGACACGGGAATTCTGCAAACCAACGGCGGATGCCCTTGTTATGCTTGAAAGAATTTTTGAAAAACTCGCTTTTTCTGCAAGAGCATACGATAAAATTCTGAGAGTATCAAGAACAATTGCAGACCTTGAAAATGCTCAGCACATTGAGGCTTCCCACATTGCTCAGGCGGTGCAGTACAGAAGCCTTGACAGAAAGCTGTGGCGACGATAGGATTTAAGGCGTTTCACACTAAATTTTATATTGATAAAACTCGAAAAATGTTGTATAATATATTGATATCTTTTAAAACGGAGAAATTATATGTTAAGACTTGAAAATGTATCATTCAAGGTTGAGGTCGACGGCTCTCACCTTGAAATTATCGATAACGTCAGCCTTGAAGTGCCCGACGGCGAATTTGTTGTTATCACGGGCCCCAACGGCGGCGGCAAATCAACTCTTGCACGCCTTATTATGGGCATCGAAAAGCCCACGGGCGGCAGAATTTATTATAACGACGTTGATATAACCGACCTTTCCGTAACAGAAAGAGCAAAGCTCGGCATAGGCTATGCATTCCAGCAGCCTCCCAGATTCAAGGGTCTCACCGTGCGCAGACTTCTTTCTCTTGCTGCAGGCAGCGAGCTTCCCGTTGACGAATGCTGCGGCTACCTCACAAGTGTCGGTCTTTGCTCAAAGGATTATCTTAACCGCGAAATGGATTATTCCCTTTCAGGCGGCGAAGCAAAGCGAATTGAAATTGCCACTCTTATGGCTCGCAAGCTTGGTCTCGCTATTTTCGACGAGCCCGAGGCAGGCATTGACCTGTGGAGTTTCTCAATGCTTGTTGAGTCGTTCAAGGCAATGAGCAAGGGCAGCCACAAGAGCGTTATCATCATCTCACATCAGGAAAGAATTATGCAGCTTGCAGATAAAATGGTTGTTATCGCTGACGGTCAGGTCAGAGATACAGGCACAAAGGACGAAATTTTCCCCAAGCTTATGGGTGAATTCAACGAAAACTGCGGTTTCAGAGGCAAGGAGGGTTAATCAATGGATAAAATAGACAGCCAGTTGCTTGAATCCGTTGCGGATCTCCACGAGGTTCCTTCAGGCGCTTATAATATAAGAAAAAACGGCGAGGGCTACGCAAGGCAGTCCACCGCCAATATTGAGATTGTGACCAAATCAGACAAGCCCGGCATTGACATCATCGTTGCTCCCGGCACAAAGAATGAGAGCATTCACATTCCCGTTATCATCACGGAGGCTGGCGTCAACGACCTTGTCTATAACGATTTTTACATTGGTGACGATGCTGACGTTCTCATTGTTGCAGGCTGCGGAATCCACAACAGCGGTGATGAAAAGTCACAGCACGACGGCATCCATACATTCCATATCGGCAAGAACGCACGCATCAAGTACGTTGAAAAGCATTACGGCGAGGGTGACGGCAAGGGCGAAAGAATTCTTAACCCCGTGACCTACGTTGAGCAGGATGAAGGCTCCGTTTGCGAAATGGAAATGGTGCAGATAAAGGGTGTTGATTCAAGTGTGCGTGACACAAAGGCTCACCTTGCATCAGGCGCAAAGCTGATTGTTACCGAGCGTCTGCTCACCCACGGCAGCCAGTACGTGCGCTCCGATATGGACGTTTATCTTGACGGCGAGGACGCATCGGCGCAGATTATTTCGCGCTCCGTTGCCAAGGATGAATCAAAGCAGATTTTCCATCCCAACGCCATCGGCAACGCAAAGTGCAGAGCCCACGTACAATGCGACTCAATCATTATGGATGATGCAACCGTCAGCTCAATCCCTGCTATCACCGCAAATTCAGCGGATGCGCAGATTGTTCACGAGGCGGCTATCGGCAGAATCAATAACGACCAGCTTATCAAGCTTATGACCTTCGGAATGAACGAAGAAGAAGCAGAGGAAGTTATCATTCAGGGCTTCCTTAAATAAAAAATTAACGCAGGTATCGTTTCTGATACCTGCGTTTTATTTATTGCATTCTTCTCCAATGGAACAAATACTGCTGGGCGATGCCGCGCACGCCGTTTGTGCATTCGGGCAAGCCGTCGGGATACATTTCCGCCATAATGCGCTTGACCCACACGTCAACGGGAAAAGCATCAACCTTGCCGAAGCCGTAGAGCAGGGCGCATTGGGCAACTTTTTCGCCAACGCCCTTAATTTTAATCAGTTCATCCCTGCCCTCATCAAGGCTTGCGGAATAAATCTTATCAAAATCAATCTCGCCGTTTGCAACCTTTTGCGCTGCGTCAACTATATATTTGGCTCTGAAGCCTGCCCTTATGGGCGCAATGCCCTCAATACCTGCCTCAACTATTTTTTCAGGCGCAGGGAAAGAGTAATCGTCACCGCCCAGATGCTCGCCAAGCAGACGGCAAAGGCGGTCAATAATGCCCTTGATTCGGGGAATATTGTTATTTGCGGAAATTATAAAGGAACAGATTGCCTCCCAAGGCTCCTGACGGAGCAGGCGTATTCCGCTGCATTCCTCAACCGCTGTTTTCAGGTGCACATCTGCAGAAAGCCTCTCGCAAAGGCTGCCGTAATCACGGTCAAGGTCAAAATACGGCTTCCATACCGCCTCAAAATCCTGCTCGTCCGTACCGATAAAAGTTATTTCATCCCCGTTCTGACGCAGGGTAAGCGGACGTGAAAAAGCCACTCCGTGCCACTCGTTTTCAGCTGTCTGCACCCAGCGGAATGCCTGCCCGCAATCAAGGGTACGGGCAAGGTCAAAGCAGGGATTTTTGATTTTTATTTCTTTTTTATCGCTCTGAATTTCGGTTTTCATCTCATTCTCCAAAATGTAATATCATAATAAATTTCACAAAAAATGCGCCATAAATCTATCGACTTTTTGCGACATTTTGTAAAGTTTTCACAAGCAAAAGATTGTTCTTTTTTAGCAATATAAAGTTTTCCACACGCTTAAGTCCATAAAAATAAGGCTTTTCGGGTGGAGTTATACAACTTTTCCACACAGTTATCCACGTTTTCCACCTGAAAAGTCAAGTATACACTTTGTATATTTATCTTTATCCGCCAGACAGAATAAACAGGTATTTCTCTGCCAAAAATAACACAGAAGCAACCGTGAAAGGGGAATTTTTTTGATAAAAGGTGTTAACAGACAGGTGGTTGAAATTTCACAGACTCAATGCGAATATTTTGAAAAGGTGCTGTTTTTTATAAAGCCCGAATACTCCGCCGTCAGCGAAGGTGACCTGAGGGAAAGAGCCGCAACAATCGCTCAGAGCGCAGGTATGCCCCCTGCCGCAAGACTGCGAAAAAGCAGAATCCGTCTTGCCCTGAGTATGAGTGCCGCCGCCTGCGCAGGCGCGGTTGTAAGCGGAACAATTTTTCTGCTCACTTCATTCTTTTGAGCTTTTGCAAAAGGCTCGCATAACGCATTCGCCGCATTTCGGTCTGCCGGAAACACAGGTATCTCTGCCGTGAAGCACGCAACGGTGACAAAAATCATTGCTTTCTTCAGGAGGCAGAAGCTCACGCAATTTCATCTCAACCTTATACGGGTCTTTGGTGGAAACCAGCCCCAGCAGGTTGGAAATTCTGATAAGATGAGTGTCCGCCACAACGGCAGGTTTTCCGTAAACGTCGCCCATAATCAGGTTGGCGGTTTTTCTGCCTACTCCGGGCAAGCTTGTCAGGTCTTCTATGTTGTCGGGTACTTTTCCGCCAAAATCCGCAATCATCTTTTGGCACATTCCGACAATATCCTTTGCTTTTGCCCTGAAAAATCCGCAGGAATGGATGATTTCCTCCACGTCCGTCACGTCTGCGGCAGCAAAATCCTCTATGGTTTTATATTTTTCAAACAAATGCGGTGTCACAAGGTTAACCCTTGCATCTGTGCATTGCGCCGAAAGTCGGGTCGCGATAATCAGCTGCAGGGGATTTTCTGCGTTAAGTGAGCAAATGGAATGTGGATATTTTTCTTTGAGTGCATTCACTGCAAGCAACGCTCTTTCTTTCTCTGTCATATCTGCCTCACCTCGTTTTCTTCAATAATTATATTATAATCCGTTGCAAAATTAAAGACATATTTTTAATTTACTATTAATTTTTGTTTCAGGTAAATAAAAACTGTTGATTTTAAAGGCAAACTATGATACTATGAATTATAAATATAAAATAGGGGGATTACCGTATGAAAAACAAATTTACAGCAAGGCTTTGTGTGCTTATGTGCATAATTCTTGCAATCTCCTGCTTCACAGCGTGTAAGGTAAAACCTGACAACCCAGACTCAACCACCCTTGCAGGAGACGATTCATGGCAGTCCGATTCAGGATACAATAAAGTTATCATCAGCCAGGCTGAACTTGTTGACCTTGTTGAAGATGCGCTGGGCGAAGATACGCCCGAAAACTTTAACGGCGACCTTAACACCCTCACTCCCGAGCAGCTTGAAAAAGTTGAAAATCACGCAAAGGACGAAGGTCTCACCGTTGAAAAAGATGACAATGGCGACACTGTTATCAAAAAGGAAGAAATTCCTGTAACAGAAGCTTCAAAGGATGAGGTTGAAGACCTGTTCAACCAGCTTTCAATCAAAGACCCCAGCAACCTTTCCGAAGAGGAATTTGAAGAACTTTCAAAGGTTGCAAGCAATGAAGGTCTTATAGTTTCAACCAAACCCGACGGTGACGTTGTTATCGTTAAACCCGTTACAACTACAAAAATCATCACTCAAGCTCCCAAGGAAACATCCGCAAAGGTTACAGCTCCCAAATCAACCAAGGGCACAACCTCCGTTTACAAGCCTCCCCAGCACCAGACTGCTGCTCCTATGGGCACCTCAACAGAGCTTATTGTTTCTTCACTTTCCGACGGTTGGATCACTAACTTCGGCAACGGCAAACACACCGTGCTCGTTGATAACGCAGCAACAACAGACGGCGGCACGGTTGCAGTAGGCGTAACCTCTGATGAGGATATTTCAAGCCAGGGCGTTGTTGTGAAGTACAACGAAAAAGGCAAGCAGCAATGGAAAAACACCGTTTCAGGCAACGGAATCGTTTCTCTTGACGGCATCACCGTGCTCAAGGACGGCAGCGTTGTTGTTGTCGGCAGTACTCTTGCAACTGACCTGACAACTCCCGACCAGTATGTATGCGACACAACCGTTGAAGGCGTTGTTATCAAGTACTCCGCAAAGGGCGAAAAACAATGGCTCAAGATTATCGGCGGCAGCGGCAGCGACATTATCTACTCCGTTGAAGCTACTCCCGACGGCGGTTTTGTTGTCGGCGGCAAATCCACTTCAAAGGACGGCCACTTCTCAGGCCTCGGCAATATGAACACAAAAGCTTTCGTTATGAAGCTCAGCTCAGGCGGCAACGTTGAATGGAAGAATTGCCTTGCAGGTACAATCCATTGCGCAGTAAAAGGTATTGCAGTCAATCCTTCAGGCGAAGTCTTCACCACAATGGAAAACAACAACACAGACGGCGACTTTGCACAGTTCAATCTCCCCGGCTCAAGAAGAATGGCTGTTATTTCAAAGTTCAGCTCAACAGGTAAGCTTCTGTGGACAAAGCCCCTTTATGAAAGCGGTCTTACCAATATGCACGGCATCACATATTCCGATGACGGCGGCTGCGTTGTTGCAGGTCAGTATTCAGTCAGCGCAAAAGAAGGTAACATATACAGCTTCAGCCAGAAGAAGGGCATCTACAACGGCGGCACAGGCAACACTTACGACGGCATCATCGTCAAGTTCAAGTCAGACGGCTCAACCTCGTGGATGACTCCCCTCGTAGGCTTTGAAAGCGATTACGTCACCGATATCACAAGAATCTCAAACGGCTATGCTGTCTGCGGTTATTCCGCATCAACAAACCGTAATTTCCAGACTCTCGGCAACGGTGATTACGACGCATTCATCTACACGCTGAACAACTACGGCGAAACCAAAAACATCTATTCATTCAGCGGCTCATCCGCAGATAACGCTCGTTCAGTCTGCTCAAACGGCGATATGCTCTTTGTTTCGGGCTCAACCAATTCAGCTGACGGTGCATTTGAAGGTCTTACCCCTGCAGGCACGGCAGACGACGCAGCCGGCGTTATGCGTTGCTACAAACTCTCATAAAAAAATCAAAAGGCTGTTTTCACGAACTGTGAAAGCAGCCTTTATTTTTTTACCCTACGAATGAATAAAATGCAACCGTTACAACACCAAGCACCATAATTGCGCAAAGCAGAATTGCAACAATTCTCACAAACATATTATGACCTTTCATTTTAACCTCCGAAAACTTTATATCCAATAACATAATAACTCTTTAGTCCTTTATTGTCAATGACTGCAACGCAAAATCGTCGTTGACTATTTTTTCCTCATTTGCTATACTTTTTATTATGAATAATAATAAATTAAAGGGATGAGATTATGAGCGCATTTTCATTGGTATTGAACAAAATTCTTTCTTTTGTTTTTGCTGTTGTATTGGTTCCGTTTTCGGTGCTGACTCACGGAATTGACCTTATTTCCGCGTCGGAAAGAACAGACATAGAAAAGACAAACGTTGTCGGCATTGGTGCATATTTCCGCTCGCAGGGTATGACAAGCGATGGCGAAACCCTCTATTTTTCGTCAAAAACAACTCTTATCCGCACCGAAGGCGATGCAAAAACCCTTATTAATGCAAATTATTTTGCCATTCCTGATGAGCTCAAGGAGCTTGGCATAAAGCATATCGGCGGATTAAGTTTTTATAACGGCTATATCTACGCAGGTCTTGAGGACAGCAAGGTCTGGGACTACCCCATCATCGGTGTTTTTGATGCGGAAAGCCTTGGGCTTCTTGACTATTACATTATGGACAGCGAAAAAATAACAAGAGGTCTGCCCTGGGTATGTGTTGACCCCGAAACAGGCTATCTTTATTGCACCGACCACTCTAAAAATCCCACCGTGCTTCTTGCTTATGACACCGCAAACGATATGGCTCCCGTTGCGGAAATACCCCTTGCAAGCTCACCCTATGCAATTCAGGGTGCTGAATTCTTCGGCGGTGCTCTTTATGCCGCAACAAATGACGACACTCAGGCAATATACAAAATCAATCCCTCATCGGGCGAAGTTGAAAAATACGTTGACCGTAACCTGACCTCAGGCAGCGAGGGCGAAGGAATGACCTTTATGACAAAAGACGGCAAAACCGTGCTTGTTGCAATGGATATGGGTCCCCTTTTCATAAACGCGTTTGTGCGTGAATATCCTTTTGAATAAGAATTCTGAACAGTCTGGAGAGAAATAAGAATGAAAAACAAAGTGCTTCCCCTTGCTCTCGGTGCGATTGCGGTTTTGCTTATCGGCACCGTGGCTGTGTTGGGAATAAAAATGAACAGCAGTCCCTCTTTTGAGCCTGTGCAAGGCTCGGAATATTCCGAAACCACCGCAGAAATAACTTATCCCGTTTACGAAGAAACCCATTTTTCCGTTCCCGAATCAATGGAGCAAAACATTCCGACGACTGCAACAACCGCCGTAATCAGCACAACCAAGGCTGAAACCACCACAAATCCTGCCGAATCAACCACCGTTTCGGAAAAGCTGACGCAGATTGCAACAACGGTTGTAAATGCTGCTTTCAAGGACGTTTTCACCCTTCCCAAAGCTCCCCAATACGTCCCGCCCGACACCGATCTGGATTTTGCAAAAATCAATCTTGCCTCATACAAATACAACCCTGACGGCAATTTCTATTACACGGATGACAAAGAATGTTGGCAAAAGAATTTCGGCTTCAACGAAGTATACGACACCTTTGCCCCCCTCACAATAATGTATTATGACACCGTGCGCACAATATTTGAATACGGCGGCAAAGAATGGCTTATCCAGACCTGGAAAGGTCAGTACGGAATGGCTTTTGTCGGCGGTGAGGTCGGTGTTTACACAAGGTCGCCCGGCAGCATAGGCTCGCATTTCACCTGCGCCGACAAAGAAGACTGGCTCTATATGGAAACCGCATTTATGTGGGACGAATACGAAACAGGCGAATACCGAGCCGTCTTTAACCGCAAATACGACAAATATTGGTGGGCAACGGGCTTTGTTGTGGGCTTCCCCAACGGTAGCCTGAGAAAAACTCTCACCGAATTCCGTCTGGTTACTCACATCACTTTCAAGGACACCGAAATGGCAGATGCATTCTGCAAATCATTTGAAACCAACGGCTTCACAAGAGTTGCAAAACTCAACAACAACAGCCCTGACACCTTTGTTCAGGTCGGCCCCGACGTTGCGTTCGTTTGGCAAAACATAAACCAGAAATAAATGCAAAAAGACCTCCGAAATCCATCGGAGGTCTTAATTTTTTATAAATCAGATAACTCTTACTCTGATTGCGCCTGCAACGTTTGCATCAAAAGCCTTATCGGTATCGATAACGGTGTAGCCCATATCCTTTTTGTTTGCGGTGAAGATTGATGTAACCTGTGCGCCTGCTGCCTTTGCAGCTGCTTCTGCCTTTGCGGCAAATTCATCTGCGTTTTCCTTGTGGATAAAGCAGGTGCGAACTGCAAACTCTGATGCAAGGTTCTTCGTATTGGGAAGGTTAACGGAATTCTTGATTTCACCCTTGAGAAGATAACCTGCAACCTCGCTGGCAGCCATCATTGCGCAGTTTTCTTCACTTTCGGGAGTTGATGCGCCAAGGTGAGGGATAGCCGTTACGCCTTCTGCACCAAGCTGCTCATCTGTGGGGAAGTCTGTTACGTAAGCACCAGCTTTGCCGCTTGCAAGAGCATCAATGATATCCTTTGATGCAACAAGCTCGCCTCTTGCGAAGTTGAGAATTCTTACGCCGTCCTTCATCTTTACGATGGTTTCGGCATTAATCATTCCTCTTGTGCCATCGTTGAGAGGAGCATGGAGAGTTATATAATCGCTGTTTGCAAAAATTTCATCAAGCTCAACAAACTCTACATTCATTACATCTGCATCTTTTGCAAAGGGATCATAAGCAATAACATCCATTCCGAGACCGATTGCGTATTCAGCAACCTTTGCACCGATTGCGCCCATACCGATAATACCCAGAGTTTTGCCGAGGATTTCGGGACCTGCGAAGTTACCCTTACCCTTTTCAACAAGCTTGCCTACGTTTTCGCCCTCGCCCTTAAGAGTCTTACACCAATCTATTGCTGCTGCAACCTTTCTTGAAGCAAGGAAAAGTGAGCAGATAACAAGCTCGGCAACTGCGTTTGCATTTGCGCCGGGAGTGTTGAAAACAACAACGCCCTTGTCACTGCAAGCAGGGATGGGAATGTTGTTTACGCCTGCGCCTGCTCTTGCGATTGCAACTGTGTTTTCTGAAAGTTCATATTCGTGCATTGAAGCGGAACGAACAAGAATTGCATCGGGATTTTCAACTGCATCTGCGCAGGTGAAAAGCTCGCTGTCAAGACGGTCAAGACCTGTCTTTGAAATCTTATTTAAAAGTAAAATGTTAAACATTATAAACGCCCCTTATCAGTTATTCTTTTCGAATTCAGCCATAAATTCTACAAGCTTTTCAACGCCTTCGATGGGCATTGCGTTGTAGATTGAAGCTCTCATACCGCCAACTGAACGGTGACCCTTAAGGTTAACAAAGCCTGCAGCTGTTGCATCCTTAACAAACTTTGCGTTAAGCTCGTCGCTCTCTGTTACGAAAGTAACGTTCATCATTGAACGGTCGCTCTTCTTAACGGGGTTATTGAACATCTTGCTGTTATCGATGAAATCATAGAGGATTGAGCACTTCTTTTCGTTATGAAGCTTCATTGCCTCAAGACCGCCCAGATTCTTGATCCATTCAAGCACAAGCTTGCACATATAAATGGAGTAGCAGGGAGGTGTGTTATACATTGAATCGTTATCTGCAAGTGTCTTATAGTCAAGCATTGTGGGAGTGTAATCCCTTGCGTTGCCGAGAAGATCCTCACGAACGATAACAACAGTAAGACCTGCAGGAGCAACGTTCTTCTGTGCGCCGCCGTAAATTACGCCGTACTTTGAAACGTCCATAGGCTCTGAGAGGAAGCAGGATGAAACGTCTGCAACCAGAGGAACGTTACCTGTATCGGGAAGCTCGGTGAAACGGGTGCCGTAAATTGTGTTGTTCTGGCAGATGTAGAAATAGTCTGCATCGGGAGTGAAATCAGCCTTGTTAAGCTCGGGAATGCAGGAGAAATTCTGCTCCTTTGATGAACCTACAACCTTGATATCACCGTATTTTGTAGCTTCCTTGTAAGCCTTGGTTGAGAACTGACCTGAAAGAACGTAGTCAGCCTTGCCACTGCCGTTGAGGAAGTTAAGGGGAATTGCAGCAAACTGTGTTGATGCACCACCCTGACAGAAGATAACCTTGTAGTTATCGGGGATACCCATAACCTCTTTGAAAAGATCTCGGGCGCCGAAGATGATTTCTTCATAAACCTTTGAGCGGTGGCTCATTTCAAGCACGGACTGTCCGCTGCCCTTGTAATCAAGCATTTCTGCTGCTGCTCTGTTAAGCACGCTTTCAGGAAGCATTGAGGGGCCTGCTGAAAAATTGTAAACTCTTGCCATTGTATTTTCTTCCTTCCAAAAAGAATTTTTTCTTTTACTATTTTATTCTTCTGTTGCGCTGATTGCTATTCCCAGATCGTCAAGCTGAACACCGTCAACAACCGCAGGACATTCCGTCATAGGCTCGCTTGCGTTCTGAACCTTGGGATATGCAATAACGTCTCTGAGTGATTCACTTCCGAGCATCTGCATAACAAGTCTGTCAAGACCGATACCCATACCGCCGTGAGGAGGTGCACCGTACTTGAATGCATCAAGAAGGTAGCCGAATTTATTGTGTGCCTCTTCATCGGAAAGACCGAGAAGAGTGAAAATTCTTGCCTGAAGGTCGGGGTTGGTGATTCTGATTGAACCTGAGCAAAGCTCAACACCGTTGAGAACAAGGTCGTATGCCTTTGCTCTGACAGCACCCTTGTCGCTCTCGAGGTAGTCGAAGCACTCATCCATAGGTGAGGTGAACGGATGATGCATTGCAACAAACTGCTGTGTATCTTCATCCCAATCAAAGAAGGGGAATTCCGTTATCCAAAGAAGATTATATTGCTTTTCGGGAATTATGTCAAGTTTCTTTGCAACTGCCTGACGGAGTGCGCCAAGAACGGAAAGAACGGTTGAATTCTTGCCGTCGCCGATGATAAGAACAACGTCGCCTGCTTTTGCATCCGCCTTTGCAAGCACAGCATTCATTTCGTCCTCGGTAAGGAACTTTGCAAATGAAGATGCCATTGTGCCGTCCTCGTTCATTCTTACCCATGCAAGACCCTTTGCACCGATGCCTCTTACCATTTCGGTAAGCTTGTCAATCTCTTTTCTTGTGAGAGTGTTTACCGCACCCTTTGCGGTGATACCTCTTACGCTGCCGCCTGCTTCAAGTGCGCCTGTAAATACACCGAAGCCGCAACCCTTGACAGTTTCGCTCAGGTCATATATTTCCATGCCGAAGCGTGTGTCGGGCTTATCGCTGCCGTAGCGCTCCATAGCCTCTTTGTAAGTGAGTCTGGGAAGAGGAAGAGGAATGTCAACACCGAGAGCCTCTTTGAAAACTCTTGCCATATAGCCTTCACCGATTGCAAGAACGTCTTCCATATCAACAAAAGACATTTCAAGGTCAATCTGTGTGAATTCGGGCTGACGGTCTGCACGAAGATCCTCGTCACGGAAGCAACGTGCAATCTGCATATATCTGTCAAAGCCTGCAACCATTGAAAGCTGCTTGTAAAGCTGAGGTGACTGGGGAAGCGCATAGAACTTGCCCTTATGGATACGGCTGGGAACAAGATAGTCTCTTGCACCTTCGGGAGTTGATTTGATAAGAATGGGAGTTTCAATTTCGATGAAGCCGTTTTCATCAAAATAGTCTCTTGTAATTTTTGTGATCTTGTGGCGGAGAAGAATGTTTCTCTGGAGGTCGGGTCTGCGAAGGTCAAGATAACGGTACTTGAGTCTGGTGAGCTCCGCAGTCTGGCAATCCTCGATGATTTCAAAGGGAGGAGTTTCACTCTTTGCGAGGATTCTCAGGTCTGTAACCTCAATTTCGATTTCACCTGTGGGGATTTCTGTATTCTTTGCGGAACGCTCTCTTACAACGCCCTCTGCCATAAGAACATATTCGCTTCTTGCCGTTGCTGCTTTCTCGAAAATATCCTTTGCGGTTGATTCGTCAAAAGCAAGCTGAACAATGCCTTCTCTGTCACGAAGGTCAATGAAGATAAGTGCGCCGAGGTCTCTCTGGCGCTGAACCCAACCTGCAACAGTAACCTTTTTGCCTGCATCTGAAAGACGGAGGTCGCCGCAGTAGTGGGTTCTTTTGAGTCCTGTCATAAAATCCATTTTTATTTCTGTCCTTTCGGGATTTTCACTTTTTTGATTTGGGGCGATTCGTGAATCAGCCCTACGCTTTTATTCTCCGCTGAATCCGAGAATTGCGGAAAGGTCAACGCCCTCAAGACCGCCAAGGCTTTCACCGAGTGCTGCAGTTTCCTGACGGAGAAGGAATTCCATAAAGTTTTCAGCAAGGTCAGCAAGTTCAACCTCTGTTGCTTCACCGCTGTCCATATTCTTTATTTTTGCCTTGCCCGATGCAATTTCATCATCACCAAGCACCATCGTGTATTTTGCACCGATTTTGTCGGCAAATTTCATCTGTGCCTTGAGTGAACGGCCAACAACGTCTGTCTGTGCGCTGATACCGCCTGCACGGAGGTCGGCAACAATTGCCGCCGCTTCATACGAAGCATTCTCACCCATAGGAGCAATATAAATATCGCAACCTGCAGGCTTGGGAAGCTCGATGCCCTGAGCTTCAAGGAGCATAAGCAATCTGCCTGTGCCGAGGCCGAAGCCGAGAGAAGGCACGTGAGGTCCGCCCAGCTCTTCGATAAGACCGTCGTAACGTCCGCCGCCGCAAACTGTGCCCTGAGCACCGATATCCGTTGAAACAAACTCAAAAACGGTTCTTGTATAATAGTCAAGTCCTCTTACGATACGGGGATTGACGCTGTATTCAATGTTCATTTTGTCAAGGTATTTCTTGACGCTCTCAAAGTGCTTTGAACAATCCTCGCAGATATAATCAATGATTGCAGGCGCATCCTTTGCAATGTCTGAACAAACGGGACTCTTGCAATCCAGAATTCTCATGGGATTCTTTTCAAGTCTGCCGAGGCAAGTGGGACAAAGATCATCTTTCTTTGCCTCAAAATACTCTTTGAGGGCAGCGTGATAATTCTTTCTGCACTCGGGGCAACCGATTGAATTGAGCTGAAGCTGAATTCCCTCAACACCGAGGAATGCAAAAATTTCGTTGGCAAGTGAAATTACCTCTGCATCTGCGGCAGGATGAGCTGCGCCCAGCATTTCAACACCAAACTGCTGGAATTCTCTCCATCTGCCTGCCTGAGGCTTTTCGTAGCGGTAGCAGTTGAGCACGTAGCAGAGCTTCTGGGGCAGAGCCTCGTTGAAAAGACCGTGCTCAAGAAATGCTCTTGCTGCACCTGCTGTGCCCTCGGGACGAAGAGTGATTGAACGACCGCCCTTGTCGTCGAAAGTATACATTTCCTTCTGAACAACGTCGGTAGTTTCGCCAACGCCTCTCTGGAAAAGCTCTGTATGCTCAAAAACGGGAGTTCTTATTTCTCTGAAGCCGAATTTTGAAGCGATATCAAGCAAAGTCTGCTCGATAAACTGATTTTTATAGACCACATCGGGCAGGATATCCTGTGTTCCCTTGATGGCTTTTGTTACAAGTGCCATAATCTATCTTCCTATCTAAAAAAACTGATAGGGTCGTCATATAAAGACGACCCCGATAATCTGCAATCTCTGCCAAGAGGAGCGTCTTGCTTAAAAGCTTCCGCCGTTATCCGACCTTACGATTTCACGCCAATCAAGGTCGCCTCTTGCAAGTGAGTGTATAAGCGCCTCAGCCGTTGCAATATTTGTTGCAACAGGTACGTTGTGTACGTCACAGAGTCTGAGAAGGGTTGCTTCGTTAGGCTCGTGAGGCTTTGCTGTGAGCGGATCACGGAAAATCAACAGCAGGTCGATTTCGTTGCAGGCAATTCTTGACGCAATCTGTTCGTCGCCGCCATGAGAACCGCTTAAAAATCGGGTTATGTCAAGACCTGTAGCCTCGGCAACCATCTTACCTGTTGTGCCTGTTGCATAAATATTGTGTCTGCTCAGAATGCCGCAATATGCTATGCAAAACTGAATCATCAGCTCTTTTTTGGCGTCATGTGCGAGTATGGCAATATTCATCCGTTAATCCTCCTTGTATTTTTATACACTTTTCAACTGTATTTAACCGAATTTACTATAATAATAGCAAATAATATTTAATATGACAAGACCCAAATTCAACTTTTTTTCATTATTTCCTTTGGGTCTTGTTTTAATTTTTTAAAAGAATTATTCCTCTGCGGGAGCCTCTGTTTCTTCGCTGTCGGGTTCTGCAGGCTCTGCGGATTCCGTAGGCTCACCCTCATTCTTGACCGCAACAGCGGTAATGAGTTTTTCACCCTCGGTTACTTTCATCACGCGGACACCCTTTGAGGGTCTTGCGCAAAGTCTGATTGTTTCCATTGCGATTCGGATGATGATACCGTCCGAAGAGATGAGCATAAGATCATCTGCAGGGTCAACAACCTCAATTGCGGCAATGTCACCGTACTTTGCAACGTGGTAGTTTGTGAGACCTGAGCCGCCTCTGTTCTGGATTCTGTAATCGTCGATTTCGCTCAGACGTCCGTAGCCTGTTTCGCTGACGGTAAGAACCTTCATACCCTCTCTGAGGATATCCATACCGATTACGCAGTCGCCCTCTTTAAGCTTAAGAGCACGCACACCTCTTGCGGTTCTGCCGATAACTCTTGCATCGTCCTCGCGGAATGCGATTGCCATACCCTTCTTGGTTGCAACAATAAGATTGTCGCCGCCCTCGGTAAGCTTGACCCATACAAGCTCGTCATCATCGTCAAGGTTGATGGCGATAACACCGTTTCTGCGCACGTTCTTGTAGGCATCAAGCTCTGTACGCTTGATAATACCGTTTCTTGTGAGCATACACAGATAGTAGTTATCCTCACCAAACTCGGGAACTCTGATCATTGCGGAAACTCTTTCGCCCTCTTCAACGGGAAGAAGGTTAACGATGTTCATACCCTTGCTCTGGCGTGAACCCTCGGGAATTTCGTAGCCCTTAAGTCTGTACGTCTTACCCTTTGTGGTGAAGAACATAATATAATCGTGAGTTGAGCAGGTGAACATTGTCTTTACAACGTCCTCGTCACGGCGGGTAAGACCCTTGACACCTCTGCCGCCTCTGTTCTGCTGCTTGTACTCATCCATGGGAATACGCTTGATGTAACCCATATCGGTAAGAGTGAACACGCAGGTTTCCTCGGGAATAAGGTCTTCAATGTCAACCTCGCCCGAAACGTTGACGATTTCGGTTCTTCTTTCATCCGCAAATCTGTCACGGATGTTGAGAGCCTCTGTCTTAACGATATCAAGCACTCTTGACTCATTTGCAAGAATGTCGTTATAATCTGCAATCTTTGCTTTCAGCTCATCGAGTTCGCCTGTAATCTTGAGAATTTCAAGACCTGCCAACTGACCGAGGCGGAATGCCACGATAGCCGCAGCCTGAGGATCGTCAAAGCCGAATTTTTCCATAATTGCAACCTTTGCTTCAGCCTGTCCGCCCTTACAAGCTCTGATTGTCGCGATGATATCGTCAACAATATCGATTGCTCTTGCAAGACCTTCGAGGATGTGAGCTCTGTCCATTGCCTTTTTGAGGTCAAATCTTGTTCTGCGGGTAATAACTTCCTGCTGGAACTTGATGTAATGACCGAGAATTTCCTTGAGGGTAAGCTGCTTGGGCTGACCGTCAACAAGAGCAATGAGAATTGCACCGAACGTATCCTGAAGCTGGGTGTATGAATAAAGCTGATTGAGAACAACCTGGGGATTTGCGTCTCTCTTAAGGTCAATTGAAATCAGCATACCCTTCTTTGATGAATAGTCGTTAACGTCGGAAATGCCGTCAATTCTCTTTTCCTTGACGAGGTTTGCTATCTTCTCAATAAGGTCAGCTTTTTTGACCATGTAGGGAATTTCAGTTACCTGAATTTCGAATCTGCCGTTTTTCTTTTCAATGATTTCCGCCTTTGCGCGAACGGTGATTTTGCCTCTGCCCGTTGCATAAGCGGAACGGATGCCTGCCCTGCCCATAATGAGACCCTTTGTGGGGAAGTCAGGTCCTTTGATATGCTCCATAAGACCGTCAAGGTCAATATCGGGATTATCAATCATTGCACACATTCCGTCAATAACCTCACCAAGGTTGTGAGGGGGAATGCTTGTTGCCATACCGACGGCGATACCAACCGAGCCGTTAACAAGCAGGTTGGGGAATCTTGAAGGAAGCACGGTAGGCTCCTTAAGACGGTCATCGTAGTTGGTTGTGAAATCAACTGTATCCTTGTCAATATCCGTAAGCATACGGAGAGCCATTTTGCTCATTCTTGACTCTGTGTATCGGTATGCAGCAGGGGGGTCACCGTCAACCGAACCGAAGTTACCGTGACCGTCAACAAGCAGATATCTCATTGAGAACGTCTGCGCAAGACGAACCATTGCATCGTAAACCGATGCGTCACCGTGGGGATGATATCTACCGAGAACGGAACCGACGGTGTCAGCACACTTTCTGTATGCCTTGTCGGGGGTAAGTCCGTTTTCGTACATTGTGTAAAGAATTCTTCTGTGAACAGGTTTGAGACCGTCCCTTACGTCGGGAAGGGCACGGGATGTAATAACCGACATTGAGTAGTCAAGGAAAGCCTGACGTACTTCTTTGTTAAGGTCAACATTAATAATTTTTTGGGTATCTCTTGCGTCGCCAAAACTCATTTTCACTCAGTCTCCTTTCCTTAAACGTCAAGATTTGAAACGTATTTTGCGTTTGTTTCAATAAATTCGCGGCGAGGCTCAACCTTGTCACCCATAAGGATGGAGAAGGTTTCGTCTGCCTCCATTGCATCTGCAAGAGTTACGCGAAGCATAACTCTTGTTGCAGGGTCCATTGTTGTTTCCCAGAGCTGTTCGGGGTCCATTTCACCAAGACCTTTGTAGCGCTGAATATCGCAGCTGCCGCCAAGCTCTGCAATTTTTTCGTCTCTCTCCTGATCGGAGAATGCGTATGCAAACTTCTTGCCCTTGCTTACCTTGTAAAGAGGGGGCTGAGCAAGATAGATATGTCCTTCTTCAATAAGGGGTCGCATATAGCGGAAGAAGAATGTAAGAAGAAGCGTTCTGATGTGAGCACCGTCAACGTCGGCATCGGCCATAATAACGATTTTTTCATAGCGGATTTTGCTCAGGTCAAAATCATCACCGATACCCGTACCGAGAGCTGTTACAACGGGCTGAAGCTTGTCGTTGCCGATAACTCTGTCAAGTCTTGCCTTTTCAACGTTAAGCATCTTGCCCCAGAGAGGAAGAATTGCCTGATAAGTTCTGTCTCTGCCTTCCTTTGCAGAACCGCCCGCAGAGTCACCCTCTACGATGTAGATTTCTGTGCCTTCAGCCTGCTTTTCCGTGCAGTCTGCAAGCTTGCCGGGAAGGGAGTTGCTCTCAAGACCCGATTTTCTTCTTGCCTGCTCACGTGCTTTTCTTGCAGCTTCTCTTGCTCTTGCAGCATCGAGAGCCTTTGAGAAAATCGCCTTTGCAACCGCAGGATTTTCCTCAAAATACGTCATCAGCTTGTCGTAAACAAGAGCGTTTACAAGAGACTGAACGTCTGTGTTACCAAGTTTGCCCTTGGTCTGACCCTCAAACTGAGCCTCGGTCAGCTTGACTGAAACGATAGCAGTAAGACCTTCTCTTACGTCATCACCGCTGAGCTTCTTGTCACCGTCTTTGAGAATTTTGTATTTCTTGCCGTAGTCGTTGAATACTCTTGTGAGGGCATTCTTGAAGCCCGTTTCATGAGTACCGCCGTCTACGGTGCGAACGTTATTTGCAAACGAAAGAATGGTTTCGTTGTAGCTGTCATTGTAAAGAAGCGCAATCTCTGCGTATCTGTCGCCTTTTGCACCCGAGAAATGAACGGGCTTTTCGTGAAGCGGAGTGAGCGCTCTTACGCCTGTCAGATACTCTGCAAATGAGGAAAGACCGCCTTCGTAGCAGTAAACCCTTTCAACAACGTTTTCGGGGTCTCTGCTGTCCTTGAGGCTGATTGAAAGACCTGCATTGAGGAATGCAGACTCTCTGAGTCTTCTCTCAAGAGTTTCAAAATCATAAACTGTTGTTTCCTGGAAAATCTGTGCATCGGGCTTGAAACGTATGAAGGTACCTGTTTCTTCCGTATCACCGATGATTTCAAGGTTTGTTTCGATGTTACCGCCGTTTACGAAACGCTGACGGTGAACGTGACCTGCCTGAGAAACCTCAACCTCGAACCACTCTGAAAGAGCGTTAACAACCGATGAACCAACACCGTGGAGACCGCCTGATACTTTGTATCCGCCGCCGCCGAACTTGCCGCCTGCGTGGAGAACGGTAAGAACAACGGTAACTGAGGGCAGACCCATTTTTTCGTTGATACCGACGGGAATGCCTCGTCCGTTATCGCGGACAGAAATTACGTCGCCGGGTTCAATTTCCACCTCAATGTGGTTACAGTAGCCTGCAAGAGCTTCGTCGATGGAGTTATCAACAATTTCATAAACAAGGTGATGCAGACCGCGGGGACCTGTTGAACCGATGTACATACCGGGTCTTTTACGGACAGCCTCAAGTCCCTCGAGAACCTGAATCTGGCTGGCATCGTATTCTTCGGTAACAACGGTGTTCATTTCCTCAGAGTCGCCGTCAAACGCAGGCACTTCTTCTGACAGTTCGGGAATAGTCTGAAGCTCCATTTCGTTGTTGTTTTCAATACTCACTTTGAGCGCCCTCCAATCACATTCCAAGGCGGTTCATAACGCCTTTTTTCTGTTTTCCCGGCTTGTACTTGGGCGGATTTTCAAGACGCATTATTGCGCCCTTGCCCGACTTTGAGCCGAGATATTTGTTGACGTTGATAACGATATCTTTCATATCGTCGCTCATATACGCAACACAGTTGTCAAGCAGACCTTCTTCGGTGTAAAGGGAACCGAGAATTGTTACTGCAACAAGACCCTGTGTTTCGCTTGTGCCGTCGTCGTAGATGTCATTAAGCAGGTTGAAAAGCTTCTTCATCTTCTGGGGATTGTTTTCCCTGACGGTTGCCATTACGGCAGGTGTGCCGTAGTTGATAAAGAAATCCTCTGCAAGGAACTGACCGTATCTGTCGCAGTTTGCCTTGTATTCCTCACGAAGCTCGGGATAAACGGTTGTGAATCTGTTTGCAAGTGTGTTGGGGTCATACGAAACAGCGCCGCTCTTTACCGCTGCCTTTGATACGGGAGGAGGAAGCTTTGTCTTTGTGGGTTTCACGGTCTTTGTGCCGAAGTTCTCCACAAGGACTTCCGTGAATTCGTTCACAATATATTTGATGCTCTTGGGGTCGCATCTTTCTTCGTCAAGCAAGGTTGTGAAGAGCTTCGAAAAATCGCTTTCTGCAATCTCGCCTTCCTTCTGTGCACCGAAGAGAGAAATCTTGTCGTTGAAATGCTCAATCTTAAGCGCCTTGTTTTCGCCTTTGTAGCGGATTATGATTCTTCCCGATTCCGTAACGGCAGGTAAATCGCCCTTTTCAACTCCGTCGGGAATAACAGCGGTAAATCCGCTTTCGTTCAGTATTTCACCTAATCCGTTAGTAATGTCCGCAAGAGCAGAATAAAAATCAGCCATGACAAACTCCTTTATATTATACTTAATTACAATTATAGTTTAGTATAACATATATATATAGAAATATAATTCCAATAAAGAAAAATGCCACTTTAAAATGATAAATATTTGTTATATTTATTTATAATATTCGTGTATTTTGCATATCCTTTGCTTGTTGACTAATTTCCGCTGTTGTGCTAATATATTTTGTTAGAATATCCTATAATGGGTGAAAATGCGTTAAGGAGAATTACGTTTATGAAAACAAAGGTTCTTGTGCTTTTCGGCGGCGTTTCAAGTGAACACGACGTTTCCCTCAAATCCGCCTGCTCCGTAATCAAGAATATCCCCACAGATAAATACGATGTTGTTAAAATGGGCATCACAAAGCAGGGCGAAAGCTACGTTTACCTCGGAGACACAGATATGCTTCCCGACGGTAAGTGGCTTGAAGACAAGGCAAATCTCGTTCCTGCCGTTATTTCATCAAACCGTGCTCACCACGGCATTATCCGCCTTTCAGACGGTGCGGAAATTGAGAAAATCGACGTTGTTTTTCCCGTGCTTCACGGCAAAAACGGCGAGGACGGCACAATGCAGGGTCTGCTTGAAATTGCAGGTCTCCCCTACGTCGGCTGCAACACCGTTGCAAGCGCAATCTGTATGGATAAAGCATACACAAACGCTATGGCGGATTACCACGGCATCCCTCAGGCAAAATGGGTTGCCCTTGAAAAACACAACTTCAAAGACAGAGCTCATCTCAAATCAGCTCTTGACAACTGCGTAATCCCTCTCAACGGCTTCCCCATTTTCGTTAAGCCCGCAAACGCAGGCTCATCCGTAGGTGTTGGCAAGGCAAAAAGCCTTGATGAGCTTGTTTCCGCCTGCGAAAATGCCTTTGAGCACGACACAAAAATCGTTCTTGAGGAAGGCATTGACGGCGTTGAGGTTGAGGTTGCAGTTATGGGCAACGAAAATCCCGTTGCATCGGTTGTAGGCGAGGTTGTGCCCTGCAATGATTTCTATGACTACGAGGCAAAATACGTTGCAAACGACAGCGAGCTTCACATTCCTGCAAGACTCCCCGAGGCTAAGCTCAAGGCTGTGCAGGAGGCTGCGGTCAACGCATACAGAGCGTTAGGTTGCACAGGCTTCACAAGAGTTGATTTCTTTGTGCGCCGCAGCGACGGAGAAATAATGCTCAACGAGCCCAACACAATCCCCGGCTTCACATCAATCAGTATGTATCCCAAGCTGTTTGCCGCATCGGGCATCCCCTATTCAGAATTGCTCGATAAGCTCCTTCAGCTTGCGATGGAAAGATAAATTATGAAAAACGCAATTATAACAATAAAAGACCGTCATCTTCAGGACGGAGAGGAATTGACCGCGGAATTGACAACGTCGGGCAGCTTTGAGCTGACGGAAAAAGGCTGCGTTGTAATCTACAAAGAAACAGACGAGGAAATGACGGATTGCATCACCCGCCTTGACGTTGAAGGTTCACAGACGGTCACAATGACCCGCACAGGCAAATACAACACCGAAATGATAATCGAAAAAGACCGCCGCCACACCTGCTTTTATTCAACCCCTTTCGGTGAGCTGATAATGGGCATCTATGCAAATTCCGTTATCAACAACATCGGTGAAAACGGCGGCACTCTCAGCTTTTCATACACCATTGATTTCAACAATTCACCGGCTTCGGAAAACGAGCTCCACATTACCGTTGCCGAAAAAATACAGGAGGAATAAAAAATGTCAGTTTTAGTTAAGCAGGCCGTTGCAGAAATCCGCACCGCAATCATTGAGGCGGCAGGCAGAGCAGTTGCAGACGGCGAATTCCCCGAGGTACCCCTCAGCGATTTTATCATTGAAGTGCCTGCAAACAAGGATAACGGTGATTATTCATCAAATGCCGCTATGGCTTGGGCAAGAGACCTCAGAAGCGCTCCCCGCAAGATTGCTCAGACAATTGCAGACAGACTTTTCCTTGAAGATACATTCTTTGACAGATGCGAAATCGCAGGCCCCGGCTTTATGAATTTCTATCTTAAAGACAGCTTCAACGCTTGCGTAATCGAAGATATTCTTGAAAAGGGCGCAGACTACGGTCGCTCCGATTTCGGCAAAGGCAAAAAGATAAACGTTGAATTTGTTTCCGCAAACCCCACAGGTCCCATGCATATGGGTAACGCAAGAGGCGGTGCACTCGGCGACTGCCTTGCAGCCGTTATGGACTTTGCAGGCTACGACGTGAGCCGTGAATTCTACGTTAACGACGCAGGCAATCAGATTGACAAATTCGCACTTTCACTTGACGTAAGATACCGTCAGCTTTTCCTTGGTGAAGATGCAGTTGAGCTTCCCGAGGACAGCTATCACGGTGAAGATATCATCGTCAGAGCAAAGGAATTTGCCGATATCCACGGTGATAAGTATATGAGCGCAACAGAAGCAGAACGCAGACAGGCACTCGTTGACTACGCTCTTCCCAAAAACATTGCGGCAATGAAGGAAAACCTGACAAAATACCGCATTGAATATGACACATGGTTCCTTGAAAGCACTCTCCACAACGGCGGTGAGCTTGCAGAAACTCTTGAAATTATGAAGAGCAAAGGTCTTACATACGAAAAAGACGGTGCTCTCTGGTACAAGAACAAGGAAGTTCTCGGTGCAAGACTTGCAAGAGAAGGTAAGACATCCGAAGAAATCGAGCGTCTTGAACTCAAGGATGAAGTTCTTATCAGAACAAACGGCAATCCCACTTATTTTGCCGCTGATATCGCATATCACCGCAACAAGCTTGAAAAGAGAGGCTTTGACAAGGCTATCCACATCTGGGGCGCTGACCACCACGGTCACGTTGCACGTATGAAGGGCGCACTTGACGCTATCGGTTGCAACGGTGATGACCTTGACGTTATTCTTATGCAGCTTGTCCGTCTTACCCGTGACGGTGAAGTTGTCCGTATGAGCAAGCGTTCAGGCAAGGCAATCACTCTTGTTGACCTTCTTGAAGAAATCCCCATTGATGCAGTCCGCTTCCTCTTCAATATGAGAGAGCCCGGCTCACAGATGGAATTCGACCTTGACCTTGCAGTTGAGCAGAGTTCACAGAACCCCGTTTACTACTGCCAGTACGCTCACGCAAGAATCTGCAGCATCATCAAGAAGCTTGCAGAAGAAGGCAAACAGGCAAGAAAATGCACAATTCCCGAGCTTGTTCTTCTCAACGCTCCCGAAGAAAAGGCACTTATCAAGCATCTTGCATCTCTTACGGATGAAATCATAAGCTCCGCAAAGAACTATGACCCTGCAAAAATCACACGCTATGCAGTTGACCTTGCAACTCTTTTCCACAAGTTCTACAACGCTTGCCGTGTTAACTGCGAGGACGAGGCTCTTATGCAGGCAAGACTTAACCTCTGCATCTGCGTAAAGAACGTTCTTTGCAACATTCTCACAATGTTCAGCATCACAGTTCCCGAAAGTATGTAAGTTTAATCAGATTTATTTAACTTTATAAAAGCCCCCTTGACTTTACGGTCAGGGGGTTTTAGAATATTAGATTATAACTGTTAAAAAATCATATAATAACAAGAACGGAGATGATACAATGATCAGAGCCCTGCTTAAATACACAAAAGGCTACCGTCTGCTTTCGCTTCTTTCACCTTTGCTTATTCTTGTTGAAGTGTTTATGGAAGTGCAGATTCCTTTTGTCATGGCAGATATGGTCAACAACGGCATCCTCGGCGGCGCAGGAATAAGCTACATTGTCAGCGAAGGTCTTAAAATGGTGGCAATGGCTCTTGTTTCTCTGCTCAGCGGTGCAGGCGCGGCAAGATTTGCCGCAAAGGCAGGTATGGGCTTCGGCGCAAACCTGAGAAGTTCAATTTTTTCAAAAATTCAGGATTTCTCATTTGCCAACATTGACCGATTCAGCACGCCTTCTCTCATCACACGAATGACAACAGACGTGAACACCATTCAGATGGGCTACACAATGGTTATCCGCATTGTTGTGCGCTCGCCTCTGATGTTTGCAATGGCATTCAGCTATGCTTATGCAATCAATTCCGAGCTTGCAACGGTATTTACCGTATCCGCACCCTTCCTCCTTGCTCTTCTCGGAATTATATTCATCTTTGCAATGCCCAGATTCAAAAAGCTGATGAAGAAATATGACGGTCTCAACGCCTCCATTCAGGAAACCCTCATCGGCTCACGAGTTGTAAAAGCATTTGTAAGAGCAAAGCACGAAAAAGAAAAATTCAAAATCTCCAACGATGAGCTCCGCGATGCATCAATTGCGGCAGAAAAGCTGGTTATCCTTTCGGGTCCCTTTATGCAGATAACGGTTTACGGCTGCACAATCGCAATTCTCTGGTTTGGCAGCAACCTTGTTATCAATGGCGGTATGGAGCTTGCTTCTCTCACCGCATTCATCACCTATATCCATAACATCTTTATGTCGCTGATGATGATTTCAATGATATTCGTTATGGCAACAATGGCACGCACCTCACTCACCCGTGTTTTTGAGGTTATTCAGGAAGTGCCCGAAATTAACGATGAGGGCGCAGATACCTCTCTTCTCGTTGAAAACGGAAGCATCGATATGGAAAACGTTTGCTTCAAGTACAAGAAAAACGGCAAGAAAAACGTTATTGATAACATCAACATCCACATCGATTCAGGCGAAACCGTAGGCATCATAGGCGGCACAGGCTCGGCAAAAACAACTCTCGTGCAAATGATTCCCCGTCTTTACGACGTGACCGAAGGTGTTGTAAAAGTAGGCGGCAGACCCGTTACCGACTACACACTCAAAAACCTGCGTGACAGCGTTGCGATGGTGCTTCAGGTGAATCTCCTTTTCAGCGGCACAATCGAAGAAAACCTCCGCTGGGGTAAAAAAGACGCAACTGCGGAAGAAATTGAAAATGCCTGCAAAATCACTCAGGCTCACGATTTTATAACCTCATTCCCCGACGGATATCAGACCAATCTCGGTCAGGGCGGCGTTAACCTTTCGGGCGGTCAGAAGCAAAGACTCTGTATCGCCAGAGCATTGCTCAAATCCCCCAAGGTGCTTATTCTTGACGACAGCACAAGCGCAGTTGACACCGCAACCGATGCAAAAATCCGCGAAGGCTTCAAGGCTAACCACGGCGATACAACAACAATCATCGTTGCTCAGCGTATAAGCTCCATTCAGCACGCAGATAAAATCATCGTTCTTGACGACGGAAAGATAAATGCTGTAGGCACTCACGACGAGCTGCTTGGCACAAACGAAATCTACACAGAGGTTTATAACTCACAGCAGGAAGGAGTTGAGGAATAATGGCACCACCCAAAATGGGTCATCCCAACAAGCCCGAAAACACAAAGCGCACCTTTGCAAGGCTCCTCAGCTACCTCGGCAGGTCAAAGCATCTGCTTCTGCTCGTGTTTATCTTTGTTGCATTCAGCGCTCTTGCAGGCATCATCGGCACTTCATTTGTTGAAAAAATAACCGACGAAATCCTGCTTCCCCTTATCGGCACGCAGGTAACGGCTGACGCCCTTGCTCCCCTTGTCAAAATTCTTATTTCTCTGGGCGTTATTTATGCATTCGGCGCATTTTCATCCTATGCATACTCACGCATTATGCTTCAGGTTGCCCATAAAACCCTCAATTCAATCCGTGCAGACCTTTTCAATCATATGATGGATTTGCCCATCAACTTCTTTGACACCAACACTCACGGTGAACTGATGAGCCGCTACACCAGCGACACCGATGCTCTCCGTGAATGTATCAGCCAGAGCTTTGTTCAGCTTGTTTCATCGATTGTCACGGTTGTGGGCACGTTTGTGATGATGGCTTATTTCAGCCCTGCACTCACTCTCTTTGTTCTGGTAATGCTTATTTCCGCATTCTTTATCATCAAGGCTCTGGGCAAGCAGAGCGCAAAATATTTCAGAGCCCAGCAGCAATGTGTGGGCAAGGTTAACGGATATATCGAGGAATACATCGAAGGTCTCAAGGTTGTCAAGGTTTTCTGCCACGAAGACACCGCAAAAGCCAATTTTGCGGAGATAAACAACAACCTGCGTCACGCCGCAACCAACGCCAACACTTACGCAAGCATCCTTATGCCGATTATGGGTAATATTTCATATATCACCTATGCCGCAACCGCAACAATCGGTTCGCTTATCATTATGAAAGTGCCCGAAGAATCCTTCTTCAGCCTCACAGTCGGTGCACTTTTCACTTTCCTGATTTACACCAGACAGTTTTTCCAGCCTATCACACAGATTTCACAGCAGTTCAACAATATCATCGCCGCCCTTGCAGGTGCCGAGCGAATTTTTGAAATTATCGACACTCCCATTGAGGAGGACGACGGCTACGTTACTCTTGTGAACGCAAAGAAAAACGAAAAGGGCGAAATCACCGAATGTAACGAAAGAACGGGTATGTGGGCTTGGAAACATCCCCACTCAGACGGTACAATTTCTTACATTGAATGGCAGGGTGACGTTCGTTTCCACGACGTTACTTTCAGCTATGACGGAAAGAAAACAGTTCTCAAAAACGTATCCCTTTATGCCCGTCCGGGTGAAAAAATTGCTTTCGTAGGTTCAACGGGTGCAGGTAAAACCACCATTACTAACCTTATAAACCGTTTCTATGACGTTAACGAGGGTAAGATAACCTACGACGGCATCAACATCAAAAAGATTAAAAAAGCGGCTCTGAGACGCTCTATGGCAATGGTTCTTCAGGATACTCACCTTTTCACAGGCACAGTCAGAGACAATATTGCTTACGGCAAGCTGGACGCAACGGATGAAGAAATCATTGCAGCCGCAAAGCTTGCAAACGCAGATTCGTTCATCACCCGCCTGCCTGACGGCTACGACACAATGATTACGGGTGACGGCGCAAACCTTTCACAGGGTCAGCGTCAGCTGCTTTCAATCGCCCGTGCCGCAGTTGCAAATCCGCCCGTGCTTATCCTTGACGAGGCAACAAGCTCCATCGATACAAGAACGGAGCGCCTTATCGAAAAGGGTATGGATAAGCTTATGGAAGGCAGAACGGTATTTGTCATTGCGCACCGACTTTCAACCGTTCGCAATTCAAACGCCATTATGGTGCTTGAAAAAGGCGAAATCATTGAGCGCGGCGACCACAACGACCTGATTGCACAAAAAGGCAAATACTATCAGCTTTACACGGGTCAGTTTGAACTTGATTAATAATTGGCTGTATAAAAAACGGACAGTTTCACATTTTTGTGAAACTGTCCTTCTTTTTGCTTATTTTTTAACTATTTTGTATCCGCCCTTGGTCAGGAAATAGTGAAGGTCATCAAGTATCTGATAATCGTATTTGATAACGTCACAGTCTTCCTCTTTGCAGTTGTCTCTTTTTGCAACGAGTTCTCTGTATTGAATCAGACCGTCAAAGGTAGTCAGATTTCCGTGGCGGCGCAAAACGTAGCTTCTGCCGTTGGTGTGTTTAGACTTGCCGTTTACAACAGTTTCTTCTTCTTTTATCTGCTGCAAAGTAGCAGGCACAAAGCCTTTTGAAATGAGATATGCATTCCAGCGATAATGCTCAAGAATTGCCATATTTCTTCTTCTTGAGTTGCGGAAATCAATACTGTGTTCAATGATTTTTCTGCCGCAATTTGCTTTTTTGCCGCTGTATTTCGGCATATCATTCTTGGCATAAATCTCCAGATATTCATCCTCCCTGAGTGCCTCCTTGTCGTTTGCACCCACCTCACAGTAATCAAGACCCATAAGGTTAAGCTTTGCTCTTATGCTGAGCGCGGCATAAATATTGGATTCTCTCATAAGACGGTGAATATCGGAATGCCAGTTTTTGAATGACTTGTATTTCTCTGCCGCAACAAATTCATCCGTAACAACAAAATCGGGATTATCTTTTCTTTGTTTGCTTATGGCGTCTTCCAGGTCATACTCTTCATTTCTGGCAATGGCAATTTTCTGGATTCTGTCGGAAAGAATTTTGTCAATGTTATAAACTATCTCTTTTTCGTTACCGATAAACAGACAGCCCTCTCGCTCCAGCTTTTCCTGCTCTTTTGAGCGTGTATGGGTTCTTACGAAAATAACAAAGTCTTTTCCCCATTCTCGGCGCTTTGCAACCAGCTTTTGTGCCATATCAATATTTTCAAGGTCATTACCGAAGCTGATAAACACAAAGTTTGCATCGTTTTTACCCTGAACGCATTCCTTGATTTTTGCGTAAAGCTGCTCATTGTTGATATCAATGCAATAAGGCACCTCGTCTGCAGGCAACGAAGGCAAGGGAAGATATTCTGTCGGATCGTAGGTGTCCTTTTCGTCACGGTATCTGTAATAACTGTGGTTAAGATTTTTGTTGCAACGTGCTTCCGCTTTGTCAAATATGTAATATTTTACCCTTTTGACCTCGGGACGACCGTTTTCACCTTTTGTAAGAAACTGATTATTTGAAACAGAAGTCAGAAGAGTCTGACGGCTCACGTTGCCGAAGCATACCATAAAGAAATTGATATCCACGTCATCTTTTACAAGAGAAGTTTCATAGTCAATTTGCTTATCGGTCATAAAATAAGCCAAAGGATAACGCTCAATAAAATCTGACGCTATCTTTTTGTACTTGTTAATAAAAGTGATGCAGCCGCAACCGTCGGATTCAATGTCCTCATAAATCGCCTCGTATGCAAGGTCTCCGAAAACAAAAATCCTGAGGGTTTTGAAAAGCTCTTCTTTTCCTTCGTCATCACGGGATTCAATCTCCTCAATCATACGGCGGCAAATGCGCATATTGCGCTCGTCATTCTCCGTGTTGATGATAACCATATTGCGTGAATCTGTGCTGTCCTTCTGGGCTCGTTCATAAATCTTACGGCGAAAAACAGCAAAAGGTCTCTTTTTGAATATTTCGTCAACGGCATCTTCGTCCGTGTCCGCAAGATACGAAATGTTTTCTTTAAAATATCTTTCGCAGTCTTCGCTTGAAATGTCGTCAATAATAATCTTGTTGCGCTCCGTATCGCTGGTATAAATATCCAGACTTCTCGGATTGTTGCCGAAAATAAAAATTCTGTCCTTGGGGCAATATCTGATTTTATTTTTTCTCAGAAATTCCCAGATACGGCGGCTCAGCACGGAAAGAGCAACAAAAACAATGTTCAGTCCTGCCATTGCAAAGCAGATAAAAACCGTCACTTTGTAGAATGAATTGTTGTCCATCAAAGGCTCGATGCAATCAAAATCATATTTCAAAACAACAAGTTCGATGATTTTAGAAACGCTGCTGAAAAAAGCCTTCACAAAATCCTTTCCTGAATACATAAAGCCGATAATATAAAGGGGAATTGCCGTCAGATAAACAATGGCAAACTGCCCTTTTTTAAAGCTTTCAAGGAATTCTATATCTTTGGTTCGTCCTCTGCAAAAAAGCATAACAAACCACGCAGCCGCCTGCACAATCAGAGCAACCAGACAAACCGCCGTCACTCCGTTTATAAGAACGTTATTCACAGAATCCATGTACACCTGCTCCTATTTCAGTTTTTTTACCGTTCAGAATAACCGTTGCGGTTGCGCCTTCCGGCACAGTAAATTCATAAGTTGTTTTGCCGTTTTCCGTTTTCCATTCAGACTTCACAAGACCCTTGCGGCTCTCCACAGATGCCTTGACGTAAGTGAGTCTGCCGTCGGTAACGGGAGCAAATATAATGTGCTCAAATCCGGGCTTTTCTTCGTCAATCTTAATACCTGCCGCATCGCCGTAAAGCCAGTCTGCAACGCTGCCGTATGCATAATGGTTAAAGGAATTCATCGAGGTGCTCCACATTGTGCCGTCCTCACGCACGCTGTCCCAATGCTCCCAGATGGTTGTTGCGCCCATCTTGACCGAGAAGAGCCACGAGGGATATTCCTCACGGAGAAGCAGACTGTATGCGGTTTCTGCATAACCGTTGTCGCTGAGCGCGTGGAGCAGATAGGGTGTGCCTACAAAACCTGTCTTAAGGTGACCGCACTCGGTAACAAGCTCGTTAAGCTGCTTTGCGGTTTCCTCCGCGTTATCGGTGATGCCGAAATGCAGAGCAAGCACAGCTGCTGTCTGGGTTGCATACTCGGGCAGGATTCTGCCGTCCTTCATAAATTCACGGCGGAACGCCTCAATTGATTTATCTCTTTTTGCCCAAATTTCTGAAGCGTCTTTCTCGCAAAGCTCTAATGATTTTGCGTAAATTCCGCTTGAGTAAATAAGATAAGCCGTTGCAATAAGCTTTTTCTCCGTGCCCTTTGAGCAATCCTCAGGGCTGCTGCCGTCAAGGTTGAGCCAGTCGCCGAAATGCCAGCTTCTGCTCCATATTCCGTCATCCGTACGGGTATCAATAAATTCAATGTAATCCTTCATTGAATCCAGGGAATCGGCAATAATATCCTTGTTTGCATAGGTCAGATAAATCTGCCAGGGACAGATTGTTGCCGCATCCGCCCACGCAGCCGAGCAATCCTCATCGGGGCCGAAAACTCCGGGAATTACGTGAGGAATTGTTCCCCAGTTTGTCTGGTCCGCACGCAAATCCGCAAGCCATTTTGTAAAGAATCTTTCAACGTCATAGTTATATGATGCAGTTTTTACAAACACCTGTGCGTCGCCTGTCCAACCCAGACGCTCGTCACGCTGGGGACAATCCGTAGGCACGTCAAGGAAATTACTCTTCTGACCCCAGATTACATTTGAGAAAAGCTTGTTAACGCGTTCATCGGAACATTCGAAATATCCCGTTCTCTTCATATCGGAATGGACAACGATTGCGGTGAAATTCTCTTTTCTCACCTCGTCACTCCAGTTTTCAAGTCTGATATAACGGAATCCGTAGAAATTATAAGCAGGCTTGTGGATATGCTCCTTGCCGTCGCAGACAAACACAGCTTCCGCCTTTGCGCTGCGAAGATTATCTGTGTAGAAATTGCCCTCTGCGTCAAGCACCTCTGCGTGGCTGATAACGGCTCTTTCGCCCTTGTTTCCCTTGATCCTGAACTCAACGTAGCCCGTCATATTCTGACCAAAGTCAATAACCGTTTCTCCCTTGGGTGTTCTGATGATTTCAACGGGAGCGATTCTTTCATTCTCAACCACTTTTTCGCCCTGACGATCAAGAAGAACGCTTCTGTTCTTTTCAAAAACCTGTGCCTTTGAGGGGAAGATATCAACGTAAGCAGGGTCATAAATATAGCCGTTATAAAGATTTGAATAAACGTACTTTCCGTTTCGGCAATCCCAATCGCCGCCGCTGGTGATAATCTCCGTTTCGCCGTCGTCATAAACAACCGTAAGAGCAAAAATTGCGGCAACCTCGTTGAATCCGAGATATGAATCACCGTAATGCATTCCGAAATAGCCCATAGCCTTCCAGCCGGGTGCAACGCCTACCGTAACCGTGTTATTCTCCGCCATCAGGTCGGTTACGTCATAGGTATCAACCTGAAGACGCTTTCTGTATGAAGTCCAGCCGGGCGCAAAAATAAAATCTCCAACACGATTGCCGTTAATATTTGCAACGTAAACACCAAGTGCCGTAACCTCAAGCTTTGCGCTGAGAATTTTTTTCTCCGTGCTGAAGCTTTTTGTGAAGACAACTTCACGGTCAACCGCAGGTTTGGGGCTTTTTATCCATTGTGCATTAAGAATATTCTTCATATTTTTTCCTCCTCGGAAAGGTTTTATATGTATAACTTCATTTTATAACACACCATCGCAAAAATCAATAATAAAAATTTATATTTACCGTCTTGATTGCCGCCGCAATTGCTGATAGAATAATTTCGAAAGGAATGATAGTATGAAACGTATTTTCAGTATATTTCTGATTGTCTTATCCCTGCTTGCTTTTGCGTCCTGCTCAAATAACGGCAAGGGAAAAAGCGAAACCACAACTTATGCCGTGCCTGTCATTGAGGAAAGCACGTATTCCAAGGAATTCAAGGACGACAGCGGCAGAGTTGTTTTTACCGTTGACGTTACCGTGCCGCAGATTACCGACAAATGTGACCCCAAGGTTATGGAATATATCAACGGAGAGGCTCTCGCTATTTTCAACAAAGCCTGCGAATTTGCGCAGAGCAATCTGGAAAATGCAAGCAAGAATTCCAAACCCTGGTCAAAGAAAATAACCTTTGAAACCACTCTGCTTGACAACCGATATGCCTGCTTCATTGTCAACGACGTTTTCAGCGTTAACGGCGACACACCGACTCTCTCCACTCTTTGCTTTGACATACGCAAAGGCATTCCCTGCACGCTGGCAGATTTTTGCGTTAACCCCGACTCTCCCGAAAGCTGTTTTGAATTTTTCCTCACCGACACCCTTTCCAAGGTTTTGCAGGACAGATTCCACGTTTCTGCATACATAACCGACGACGTGCTTGCAAGGCTTGACGAAATTGTTGACCCTGCCAACTTTTATCTGACGGAAAAAGGTATGGGCTTTTACTTTGACAAATCCCTTGTTGATGAAAGGCTCAGCGGCAACTTCAGAATCACGTTTCCGTGGGCAGAACTTATGGGCAACTTTGAAATACCCGCATAACAAATAAGAAAAAATTAAAAGCCCCTCGGCTCAGAATTGAACCGAGGGGCTTATTTTGTTTGTTGTGTTAACTATCTTAAATCAAGACTTATACAAGCTCGATGATGCACATCTCAGCAGCGTCGCCTCTACGGGGACCTGTCTTGATAATGCGGCAATAACCGCCGTTAACTTCCTTATATTTGGGGGCAATCTCATCAAAGAGCTTCTTAGCTACGTCTTCTTTTGTAACGTAAGCAAGAACCTTGCGCTTTGAGTGGAGAGAATCGTCCTTAGCAATGGTGATCATTTTTTCAGCCATTGCACGAACTTCCTGAGCCCTTGTAACGGTGGTCTCTATTCTGCCGTTTTCCAAAAGATAGGTAACAAGGCCTCTGAGCATCGACTTGCGATGATCGCTTGTGCGGCCAAGCTTTCTGGTACCGGGCATAAGTTCACACTCCTTTAGTCCTCATCCCTGCGAAGATCAAAGCCAAGTGAATTGAGCTTTGCAACAACCTCATCAAGGGATTTTCTGCCGAGGTTACGAACTTTCATCATATCTTCCTCGGTTCTGTTAATCAAGTCTTCAACCGTATTAATCTGTGCTCTCTTCAAGCAGTTAAACGAACGTACAGAGAGGTCAAGTTCCTCAATGGTCATCTCCAGGACTTTTTCCTTGCCGCTGTCACTCTTAACGACCATAACCTCTGTATCGTATGCCTCACCTGAGAGGTCACCGAAGAGGTTGAGATGCTCGTTGAGGATCTTGGCGCCGAGAGAAACGGCTTCCATAGCATTGATAGTACCGTCTGTCCATACCTCGAGAGTCAGCTTATCATAGTCTGTAATCTGACCAACACGGGTATTTTCAACTGTGTAGTTAACTTTTAATACGGGTGTATAAATTGAATCAATTGCAATAACACCGATAATGGGCTGCATCATCTGCTTGTTTCTGTCTGCAGAAACGTAACCTCTGCCCTTATCGCAAGTAAGCTCCATGCTTACGTGTGCGTCTGAGTTAAGAGTAGCGATGTGAAGCTCAGGGTTGAGGATTTCAACCTCTGAATCGGTCTTGATGCTGCCTGCGGTGATTTCATCATCGCCGTTTGCATCAATGTAGATTGTTTTGGGACCGTCGCCGTGAATCTTGAGAATAACGTTCTTGAGGTTGAGAACAATCTCAGTTACATCTTCCTTAACTCCGGGGATGGTGCTGAATTCATGAAGAATTCCGTCAATCTTAACGGAGGTTATCGCGTAGCCGGGAAGAGAAGAAAGAAGAACTCTTCTCAGGCTGTTGCCCAATGTTGTGCCGTAACCTCTTTCAAGGGGTTCAACAACAAATCTACCGTACTTTCCGTCTTCGGAAATTTCGGCTGTATCAATTCTGGGCTTTTCGATACCAATCATTCAAAACCCTCCTTTAAAACAGGCAGGTAGTTTAACCTGCTCAAAATGCATTCAAAAACGTGCGTCGCTGTAACGCACTGCTGAAATACCTTAAAAGGTAAATCAAGCAGGGCATTATTTTGAATAAAGTTCGACGATGAGATGCTCTTCAACGGGAACCATGATCTGCTCACGTGTGGGCAGAGCGAGGATCTTTGCTGCATGAGCTTCAGCGTTAAGGTCAAGCCACTGGGGAACAGGGCGTGAAGCATTTGCTTCGAGAGTTGCCTTAATCTTGTCGCTGTCAAGGCTCTTGTCCTTGATTGAAACTTCGTCGCCGGCTTTGAGAAGGTATGAAGGAATGTTAACCTTCTTGCCGTTTACTTTGTAGTGGCCGTGAGTAACAAGCTGTCTTGCTTCTGCTCTGGAGTTTGCCCAGCCAAGAAGATAAACAACGTTGTCAAGTCTGCTTTCGCAGATACGAAGCAGGTTTTCACCTGTTACGCCCTGCTTGCGCTCAGCCATAAGGAAATACTTGTAGAACTGGCCTTCCTGAATACCGTAGTAACGCTTAGCCTGCTGCTTTGCGCGAAGCTGAAGACCGTATTCAGTTGCCTTCTTGCGGCTCTGGCCGTGCTGACCGGGAGCATATGCTCTGCGCTCTACTGCGCACTTGCCTGTGTAGCAACGCTCACCCTTGAGGTAAAGCTTCTTGCCTTCACGGCGGCACAGCTTGCATACAGCACCTGTATATCTTGCCATATTGTGTTACACCTCCAAATAATTCTGGTTACACGCGCCTTCTCTTAGGCGGGCGGCATCCGTTGTGAGGAATGGGAGTAACATCCTTAATCATGTTAACTTCCAGACCTGCTGTCTGTAAAGCTCTGATTGCCGCTTCACGACCCTGGCCGGGGCCCTTAACATAGACCTCAACAGTCTTCATGCCGTGCTCGATAGCAGCCTTTGCTGCTGTTTCAGCGGCTGTCTGAGCTGCGAAGGGAGTTGATTTCTTTGAACCTCTGAAGCCCATCTCGCCTGCACTTGCCCATGAAACTGCGTTGCCCTGGGTGTCTGTGATTGGAACAATAGTGTTGTTAAAGGTGGATTGGATATGGGCTGCACCGCGCTCGATATTCTTGCGCTCGCGGCGTCTGCGGGTACCTGTTGTCTTTTTTGCTGCTTTAGCCATAATATCCCTCCTAATCTTACTTCTTCTTGTTTGCAATGGTCTTCTTGGGACCCTTGCGTGTACGTGCGTTTGTCTTTGATCTCTGTCCTCTTACGGGGAGATTCTTTCTGTGACGAACACCACGGTAGCATCCGATTTCGATAAGTCTCTTGATGTCGAATGCGGTTTCTCTGCGAAGATCGCCTTCTACAGTAAGGTTATGCTCGATATAGTCACGAAGCTTTGAAACATCGTCCTCAGTCATATCCTTAACTCTGAGGTCGGGGTCTACGCCGGTTGCTGCAATAATGTCGCTTGCAGTCTTACGACCTATGCCATAGATGTAAGTAAGAGCAATTTCAATTCTCTTCTCTCTGGGCAGGTCAACACCTGAAATACGCGCCATTTGTCAGTTGCACCTCCAAATTAACATTGGTTTTCGTCGGGATTAACCCTGACGCTGCTTGTGCTTGGGATTTTCACAGATAACCATTACTTTTCCCTTGCGCTTGATTATTTTGCACTTTTCGCAAATTTTCTTGACAGAAGGTCTGACTTTCATATTAGAATTACCTCCTTGAATTACTTAGAACGCCATGTGATGCGGCCCTTTGTGAGGTCGTATGGCGACATTTCGACCGTCACTTTATCTCCGGGAAGAATCTTGATGTAGTTCATCCTGAGTTTTCCTGAGATGTGAGCCAATATTCTGTGTCCGTTTTCCAACTCAACCTGGAATGTTGCGTTGGGTAATGACTCTACTACCGTACCTTCAATCTCGATCATGTCTTGCTTAGACATAGTAACCTCCTAAGTGTTGCCGTTAATTTCTGCATTTAATCGCCCTAAAGCCTTTTTCAAAGCTCTGTTTGTTGCCGTTTCTGCTTCGCTGAGGGAAGCGCCCGTCGGCTCAACGTGGCGAATATTTTTGCTTTTCGGTCTTTCAACGGGACGTTCCTTACCGTCACAGACGAGAACTGTCTTTTGCTCGCTCTTCACTACTGCAAGGAGCTTGCCCTTGTCCCTGCCTGCCGACGATTTTACTACCGATCCTTTTTCAAGCATTTCTCTCACCTTATATCTTTGTGAGAATCACGGGACCGTCTGAAGTGATGGCAACCGTATGCTCAAAGTGGGCGGAGAGTGAACCGTCCTTTGTTTTAATAGTCCAACCGTCAGGCAACTGCCTGATACCTGCGCCTCCCATATTGATCATGGGTTCGATGGCAATTGTCATGCCGGGGAGCAGGCGCACACCACGTCCGGGTGTGCCGAAATTTGGTACGCTGGGGTCTTCGTGCATCTGCTTTCCTACTCCGTGACCCGTGAACTCACGAACCACTGAAAAGCCTCTTTCCTCGCAATACCTTTGGATTGTTGAGCCTATATCGCCGATTCTCCCGCCTGCGACAGCCGCCTTAATGCCTTCGTAAAGGCTTTCGCGGGTTGTGTCGCACAGCCGCTGAGCTTCGGGTGAGATATCACCCGCCGCAAAAGTGGCGGCATTGTCGCCGACATAGCCGTTTAAGGTTGCGCCGACATCGATGCTGACTATATCGCCTGCCTTGATAATTCGGCTCTTGCTCGGAATGCCGTGAATGACCTCATCGTTTATGGAAATGCATGTAGCAGCGGGATATCCGTTATAACCTTTAAAAGTGGGTATTGCACCGCTTTTGATTATGAAGTTATGGGCAATGCGGTTGATTTCGTCGGTTGTTATACCCGGCTCAACTGCCGCGCCCGCTGCCTTTAATGCTCCTGCAGCCACAGCGCAGGCCTCTTTCATAAGGGCCAGCTCTTTTGTTGTTTTGAGCACTATCATGCTAATCCTCCGTTAGATGTAAATCCTCTGATTTACGGTAAGGGCTTAATCAAGGAAGCCCTTGTAGTGTCTCATCATCATCTGGCTCTCAAGCTGCTTAACAGTTTCAAGAGCAACACCAACGAGAATGATGATTGAGGTACCGCCAAGTGAAACGGTGAAGCCCTGTGCATAGCCGAGCTTCTCAAGAACGAATGTGGCAACCTGTGAGTAGATAATGGGCAGGAGAGCTACAACGCTCAACAGAAGAGCACCGAGAAGAGTGATTCTGTGGATAATCTTGCCGATGTATCTTGATGTGGGCTCGCCGGGACGAATGCCGGGGATTGCGCCACCGTTGTCACGGATGTTCTTTGACATCTCAATGGGGTTGTACTGAATGCTTGCATAGAAATATGCAAAAGCAATGATGAATACGAAATAAATGATGCTGTATACCCAGTGGTCCATTTCAAAGATTGAGAAGAATCCTGCAAGGAACTCGTTCTCTGAAACAGTTGAGGGATTCATAAACATCTTTATTGTGGGGGGCAGTGAAAGGATTGATGAAGCGAAGATAACGGGCATAACACCTGACATATTAACCTTGATAGGCATATGTGAGCTCTGGCCGCCGTACATCTTTCTGCCAACAACTCTCTTTGCATACTGCACGGGAATTCTTCTCTCTGCATTATCCATCCACACGATGAAAGCAATCATAAGAACAAGGATTACTGTAATAACAAGTGTGAAGGGGATGTATGCACCGCCTCTTGAGATATAACCTGTTGAGGGGCTGAGAAGTGAAGAGATGAGTGAAGGAATTCTTGAAACGATACCTGCAAAGAGTATGATTGAAATACCGTTGCCAACACCGTTTTCGTTGATTCTTTCACCGAGCCACATGATAAGAGCAGTACCGGCTGTGAAGCAAAGGATGATAACCAGAGCCTGGAAAAATGCTGCGAAACCGGTGAACTCTGCGCCTGTGGCACTCTTTGTGAGGTAGCCCTGGCTTCTGAGATAGAAGAAGTAAGCTGTACTCTGGAGAAGACCAAGAGCGATAGTTACGAAACGAGTGATAGCTGCAATCTTCTTGCGGCCTTCGTCGCCTTCCTTCTGAAGTCTTTCAAGGGCGGGAATTGCAACTGCGAGCAGCTGCATGATAATTGAACTGTTGATGTAGGGGGTGATGGACATTGCGAAAATTGTTCCGTAGTTGAACGCATCACCTGTCATCATGTTCAGATAGTTAAGGAAAGTATTACCCGTTGTTGCGCTTGCACCGAGAACGCCTGATTCAGCGATAGCAGTGAAGGGAACGGGAATAGCCGAACCGATTCTGAAGATCAGAACGATAAGAGCTGTGTAAAGAAGCTTCTTACGCAGATCGGCGATTTTCCATGCATTAACTATTGTCTGAAGCACGTTAGATCACCTCTGCCTTTCCTCCGGCAGCTTCGATCTTGGATTTTGCGCTATCTGAAAAAGCATTTGCCTGAACGGTGAGCTTCTTCGAAATTTCGCCATTACCCAAAATCTTAACGCCGTCCAAAGTCTTTTTGATAATGCCTTTCTCAATAAGAGCGTCGATTGTAACGGTTGCACCGTCATCGAAATACTTATCAAGAGTAGCAATGTTTGTTATTGCCATCTCTGTTGCAAAGATGTTGTTGAATCCTCTCTTGGGGATTCTTCTCTGAAGGGGCATCTGACCGCCTTCAAAGCCGGCACGCATACCTCTGCCTGCACGTGCCTTCTGACCTTTATGACCCTTACCGGCTGTCTTGCCCTGACCTGATGCGGGGCCGCGACCGATACGCTTACGCTCTTTTGTTGAGCCTGCTGCGGGTGAGAGATCGTGCAACTTCATTAGTTTGCACCTCCTTGCTCGCTGGTCTCAACAAGGTGAGAAATCTTTCTTACCTTGCCCTGAGTAGCAGCGTTGTCCGGCTGAACTGAAACGTCGCCGATTTTGTGAAGACCAAGTGCATGGGCGGTTGCGATCTGAGGCTTGGTGCTTCCAATAAGGCTCTTAACAAGCTTTACCTGAATATCTGCCATTTTAATCCGCCCTCCTTAACCTAAAATTTCTTTTGCAGACTTGCCGCGGATAGCAGCAACTTCTTCTACATTGCGAAGTTTTGAAAGTCCGTCAATTGTAGCTCTTACAACGTTAGTAGGATTGTTTGAACGAAGAGCCTTTGTACGGATATCCTTGATACCTACTGTTTCAACAACCGCACGAACGGGGCCACCTGCGATAACGCCGGTACCGGGTGCAGCGGGCTTAAGAAGAACAACGCCTGCTCCGAACTTACCGATAATTTCGTGAGGGATAGTTGAACCCTTAAGAGCAACCTTCATGAGGTTCTTCTTAGCGTCTTCGATACCCTTACGGATTGCGTCAGGAACTTCGCCTGTCTTGCCAAGTCCGAAACCGATAATGCCGTTGCCGTCGCCGACTACTACGATAGCCGCAAACTTAAAGATACGACCGCCCTTTACGGTTTTGGAAACACGGTTAATGGCTACTACGCGCTCTGTGAGCTCATATGCCGATGCATCAATCTTAGCCAAAAGTATTCCTCCCCTTCTTAGAACTTGAGGCCACCCTCGCGGGCGCCGTCGGCCAGTTCCTTAACACGGCCGTGATAGATATAGCCGCCACGGTCGAAAACGCAGTTTTCGATACCTTTTTCAGCGGCACGCTTTGCCAATAATTCGCCCACTTTGTGAGCTGCAGACTTATTTCCGCCGTATTCCACGAAATCCTTCTCAACAGTTGATGCGGACACAAGGGTTTCACCCTTAACGTCGTCTATTAACTGAGCGTAGATATTCTGGAGGGAGCGGAATACATTAAGGCGAGGACATTCAGCAGTGCCTGAAATCTTGGCACGGACTCTCTTGTGGCGAGTCTGTCTGGCCTTATTGCTGTCCGGTCTGTTAACCATAATTTTTCACTCCTTAATTAGACTTAAGCAGCCTGCGGTTTAAACCGCAGTTGCTTACTTACCGCCCTTACCGGCCTTGCCTTCCTTGCGGCGGATGTGTTCGTCAACATACTTGATGCCCTTGCCCTTGTAGGGTTCGGGAGGTCTCTTTTCACGAACGTTAGCGGCAAACTGTCCGACCTTCTGCTTGTCGGGGCCTGAAATAACGACCTTATTGGGGTTAGGAACTTCTACTGTGATACCTTCGGGAGCAGTCATTACAACGTCGTGTGAATAACCGATCTTGAGGGTAAGTACCTGACCCTTAACTTCGCAACGGTAACCAACGCCGTTAACCTCAAGTTCCTTCTTGAAGGTTTCGTTTACGCCGATAACCATGTTGCTGATAAGTGTTCTTGTAAGACCATGAAGTGATCTGTTTTCTTTGTTGTCATTGGGACGGCTTACGTTGATAACGTTGCCTTCAATTTCAACTGTGATATTGGGATGAAGCTCTCTTGTGAGAGTGCCCTTGGGGCCTTTAACGGTAATTGTTGTGCCGTCAAGCTTCACTTCCACACCTGCGGGAATTTCAATAGGTTTCTTACCTATACGTGACATTTACGGCACCTCCTTACCAGATAAATGCAAGAACTTCGCCGCCAACGTTGGCCTTGCGTGCGTCCTTGTCAGTCATAATGCCTTTTGATGTTGAGAGGATGGCAATGCCGATGCCCTTCATAACTCTGGGCATATCCTCACAATTTGTGTAAATTCTCAGACCGGGCTTTGAAACTCTGCGAAGGCCGGTGATTACCTGAGACTTATTGGGACCGTACTTAAGAGCGATTTCAATCATGCCCTGCTTACCGTCGTCCTCAACTTTGAATCCTTTAATATATCCCTCATCAAGAAGAATCTGAGCAATCGCCTTCTTCATGTTAGATGCGGGAACCTTCACTGTGTCGTGCTTAGCCGCATTCGCATTGCGGATACGGGTGAGCATATCAGCGATGGAATCAGTAATCTGCATACTGTTTACCTCCTTTGCAATTGCTCAATTACCAACTTGCTTTCTTAACGCCGGGGATCTGTCCTGCGTGAGCCAGCTCTCTGAAGCAGATACGGCATACGCCGTACTTGCGAAGATAAGCATGGGGTCTTCCGCAGATCTTACATCTGTTGTACGCTCTTGTGCTGTACTTTGCAGGGCGAGCCTGCTTAACTTTCATTGATGTCTTTGCCACGGTTTTCCCTCCTTATCTTGAGAACGGAGCGCCCATAAGAGCAAGGAGCTCACGAGCCTCTTCGTCATTATTTGCTGTTGTGACAAAGCAGATGTCCATACCTCTTACCTTGTCAATCTTATCATAGTCGATTTCAGGGAATATGAGCTGTTCTTTGATACCCATATTGTAGTTGCCTCTGCCATCGAATGAGTTGGGGTTGATACCTCTGAAGTCACGAACTCTGGGGAGAGCGAGGTTGAAGAGTCTGTCAAGGAACTCATACATTCTGTCGCCTCTGAGTGTGACCTTTGCACCGATAACCATGCCTTCACGGAGCTTGAAGTTAGCAACTGACTTCTTAGCCTTGCACTTAACAGGTGTCTGACCTGTGATCTGCTTAAGGTCTGAAACGATTGCATCAATTGACTTTGAGTTTGTGATTGCTTCGCCGCTGGAAACGTTGATAACAATCTTCTCAAGCTTCGGGATCTGCATAACACTCTTATACTCGAATTTCTTCATAAGAGCAGGTGCAACATCTTTGACATACATTTCTTTTAATCTTGCTGCCATTTGTTATGTCCTCCCTTATTATTCAAACTCTGCAAGGCAGTCGCTCTTCTTACAGGTGCGAACTTTCTTGCCTTTGGAATTGATCTTGTGACCGGTTCTTGTGGGTCTGCCGCACTTGGGGCAGATAAGCTGAACCTTGTCAGCGTAGAGTGCGCTCTCAGCCTTGATAAGGCCGCCGGGCTCACCCATCTTGCGGGGCTTAACGTGCTTTGTAACGATGTTAACGCCTTCAACGATAACTTTGCCTTCTGAGGGGCTGGCTTCTACAACCTTGCCTCTTGTGCCTCTGTACTTACCATTGATAACAACGACTTCATCGCCTTTTTTGATATGAAGCTTATTCATCATTGCACCTCCGATTAAAGTACTTCGGGAGCGAGTGAAAGGATCTTTGTGTATTCCTTCTCACGAAGCTCTCTGGCAACCGGTCCAAAGATACGGGTGCCCTTGGGGTTTTTGTCTTCCTTAATGATGACGGCTGCATTCTCATCGAAGCGAATGTAAGTTCCGTCGTCACGGCGAAGGCCGCTTGCGGTGCGTACTACTACCGCTTTTACAACATCGCCTTTTTTTACTACGCCACCGGGTGTTGCCTTTTTAACAGAAGCAACAACGACGTCGCCAATATTGGCATACCTCCTGCCTGAACCGCCGAGCACACGGATGCACATAAGCTCCTTTGCGCCGGTGTTGTCGGCAACCTTGAGGTAACTCTGCTGCTGTATCACAGTGTTTTCCTCCTTACACTACGGCTAAATTATTTAGCCTTCTCAATGATTTCAACTACACGCCATCTCTTGTCCTTTGACAGGGGACGGGTTTCCATAACAAGCACTCTGTCGCCCATGCCGCACATATTTGTTTCATCGTGTGCCTTAAGCTTGTAAGTGTTGTTGATGATCTTCTTATAGAGAGGATGTCTGACCTTGTCCTTAACTGAAACAACTACGGTCTTATCCATCTTGTCGCTGGTAACGATACCAACGCGGGTCTTTCTGAGGTTTCTTTCCATTTGATTTAACCTCCCTTTCCTTACGCCTTAGTGCCGTGGAGTTCAATATCTCTCTGTACAGTCTTTATACGAGCGATATCCTTTTTAACGGCACTGATTCGCATGGGGTT
>JAZQTC010000011.1:0-22708 GCA_045630405.1 Acutalibacteraceae bacterium
AGCGGTTGAACTCTTTACGGGCAGAAAGGTTACGTATCCCGATTAATAAATAAAACCACAGATTCGGTTTAACCGCCGAATCTGTGGTTTTTTCTTAATTATTGACATTTGAGATTTTGAGATTATTCCAAAAAAAGAACCCTTGGAATCGGGTGATTCCAAGGGTTTTCGATAATCCCCATTCGGGAAAAATTATCTCTTTGAGAACTGGGGAGCACGACGAGCGCCTTTGAGACCGTACTTCTTTCTTTCCTTCATTCTGGGGTCTCTGGTAAGGAAACCTGCCTTCTTGAGGGCGGGACGAAGGTTTTCGCCGTACTGAAGAAGTGCACGTGCGATACCGTGACGGATAGCACCTGCCTGGCCTGTTACACCGCCACCGCCTACGCGGCAGATGATGTCAAACTTCTCAGCTGTGTCTGTGAGAGCGAGAGGCTGACGAACGATGAGCTTAAGTGTTTCAAGACCAAAGTAATCATCGATTTCTCTGTCGTTGATGATGATCTTGCCTGTGCCTGCATATACACGAACTCGTGCTACTGAGCTCTTTCTGCGGCCTGTGCCGTAGAAATAAGGATTTGATTCGTACATTATTTATAGCCTCCCTTTCTTAAAATTCCCAAGCTTCGGGCTTCTGAGCTGCATGAGCATGGTCTGCGCCCTTAACTACGCGAAGTCTGGTGAGAGCCTTGCGGCCGATAACTGTATCGGGGATCATACCCTTAACAGCGAGTGTCATTGCGAAATCAGGTCTTGTCTTCATAAGAGTGCTGTACTTAACCTCTTTGAGATGACCGATGTAACCTGAATGATGATAGTACATCTTCTGGTCAAGCTTCTTGCCTGTGAGAACTGCTTTTTCTGCGTTGATGATGATTACGTGATCGCCACAGTCAGCGTTAGGTGTGAACATAGCCTTGTGCTTACCTCTGAGAAGCTTTGCAGCTTCAACAGCAACCTTGCCCATGGGCTTGCCTGCTGCATCAATCACATACCACTTACGGGTGATGTCGCCCGCTTTAGGCATATAAGTAGACATAACATTTCCTCCAAATTAATTTTTTCGTGCCTGCATATATTATCATAAGGAGCTGGACTTGTCAATAGGTTTTTTTGAATTTTTTAATTTACATTTCACAAGCTCGTTTTTTCTCGTTTTTCCTCGTTTTTTCATAGCAAATGCTCACTTTTAATTTACAAAAAATTTTTGCAAAAAAACAAAAAAGGGCGGAATTTTGCACAAAAACCGCCCTTTTGATTTGTCTAAAACGGAGATTTAATTTTACTTTATGAGATCGTTCTTTTTGATGAAATCGATGGTCTCGTCAACTGTTGTGAACGCCATTGCAACGCTTGTGTCTGCAGCACCGTAGTAGATTGCGATTCTGCCTGTTTCTGCGTCGGCAAGTGCGGCACAGGGGAAAACAACGTTGGGAACGTCGCCGACACATTCATAGAGTTCGTGGGGAGCGAGGAGGAAGCAGTCGGCTCTGTGGAGAACCTTCCAGGGCTCGTCCTTGTCGAGAATTGCGGCACCCATTGCGTAGGTGAAGCCGTTGCAGCTTGTGAGAACACCGTGGTAGAACATAAGCCAGCCTTCGTCGGTTTCGATGGGAGTGGGACCTGCGCCGACCTTTGTCATTTCCCAGTTCTTGACGGGCTTCATAACGAATCTGTGTTTGCCCCAGTAGGTGAGGTCCTTGCTGTGGCTGAGGAAGATGTCGCCGTAGGGGGTGTGACCTCTGTCGCAGGGACGGATGAGGAGCAGGAATTCGTCATTGACCTTTCTGGGGAAAAGCACGCCGTTACGGGCAACGGGGTAGCAAGCATCCTCAAGTTGAGTCCACTCTTTGAAATCGGTTGTGTATGCAATACCGATTGTTGTGCCGTAGGGAGTGAGGTTAACCCATGAGAGGTAATACTTGCCGTCGATTTCGCAGAGTCTGGGGTCATAGCCTCTGAATATAACTTTTTCTTCAAGGTCCCAATGGATAGCGTCCTTGCTGTAGCCGACAACAAGAGTATGGTCGCGGCTCATAACGTCAACGCGGAAAACGCCTGCAAAGCCGTCGCCGTAAGGCACAACTGCGGAGTTGAAGATGCTGTTTGCCATATAAAGGTTATCACGGGTGATAACGGGGTTGTTGCTGTAACGCCATACGGGATATTTGTATCCTTCGGGTTTATCCTGCCAGGGGATATTCGGAATGTTTGCACCGATTATTTTTGCCATAGTAACACAATCCTTTGCTTAATTTATGTTTTCATAATATCAAATAAACGTGAATATATCAACCCTTATTTTGCCTTGCGGACATTTTTTTCCAGCTTATAAAGCCGTAAAGGTCATTGATAAGAAAAACAACGAAGCATATGATGACGGAAATATATGAAATATCGGTTATTGCGGCAAGAATCCACAGAATAATCAGCACGGCATCGTTTGCGGCATAGGCAAGGGCGTAATATGCACTGCGCCTGAATGTGAGATAAACGGCAATGAAGCTTGTTGTGACGGAAAGGGTGCTCGGTATCATATTTGCGGTGCCGAAATAATCAAGAATGAAACAGAAAATAACGGTAACGGCGGCGGTGAGAATAAGCATAAAAATTATTTCTTTTCTGCTGATTTTATTTACTCTGACTTCCGATTTTCTGCCTTTATAGGGATTCCTCAGCCAGGATATAAGGGCGAATAACGCCATGGGCCCCGTCATTCCCAGATAGGTTATCATTTCACCGTAATAGTTAAATGTGTAGGAAATGATTCCGTAAAGGATGCTGAAAACTATCATCAGCGCCTGCGAAATCGGGTTGCCCTTTGCGGCGAAAATCAGGGAGGTTACGCCGATAAGCGAGGCGGCAAGGGTGAGATAGTTGGTTTTGTCAAAGATAAAAAATGAAATCAGAATCAGCCCCACGGATGAGCACCACAGACCGATTTCAAATTTTGAAAAGTATTTCATATATCCTCCAAACAAAAAGCATCCGCAGATGTATCTTCAAAGACCTAACGATACATCGGCGAATGCCTTGCATTCTTCTACCCGGTGGCAGTTACATATCAGTTTCATTATATCAGACAAGCCGCGGCAAGTCAACTGTGGGTGATTATAAAATCGACAATCGGCTTGGGGTCATCAAGTCCGTGCGGATGATGGGCGCAATCGGGTTTTATGTAAACCTCAAGGTCAATGCTGTTTGCCTTGTATGCCCTCTCGAGAAGTATACCGTTTTCCTCATAGGGTACGGTTTTATCTGCTCCGCCTGCAACAATCACGGCAGGAATTCTGTTTTCAACAAGTGCAGGAAGCTTGTGCATGGGCATTTCCGTGTAGCAAATCAGTTCCGAAACATTTTTCAGACCCAGAGAATCGAAAATTTCGGGGAAATCCTCACAGCAGGCGTTGCCGGTGCCGAAGCCGCAGGGGCAGCTCATATAGTTGAGCACGGGTGCGTCAACGTAAATGCAGGAGCATAGTTCGGGGAATTTTGCCGCAAACTTGATTGCGATAAGTCCGCCGCAGCTTAAGCCCACGGGTACGCACTTTGGCGAAAGCGAATATTTGTCAATAACAAACTTTACAAATTCCGCTTTGCGGTCAAGGTCGGCATCCGCGCCCCAACGGTTATCGTTTTCAATAAAGCAGAGGTAAAAGCCTTTTTTCAGAAGTTCAATTTCAACCTCGGGGAAGGCGTTCCAATATTCCGTTTTAACCGCAAGCACGGGTTTTTTCGTTCTGATATGTGGGATAACAACGGTTGCACCGTGAGAGTCAAATGTAAATTCGTGACGTTCAAATCCGTTCCAATTCATAACATTCTCCGTTAAATCAGTTTTTCTGCACTCAATCTTAAAGTGTAAACAGACCTGAGCCATTCAGGTTGCAAATCAATTTCGGATTTAAGCTTTTTAAGTGTTCTTTTTCCGATTCTTCTGTCAAGTACGGCAAACATCCTGACTAAAGGGTTTGTGTGGCAAATTGAGTTTTCAATCGGCAATTCTCTGTATAATTCAAGAGCCTCGCAGAAATCCTCATCGTCATATTCCGTCTTTTCTTCAACGGGAACAGAGTATTTTTCCTGCCAGAAATTGCGCCAGGCATCCTGCTTATCTGTTCCTTTGTTTCTGAATGCAACGGTTTCCCACGAAAAACGTTTGAATGTTTTTCCGTCAATGCGGATTTCAAATATTTTTTTATCGTCCATATTGGGATATGATGTGCAGGAATACTGAACTCTGCCTTTCATTGAATCCGCCGTCATTTCCTGCTCAAGGTATTTTCTCATCCCACTCCAGGAGCCGAGGATTTTACTCATAATTCACTTCCTTTCAAGCCTTATGCAGGTTACGGAGTAAGCAGGCACGGTGTAATTGAAATCAGCCGAAAAGCCGTTAACCGTGAATTCTTTCATTATGCAATCTTCCTTTGCGCCGAGAATATTGTCATTGGCAAGGCTGTCGCCTGCAACCTGATGCACGGTTGCGGATGGCTTGACGTCAGCGTTTGTGTCAACGGCAACAACCCTTGATGAATCCGTGACGTTGACAATCTTGATGATGATATCGCCGCTTTCGTCTGTGCTGACAACGTGGTAAGCCTCTGCTTCTGCTTCGGATGCAAAATCGTGCTGAGCGTAAAGTTCACCGTCAAGGTAACACTCAACGTATGTACCTTCAACAACAATTTTTATTTCATAGGTTTTACCTGTTTCGATTACACAGGGTCTGACAGTACCCATCATTTTTGATTTTACACCGTTTTCAATCATCTGCAGGCAGGAAACCGTGTTGCCCCAACCGCCGATGTTCCAGAAATAGCAGTTCTGCGTGTTATCAACCGCAAATGGAATTATGAAGCCTTCTTCACCTTCAAGCTTTGTAGCCTCAAGGGTGTAGGTGTAGTTTGTCCAGTCTGTGTCGCCGAAATATGCAACCTTGCCCGTTTCTGTGTAGGGCATCCATGTGTTTGTCTGAACAAGCTTGCCGTTCTGAATCTTGTAGTCTTTGCTTTCGGAAACGTTGTCCCAATTCCACCAGAAGTTGAGGGGAAGGGAGAATTTATCCGAGCCGAGAGTTTTGCCCGTTTCGTTTGAAACGACTTTTATATTGTCAAATTCGGCGGAGGTGTACCACGTACCTACACCGACCCTGCCCGTCAGGGGTTTCTGCTCAATCTTTGCACCGTCAAGGGTAGAGCTGAGAAGCTTTGTGCCTTGATTAACCGAGAAAATCTTCTGCATATAGTAGCTGATTGAGCCCGTTACCTGATGATTATTGAACCAGATAAGGTCGGGTGACCAATGAGTTGCCGTAAGATTGCCGAAAAGGGGAGCGTAAGCCGCCATTCGTACAATATCACCGTTGCGCTCAAGACCCGTCATATATGCCGCTTCAGCAAGAGCCGCCTTGAGGTTGTTTGACCTTGCCGCATATTCGCCAAGGAAAACCTGCAGACCGCCGCCGTAGAGGGTATCCGTCATATTGTCAACGGTGCGTGAGTAATTCTTTTTGTCATAATAATCCGTGTTTTTGAAGAACCATTCAGGCTCGTTGTAGTAGTGATGATCGGTTGCGGCGGCAAAATCAGCGGCATTGTCGGAATCACCAAGCTGTTCTTTTGCGTATTCGTAGGATTTGAGATAATTGTCGCCGTGGGTGCCGTCGGACGTGCCTGATGAATATATCAGCTCAATTCCTTTATAAAGCTCGGGATTGTTCGCCTTTGCCTCGTTGAATGATTCAAGGAAAACCTGATATCTTTCAAAATAGACCTCGCCCTCCTGCTCGTTGCCGATGCAGATATATTTCAGCTCAAAAGGCTGGGGGTGACCGAGAGATACTCTTACTTTGCCCCAGACTGTTGATTCATCGCCTCTGCAGAATTCGATGAGGTCGTGCATATCCTGAACGTACTGTCTGAATTCATCGGAGTTCATATCAACTCCGCCCTTGCCTCGCATCTGGCAGTAAATTCCGCAGTTGATAACGGGTACACCGATTGCACCGATATCTTCGGCAAGCTGAAAATATTCATAGAAACCGAGACCGTAGGTCATAAAACAGGGGTAGGGGTCATCGGTTGCGGCAATGTTTGTCCAGAGGTTTGTACCTTGCTTTCTGGCAGCGATATCACCGTAGCCGCCGTCAAATTCAAGGGGTAAACCGTTGCTTCCCGTTGCGATTGAGTCCTTCCAGTTGAATGCGGATTCGTAATCGTAGCCCTCGATGATACATCCGCCGGGGAAACGGAGGAATTTGGGCTCGAGTGCCTCAAGCATTTCGCCAAGGTCTTTTCTCATTCCGTTTTCTCTGCCTTTGAAAGTGTCCTCGGGGAAAAGAGAAATCATATCAAGCATAACTGCACCTTTGTCTGTCATCACGCGGAGAGTTGCGTTTTCAAAGTCCGTTGCGGTGCAGTTAAGGGTGAGGGTATATTTCTGCCAGTCGGGGCTTATTTTTTCAATAACGCTCTCTCCCGCAACGTTGCCGTTTGAGCAAAGCTGAACGTAAAGCTTACCCGTGTAGCCGTCAACGGTTTTTGCATAGACGGAGAAATTATAATTTTTGCCGCTTTCGATTGACATTCCGTCAAGGAAACCAACGTTTTCAATGCCTGCAGGGGCATCACCGCCGTTTGTCAGTACGAGGTAGTTGGGATTGTTTTCGTTAAGGCGGCTTCTGCTTGTTTTGACCTCAGCCTTTGCACCGTTTACGGTATTCCAGCCGTAGAGCGCATCATTGACAGCAAGCTCCGTGTATTCAAATGAACGGTTGACAATCATTTCGGCATAAAGTCCGCCGTCAGCCGCAAAGTTGATGTCCTCAAAGAAAATACCGAAAAGCAGGTCGCTGATATCGTGGATTTCATCATCAACGTCAATTGTCAGAGAGTAGTCTGCCGTTTCCGTATCGTAGGCGGTAACGGTGTTTGCCTCGGGTCTTTCAACGGCAGGCTCCTTGTCTGTGAAGATTCCGCCTGTCAGGGTCAGAATACCCGAAAGTATAACGGCAAATGCCTTTTTGAGAGCCTGAATAATCGCAAATTTCATATTATTTCTCCTTTTGGAAGATATCCATTTAATTATAATACAAACAGGGGAAATACTCAATATTGTCATTTTATACAATAATATGTATAAGTTTTCGTGTAAACATCCAAAATCGTTTTCAGCCTTTGACTTTTGCGTGTTAAAGTGATAAAATTTACTCACATACAAAGAGGAGGGTTTTTATGTTCAAAAAATTTACCGCACTCCTGCTTGCTGTGCTTATGATTATTCCCGTTGCAGGTGTGTCGGCATCCGCAGGCGAAACAACAGAGAAAAATTATATTATAGACGACCCGTACGGGAGAGTTGACTGGGATGAGTGGGAAGCCTACAAAACCCAGCTTCATTGCCACACAACCGCCAGCGACGGCTACCTGACAATCAAGGAATTCGTCAAGGCACACTATGACCTCAACTATGATATCGTTGCTCTCACCGACCACGGCACCCTCAACCGAGGCTGGAACGTTGCCCCTGAAGTTGTGCCTCTGATGAGATACATAAAGAAAGAGCGCACAAAGAACGCACCTATCGAGCCTCTTTCGGACGAAGAATATTACGCATACACGTTGGGTACCGCAGAGTCGGAAACAAGAACTCACTCAAACGGTATGCTTGACGTGCCTCTGGGCAATGAGCTTAATATGGCAACTCCCTTTGCAGACTGCCATCTGACAGGCTACTTTGCCGAATACGGTCAGGGTCTTGCAGGCGTTTTCGGCGACTACGAAACCCCCTCAAAGGGCGTTAAGGAAGCAGGCGGAATTTCAATGCTTTCTCACGTCGGCGAGTATGTTTATATCGACAAGGACAGCGAAAAATACGTTGGCAAGCCCGTTGACGATTACTATGCAACAAAGTTTGCCCGTCTTTTCCTTGATAACGAAGGCTCAAGCCTCGGTATGGGCATCAACAGCGCAACCGATGCTCACACCCGTTGCGACAGAATCCTTTATGATCAGGTTCTTCAGAAGACCATTCCCAACGGTGTTGTACCCTGGAGCTTCAGCTTTTCCGATTCACACAATATGAATGCGGTCAACGATGCTTACACAATGTCGCTTATGCCCGAGCTTAACAACGACGCTTTCCGTTCCTGCCTTGAAAACGGCGAATTCTTCTCGATTTCACACTATTCAAACGGTGTGGAGATTAACGGAATGCCCGAAATGCCCGGCTTTGACGAGCAGAGTGTTTATGACACAAAGAGCTATCTTCTCGATAACACTCCTATGGTAACAAGAGTTACCGTTGATCAGGAGAATGACACAATCACAATCGAAGGCACGAACTTTGATGAAATCACCTGGGTTTCAGACGGCAACGTTATCCTGCGTGAGAGCAACGTCACAAGCGGAAAGGCAACTCTTGACCTGCACTCCGACAATTTCCTTGCAGAGCCTTATCTTTACGTCAGATTCTACATCACGGGCGATAACGGTATCTGCTATTCACAGCCTTTCGTTCTTAACGTTGAGGGTGAGGAGTTTGCGCCCGTAGAGGTTGAAAAGGTTTATGACCTGCCTTGGTTCCTTCGTGCGTTTGTAACAGTTGTTGACCTTGTATTTTTCAGAGTTAACCCCATTATCTGGGTGTTCAAGTATTTTGGTCTCGGCTATAATCCCATTTCATTTGACAGATTAATCAATCCGTTTTAAGGAGTTACTATGAAAGCTAAAATTACACTTGCAAAAGAATTCAGAATAGGCGATATTGACAAGCGAATCTACGGCTCATTCATCGAGCATCTGGGCAGAGCTGTTTACGGCGGAATCTATGAGCCGGGCCATCCCACAGCGGATGAAAACGGTCTGCGCCGTGACGTTATTGACCTTGTCAGAAAGCTGAACGTTCCTATCGTCCGTTATCCCGGAGGCAACTTTGTTTCGGGTTATAACTGGGAGGACGGTGTTGGTCCCGTTGAAAAAAGACCCAAGCGTCTTGAACTTGCATGGGGTACAACAGAGCCTAATTATTTCGGCACAAACGAATTTGTTGACTGGTGCAAAAAGGCAAATGCGGAGTGCATGATGGCGGTGAATCTGGGTACAAGAGGCCCCGATGCCGCACGCAATCTTGTTGAATACTGCAACCATAAATCAGGCTCATATTGGTCAGACCTGCGCAGAAGCCACGGCTATGAAGAGCCTCATAACATCAAGCTCTGGTGCCTCGGCAACGAAATGGACGGTGGCTGGCAGATGGGTGCAAAAACCGCCTTTGAATACGGCAGAACCGCCCTTGAAGCATCAAAGCTGATGAAATGGACAGACCCCACGATTGAAACCGTGCTTTGCGGCTCGTCAAGCAGAAATATGTCCACTTTCGGCTCGTGGGAAGCGGAAACTCTTGATATTGCTTATGACAGCATTGATTACGTTTCTCTCCATCAGTATTACGGCAACCACGAGGATGACGCGGCAAACTTCCTTGCGAGAACCCTTGAATTTGACGATTTCATCTATTCCGTGATCTGCATCTGCGACTACGTTAAGGCAAAGAAACGCTCAAAGAAAACAATCAACCTTTCGTTTGATGAGTGGAACGTGTGGTATCATTCAAACAACAGACCCTATGAAAAATGGAGCATTGCACCGCCTCAGCTTGAGGATATCTATAACTTTGAGGATGCTCTGCTTGTGGGTGCATTGCTCATAACTCTGCTCCGCCATTGCGACAGAATCAAGATTGCCTGCCTTGCACAGCTTGTCAACGTTATTGCTCCCATCTTCACTCAGACGGGCGGCGGAGTGTTTGAGCAGACAATATTCTTCCCCTTTATGCATCTTTCAAACTACGGCAGAGGAAGTGCGCTTCTGCCTCTCATTGATTGCCCCAAGTATGACAGTAAGGATTTCACAGACGTGCCTTATCTTGAATCAATCGCAACCTATGACGAGGAAAACGAGGAAATGACGATTTTCTGCGTCAACAAGAGCCTTGATGAGAGCGTTGTGCTTGACGTCAATCTTATGGATTTTGCAGGCTACAAGCCCGTTGAGTTCATTTCAATGGACGGTCACGATAAGAAAGAGGAAAACACCTTTGATGCGGTTAACGTGAAGCCTCACAATAACCCCGTGCCCACCCTTGACGGCTCAATCCTCACCGCCGAACTGAAACCCTTCAGCTGGAACGTGATAAGACTCAAGAAGTAAAATGATACCCCGTACCGATCGGTACGGGGCTTTTTGCTGTAAGGTTTGTTTATTCGGTTATTTCTGTTTCTTCAGGGATTGTGGCTTGGGTTGAGTCTGCTACTGCAGGCTCTATTACCTCGGAATTTTCGACAGATTCGCTTGAAACCGAGTTATTAAGTGAACGGTTTTTTTGTTCTTTTAATTGATTAAACAGTAAAAGTTCATTTTTCAGATTTGCCAAATCAATTATTTTTGTTGTCTGTGTGTTATAAATCCCATCCTCAACCGCTTTTTCGTACTCACTTTCATAGCAATAAGGATAATCGTGGCTCAAATAATATTCATTGATTATTTCATCGTCGAATGTGTAAATTATATCCGCATTGTATACTTCGTTAAATTCTTGATTTACAAAGTCTTGCGGATTGATTACGGGAGTACCGTATAATCTTTCTTTAACAATTCTTGCCCATTCTGCATTTGCGGCATCAAATTTTTCTCGAGGAACATTATACTCTTCAACAAAAATCTTCATACGCATTGTATTTATTTGACTGTATGGTTGTTCCCAATATTCTCCATATATATCTTGTCTGCTGTTTTCATCGACAATATCCCAAAACGGAGAAGGTATAGAATAATAAATTGAGCGGTATTTTTGCAGAGTTAGTTCACCACCACCGGAATACGAAGCCTCTGTTTCTTTGAGATTATCAGATTCGTTTTTGGAATCTATATCTGCATAAATAGTTTCATCAACAGATGCAGATTGTTTGTTTTCTGCTACTGTTGTTGTTTCTTGTTGATTTCCGTTTGTACAAGCTGCAAAGGACAATACAATAAAAAATATCAATATGATTGTATTTAACTTTTTCATAAAGAATCTCCTTTCACTTATTTTCGCCGTACCAATAGAATCCATTTCCGTTAGAAGCAGCTTCGCAACTGTCGCTTTTAGTAATGCTTTCATCCATACTCATATAAAAATAAATTGGATTGATTGTTTCCGTAAACGGATTGTTGCTACCGGATCTTATTGCGGCGTTTTGGTTATTAACTTCATAATGAAGATGTGCTCCAGATGTATTTTTTCCTGTATTGCCGGCAGATCCTATTATCTGTTCCTTTGTTACAGGATCACCTTCTTTGAGCACTTTGCCGTTAACCACTATATTTCCCGATGAATTTGTATCCCAACGGTATAAATGCATATAAATAACTGTTAATTTTTTACCGCTAATCGGATCGGTTTTATCGGTTGCTACTACAATTGCATTTCCATGTGAAGTCTCTTTGTTATTATCCACATATATTTTCGTGATTGTTCCGTTATATGATGCAACAACCGGTTTGCCTTCGATCTCACCTGAAACATCCGAAACGATATCAAAGCCTTTGTGATTACCACCATTATTTGAGCTTCGAGGACCAAACGGAGAGCTAATTTTTTGGATGTTTATATCATTAACAGGCCAACGAAAATTCATGCTGTTATACTGCGAAACGGTGCCTTTGGTTGAAATGTGGGAAATGGGTATATATCCCCAACAATTTTCGCCGTTGATTTCGCAATACCCGTAAGCCCATCCGTTGCTCGTTCCGCAGTCACCCTCTACCACAAATTCCGTTCCCGTAGGCAGAGAGGTTGAACCTTTGTTGTAGCTGTTACCAACAGCATAATATATGTTTGTGTTTCTGTTGGTTTTGCCCGTCCATGCTTGTGGCCATTTATACAGCAGGTGTATTGTGCAGGTGGCGGTTTCTCCGTCAGCTTTTGCAGTTATTGTTACATTTTTGCCCGGAACTTTGCCTTTAACCTGACCCGTTGTTTCGTCAAATTCAAAGTAGTCGCTGTCTTCATCATATATCCATTCGATATCACCTTTGTATTTTGTAGTCAGCTTGCGGTGATCATATGCTATTCCGTTTGCCCAGACATCCATATCATTTGTTGAAAGGGTCAGAAATGCATTTCCCGTGTTTTTTAGGCTTGAATTTTTAACAAATCCGTCAAGTAAATTATTTTCTCCGTATCTTATGTAAGCATAACTGCCGCTTTTTCCGCAGACGGTTATTTTGTTTATAAGAATAGAATTGACAGATGACATAACATTGAACACATAAAAAATATTGTAAATCACTTGAAAAAATGGGTTTTTGATAGTTGTAAAATCAAAGCAAAGATCCTTAATGTAGTTTTCAACAAATAAGTTACCTGGACTTGAATAAACAAACGTAAAGTTATTATTAAAACCGCTTTTAACTTCTTGAGATATTTTTTCAACGCAATAAACCGTTATGCTGTCTTTTGCCGAGCCATATTTTGCCTTGCAGGTTATTGTTGCGCTTTTTCCTGCAATAAGACCCTCTATTATTCCGTCTTTTGTGCAGGAAATTGCCTGCGGATTGCTTGAACTCCATTCAACGCTGTCGAAAAATGTGCTGCTTGATTCAATGTTTGCCTGCATCTGCAAGGTTTCGCCCTCAAGCACACCGCTTTGCGCGCGAATTGAAATGCTTTCGACAGTATCGTTGGGTTGGTCATATGCCGATGCAGGGATAGTCGTGCTGCTGAAAATGAGGACAAAGCATAAAGTCAGCGCTGTCAATGCCGTGAAAATATTTTTTGTCAAATTCCTTTTCCTCCTCTATCTTAACATTCCTTGGTTACCTATGTCAAATTACAGTTTTGTTACCGTTTGACATAATTTGTAACCTTTTTAATCAGCCCATCGGACTCGCCGCCTTTCCGCAATTTCTTTTCAGAAATTTTTCCCTTAAAAATGTTTCTATATATAAATGACGAAAAAGCGGAAATGTTACGCAAAAATTTTCGTATTTTTAAAATTTCTGTGATTTGCACAATTTGCAATGGCGATTTTTATGCAAAAAAACGGGTCTGCCGTAATGACAGACCCGTGAGAATAAACCGTTGTTAAATTTCAAAATGATTTTTGCCTGCGGAGAGGGGATAGGTTTTGCCGTCAAAGATGAACTCTGAAGGCTGATTTTCGGGGATTTCGATGTCAAAGGCAACGGAATCGCCCTTCTTTTTATACTCAACCGCAACCTTGCCCGAGTTGAGCGTTCTGTGACCCTCGATTTCGTTGATATTATCAACAAGCACGGGCGCAATAACTATTTCCGAATAGCCTGCACAGCCGTCTTTTGCTCGGATGCCAAGAAGATAATCGTAAAGATAAGCCGTAACTGCACCGAACATAGGATGGTCGTGGGAACGGTCGCGGAGTGATTGGGGCCAGTATTCCCAGAACGTTGTTGCGCCGAGACGGCGCATCTCTGCAAATGAATGAACGGTTTCCGAGAGAATCAGGTCCGCCGCAAGCTGACCGTCGCCGCGCTCAAAAAGAACTCGTGTGAGTATGTCTGTGCCGAAAATTCCCGTGTCATATCCGCCTCGTCTGCGGTAATCCTTGACCATATTATTATAGGTTCTTTCGTCACCCAGACCGATGTCAACGGCAAAGGCGTTTGCGCCCTGCTGACCGCCCAGGAAATTGCCGTCCCATTTATTGAAATATGCGGTCATAATTGCCTTTTTGCGCTTTTCAATGCGGCTTTCGAACTCGGCTATATCCTCTGTTTTGCCAAGAATTTTTGCGATTTCAATGCATCTGTAAAGGGATTTCACGTAGAAATAGTTGTTGATATAGGGGGCAGGAAGAACGACTGAAACGGGTGTGCACCAATCACCGAGGCACCATTGACCCTCTTTGTCGGTCACAACAAGGTCGTTTTCCGAGCGGTACTCAAGATAATCGAAATATCTCATCATATTGGGATAGCATTCTTCGAGCACTGATTTGTCACCGTAGTGGAGATAATACTGATATGGCACTTCAACAATGGCGCATCCCCAGCCGCCGGGGCCACCGCCTGAACGGATATAGGGTGCGGTGTACTGCACGTGTCCCGTGATTTTGTCCTGACAGTCGCATATATCGCCGATCCACTTGCGGTAGAAGCTTTTTGCATCAAGAATATTCATTGCCGCGTGGCAGGCAAGCTGACCGTCACCCGTGTAGCCTCTGCGCTCAAGGTGAGGGCAATCCGATGCAAGACCCGTGTGCATATTCGTAAGCTGTGTATTGATATATGTATCGTGAATCCAGTTGAGAAGCTCGTTGTCCGATTTTAAAGCGGAGGTAATTTTCGCATCCATATGGATGACCTCAACGCTTTCGGGAGTTGCATTGCCGTAAACCGCAAAATATCGGAAAGTGTACCAGGTGAAAAGGGGACGAGCCTGAATTTCTTCGCCGTTGCATATGTAATGTTCCCTCTGACCGTGAATGAATTCGGGGTCAATTTCGTTATCAGTGGTAATTTCTTCGGAACAGACAAGGCTGATTTTTTCTCCCTCTGCGCCTTTCAGATTCAGCACGGGATAACCGCTGATATTCTGACCGCAATCGTAAACCGTGTATCCGTCGCCGGATTTGATTGCCTTCGGCTCAACGGTGCGGATAACTCTGTCGGGGGGACAGTCGGTGAAAAGATAATCTGTATCAAGAGGCTTTGCGGGGCTTGCGTTTGCCCAGTTGCCGTCATCGTAATCGGCAGAATGAGCCTTGACCGTGTGGCAGCGCAAATCCTGTGTTTCTGTGTATGTAAAGTGATAATCCTTTACAAAACTGGGCGAAATCTTGTCTTTTTCGGATGAAACAAAGTCAAAACTGCCGTTTTCGTCCTCACCGAAGATGCGCCAGATTGCCTTTGATTTGCCGTACATACTTTTTTCCACTTCGCAGGAATACCAGCCGCCGCCAAAGTGCAGAACAATAAGGTTTTCACCGTCTTTCAGCAGAGAGGTGATATCATATTCGGGCACGTAAATGCGGTGACCGCTGAGAATTTCCCCTGTGGGATAATTCTCTCTTGCTTCGTAGTCGGTGCTTAAGGGGAGAAAGAAATCATTGCCCACCCTGACGCCATTTATATAACAATGGAAAAAGCCCAGACCGATTGCACGGAGAGTGGCATTCTTAACACCGTTTACGGTGAATCTGCCTCTGATGAAAAAGAATTCATCGTTGCCGTAGTTTTCGGGGCCGAGCCATTTTGCCGAGGAGAAAATTTCCTGCATTTTCATAATAAAACCTTCTTTCGGAAGCTATGTTATCATAGTATCACATTCGGCGGTGCTTGACAAGGAGATAAAATGTATTATAAAATCGGTCTATAAACCAAAAGGAGAGCAAAATGAAAAGAATAATGTTCGTATGCCACGGGAATATCTGCCGAAGCCCTATGGCTGAATTTATAATGAAAGATATCGTCAGGCGTAAGGGAATTGCAGAGGATTTTGTGATTGCATCAAGCGCAACAAGCACAGAGGAAATATGGGGAGATATCGGCAATCCCGTTTATCCGCCTGCACGGGAAGAACTTTTGTCAATGGGTATTTCCTGTGAGGGCAAGCGTGCCGTACAGCTTAAGAAAAGTGACTATGATAAATATGACCTTTTTGTGGGAATGGATTCAATGAATATCCGCAATATGTACAGAATTCTGGGCAATGACCCCGAGGGTAAGATTCACAAGCTTATGGAATTCACCGATAGAGGCGGTGACGTTGCAGACCCGTGGTATACGGGGGAATTCGACGTAACCCGACGCAACATCTGCGAGGGCTGTGAGGCATTACTCGAATATATACTGAACAAATGAAAAAAGCCGTGTCAACCGACACGGCAATTTTTTATGGGGTGATTTTGTTTGTGGTGATGTAATCAACACCTGCGGCATTAAGCACGTCAACAACAAAGGGGATATCAACAGTCCAGGAGGCAAGGGTGATTCCCTCTGCCTTTGCCTGATTGATGTAAAAATAATTCTGAGGAATTCCGAAATTGAAGCCGATTCCCGCATTGTTTTCTTTGACGAATTCCATTGTTTCATCGGTGATTTTGTTCATCAGAAACCAGATTTCAATGTCTGCGTCAAGTGCTCTCATTGCGCTGACTCTGTCTGAATTGAAGTCGATGATAATAGCGGTGTCCTTAACGCCCTTTGCGTTTATGACGTCAAGCACGCTTTGCATATCCTCGGGCTTGCCGCCTTTGATTTCAATCATTGGACGCATTGAGTATTCAATGCAGATGTCAATCGCCTCTTCAAGAGTGGAAATCTTAAGGTCGGGATAGTTTTCAATGCCCTTGCCTGCGTCAATTTTCATTTCCTTAAGCTGTGCGTAGGTCAGCTTTTCAACCTCGCCCTCGCCGTCCATTGTTCTGTCAACGGTGTCGTCGTGAATCAGCACCCATACGCCGTCTGCTGTGGGAATAATATCAAATTCTGCGGCATAATAGCCTGCCTTGCCTGCCTCAATAAGGGCAGGTGCGGTGTTTTCGGGAGCGATTGAAGAAAATCCTCTGTGTGCCGTGAGACAAAATTCCGTGTCCAGAAGTCCCGAAAGGGTCAGATTGGAGCTTATTCTTTTTGCACCGAAACCAACACCGACGGAAACTGCGAGAAAAGCTATGATTATTACAAATACAATCAGCAATTTTTTTCTTGTTTTCATTAGTATTTTCACCTCAGCAATAATATAGCAGAATGAGTCGGTACATTCAAGTATAAATATTTTCACAAAAGATAAAATAATGTGGAAAAAACAGATTGCTTGTGTTATATTAAACGTATAAGACATCGGAGGTATGTAAAATGAATATGTTCAAAAAAATAATTGCCGTTATTTCTGCGCTGGTTATGGTTGCATCTCTCGTTGCGTGCGGCGGAAATGAAGAACCTGAAACTACAACCGCAGCGCCCTCAACAACAGTTGAAGAGGTGACAACTGCCCCTGCAACAGAGGCTGAAACAACCGAGGCAGAGACAACGGCTGAGCCTGCAACGGAATCAACAACCGAGTCAACAACTCAGCCCACAACAACTGAGCCTACCACCGCAAAACCTACAACAACAAAGGCTGAAACCACCACCAAAAAGCCGACAACAACCGCAAAACCCACCACAACAACCAAAAAAGCGGTGACTGCCCCCACAAGTAAGGCGGATATCGTGAAACTTTATAACGAAGCAACCGTTGCCGCTTCAAATTCAAAGCCCGGCTATCAGAAATCAACCGTCACAACCCTCAGCAACGTTGAAATGGGCGCTCTTTCAAAAATCAGCGCTGTCAGAGGTGCTGTAGGCGATTTCCTGGGCGAAGGCAGCAGCAGCTCAACCGTAAGCAAGGGCAAGTTTGACGGCAAATCACTTGTTAAAAGCACCCTCAAAACAGCGGACGTTAAGTCTGCAACCTGCAAGCTTTCCGATGACGGTAAATATTACGTCATAAAGATCACCCTTGTCAATGAAACCAATCCCAAAAAGAGTGGCAGCGCACTTGGCAAGGTTACAAAGGATTTCAAGGACGTTGACGAAATCAAGTCGGGTCTTGCCGACGTGGGTGCAGGCGTTGAGTCAATGACGGTCAGCACCACGTCTGTAGTGATTGAAGCAAAAATCGGAGTTGAAAACAAGCGTTTTTCATCTCTTAACCACACAATCAATATGAAAGCAAACCTTAACGGTGTCAGATATTCAATCGTCAGAGGCGTAAACGCATCTGCAAATATGGAAACAAAGGTTTCATATTCAAGCTTCAAATATTGATTGGAACGGTGATTTGAGTGAGAAAAATAGTTTCTTTGATTTTGTCGTTTATAATGCTTTTTCCGTCATATCTTTTCAGCTTTCTGCCTTCAAAAGCGGAAACGGATTTCACAATTTTACCTGTTGAGGTTGAAGAGATTACGGGAATTGAAAACGGCATCATAGATGAAAAAGCGGTTTTTGAATTCAACAATAAGGATTGCGGCTGGTTCAATTATTACGGAATCAGCTACAAATCCGACGCCCACATGAAGGGCATGATTACATATATCATCAAGGGGGCAGAACACAGCGAAGAATTCTTCCTTGAGCCCTCGGACGGCACAAAGCCCTTCTACAGCTTCATTGACGGAGTTCTTGATAAAGTGAAGTCAAATGAGCTGTGCAGAGTGAGTTTTGCTCCTCTGGACAAAGAAACTGCATTTTTTGAACTTTTGGGCTTTGACGTTTTCAACCGCGAAATTCCCGATGAGAACGTTTATCTTGAAACCGATGAATATAAAATCGGAGTCAATCTTCTCTGGGGCGGTGCTCTTGATTATCTTGAAGACCTGAATTCCCACGTGCAGGCAGTTGAGGTTGACGGTATAATCAAGGTTGATTCCGATGCATCGGAGAGATACGGCACAAAATCTGTCAACAATAACGTTAATCTTATTAACCGCCACGACACGGGCAGACTTGTTCAGCAGTCATATTACGGCACCTTTGAGTGCGATGTATATCAGAGTGCCTCGTATATGGATAACAAGTGGAATTACAACCCTGTTCAGGGTGGTAATCAATATAATGAGAGCAGCAAAATAGTTGACCTCGTTGCGGGCGATGATTTTATCTATATCAAGTGCAGACCTCTTGACTGGGCAAAGCCTGCGGCGGATATCACCAAGTCATATATGGAGGCAACCTACCGCATCTGTGACGGTGCTGTTGAGGTGTCCTGCAGGTTCGTCGATTTCTCGGGTTATCCTGCGTATTACACAACTCAGGAGCTTCCTGCCTTTTACTGCATAGAGCCTTTTAACAGATTCGTTTATTACGGCGGCGATGCACCCTGGACGGGAGATAAAAATTACTCATATGAGAACGAACTCATTTTCTGGCCTGATGCAGGCTATCCCAATTTTCAGGCAACGGAAAATTGGTCGGCGTTTATCGGCGAATTTGACGACAGCTTCGGAATCGGCATTTATACGCCTCACCACAACAACTATCTTGCAGGTGTCTTTGACAGGGAAAATACCAGAGATAAAGATCCGTCCGTGGCACCGACAACGTCATATATTGCGGCGGTGCAGTGGCATAATTTCCAAAGCTTTGTTCCGAGTGAATACAAATACTATATTGCAACCGGTACGGTTGACGAAATGCGTGAAAGCTTTGATAACCTGAGGTGATAAAAATGAAAAAAGCACTTTCAATTTTTCTTGCTTTTTTGCTTGCAATCGGAAGCGTGAGTATAGCTTATGCTGAAAATTCGTCTGCAAAGCTTTACGGTACTTACGGCAATGATATGCTTTTTCAGCAGAATAAAGATGCTGTTTTTGCAGGTGCGGCAACCTCGGGCGCAGAGATAACCGCAGAACTTTATAATGCGGCAGGTGAACTTGTTGCAAGCGGCAAATCCGTCGCATCGGATGGCACGTTTACCGTTTCGTTCCTTGCTCCCGCAGGCGGATATGATGAATACAATGTTATTCTCAAAGAAAACGGAACAGTTTTTGCACAGCTTGAAAACGTTGTTTTCGGTGAACTCTGGGTTGCAAGCGGTCAGAGTAATATGCAGTATCCTCTTTCGCAGGCAAAGGGCGGCGCGGAAATGTTTGTGAACGGCGAAAAACTGAGCAAATGGCTCAGGGTGTTGCTTGTGCCTCCTTATGTGAACAACAAAGTTGAAGATACTTATGCCGATCCTCAGCAGGATATTGCGGGCGCAAAATGGGTGACGGGTGAAGACCCTGAATTCTACAGTATCAGCGCAGTTGCATATTATTTTGCCTCACAGATGCAGAAAGAACTTGATATGCCCGTAGGTATTCTCAATTCATCCTTGGGCGGCTCGGCAATTGTAAGCTGGCTTTCAAGAGATGCCATTGACGGCGATGCGGATGTTAAAAATTATCTTGTTTCAACGGATAAATATATCGAAAGAGCAAAGTGGGAAAAAGCAGAGCAAAGCATCTATCACAGTATGAGCGCAAACTATAACCACAAGATTGAGCCTCTGAAGAATTTCAGACCTGCAGGCTTGATCTGGTATCAGGGAGAAACAGATCTGATGGCAGGTGTTACTGCTGAGGCTTACGAGAATTTCTATGGCCTTATGCAGCGTTCATATTCTGAACTTTTCGGCTATGAAAACGAGCTGATGCCTTTTATCTGCACCCAGCTTGCATCCTATCTTTATTCCGACGACGGACTCAATCTTCTTGATTGGAACATTAATTATTGCGATATTCAGGCGGCTGAACCTGAATCAAGAGCAACCGTGACCATCTATGACGTGCCCCTTACATACCTGATTGAAGCAGGTCCCATCCACCCCGAATGCAAGCAGGAAATCGGCGAGAGAATGGCGTATGCCGCAAAGGGTCTTGCTTACGGAATGGGCAATGATTACACGGCGGCAACTGTTGAAAAGGCGGAAATCCGCGACGGTGCGGTGTACGTTTCTTTCAAAAATACGGGTGACGGTCTTGCCTGCAGCGATGATGCGCTTTACGGCTTTGCGGTTTGCGGAGCAGACGGAGTTTATGCTCAGGCAAATGCGGAAATCGTGGCTGCCGACACCGTCAGGGTGTGGAGTGAGGACGTTAAAAATCCTGTTTCCGCAAGCTACGCTTACTGCGTGAGCAATATGCGCTCAAATCTTTATTCTACAGCAGACGGTGCACTTGTAATGCCCGTGTGTCAGTTTGTGACGGATAAATCAGTCGGCACTCACTACTGGATTGACCGTCAATGGACAGACTGCGGTGACGAATATACCTGGCACGTAATGAAAAAAGCAGAGCTTAACAAAAATTATGCTTCGTGGACGGCAGAGGGTGCGGAAATCGCCTTTGCAGAGGGTGTTATGAATGTTTCGGGTAACGGTGATTTCACTCTCAGTCCCGTGCTTAATTACGAAAAAGATGAAAAATTCAACGATGCCGATAACGATTATTCCGATTACGGAACGATGAAAATGCGCATCCGTAATAACGGTGAAAAAGCAGTTGACCTGAGCGGAGTGAAGATATACAAGAATTCACTCATATGGTATTCACCTGCGGTGGGCGGCACAAAGGGCGTTGAAGCATCAATTCCTGCGGACGGTCAATGGTACGTAATTGAGTTTGACCTGAACAGACTTTATCTTTTCGGCAACGAGGGCGGCGCAGGCAGACCCTGCGGCAGACTCAACAAGGTAACGGAAATCCGTTTTGAGTTTGCCAACGATTCGGATGCGGAAATCAGCGTGGACAGCGTACGTTTTGCTCCCGACACGTCGGACGGCAAGGCAAAGTTTGACCCCGATTCTGCGACTCTCGACACAATGCTTGAAAAAATAACTGCGTTTTTCATCGGTATAATCGGTAAGATAGTTTCAGTTTTCGGATAAAATAAAAAGGCTGCTTCGTGCTGAAGCAGCCTTGAATTTTTATATGTATTTTTCGATAAATGCCTTCATTTTTGCATCATATTCGTCTTTTGCGTCATAATATGAATATGCGTGAGTTGCACCGGGAACGGTGAAAATTTCTTTTTCAACGGGGCAGGCATCATAAAGTCTCTGACACATTTCAAAGGGTACGAGAGTATCCTCTTCGCCGTGGATGAAAAGAACGGGATTCTTTGCATTGACCATAGTGCCGAGGGGATCGGCATCTTTTTCAAGGTCATATTTTGAAAATGCCTTGCAGTAAAGATTTGCAACCCTGACGATAGCATCAGCGCTGTGGTTGAGTTTCATTTCCTTCATTTTTGCCGCAACTTCCTCAAGACCGTTGGTGAAGCCGCAGTCCTCAATGATAACCTTGACCTGAGGCTGAGGGTCGGTGTTATTGACAAGCATAACCGTTGCAGCACCCATCGAAATTCCGTGGAGAATGATTTCGATGTCCTCACCGAAGCGTTCAACAAGAGTGTCAATCCATTGCTTTATATCCTTGCTGTCCCAGGAACCAAAGCCGATGAGGTTGCCGTCGCTTCTGCCGTGACCTCTAAGGTCTGGCAAAAGATAGTTGCAGTTCATGTCGTAGTGATAGAAGGGGAAAAGGTGGCTGCATTCGTTGGGACCGTCGCAGTTATGTCCGTGGACGCAGATTGCAAATCTTTTTGACGGTCTTTCAGAGGGCACAAACCATGCCCTGAGTCTGAGCCCGTCGGGAGTAATGATTTCGATGTCCTCGGGGTTGTGAGCCTGCAGGAATGCGTTGTTTCTTTTTCTCAGTTCCGTGCGGAGAATTTTTTTGGGTTCGGTTTCGGGCTTTTTTTCTCTTTTTGAAACGCAGGCAATTTTGTAGCAAGCAGCGCCTGCTGTTGCGGCGGCAACGGCAATAGCCGTGCTTATTCCTGCGATAATCTTACCTTTTTTCACGGTTTAACCTCCTTCAGCATGTTGTTTCCGCCTTTATTTTACCACATCAAAAATAATTTTTCAATTGTACAAAACAATATGTGAAGAAAATTTTTAAAAAAATTTTAAAAAACTGTTGACAAAACAAAAAATGTGTACTATAATAAGCAAGCCCTTTGAGGTTAATATATGGCGGCATAGCTCAGAGGCTAGAGCAACCGGTTCATACCCGGTAGGTCGTGGGTTCAAATCCAACTGCCGCTACCAAACTTATGGCCCGGTGGTCAAGCGGTTAAGACACCGCCCTTTCACG
>JAZQTC010000012.1:0-19716 GCA_045630405.1 Acutalibacteraceae bacterium
GCCAAAAATCATTTTAAAATCTTTCGCTTTCGGGTCGAAGATTTTTTATCGTGAGGATTTTTGGCTTGTCAAGGCACAAAACGTAGCAAATCCTTGACGGATTTGCGAGTATTTTAACGAAGAAAAGGCGGAAATCATCCGATAAAAAACACAGTTCGGGTTACTTCCGCCACTCTAGGGATATAACCCTTATGTGACATCGAAACATTCACGGAGTTGATTCAATGCATAAAAGCCTCAGAAAATATTTTCCGATTTTTATCTTGCCTGCCCTTATTGCCTTCGCCGTTTCGTTCCTTGTGCCGTTTGTGATGGGCATATACCTGTCCTTCACGGAATTCAAAACAGTCAGCGACAGCGTCTGGGTAGGACTTGATAATTACGTCAGGATATTTACAACAGATAAAACTTTTCTGAATTCTCTGTGGCTTACGGTCAGATTCACCGTTGTTTCGGTCATAACGATAAATATTATCGCCTTCACATTTGCGTTATTGCTGACAAAAGGCTTGAAAGGCACAAACTTTTTCCGCACGGTATTCTTTATGCCGAACCTCATCGGAGGAATCGTGCTTGGGCATATATGGAGCCTTATCATCAACGGAGTGCTGGGTTATTTCGGCGTTGATATCACCTACAAAAGCGAATACGGTTTCTGGGGACTTGTGATTCTGATGAACTGGCAGCTCATCGGATATATGATGATTATCTACATTGCAGGCATTCAGAACATTCCCGATGAGCTTAACGAAGCCGCCGCAATTGACGGCGCATCACCGACACAGATTCTGTTCAGAATAACAATCCCTATGGTTATGCCGTCTGTAACAATCTGCACCTTTCTGACTCTAACCAATTCATTCAAACTGTTTGACCAGAACCTTGCACTCAACGGCAAATCAGCCGAAACGTCGCTGCTGGCACTTGACATCTACAAAACTTTCTACGACCACACAGGTCTTAAATTGGCACAATGGCACGGAACGGGTCAGGCAAAAGCCGTTATATTTTTTCTGCTTGTTGCGGCAATCGCGTTTATTCAGTTGCGGGCAACACGTCAAAAGGAGATTGAGCATTGATGAAAACAAAAAGAAAAGGAGCAAATCCTGCATTATACGTGCTGTTGATTCTGCTTGCAGCCGCTTTTCTTGCACCCGTATTCGTAATCCTGCTCAATTCAGTCAAAACGAATTTTTATATTTCGGAAGAACCTTTTACAATCCCCGCAGGTGACGCATTTGCAGGACTGCAAAACTACGTCAAAGGCTTCACTCAATCCGATTTTTCCCGAGCCTTTGCAAACTCGCTTTTCATAACCGTTTTTTCCGTTGCAGGAATCGTTGTGCTCACTTCAATGGCAGCCTGGTACATCGTCAGGGTCAAAAACAAATTCACAAAAGCGATGTATTATCTCTTCGTTTTCAGTATGATAGTACCGTTCCAGATGGTTATGTACACAATGACCTATCTCGCTTTTGAACTCAATCTCAACAACCTTGTCGGAACGGTGCTGATTTATCTGGGATTCGGGTCGGGACTTTCCGTTTTTCTCTTCAGCGGTTTTGTAAAAAGCATCCCCGTTGAAATTGAAGAAGCCGCAACTATCGACGGTTGCAGCCCGATAAAAACGTTTTTTCTCATTGTTTTCCCCATACTGAAACCAACGGCAATAACCGTTGCAATTCTTAACGCAATGTGGATATGGAACGATTACCTGCTCCCCTATCTCATACTCGGTTCAGGCAAAAACAGAACCCTTCCCGTGGCTGTGCAAATGGCTCTTACGGGAGGCTACGGTAACAAGGATATGGGCGCATTGATGGCAATGCTTGTGCTGGCGATACTGCCTATCATAATTTTCTACCTGTCCTGTCAGAAATATATCATCAAAGGCGTTGTGGCAGGCGCCGTGAAAGGATAACTATGGCAACAATAAAATTCAGGAATGTTGTGAAAGCCTTTGATAACGGAAAAGTTACGGTCATTCCTGACCTTTCTCTTGACATTGCAGACAAAGAATTCATCTGCCTTGTCGGGCCGTCGGGATGCGGAAAATCAACCACCCTGCGAATGATTGCAGGGCTGGAAGAAATAACGTCGGGCGAACTTTATATTGACGGACGCAAAGTCAACAACGTTGAGCCGAAAGACAGAGATATTGCAATGGTTTTTCAAAGCTATGCATTGTATCCTCATATGAGCGTTTACAAAAATATGGCGTTCGCCCTCAGGTTGAAAAAAATGCCTAAAAATGAAATAGATCAGAAAGTCCGTTGGGCGGCAAAAATCCTTGACATTGAGCCATATCTGAATCGAAAACCGCGCGCTCTTTCCGGCGGTCAGCGGCAGAGAGTTGCCCTTGGAAGAGCAATGGTAAGAAATCCTAAAGTCTTTTTACTTGACGAGCCGCTTTCCAATCTGGACGCAAAACTCCGTACGGAAATGCGCAGTCAGATAACGTCACTACATCAGAAACTGAACACCACCTTTGTTTATGTAACTCACGACCAGACCGAAGCTATGACCATGGCTGACAGAATAGTTGTTATGGACAAAGGTGTCATTCAGCAGGTTGATACGCCGCAAAAACTGTATAAAAGCCCTGCAAATATGTTTGTTGCAGGATTCATAGGCTCCCCTGCAATGAATTTCTTCAACGCATACGTAAGCGACGGCAAAATAACGTTTTCAGACTATGAAATCCTCATAACAGAAAAAGATACACCGTCGCTGTCAGCCTATCATAACAAGGAAATAATCATCGGAATAAGACCTGAACATTTTTTTATGGACACCGCATCAAAAAGCAACAAAAACGTTTGCAGAATTACGGTAAAAGCGGAAATTTCAGAAATGACGGGAAATGAATCAAACATTTATTTTCGCATCGGAGACAAACTGCACGTTGCAAGTATAAAAACAGACCGAAAAATCAGCAACAATGAAAGTGTGAATCTTGCATTCAACAGCTCCGACGTTTATTTTTTTGACAAAGACTCAACGCTCACAATAAAGTAAAAAAAGCCTCCGAAGCCAATGGGCAACGGAGGCTGATTTTTATTTCATAAGAACAACTGTTACTGCGGAAATAAGTGCCTGAATCATACAGAAACGGAAAATAACCTGTGTGTTTGACCAACCCTTATTTTTTCTGAAATGATCATGCAAGGGAGTACGGATGTTCTTGAATGCGTTGATTTTGAGGAATCTGATAAGCGAAACCTTTGCAATGCCGAGAAGTCCGTCAAGACAAATCACAAAGCAAAGAGGAATTGTGAGAAGAATATTTCCCGTCTTAAGCACGCAGATGCAGAGAAAAAGACCAAGTGCTCTTGAGCCTGCATCGCCCATCATCATTGTGCTGGGTTCCGCATTCTTCCAAAGATAAGGAATAAGAACAAGAATCATAAGTATAACAAGTGTATTGATGCGTGTATCCATACCCAGCATTGCGCCTGCAGCCATAACAGAAACAAGTGAAACCGTTGTAAGACTGCCGCAGAAACCGTCAATGCCGTCACAGCAATTAACCGCATTTATAAGCATCCACACAAGTACAGCGGCAATCACGCCGAAAACAACGGGATGAATATTCAGCTCCGCGCCAAAGAATGAGACGCTTGTAAGATCCTGATTAAAACAAACGAAATTCGCTGCTGTAAGTGCTGAAATCACAAGGTCAATCGCACCTTTTTTGTACTCACCCCAAGGGGTTTCCGCACGGTCATCAAGATAGCCCGAAAGCATACCGAAAAAGATAAGAATGTAGTAGAAAATGTATTCAAGTGATACAGGCACAAAAAGAATTGCCGCAATAATAAACGCGCAAACAAAAACTATACCTGCTCCCCTGACCTTACCTGCCGAAAGCTTGCCGTTAAAAGCAAATTCTCTGCCCTGATCCTTTGGAAGTTTGTTTTTGAAAAGTGCAAGAAGTGCTCCACAAATACCGACAGAGCCAAGTACCATCAAGACATAAAAAATCTTATCGTGCAACAGATTACAAAGCATAAAATACCTCCGCAAATATTTTTACCGCATTATAATAACACACAAAAATATATTTTTCAATATCATTTGGTTTGACTTTATGCAAATTTAGAGTTATACTCCATATTAATATGATTACGGAGCTGTTTTTATGAAAATTCTGGCTATAGGCGAAATAATATTTGATATTTTTAACGGTGAAGCCGAAATCGGCGGTGCACCGCTTAACTTTTGTGCTCATTGTGCCGCGCTTGGTGCTGAAAGTGCACTCATCTCTGCGGTCGGCAATGATGAGCTCAGCATCACCGCATTGAATGAACTGAAAAACTTTGGTGTAGATACACAGTACGTCCAGAAAAACGATTTTCCTACGGGCCAATGCATTGTCACCGTCAAAGACGGAAAACCCGAGTATAACGTTCTCCGCCCTACTGCATATGACAAAATCACTTCGTCAGACGAAAAACTCATTGCTGATGTTTTTGCATTCGGTACCCTTATACAACGTGACGGTGAATCACAGAACGCAGTAAAATGTATACTCAAAAACGGCGAATTCAAAGAAATATTCTGCGACATCAATCTGCGCAAGAATTGCTACGATGCCGATTCCTGCCGTCTTTGCCTTGAAAACGCAACCATTCTGAAAATAAGCGATGAAGAAGAACCTTTGCTCCGCGAATTCAATTTTTATAAAGTTGAAACAAGCGAAAAGGACATCATAAAATCAATCTGCAATTCTTTCAGTAACATAAATCTGATTCTCTACACAAAAGGTGAAAACGGATCTGTTATTTACGACAAAGCAAACGATAAATTTTATGAAATACCCGCCGTTAAAACACAGGTTGTTTCAACCGTAGGCGCAGGCGACAGCTACAGCGCCGCATTTCTTTGCGAATACTTGAAAAGCGGCAATATCCAGACTGCAGCTGAAGCAGGCGCAAAACTCAGCGCATTTGTAGTTGCCCACAGAGGCGCCGTCCCAAAATCATAAAAAGTGGTGAATAAATATGAGAATGAGAAAGAAAAAACATCTTGAAGAACGCCTTGCAGAATGCAATAATCTTTTGCAACTTTTCAGCGACGACAGCAACTATCTTACTGCAATTGAAAAGAAAGAATATATCGATACAAAAGCACTTTTCGGCAACGATAATCCCGTTGTACTTGAAATCGGTTGCGGCAAGGGTAATTTTGCCTGCGAGCTTGCAAAAGCAAACCCCGATATCAACGTGCTTGCACTTGAAAAATGCTCAAACGTGCTTGTCATCGCTTGCGAAAAAGCCATGAAAGAAAGCATTCCCAACCTTCGTTTTCTCCGCATAGGTGCAGAATTCCTTGAAAAATATATCACACCCGAATCAATTGATCGCATATATCTCAATTTTTCCTGCCCCTACCCTAAAAACGCTTATGAAAACCGCCGTCTGACCAATCCCCGTTTTCTGAAAAGCTACAAAGCGATTTTGAAAAGCGGAGCAGAAATACACCAAAAAACAGACAATATGCACTTTTTCGAGTATTCAATTGAGCAACTCACGGGATTCGGTTTCTGCCTGAAAAATGTATCATTGGATCTTCACAGCAGCGAATTTGAAGGCAATATCGAAACCGAATACGAGCAAAAATTTTCCTCAATGGGTATGCCCATATACAGGCTTGAAGCATACATCAGATAAAAAACACAAGAAATTTGAAATGTCGTTAGTTTTTGCCGCAACGGCAACGCAATGCTTTGTTTCATATACAAACCGTTGGTTTATATTCACAAAAAACCGAATCATTTCCCCTGTTGCGAGCACTTTCAAAACAATTGATAAAAAAGATTGAATTTTTTAAAAATTTGTCTTGACATTTCAAAATTCTATGTTATAATAGCATTCGTTGAGCACAAAAGCTCAGCGAGAAATCCGGGTGTGGCGCAGTTGGTAGCGCGCTTGACTGGGGGTCAAGAGGCCGTGAGTTCAAGTCTCGCCACTCGGACCATCTTAAAGAAGGCTGAAATCGTTGATATACAACGGTTTCAGCTTTTTTCTTTTCTTCAAAAAGCATCAAATGGTCCTTGTTTGGTCCTTATTCACAAAATTACGAAAGCCGGGAAGCCTTTAGTATCAAGGCCTCCCGGCTTTTTGCGTGGGACTTATCGGGTATTTTTATGAGCGATTTTTGCCCGAAAAATAATCATAAAGCTGATCCATATCAAAAAGAGGACATTGCGCGAAAGTAATCGTGCAATGTCCTTTCTCATTATTCCTTTGTTGTTTTATTTTTAGAGAGAATTGATAACACTTTATAAAGTTATTGTCAAGCCAGAATTTGTTTGTTGAAATTGTCAAACAGAGTTTGCTTTTATATGAAACTTTATTGATATTGCATAGCTAAAATTTCTATGATATAATCATAATATACCCAAATGGACTAAATACCATCATAGTATAGGATGTGTAAATTATGATTGCTTGTTATCTCGATAAAATATTGCTTCCTAAACTTAAAACTTTTGGCGTTTCAAATGATTTTTGCAACTACACTATTGAAACCATAGAACGGCAAATGTTATCGCTTATTGCGCATTGGGATGATGTTGCTTTCAGAAAGTCTGTTTTGTTAATCGGTATGGAAGAAGGTCGTTTTTATGAGCCAACCGCCAAAGCAGATATTAAAGCATTTGTTGTTGTAACCATACGCAATAGTCCAATTGAGACGATGCAAAGTGACTTTTATGCAGAAAGTGGATTGAAAGCACCACTTACAAACGAACAGATAAAATCAATAACATCAGATTCTATCCGTTTTTTTAATTCGTTGAATTTTTCATCGCTAAGTAATTCTTTAAAAAACACAACACTGTGTCAAGATTATTATTATCAAATTTTAAACAATCATCCTGTAACAAAAAACGCTTTGGAAAAACTGTCTACAACCTCATCAAAATCGCTCACTTATAAACCCGTTGAATTTACAAAGCCTTATGATTTGGAAGAATTAAAAGGATATTTAAACATTGAGAATAAAGAAATCAAAACGCAGACTGTTGTATTTGACGGATTCTCTTTGGAAATAGACCCTATGCTGTGTCAAATACTGCAAAGATTAGCAAACCAAAAACAAGGAGTTTTTATTGGTGATTCATTTAAATTTGTAACACGAAACTTTGAAAAACTGATAAAAATTTTAGAGTTTATTCTTACCCATAATATTTGTTTTGTTACTCCAAACTATTTTATAGCAAATGGATGTGTAGCACAAAGAATTAACCTTCTAAGAGCCGCTCACACTGATTATGAGGCAGAAAAGAAAAGAATTCAAACCGAAGGATTGAGCCACATACATAAAGCAGTATTTAAAAAGTTAGAACAAAAAAATTAATTCATGGCTACTTTTTTCTTCGTTTGATATGAGCGAACATAGGTACAGATTTAAGAGTATGTATAGCCAAAGTGATTATCCGCACTATCTAATAACACGAAAACGGTCCTTATTCTAAAAAACACGAAAGCCGGGAAGCCTTTAGTATCAAGGTCACCCGGCTTTTTGCATGGGTCTTATCGGGTATTTTTTATGAGCGATTTTTGCCCGACAAATAATCATAAAGCTGATCCATATCAATTAAGTTTCTGTTCCCTATCGGAATAGAAACGATTTTATTTTCCTCAACAAGTCTGCGAAGACCTCTTTCAGTTAATGCGGTCTTGCTGTCAGACTCTTTTATTTCTTTAATTGCCTGCTTTATTGTGCGCATTTTAGGGGCCATGGACATTTTATCACCTCCAAGTTTGTACGTTACGTACGTTGACGTTTCTTTATAAATACGTTATAATATCTATAGAACAAATGTGCGTTTGTGATATTTAAAGAAAGAAGTTGATTTTATAGCAAGATATGAAAAACGCGGCAACAGTTACCGCTTAAAGGTTTATGACGGCTACAAGGCTGATGGAAGTCAGAATATTAAGACTAAAACATGGAAGCCGTCAGCAGGTATGACTGAAAAGCAAATTCAGAAGGAACTTGAGCGCCAACTCATATTATTTGAGGAGGACGTTAAGTGCGGCAATGTTTCGGATGCTAATGTTAAGTTTGAAATAATGGCTGATAAATTCCTTGAACAGGCTAAGCTTGAACGCAAGCTCAAGCAGCTTACTATTGAGAGACTTGAGGATTGTAAAGAAAGAACATATAAAGCAATCGGGCATCTTCGTCTTGATCGCGTAACAACAATGCATATTCAGAAATTCATCAACAGCCTTGCTGAAGACGGTGTAAATAAACATACAGGTAAAGGGCTTTCAACTAAAACCCAGAAGCTTTACATTGATTTTATTTCTGATGTTTTTAAATATGCTGCAAGAATCGGAATGTCCGTTAAGAATCCTTGTTCGGGTGTTCATGCAATTAAAATTCCTACCAAAGATATTGATGTTTACGATTTGGATGAAGCACAAAAGTTTCTTGATCTTATATGCGAAAAAGCACCGCTTAAATATAAAGTATTTTTTATCATTGTAATTTTCACGGGTTTCAGAAAGGGAGAAATTCTCGGTCTTGAATGGAGTGATATTGATTTTGAAAACAATATTATCTCAATTGAAAGAACCTCGATTTATTCAAAAGAAAAAGGAATTATAACAGGTTCACCAAAAACCAAAAGCGGAAGAAGAAGTCTGAAAGTCCCTGCTGCTGTTACTGATGCAATTCTTGAGCTTAAAGCCGAACAGGAGAAAACAAAAGCTGATGCTGGTGATTTGTGGAACGAAACAGAAAGACTTTTCACCGCATGGAACGGTAAGCCTATGGGACCCGATACTCCGAGACACTGGCTTCAGAAGTTTTGTTCTAAAGAAGGTCTCCATTATGTTAATGTTCACAGCTTTCGTCACCTCAATGCATCACTTCTGATTGACGGCGGTTGTAATATTAAAGCGGTTTCATCATCACTCGGTCATGCTCAGACTTCAACTACACTTGATATTTATGCTGTTGCCTTTGCTAAGGCACAAGCAAAAGCAAGCGAGGCACTTGCTGATTCATTCAGCCTCAATGTCGGCGGTTAATCCGCCGACATTATTTTTAGTGCGATAAAAGATACGACTGCACGGTTACGTTATTTCTCCAGTGAGCCAAGTGAAAAATTGATACTGCTGCAAGTGCAAGATTGTTGTATGTTGTCGGCAATCCGTATTTGATTGCCAACTCCCTATTTTTGCCTTTGACTTTGTATGCACCTCTGATAAGCTTTTCGTCAAAGGGCTTCAGGATAATTGTGCCGTCATGAAGTTTCTGCGTGCAGTGCAATTTCCAACGCAGACGGATTTCGTCAGAAAGCTTTTCTGCATAGCCTTCTTCGTTATTAATCTTGTCGAGGTAATGCTCATAACAGCGTTTGGCATTCTCTGCCCTGATGTGGTGATAGTCAATTGAATTGGAAAGTTCAATCGGCTGAAAGACTTTTTCTTTTTCGCCGATACCTTCAAAATAACCTTTGACAAATTCTTCATCTGTTTTCAGGATTCTCTGCATTGTGTCCTTTCCGCCCTTCCCATTTTTGACGAAAACACATAGATGTCCCGATTCATCTGTGACCAAATCACGTCCTTCAAGTTTGGCAAGTTCTGAAACCCTGATTCCAACAACACGCTGAAACGATATTGTTCTTTCATAACGTGGGTTATCGGGGTTGTTGTCTGCACGAATGGTTTTGCCGTTATCAGAACGGGATTTTGTATATTCGGCAGTGTGTCGTACGGGCTTCTTAATATCGCTCATCGGTACCCCATAATAACTGCACACTGCAGCAAGATAATTATGAATCGTAGATGCACTATATTTACCCTGCAGATAGTCCGAGTAGTCCTGAATGTGTTCTGAGCATTCAGTGTGAGTTTTGCAGTCGTGGTGTTCACGGCAATAGCGGATATATGCCGTAAGCCATTTGCGATAGTTTTTCTGAGTAACAGAACTTTTGCGTGTCTGAATAAATGGCTCAATTTCATCACGCAGTTGTCTTGTTGTACTTTTGCCTCTGACCTTGTTTTGCTTCTTTGCATTAATCATTCCTTTCATAAAATATGAAACTTTTTTCTGTTGGTGTTTCTGCCAACCCGTGCCGAAAGGCTCGTTAAATCAATCGGTGATGTCTCAATTTTCAGGCAGAAATTATATTCTGCCGCCGAGAAAAGGCCGGTTGAATAGGTTACCATCCTGTTCACACCAAAGGGTTTCTGAGCAGAAAATTCTCTCAAAAACCTTGCATAAGCGGTTATCACGTAAAAAATACTGTAATTTTTCGTGATAACCCTTATGCACAGACCGACTGAAGCTTCAAGAATCGGTCTGCTTGTGATGAAAACAATCCACTGTTTTCATCACTCCAATCTCCCCTGAAAAAATGCAGTGAGATTGAATGGGATGCGATTGCTGCTTTGCTTTGTCTGCATCAATTGTTTGCCGTCTCCACATCTCGGTCCGTAGGCAAACACATCTTTACGAGCATTCCTCAAAAGATGTTTTGGGCTGATTTCATACAATCAAAAACAAGTGCATCAATCTGCATCGGTCGTGCGGCTCAGACAAATTAAAAGAACTCCGACTCTTTCAATTTGTCTTTCTGCTGCTGTTTATGTTCGGCTGTTTTGTGTGCATCGGAGAATGCACAACCATCGGATTTTTCCAAATGGATTTACTCCTGTCGTGGTCCATATATACCAAGTATGTATGACTGGGTACCCTCTAAAGATTCAAAAATCGGATTTGAGGCTAAAACACCCCAAATCTGCATTTATATTTATAAATTGGAATAATTATTGTGTTGCATAGTAAAAATGAATCCCCGAAGGGAGCAGTAATCAAAACTGCCCGCTTCGGGGTGTTGTTGTGTATTAAAATTGCTTTTAAATAGCTAAAAAAACACAATTCTATTTTTCATAGGGTGACTTTTAGCGGTGTTTGAGCTATAATTTGAATCAAAGGAGGCGGTTATATGGATAAAATTACCGTCGGAAAATTTATAGCGGAGCAAAGAAAACAGCTTTCGCTCACACAAAAACAATTTGCGGAACAGCTTGGTGTTACGGACAAGGCTGTTTCCCGATGGGAAACGGGCAAGGGTTATCCCGACATAGAAACGATTGAAGAAATTGCAAAAATTTTCAATGTTACAATCAATGATGTATTGAGTGGAAAAATAAATAAACCCGAAGAAAAGGAAACTGCTGCCGAGCAGAACATCATTGATGCATTAAGGGAGATTCTGAGGGTTAAAAAGAACGGAATAATAAGAACGATTGTTACAGCCTTGGCTTTTTGCTTTATAATCGTAATTCTTATTCCGACTCTGTATTTAACTCTGATTCCCGAATTGAGAAAGGATAATTATATTCTTTACAACGACAAATATTATTCCTTTATTGACACCGATAAAATTCCACCTGATTTTGTTTTGTTTGCCCAGCAAATGGGACATGAAGGTGAAGTAATCGGCAGAGAGGGTCTCGGTCTTATACGAAAAACAGAGCATGACAATATTATTTATAACGCAAACATTATAGGAAGAAATTATATTTATGCTCTTTTTAAAGTTGAAGATATTCCTTCGGCAGAGGAAGCAATGGATTATACGGTTTCAATCCGTTATTTGGGTGTTACATTAAATGAAACCAATATTAAATTTTCAAAAGATGTTGATAGAGTTACAAGCTTTGTTGAAGATATACAGACAACAAAGCCTGTAGACTATTTCAGCATAAACAACGGCATTTCGGAATCTTTTACCATTTGTATGGATTGTAAGGAATTTGCAGGATATTATCTGTTGGGAGATGTTCTGATTTGCAATAATTCTGTTTATTTCAGACCGATTGACAATATGGATTGTTGCTATGAAATGACCCTTGAACAAATAATCGAATAATTTATTGGAGGTGCCTCAATGAAAAAGATATTGTGTATCATTTTATCTTTGCTGATTATTTTCAGCACATTTGCAACTGTCGGAATTGTTTCTTTCGGTGTCAGTGATAATGTTTCATTGAGCACCTTTGTTTCGGATGCAAAAGAAATGATAGATGAATATGGGCTTTATGTAGAAACCAAGTCTGATTCATTTCAAACATATTCAGAAGAAAATGAAAGTGAATTTAAAACACGCCGATTGATTATAAAGTCCGATTCGGATATTGATACGCTGAATGCAATCTCAGTTGTTTCAGGGTTCAGAAATCTTTGGGTTTTGCAGTTTGAAACCGAAGAAGATACAGCAACTGCTTATGAATATTACTGCTCACTTGACTCCATAGAGTTTGTTGAAGCGGATAGCGTTGTAACTACTTTTGATGCAGAAACAGTTGCAACCACTGATTCTCAAAAAAATTATCTTTCATGGGGTCCAAAACATATAGGGTTTGATGAATTGAATGAGATAATCAATGAAAATAACATTAAACTTGAAACTGTATATGTTGCTGTAATTGATACGGGTGTTGATTATAATCACGAGTTCTTGAAAAACCGAGTAGAAAAAACTACTTTCAATTCATCTGATACCGGCCAAACAAACGATCCGCTTGACGATGATGATCACGGCACTCATGTTGCAGGGATTATAGCTGACTGTACCCTTGACAATGTTATTATCAGACCGTATAAATGCCTGAATTCAAAAGGCGAGGGAACAGATTTGACAATATCAGCAGGCATATATCAAGCTGCTGATGACGAGAATGATGTTATTAACATGAGTTTTGGTTCAACCGGTGAATCTCCTTTGGTTGAAGATGCACTTTCCTATGCAAAAGAAAAGTCTGATCCTGTTATGGTTGCGGCTATGGGTAATGACGGAGCGGGCAACCCAAGCGCAATACCTTTACCTGCAAAATCGCCTCTTGTTATTGGTGTTTCTTCTATAGATGAAAACAATGAAAAACCCATAAGTTCAAACTTCGGTAAAGAATACACTGAACTTGCTGCTCCGGGTGAAATGATAAACAGCACAATCAGAAACAACGGACAAAAAGAAAAATCCGGTACATCAATGGCAGCCCCGTTTGTAAGTGCCGTTGCTGCATATGCAAGAGGACTTTATCCGTCTTATGCGTCTGAACAAATCCGAAGCCTTATGAATGAAACTGCCATTCCGCTGACCGGTGATAAAGAGTGCCAAGGCCTTTTCGGAAACGGACTCATTTATGCAGGTGGCATTTTGCGTGACTTATCTAATTCACAATCAGATGTTGCATGTGTTGCTGTGCCTGCTTTCAGCGTTGATGATTCTGAGGTTTATTCTTCATCTGTATCTGTGGAAATAACAGCCGAAGACGACACTGAGATTTATTATACAACAGACGGAAAAATTCCCTCACAGGATTCAATTCGGTATGACGGAACACCCATATCTATCGAAGAAACAACCATGGTTTTAGCGGTGGCTTATTCTGAAGGGAAAGTCAAAAGTAATGTTTCTGTTGCACATTATAAAATTACGATAATAATGACCTTAAACGATATAGGTGTCGATTCCGAAGGCTATATAACTCTCATAAAAAATACTAAGGGTTTTGAATATATAGAAATTCCCGAAGTGTGCTACGGTAAAAACATTAATGGTCAAGTTTTCCAAAAAGAACCGATCGGTGTGGCTTCCGATGCTGTTCAGTACCACAGAACATTAAAATATGTCAAGTTTCCCGATACAGTAAAAATAATAAAAAGCAGAGCGTTTTATAGTAGTCACACATTGCAAACGGTAATTGCAGACGGGGTTGAAACGGTGGGAAGTGAAGCGTTTTACGGGTGTAAGGACCTGATAAATTGCAGTTTTAAAAATGCAAAGACATTGGGATACCGTTCTTTTTCCGGCGCTGGCAAAAACGCATCTATGCCGTTTGGTTATTATTTTCCAAATGTTACGACTGTAGGTGAAAACTGTTTTTCCAGTTCAGGAATTTCTTTTATAAATATACCCGAAGCGACAGAGATCAGCGATAGAGCTTTTGGTTATTGCTTTAATCTTTCAAATGTAATGCTTCCGTCTGCTTGTGAAATCGGAAACTATGCGTTTGAAGAATGCACCTCATTAAGAGAGCTTACTCTTCAAAATGCAAGAAACATCGGTGAAGGAGCTTTTAGCGGATGTAACGTTCTTAATAGCGTTTATTTTCCTGAGGCGCGTTCTTTAGGCAATCTGATGTTCATAAACTGTTCTGCTCTGAATACGGTGTCCGCACCGAATGTCAGAGAAATGTATATCAATTCATTTAATAAGTACGCCCCGAATATTACTGAATTAAATTTTCCATCTCTTGAAACTCTGCACGAAAGCGAAGACGATGATGTATCGAGTCAAGGACTTCCGAGATATCTTGAATCTTTTATTGCTCCAAATCTAAAAAACATTCCCGATTACACATTCTATTCTTGCAGAAATCTGAAATATGTCGAGTTTCCGAGTGTGGAAACAATAGGTTCAGGAGTTTTTATCAATTGCGAAATACCTGATATGTATTGGGTTGATTTTCGGAATTTGATTTCAGCTCAAAGTCTGCCGAATAGCACACGAGTTCTGCTTTCAAGCAGATTTACGACAGGTCCAAGCTACAAACCGAAAAATCTTGTCATTTATGGTATAAGCGGAACTTATGCTGAACAATTTGCAAAAGAAAATAAATGCCGGTTTGTTTCGCTGCCGTATTTCGGACGGTTGCCTGATACAGCTACGGAAGAAGACACGATTTCAATCAATGCCCAAGGAATTAACACACAGTATCAATGGTATGGAGCAAGCTCTCCCAAATACCGAAGCGGAGTTGCTATTGAAGGTGCAACGGAAAAGGATTTTGTGATAAGCGAGCATAAACGCTACAACTATTATTTCTGTGAAATAACTGTTGATGACAATAACAGCGAGCCCGTCTCGAAGTACACAACAATATGCGAAAACAAATCGTATATATATGTTCCGCCAACTTCAAATGGGAAAATTACTATTGCCACACCATCAACCCGCTATCTAAAATACGGCGAATCGGTAAATCTCTATGCTAATGCAACCGGACTTCCCGAAGGAGCAAAAATTAAATGGAGAATCGTTGATGGTAGTGGTGTCACTCTTGAACCATCCGTATCAGGTGCAATATGTACGGTAACTTCAAAATCAAACGGCAATGTTACAATCGAAGCCTATGCAGTAAATAAAAACGGTAACACCCTTGTCAATGAAAAAAGCAACAGAATTTATGACCAAGAAGGCATAAACTCTGAAGTAAGTCTATGGTGGATAATTCTTTATTACATAAGGCAGATGTTTGGCATAACAAAAACTGCAATTAATTCGCTATTATAAACAACCCATAAATGTCAAAAGGCGTATCCGGTTCGGATACGCCTTATTTACATGCCGAAACTATTGTGATTCTGCACAAACACAAACGTCAAGTTTTGTCGAAAAAGTAGAAACTTCAGAAAAACTCCAATTTTCCAAAAATTTTCTCGTAACATTTTGCAAAAACCTTCATATATATATAGATTAACTTTTATTTAGGAATATCTTGTCTTAAATAAAGGATAATTATAAATTAGCAAAGAAAGAGGTTGTGTTCATGAAAGTAGCGATTATACACATAAGCGATTTCCACGTAAAGGCTAACGAAAATTTTTTGAATGAAAAGATTAGCAAATTTATGGATTCGTTGAACATCCTTGGTAAAGTAGATGAATATGTTATTGTTTTCTCTGGTGATTTGGCATATTCGGGTCAAATTAATGAATACAGAAGTTCTCGATATATAATAGGAAAATTAATTTATGGGATAAAACAAAAAAATGGGAATGATTATGTTGATGTATTTATTATACCTGGAAATCACGATCTTGCTTTGACTGATGGTGCCAGAGGAAGAGAATACATTCAGAAGCATTATGATAATAATTGTATAGAAAAAATCATTCCTGATGAAATAAAGTTACTTGATAATTTTTATACGTATTCGCATGCAAATGCTCGCGTACCTTATGATAAAATTATTGACCGTCGCTTGGGCAGATACGGAGATTATCAAATACAGTTTAATCTTATAAATACATCCTTGTTCTCTACGTTAAGTCCTGACGATAAAGAACTGCATTATTTTCCACTTGAAAAGATGCGCTTCTTAACTAAAAGTGATGATGTTAACTTGTGTATAACTGTAATGCATCATAGTAGCGAATGGTTTAATTGGAAATACAAATCTGATTTGGAGAAAACAATTATAAATAATTCAGAAATGCTTTTGACTGGGCATGATCATTATGGAGATTCAAAATCTGTTTCAATAGGTAGTAGTCTAAACACTTGGATTTCTTGTGCAGGAGAAATGAAGTTTTCAGAAATAGATTTTCATGATTCGTTTAATTCTATTGTTATTGATACCGATACTAACACTTTTTGCGGTTACACTTTTGATTGGAATGCAAGAGAAAGAGTCTTTGTTCATAAAATTTTAGTTGATAATAAACCTCTTCAAGGTAGAAAAGGTCAGATAACTCCGTTGCCAAGTTTTGTAAAGGATATAAAAGAAGATGAATATAGTTTTTCTCATGATTTTACTCAATATTTTGTTTTTCCGAAATTAATTAGCGAATATAAAAATGAATTTGGTAAGCGTGAGGAAGTGAAAACAACAGAGGAACTTCTGGCTTACATTGAAAAAAATAAGAATGTTTGGATTTCTGGCAGCTCTAATTCAGGAAAAACTACGTTGTTAAAACATCTGTTTTGTTCTCTTATAGGAAATAAAATACCTTTGATTTTATTTATTGATTCAACAACAAAGATTAATCCTAAAAACTTTATAAAAAGGTTATTTGAAGATCAATACGGAGATGATGGTGTTCTTTTTGAAAAATACGAACAGACCGAAAAAAGTAAAAAAGTGTTAATTGTTGACGGATGGGATTTTTTAACAAATGAAAAAAACCAAGAAAAACTTTTAAAAATTTTTAATGAGAAATTTGATTGTGTTATTTTGAGTACAGGTGGAAAGAGAAATAGTATCTTGGAATCTGTAAAAGAAGAAATCGTTCAAGGACAAACATTTCAAGAACTTAGAATTAAACCTTTCTTTGCAGAAAAAAGGAATCAACTTGTTAAAAACATTTGTATGCTGAACAACCCTTATAGTAATGAAGAAGCGGATAAGGTTAATAAATTGATTGATAGTTTGGTTCAAAATAATAGCAGTTTGTTTTCTTTGAATCCTGGTTTTATTATACGATATACAGATTACTTTATCAAAGATCGACATTATGATTATTCTAAAGGCGAAGCAGTATTTAGTAAAGTGTTTGAGTACGAACTGCAGAGCTCAATTATGCAGTTTACTAAAAAATCAGATGTTGATGAGGTGTTAACTGCATTTGAAGAAATAGCAGGCTATATGTATAAAAATAAGAATGATGTATTAAAAGTTGAGGAAATTCGTTCTATTATTGAAAAATACAATGAAGAATACGGTGTTTCTGTTAATGCATCTAATGTTTTAGAAATTGCTAAAAGAGCAAAACTGTTTAAAGAAACAGTTGATCTTGCTGTTTATTTTACAAACAAGAACTATTTGGCATATTTTATTGCTAAATATCTTATCAGAAATGCCCAAAATGATGAAACATATTATGAAGAAATAGAATATGTTTTAAAACATATTTGTTTTGGTATCAATTCTGATATAGTTTTATTTATTTCTTACTTATTAAGTAACACAAGAACTGTTATGTCTATTGCTGAGAAAGCAGGAGATTTGTTATCTGAATGGGAAGAAATAGATTACAGCAAAGACAATATTTATTTTTTAAGAAAACACAAGAAAAAAGATTTAGAAGCTCCGACAAAAGAAGATCACGAAGAGGTAAAAAAACAAAAAGAATCTACAGAAGAGTCACACTATAGTGAAAACATTGTAGAGGCAAAGGGGTTATTTGATTATGACGAAAGTGAAATAGATGAGTTTCCCAATAGACTTGTTAGAGCAATGAGATATACTGAGATTATATGTAAATCTATACCGGCATTTAACAACAGTCTTAAATTGTCACAGAAAGAAAAATTAATAGAAGGTGTATATTCGTATCCCCATAAAATACTGTTTGCGTTATTAAAACCTGTTGATGATACCATTGAAGAAATGTGTGATATGCTTTTAAATGTGGCACAAATAAACGAAATCAAAAAAAGCAATGGTAATTTGTTTTCAAAAGAAGATATATTAGACATGTTTATTTCGTACGCTAATGCAATGATTTTAAGCACTTACGATCATTTCGCTGAACTCTGTACAAGCAGTAAAACAATTGATTTATTAATAAATCAAAATCATACAGAGGTTAACAAACAGATTCAGCGATTAATGATAATAGAAAATTCTGGCGGTACGGATGCTTTTATTAAAGAAGCTGAAAATATGATAAGGAAAGCAAAAGATGACCTTGTAGAACATGCAATAATGCTTATTGTAAGAAAACATTTGTTATGTAATCCTGAACTACAATATAAAAAGAAAAATCAGATAATAGACAAATTTTTTGGTAAGGGTGTGCGCAAAACATTGCTTTTGAATAGTCTAAATAATCAGGAGTAGTATTGTTGTATTGGTCCTGCCCCAATTTAGTCGTTTTTGTTTCAGAGATTACGACTCAACTACTGAAACACTGTATAAGCATGTCATCTCGCCACGCGGACAACAATACTACTAATATTATTGTATTCATTTTTTGGCTTTTTTATGCAGCTTATTGTCTTAAATCATAAATCAATTTCAAAAATATAAATTGTAGTTTTAATAATTGAACATGAGCTATAATTTAAAGCAACGGCTTCTGTGTAAACATACAAAACTATATAAGTTAGGTGATGCGTTTCAAGATTGTTTTGAAGCATTTGTTAAAAAATTATTTTAGTGTTGTTTCTTTGAAAAGCAATAAAGATCACATACTGGTCCTTATTTGGTCCTTATTCTTGTGAAAAGATGTGCGAATATATGCAAAGATAAGGCTATATCAAAACCTTGAAACCGTTGAAAAACAAGGACATGTGACGTGATGCGCAATGATACGCGAAGCCTTCTCAAGGATTCAAGTCACGCCACTCGGACCATATTGAGTATTCATAAGGGATTTAACCTGTGAATACTCAATTTTTTTTGCTTAAAATAGAGGTTTGTATATAGTTTGATATAGTTTTCATGTATCGTCGCATTCCTTTGGGAGTGCGACTTTTTGTTATGCTGACTTTTCTGAAGGTTTGGCAATATAACCTATTGCTACTCCCTGACGGGTATCTGCTGTGAAGCAAGGTGTGTCGTTTTCAGGTATTTCAAGATAGCCTACGAAGTTGTAGTGAATCACAACTCTCTGTGTCTTGTTCTTGCCCTTGCCCTCTGCCTCATACACATCAATATGGTCGATGAGCTCGTGAATAAGTGGTGCTGTGATTATATCCATATCAAGGAACTTTCGTACTGCACCGATAAACATATCCTTGCTGTGCTGAACTGTCTGCATATTTGCTACCTGCTCTCTCAGGTTAAATATCTTGACCTTCAGCTCTGCTCTCTCAACCTCATACTTATGGGACATGTGCGTAAACCATTCATCCGTAACCTTGCCGGTTGCGTTGTCCTCATACAGTTTCTCATAAAGAGAAGCAACTGACTGTTGACGGACTATTGCTTTCTGTAACTGCTCCTCAAGATGCTT
>JAZQTC010000013.1:0-87895 GCA_045630405.1 Acutalibacteraceae bacterium
GTTCATCGCATACGATGGGAATTTCTTTGTTAAGAAGAGGAAGAATAACGTGGCAGCCGTGAAGATGAGCATATCTTTCATCCTCTGCGTTGATTGCAACAGCGGTATCACCGAGCATTGTTTCGGGTCTTGTTGTTGCAAGTTCAAGCTTTTCGCCTGTTTCTTTAACAGTGTAAAGAAGATGCCAGAAATTACCGTCCTGCTCTTCATATTCAACCTCAGCATCTGAAATTGATGTTTCGCAGTAAGGGCACCAGTTAACCATTCTGTTGCCTCTGTATATGAGGTCTTTTTCGTAAAGTCTGACGAAAACTTCACGAACAGCTCTGCTGCAACCTTCATCAAGAGTGAAGCGCTCTCTGTCCCAGTCACAGGATGAACCCATTTTCTTGAGCTGCTCAATAATACGTCCGCCGTACTTTTCTTTCCAGTCCCATGCTCGAACAAGGAAACCTTCTCTGCCAAGGTCATCCTTTGTGATTCCTTCTTTTGCCATTGCTTCAACAATTTTTGCTTCGGTTGCGATTGAAGCGTGGTCTGTGCCGGGAAGCCAGAGTGCGTCGTAGCCCTGCATTCTTCTCCAACGGATAAGGATATCCTGAAGAGTGTTGTCAAGAGCGTGACCCATATGAAGCTGACCTGTAATATTGGGAGGAGGAATAACGATTGTGTAAGGTGTTTTGTCATTTTCTACCTTGGCGTGGAAATACTTTCCCTTAAGCCAGAAGTCGTAAATACGATCCTCAACGTTTTTGGGATCATACTGCTTGGCAAGTTCTTTTGCCATTTCAAATCAATCCTTTCTTGTTTGTGAAACGAAAAAACCCGTCTCACAGATAATTAAATCAATGAGACGAGCAATAATTTATACCCGCGGTACCACTCAAATTGCGCATACGCGCCACTCTTTGGGCTCTGACAAGCCCTATGCATTAACGCAGCAATCACGGAAAGGGTCTAATAACACCAAAGTGCGTTCTTCCTTTCGGTTCAAGGGCTACAACAGACATCTGCCACACATCGGCTTTTCACCAACCGCCGACTCTCTTTGGAGCGCATTTACGCTGCCCTCCCCGTCAAAACCTTTATATTAAGTTTCTAGTATTTTATCATATCAAGTAGACGTTGTCAATATAATTTTATACGGCAACTCCATAAAATTCGAGCAACGAGGAGAAAATATGCAAAAAAACAAACTGATAAAACACACCGCAATTATGACGGTTGTCAATCTCATTATGAGGTCGGCAGGGGTTGGCTTCAATGCATATCTGACGTCAAAAATCGGTTCAAGCGGTATGGGGCTTTTCCAGCTTGTGATGACTGTTTATTCCCTTGCAACAACTTTTTCCAGCGCAGGCATACGCCTTGCAACAACAAGAGTTGCCGTTGAAATAAACACGCTGAAAAAGAATGACATGAAAAAATCCGTTTCAGCTTGTGTCACGTACGCAGGCATAAGCGGCTGTCTGACAGGCTTTTTCTTGTTCGGATTTTCAGATTTTATAAGCATTCATTGGATATCGAACACTCAAACCGCTTTGCCTCTGCGCATACTTTCACTCAGTTTACCTTTTGTTGCAATGTCATCCGCATTGGGCGGATATTTTACCGCAATCGAAAAAATACCTCAATACTCCGTTGTGCAATTTCTTGAGCAAATTTTCAAAATTATTGTAACAGTATTTATTTTGTTTGTTCAGCCTTCGGACTCAACGCTTTTTTCCTGCATTGCAATTGTTGCAGGAATGACCTCGGCAGAAATTTTTTCATTCACGTTATCCTCTTTTCTGAAGAAACGTACAATGACGTCAAAAAGCACAAAGCCTGCACTCGATGCAAAAAAAATGCTTCGTGTTGCCTTGCCCGACGCCGCAGGAACTTGTGCAAGAAGCATCCTGCTGACTTTTGAGCATCTGCTGATACCGAAAGGATTCAGAAAATCGGGAGAAGGAAGCGACGAAGCTCTTGCGGCATACGGTAACATTCACGGTCTCGCCCTGCCCGTGCTTCTGTTTCCGAGTGCAATATTATCATCACTCTCCGCATTATTGGTGCCCGAGCTTGCAGCAATGAACGAAAAGAACGAAAAAAGCAATATCAACACAACAGTACGTGAAAATCTGAAAAAATCTTTCACATTCTCCGCGATATGTGGAATAATTTTTGCGGGTTTTGCTCCTTTGATTTCAAAACTCGTGTATAAAACAAATGAAGCGGTGATGTACATAAGAATACTCTCACCGCTTGTTCCCGTAATGTATATTGATATGATAACCGACGGAATGCTCAAAGGTCTTGACCAGCAGGTCAATTCCATGAGGTACAACATCATTGACTCCGCTCTTTGCGTTGCCCTTGTGTACTTTTTGTTGCCGAAATATTCCGTCAAAGGTTATATTTTTATTCTTTATGCCAGCGAAATAATCAACTTTTATCTCAGCTTTGGCAGGCTTATAAAAATCTGTGACGTCAGATTGTTTTCAGGACTTCAAGAAGGAAATCCCAGAGTTTTTTGCAGGAAGAAACGCTCAATCTCTCCTGAGGAGTATGAATTCCGTGCATTTCAGGGCCAAGGGAAACGCAGTCAAGGTCTTTGATTTTTCCGCAGAACATTCCGCACTCCAGACCTGCGTGAATTCCCGTCACGACAAGCTCTTTACCGTTTATATCAAAATAAATTTTCTTCATTATCTCCTGAAGCTCCGAGCCGTCTTTAAATTCCCAGGCAGGATAAGGAGTTCTGAAACTGATTTTTGCGCCAAAACCGCCTGCAATCTCTTCAAGTTTTTCGCAGAGTTTCTCTCTTTCGGCATCAATACCGCTTCTGACCGCAAAGCTGTATGAAACCGCACCGTCAACTGTTTTAAGGACACCGAGATTAAGCGATGTTTCTACAAAGCCTTCAATTTCCTTGCTCATTGCAATGACACCGCTGGGCAACTCATTGAGCAAACCGATAACAACTTTTGTTGAATCATCTGTCATTGATTTTTCCGCTTTATCGCAAGATAAGGCGGTAATTTTCATATCAGGATCAGTTTTTTTATAATCACCGACAATTTCAGATGATATTCCACTAATTATTGAACAAATATCCGCATCTGATGAAATAACGCACTTTGAATCACGGGTTATTGCATTATCCATTGCGCCGCCGCCGATGTTACACAATGTAAAATCAGCTTTGTTCCGCAAAGATGCAAGAACTCTGCCGAGCACTTTGTTTGCGTTTGCATACCCGTTATGAATTTCAGCACCTGAATGACCGCCGTGAAGACCGGAAACACTGATTTCAAAGCAATTTCCGCAAGTTTCGGTATATTCAACGTCAAGAACAACATCTGCACGTACGCCGCCTGCGCAGCTGACCCACATAACGCCGTCTTCTTCAGAATCAAGGTTAATCATACGCTTACCCTTAAGCGATGAACAATCAAGACCCGTTGCGCCTGTCATACCAACCTCTTCATCGGCTGTAAACACAATTTCAAGCGGAGGATGAACAATATCATCGGAATCAAGCAAAGCAAGACACATTGCAACCGCAATTCCGTCGTCTGCACCGAGGGTTGTGCCTCTTGCACCGATATAATCACCGTCAACAAAAAGTTCAAGACCGTCAGTTTCAAAATTGATGCAGCAGGTTTCATCCTTTTCCCATACCATATCCAGATGACCCTGAATAATCACAGGCTCGCCTTCATTACCACAGGCAGGCTTGAAAATAATGATGTTTCCTGCATCGTCGGTAATATATTCAAGACCTCTTGTCTTTGCAAAATCAGCGCAATAATCCCTGACTGCGTCAGTTTTTCCCGAGCCTCTGGGAATGGCTGAAATCTGTTCAAAATAATAAAATACCTTTCCCGGTTCAAGTCCTTCAAGAATTCTCATAAATCCACCTCTGTGTTATTATATGCAGTTTGATATTTTAACACACATATGCGTTAATTTCAACAACAAAAAGACCTGTACCGAAGCACAGGTCCTTTAAAATTATTCTTCAACTACACCTTCAAGGTAGTTTGTTTCTGTTACATAACCCTCGCTGTTAATTCTGAAGGTCTTGACTTCAAACTTTCTGAAATCAGCATAGAAACCTGCCTCTGCAATATCACATACAACAGCAACCTTAACGGGCTTACCGTCGGTTTCGCAAAGACGCATAACAACGTCACCTGATCCGTCCTCGCAGAACTTGAACGCTTCAAGACGGATATTGGGTTTGTTGATGCTGATAAAGCTCTTTTCACGGGGCATTTCACCCTTGTGATAGCTGACGGGAACTGCAACAAGCTTTGAATTAAAAACAGCCGCAAGCTTCTGAATACCGCTTTCTTCCGCTTCACCGATATGAGGATAAACCGCATATTCAAATCTGTGTATACCTTCATCACAATAATTGAAATCAGCTGCAGGTCGGTCTGAATAATGATCTGCAAAAATTGAGTTTCTGAGCATTGTGAGTCTGAGAGTGTTTTCGGGGCAATCATAGCTGTATTTTGCATCGCTGATAATTGCAACACCCTTGCGATTATCTGCACCTGCGGTAATGTCACCCCAAGTGAGAGCAGGTTCTTCCTCACCGTTGCAGGGTCTCTTGATGAATCCTGCAGGAATTTCATAGGTTGAAATCGGATTTTCACCGTCAACTGTTACAGGCATCTTAAGAATTGTCAGAGGATCCTGCCAGAGAACTTTGCATTTGACTCTGATATGCTTGCTTTCTGCCGCAAGAATGAAATCCTGTGTCAGATATGAGCCGCCGTACGTGTGCTTGACGCGCACAACTGCTCTGAGTGCTCCGCATTCAACAACTTCAATTGACTTGAGGCTCATCTTGCCGATTACTTCGTCAAACTTGAAAATGTTGTGAGCCCAGGTATCAGGCTTTGAGTTGTCAACAACAGTAGGCACGCAGAAATCTCCGCCCACAAATTCATTACCGTCCGCCTTTGAAACAAGGCTCTTTATACCGCCTGTTTCGCCATCAAAAGTAACTTTGAGATATTTATTTTCAATTGTAAGTCCATCTGCAGAAATGCCACCGTCAAGGGTGCTTCTTTCCGTATATTCGGAATCCTCGTGCCAGAGCCAATAGGTTGCATAACCAAGCGCAGGCACTTTTGCATTGAATACCGTGTCGAGGTGAGAATCGTTTGAACGTGATGAGCGCACGTTCTGGAAAAGCACCTCATTACCCTTTGAATCCTCAACTTTTCTTGAAGGATGATACGTTCTTACGGGTGTTTCAACCTCAAACGAGTTGGGATTGAATACGATAACGGGTCTGGGGAATTTAAGATTGCGACAATGATGACGGGCAATTGATGACTGCGCATCTGTTACACCGTCAAGCCAGGTGTCAACGTGCTGTGCAAGTTTGAGCATTGCCTTATTTTCTTCGTTTGCGGCAATCTTCATTGCATATCCCATTGAATCGCGGACGTCGTCATAAGCTTCCATTATGGAGCAACCGGAAAGGATATCGTGGAACTGATTGAAGCATACTTCCTGCCAGGCTTTTCCGAAATCTTCGGTAGCCTTTGGAAGATCAAATATTTTTGAAGAAACCGTGTTCCATTTTTCAGCATTTGCAAGCCAATATTCAGCTTTTCTGTTAAGCTGCTTAACCATTGACGTTGCAGAATAGCAACCGCTTGCGTGATGCTGCATTTCATCACTCCAAACAGGAAGATCAAGTCTGTCTGCACACATTTCGGAGAAATACTCGTCAGGACTTGAATATTCAAGCTCCTCATAGCCGTCTTTCTTGAGCTCAAGGAGGTAATCAAGGTCACCCTTTGTGGGTCCGCCGCCGTGGTTACCCACACCGAAGAAGAACATCATTCCGTGACCTGTATTCTGAACGCGCTCCTTGAGCAAGGGAAGTTCTCTGTCAATATCGCCCTTACCGTTAACAGCATAACTGTAAGGAATTCTGTAGGTAAGCACTCTTGAACCGTCGGGGCTGTCCCACCAGAAAAGATTCTCGGGAATTTCGGGATTTTCGTGCATACCCGGACGCATCATAACGTAGCAACGCATACCACCGTTATTGAGAAGCTGGGGAAGCATTGCGTTGTGTCCGAATGAGTCTACGTTATATCCTGTTTTGCAGATTTCACCGAACTTTTCATAGTAGTAAAGCTGGCTGTAAAGTGCCTGACGGGCAAAGCTCTCTGCAGAAGGCATATTGCAATCGGGCTGCACCCACCATCCGTTAACGGGCACCCACCTACCTTTTTTGACAAGCTTTTTGATTTCCGCAAAAAGATCAGGATCAATTTCCTCAACCCATTTATAATATGAAGCGGATGAGCATGTAAAAATCATACCCTTATATTCTTTAATTCTTTCAACAGCACTGCGGAAAGTCTGAAGCACTTCACCGCAACCCTCCTGCCATCTCCAGAGCCAGATGGGGTCAAGATGGGCATTGCTGACAATATGTATCTTGTTGTTCATATCTGCACCTCATTATTCAAAAAATCCGTAGTATCTGCCAAACCAATAGGCAAGCGTGTAAACATAGCAGCTTTCAACACACATTATGCCACCTGAATCCTCATTTTTGAGGTCATAGGGGTTACGGTCATATTTTGAAATAAATCTTTCATCGGGAGGAAGAAGAGTTGAGATTTCCTCCGCACCTGCACGGAGTTTCTTGACAGGCACGTCGTGTCTGCCGATAAGTGAAACGCCTGCAGCAAGTCTGCTTGCATTTGTTCTGTAGAACCATTCTGCGTGGCGGTCAAGGTCAACTTCTTCATCGGGACAAGCAACTGCATAGAGAAGGTCATAACCGGGGTTATGCTCTCTTTCGATTGAAGTTCTCCAGGCTTTATAGCCCTTTCTGTACTTTGCAAGAAGCTTTTCGTCCTTTTCAAGAGTACAAATACCGAAATACGCAAGAGTTGCAAGCATATGGTCGCCGTACATAATGTCTTCAAAATAGTCAAATCCCATTGAAAGGCTTGCCTGATAAAGTCTGTCAAAATGCTTTTCTGCTCTGTCAGCATAGCCAAGCTCATTGACAAGCTTATCATAATGCTCACGCCAGATGCCTTCTTCACCCGTAACCTTCATTGTTACGAGAAGATACATAAGAAGCTGTGCAGAGTTGAGAGTACCGTCTACCCAACCGAATTCCGTGTTGAAGTAATTGACGCTCCACTTTGCCCAGGTTGTGGGCTTGCCTGTGAAATCGTGGAGTTCATAACCGTGCTCAATGATGTGAGTCATCATATTCTTTGTTGCATCAACTATGATCGCATCAAGTTCCGCATCGTCACCGCCGAGAATTTCGTGAGCGGTAAGAAGGTTAATGAAATGATGTGTTATTTCATCGCTGCTTGTATCTGCCTTGTAGATAATATCGTTGATTGTGTAGCCTTTTTCCGTGTAAAGCTTTGCAAGTCTTTCAGGAACGGGTGCAGATGCGTCAACAACAGCTCCCGTAACTCCCCTTTTCTCTGAATCAGTTGTCTTGAGGCAGGTTGCTTTACCGTCTGTTATTCTCAGGAAAAGTCCGTCATCGGGCACGGGCTCATCTGCGCAAAGATAAGTTCTTGCTGCAAAGCCGTCACCTCTGCTGTGAACGTAGAGAAGAAGAAGACAAGCTTCAACAGCTCTTGTTGCAACAGCTCTTGCCTTGATTGTGTCGGGGTGGTCGTCGCCCTTTTCGCGTCTGAAAGTTGCATAGCGATACATTTCACCGAAAGCAAAGTTGCCCGTAAACGTGCCGTCATTATCCGAATGACCATAGGGCTTGATTGAATCAAGATTTCTGCCTTCAAAAAGACGTTTCTGGCTTACCATACCTCTGCGGTCAACGTATTTGAGAGTTTCCGCAAGAAGAATATCCGCCTTTTCCTCGGCACCAACCATTCTCATTTCAATGTAAGCGGCACCTGTGTCGGTAAGCACCCAGACGTTTTCACCGTCAGGCATAATTGCTTTTATGTTGTTGTCAAGCAAATCTCTGGGAGCGCTGAAATACATAACGATATCTTCCTCGCGCTCTGCATTTGCATCGAAACGGGTAAGACCGTTTGATGCGCCGTACCATTCAATTTCACCTGTTCTTGCAAAACAAGTGTAATCGCTTTTCTTTGACGGCAAAGGATAAGCAAAACCTTCAAGATCAGGTTTTTCGTTTTCATAATTCAGAAGGGCTGCAGGAATTTTCTCGTCTCCCGCAGAAAAAAAGGTGCAGAATCTGCACAAATGTGATTTGAGCTTATAAGGCTTTGTCATAAGGCACCTCAATTAATAAATATTGCTTATAATATAACAGAAACAAAAAATATATGCAACAGAAAATTAACAAATTATCTTATTTACATAATGCACCTCTGGTGATATAATAATTATGTATCAAATCAGGTTGAAACGAAAGAGGAAATATGATTAAATTCAAAAAAATCGAACTGAAGGATATCCCCACTCTGAAAGCATACTTTTCTGCATACCCGGCAAGACAATGCGACCGCTCTGCAGGTGCAGCTGTTATGTGGCGTGATTATTTCGAAAACTGTTTTGCCGTTATTGACGGAACGCTGATTATGTCGGCAAGTCTTGATAACAAAACTTGCTTTTCATTTCCAATCGGAAGAAACGTTACAGATGCACTCGTTGCCATTGAAAAACATTGCAATGAGCTGGGCATTCCGTTGGTTTTCTGTTCTGTCAACAAATCTGAATTGCCTGTTCTCGAAAAGCATTTCGGTCAGATAACAACCGATGCTGACAGAGATTGGTTTGACTATCTTTATGAAAAAGAAGCAATGCTGAATCTGGCAGGCAGAAAATACGGCACACCCAGAAACCACATCAACAAATTCAAAAAGCTGTATACCGACTGGTCATTTGAACCTGTAAACGACAATAACATCCCCGAACTTATCGAATTCACAAACAACTTTACGTTCAGCGCAGAAAAAGATGAAAGCGCCGCACTGGAACTTCAGATGTGTATTGAGGTACTCCAAAACTATGAAGCATACGGTATGCAGGGCGGTGCGTTGAGAGTCGACGGTAAAATCATCGCCTATTCGATCGGTGAGACCGTTGGAGACACTATTTTCAGCCATATTGAAAAAGCAGATATTTCATACGCCGGAGCATATCAGATGCTCACAAATCAGTTTTTGCATATGTATGCGGAAAGTGATGAAATCAAATTTGTTAACCGTGAGGAAGATTGCGGTGACGAAGGATTGAGAAAATCAAAACTTTCGTATCATCCTGTTGAACTCATTGAAAAAAATACAGTCATTATCGGAAAGGACTGACAAAAATGAAACTCGGTATTATAAACGGATGGAGCGAAGGCTGCATCAAATACGTTCACGACAAAGGTCTTGAAGCGGTTGAATTTTGCGTTAACCACAACTATGATTCTGCTGAATTCCTTGCCCGGGCAAAAGAAATCAAAGGCTACAGCGAAAAATACGGTGTCGCAGTAGGCTCAATGGGCAGATGGGGTATGACCCGTATTGACGACAACGGTGAAATTATTCCCGAGGCTCTTCAGGCTGACAAAAACGTTATTGAAGCCGCTTCAATCATCGGTTGTCCCGTTTACAACTGCGGTGTCAATTACGTTGACGGCAAAAGTTTTTACGAAAACTGCAACATTGCCATTGACTATCTCGGCAAACTGATTGAATTTGCAAAAGATAAGGGCGTTAAGATTGCTGTTTACAATTGCCGTTGGGAAAACTTTGTTGTTGAGCCCAAAGTATGGGAAGTTGTTCTTTCTGCATTGCCTGACCTCGGCATCAAATACGACATCTCCCATTGCATATACGACAACGGCAATTATCTTGCCGAAATGCGCGATTGGGGCGACAGATTCTATCACTTCCACCTCAAAGGCTGCGTTTATTTTGACGGTGACGTTTACGACGATGCACCCGCAGGATTGGACTGCATAAACTGGGGTGCCGCAATGGACATTCTTTACACAAAGGATTACAACGGAATGCTCTCAATCGAACCTCACTCACATTACTGGCAGGGCAAAAAAGGTCAGTGGGGAATTGATTTCACAATCAATTATTTCCGCCCGTTCATTATGCCCGAAAACTACGAATACGAAGACAATCCTTATATGCCTTGAGGTGATCAGAATGAAAATTTTTAAAACTGCTTTATGCGTTATCCTTTGTCTTGTTATGCTTGCATCCTGCAGCACAACAGACAACACAGAATATTTCAGACAGCACATCGAGCAAACCAACTCTCAGGTACCTGACAGTATGAGATACCTGCCTGCACTTCTGTCTGATTACGAAAACACCGATGAAATCAAATTTACCGTTATGGACAACACCGTTGCATACAACCTTGAAAGCAAGGTTGAAGGTGAAAGCGGATTCACCTATTCAGGTATCAACGCTCACGTAAGAATCCATAATGACAACGTCGCAACCGTAATCGGTGCACTTTCCGTAAGCTTTGGCGATGATGATATTACAAAAGGTGTCAAGCACGAATACAAAGGCGAAACTTACGTTATAACATACGAAACAAGACCCGATACCAACACAACAAACATCAACGTTATCTATCCCCTTTCCGAGTTCGTTTCTGCTAATTATGCAGTTACGGTTGACGGCAACGAAGATATGAGTGAAAAAAATCTTGACAAAATCTGCAAGGATTTACAGATGATAAAGTTATGAGAAAAGCCTCCGAAGCCATTTGGTTTCGGAGGCATATTTTTTACATCCAGAAAAGCTTTTCACCGTCGGTTTCTTTAAGGTGAGAAACGTCATTCTGAAGTGCAAGCTTCGGAGATTCGCTGAGGCAAAAATTAATTTTTGACACAGATACATTATAAACAGAAAGACGCATTGCATCGCTTGGGATATTAAGTGCCGCTTTAATCAGCTGATTAAGAAACATTCCGTGAGCTACAACAATCACGTTTTCGTGATTATGATGCATTGCTTTGAGTTTTTCAACAACTCTCTTGGCTCTTGCATAACACTCCTCTGCACTTTCATTGAAATCCTCAAAACCGTTTTCGGTTAATCGGACGCCCCACTCAAGCAAATCCGCATCAATTATCATTTCCGAGGAAATATTCATAGCCGTTTTCTTTGCACGGTCAAGAGGACTTGAATACAAAGTGTAGTTTTCTAGAGATTTAAAACGCTCGCCCAACGCCTTTGCCTGCGCCTCACCGTGGGCGGTAAGAGGCGGATTGACTCTGTCAAAATCACCGTTGGGGTCAACGTTACCCATACTCTCCCCGTGGCGGATCAAATAAAGCTGAAGATACATTTCATCGTTTCGCATCAGTCATCCTCCTTGTCAAAAAACTACAATGCCGTCAAAATCTTTTGAACTGTTTTTCTTTTCTTCTGACTTTACCGGCACATAATATTCACGCCCCGGCATTACATAGTAATGGTTTGAAGCATTATACTTGAATGTATTAAAGGTTGATAAAATTGAATAGCTGTCAACTGCAGATATCTCATCTATATTTCTTATCGGAAACATAACAGGATATTTCTGATGGTAATAAGTGTAATTAAGGTTTGTAACAGTTGCGCTGACATCATTGATTTCTCTTGTGGTTGCATAAAAAATTAAAATACCCGGCTCAACATCAAACATAAAACCCTCTATCGGATCGTCCCATTCATCCACAATCAGCTTCAAATCTCTTTTGTAAAGACAGCTGTTCTCCAATTTTACGGCAACCAGCAAATCACCGTTATAAGGCTCATCAACATAAACAGGAAACATTTCATCAAGATTATCAACCAAATCTTCAAACATCACCGTATCCTTATACATTTTTGTTGCTGATGAATGCACTTTGAACACTTTTATGAACCGTATAAGCTGCAAACCGTCCTCGGAATAGCCAAGCGGAACAGAATAGTTGTGCACCGATGTAAAATCAGCAATTTTTTCGGGATCATATTTTCCGATATTGAAGCTGAAGGTTGTATCATCGTAATTGAGATTTTTGCTGTAGTAATCAAGCAATTCTCTTCCGCTTTCGGTAATCTCTGATTCATTGAAAGCATTTCTATACCTTGCAATTTCGCTTTTCGGCATAAGAGAAACCAGATTTTCATCAATGCCGTATGAGGAAATATTGGCACAGATGCGTTCATATTCCGCTTGTTCCATTTCACAATCTTCTATGGAATAAGGAACATTGTCCGACTTGTTTATTCCAATTTTTGAATATGCAATATCCGCGCCGAGAATTGAAACAACGGCAAACGCAAACACAGCCAATGCTGTTATAAACCTGTTCTTTACGGAAATATCAACTTTGTATTCGTGATCGCTTCTGTAAAGAATATCGGAAATTTTCAGCATATTCGCAATAAACATAAAATAAGCCGCAAATGACAATGTTATAAAAACCAAACCCATAAAAAATGATGATGTTCGGTCATCTAAATAAAAAAGAGATATAATAGGGTAAAGATTACATTGTATGTAAAAAATCGCAGTGTCTTTTATGATTTTTGTGTTGCCGTATGGCTCAATCAGTTTCTTTAAACCAACAAAAAGGCATATATTCTTCGCCACGAATAATAAGGACGGCACACACGAAAAAGCTGCAAACGCAACATCATAGCCCGTAAAAAACGGTTCAACGGCTATCTTTAAAATATTCAGAACTGTTGCTGCTGTGCATAATTTAAATGCAACTTTGAAAGTTGAATTTGCCGTTCTGAGCATAAAAAACACAACAAATTCAAACACCAAGGAAATGATTGATGCTACAGAAGCAATTTCAAACATAAATTCCGATGTTCCCAGCAATACGGAAAAAATGGGCAAAATCATTGCAAATACCAAAAGGTAAAGTACAGATTTCAGGCTTTGTGCAGGATAATACCAATGTACCTTTTGAAGGTTATCTTTTAAAGCAGCTTTGTTTCCCAGAGACTCAACAGCCTTTTCCTCGGCTTCATTCTCATCCATACCAACCGCAATATTTGTTTCATATCTGCACATAAGGTGGTCATAAAGCTCGTCACGGACACTTTGTCTTTCGGATTTTGACATTATTCCCGAGCAAAGATAATCAAGTATTTCGTCAAAATTATGTTCCTGCAAGTTTGGCACCTCCCAAAACCTTTGTGACGGCTGTTGAGAACGTTTTCCACTCTTGTTCTTTTCCGGAAAGCTCTTTTAATCCCTTTTCGGTTATCTTGTAATATTTGCGTTTTCTGCCTTCCGCCTCACACCAATAGGCTTCAAGGCATCCGTCTGCCTCCAAAGAATGAAGAATCGGATAAAGAGTTCCCTCGTTCAGCGAAAAAACTTCTTCACTTTCATTTTCAATCGTTTTAATTATCTGATAACCGTACATATCACGCTTTGAAATCACACTTAAAACAAGCAAAGCAGTGCTCCCCTTTGCAAGCTCTTTACTGATTTTCATATAAAAAACTCCTATACATAGATTTTCGATACATCGAGTATCTATGTATAGGATAGCATTGTTTGTTCTTTTTGTCAACATCAAATGCAATATAAATTCATATCCCAGCAAGGAATGTATGGGTGCCTGCGGAGATAGAATTTATAATCAGGATTAATCTCTGCAATTTTCAGCGGCAACTCGAATATATCAACGCTTTTGTGATAAAGCGCAATATTAAGCTTCGGCTTTTGATTTTTCAAAGTTTCCTCTGCCCCGTCAAGGGCGGCTGATTCTGCACCTTCAACGTCCATTTTGATGTAACTTATATTTTTGCATTTACAGATTTCGTCAACGGTTGTTGCTTCAATCTGCTCACCCTTATCGGAAATTGTTGATTGTCTTCCTGCCTTACTGCTGAAAGTCAACTCACCGCTTTTGCTGTAAATTGCCTTTTGCATTGCGGTTGAACGAGGAATATTTTCAAGATAATCACAAAGCTTTCTGAAAGTTCTTCTGTCGGGCTCGAGGGCAATTATCTCACAGTATTCTTCGCCACAGTAATGAATAAATTCTTCAACGGTATCCCCTCTGTATGCACCGAGATCAAGAAAACTTTCGTTTTTGCTCATTGTAAATATTCCGCTGAAAATCTCGTCTTTTTCCGTTGTGATTTCGCGAAGCACTTCAAGCTCGCCGCCAAACATAAAATCCACACAGCCTGCAAAAATCTCTTTTGAATCATCCTCAAAAAGGTCGTAGGCGGCATTGATTTTATCTGCATACTTTTCAACAAAACCGCGGTTGAATATTTCATCACCGAAAACGGGCACACAAGGCACAATCACTCTGTATTTTTCGCAAAGTGAATAAATGCGATTCATCACTTCGGGTATACAGGTTGCAAAGGCAACGGCAAGTATAAACTCCCCTTCAAATTCAGAAAGTTTTTTAACCGTAAAGCCTCTGAAACTCTGACCTCTCACAAAATCATCGCTTGCGGTTACACCCATAACGGGAATATCAAGACGGTTGAATTCATCAATAACTTTGTCTGCGCCGTTGCCCATTCCGTAAACCACAACGGGCAAGGCGCTTTCTTTTATCTTTTCCCAGGATGACTTTTTATCAATCTCAAACTTTAACATTTATCTTTTTTCACCGATAAAATCAAAGGGATTAATCACGTTGTCAAAAGGCTTGAATGCAACTGCAAATTCAAAGGGCTCAAATCCCCATTTGCGTTCAGGCTCAAGTTCATCATAAATGCCGTGACCGCTTCTTGCATCGATTTTGTAATCGACATAAACCATTGTATCTTCAAGAGGAACAAGCTCATCGTTATGCATTGTTTCTTCAAGCATATGAGGTGTGAAATGACTTGCATTGAAGCAGAATGTGTTCTCTGAAACAGGAGCAAAAATCATTCCGCCGCCGTTTTCATTGCTTACCATACCGTACTTTGTACCGAAATGAGAGCCGTTTTCAATGGGTCTGATATAAGGAACAAAATTATCGGTTGCGGTTGTTCTGAACTTGTCATAGTACGCACCGAGATGACGGTCTGAATAGGTTTCAACAGGACCTTTGCCGAAATATTCCATATTCTCGCATCCGCCATTGACCGCAAAACGGAAACCGAATCTGGGCAGACGCATATTCATTTCTGCAAGCAGAGGTCTGAATTCGCCGTTAAAGCCCATAACCGCACTGCCGTCACCGTAGAATTTATAGACGATATTACCCTTTATGATAGGAACAACAGCAGGACCGCCAATTGAAACAGAGCAGGTAATCTTTACACAATCTTCATCTGCAGAAACAACGGAAGAGTATGTCTTCTGAACAGCCGCCTGCATTGCAGCGCTGCGTCTGTCGTCGGCATCACCAAGCTGATTGTAGCCGTGTGCCTTCCAGATTTCGACCTGAACGGGCTGAGATATCATTTCTTTGCCGCCGCAAAGTATTGATGAAATTCTGCCGTAGGGCTTATCGAACGTGTAGCAAACGTTACCGCTTTCAATCTTAACAAATCTGTCTCCCTCGACAACAACGGGAAGTGCGGCATCAACCGCTTTTTTCTCCGTTGAAACAGACAAATCAAACTGAGCAAAGCCCGTTTCGAAGCCTGCATCTGCCCATTTGGTTGCAGCTTTCATTCGGAATTTAAGAGTGAGATAGCAGCAGCTTTCATTGATTTCTCTGTCAAAGAGAACGTATTCTTTTGCACTCTGAGGAGCGATATCAGTATCGTCAATTCTGCCGTTGAGCACACTTTCACCGTTAACGTCAAGTGTCCACTCAACATACATATCGAAAAGAGTTTCAAAATATCTGCGGTTGAATATGCTGACCTTACCGCCTTCATATTTAACCTCAAAAGGCTCGTAGCCTTTCTTCATATCGGCAAAACCGGGTCTCAAAGTTCTGTCAGGGAAAACAATACCGTCAATACAGCAAACACTGTTGTGAGGATAATCGCCAAAATCGCCACCGTAACGGTAACCCTTGCCGTCATTGACACCGATTGCATGGTCAGTAAGCTCCCAGAAGCAACCGCCCCAGATTGCAGGATATTTTCTGAACCAATCGCAATGAGCGTGGATATTACCTGTTGACATTGAGCAACAGAATTCACAGAAGTAGAAAGGCTTCTTTGAATTCTTGTTTTCGCAGTATTCGGCAGTATATTCAAGAGGAGCATACATACGGCTCTCAACGTCGGAAATATCGCTGTAATTTTCGCCAACGGGAACAGCCTTGAATTCAAGATGAGCATTCTCGTAATGAACAATCGCCTTGGGGTCACGGCTCTTTATGTATTTGCCCATTGCTCTGTGATTCTTACCGCAACCTGATTCGTTGCCAAGTGACCACATAATAACGCAGGCGTGGTTTTTATCGCGTTCAAAAAGGCGCTCTGCTCTGTCAACATAAGCAGGCTCCCATTCATCATCAATTGAAAGTTTTGACCAACGCATCCAATCCCAGGTGTCACGGTATTCAAAGCCCATTCCGTGAGTTTCGATATCCGCCTCATCAACAACCATAAGACCGTATTCATCGCAAAGCTCAAGGAATCTCGGGTCATTGGGATAATGTGAAGTACGGACACAGTTACAGTTACCCTGCATAATGATATGAATATCTGCGAGCATATGCTCGATATCACAATAATAGCCTGTTTCGGGGTTTGAATCGTGGCGATTAACACCGTAAAGCTTGATAGGCTGATTGTTCACATATGCAACGTTTCCTCTGAAATCGATACGTTTAAAGCCAACCTTGAAAGGAATATATTCACCGTTGCATTCAATGACAAGAGTGTAAAGCAAAGGCTTTTCGCTGCTCCAGAGAGAAGGTTTTTCAAGAACGATATCCATATCGCCTCTGCCCTCGGCAACAACATCACCGCAAGGTGAAATGAATTTATAACCAAAATCATATTCGCCCAAAGCATCAACATTGATTCTGCCTGACGTCAAATCATCTGAAAGACTTGTTCTGATATAAACATCCTTTATGTTGTTGCTGCGTTCAAGGATATAAACTTCTCTGAAAATACCTGAAAGACGGAAGAAATCCTGATCTTCAAGATAACTGCCGTCACACCATTTGACAACAACAACGTCAAGTGTGTTTTCACCGTTCACAAGCTTATCGGTGATATCGATTTCACTTGTACAGTGGCTTACCTGACTGTAAGCGGCAAATTCTCCGTTGACATAAAGATAGAAGCAAGATGCAACACCCTCAAAGTTGATACAATAACGTTTGCCGTCTTTCTTTTCAATGTTGATTTTTCTGTTGTAGTGTCCCGCAGGGTTTTCATCGGGCACAAAAGGAGGATCCAGAGGAAAAGGATAAAAGAGATTGCTGTAGAGAGGAACGTCGTAGCCCTTACCAAGCTGAGTCTGCCAGCACTTGGGTACGGGAATGGTATCTTCAAAATTAACATTCAGAAAATCCTCTTCAATATCCTCAAACGACTTATAATACTTAAAATTCCACTCACCGCAAAGGCTTGTGTAGAATTCGGATTGGTTTCTGTCCGCTTTAAAAGCAGCGTTTTCACTATGATAAGGAATAAAATAGGCTCTGGGTTTTTCGCAGCCGATATGGAGACTGCCAAGGTCTTTATGATATGCTTTTATTTTCATAGTTTCCTCCTTAACGGGTTTACTTTTATATATTTTATATCACACAGACACCATTTTTTCAAGATAAATCAGTCATATTTATAGTAAAAATCACAATAAATCAGACCTTGAAATTATACCTTGTTTGGATTATACTTTATAACAATGAGACAAACCTATGAAAGAAGGAAAATAAAATGAAATCACCCAAAATCATCAAAACCGTTATTGCGGCACTTTTCACTGCAATAATTTGCGTTGCAACATTTATAGTTCAGATTCCGTCCCCTGCCACAGGCGGATACGTGAATCTCGGAGATTGTTTTGTTCTGATTGCAGGAATTTATCTGGGTTACGGATACGGAGCTGTTGCAGCAGGTCTGGGTTCAGCACTTGCAGATATGCTTGCGGGATATCCGCAATATGCACCTGCAACGTTTGTTATTAAAGCTCTTATGGCAATTTGTGCCTGCCTGATTTTCAGAACAATCAGCAAAAAGTCAAATGTCCTTGCAAAAATCGTCGGAGCATTTGCAGCCGAAGCAATAATGGTAATCGGATATTTTGCATATGAAGCTGTTGTTCTTAAGTACGGAATCGGTGCGGCAGGAAGTATTGTGCCCAACATCATTCAGGGCATTGCAGGCATTGTTGCTGCCTTTGCCTTGAGCACAGCTCTCGACGCCGCAATAAAGCGCAGCAAAACCCTTGCAAAATTTTTTAACAAAGGATAAATCAAAATGAACACAATTTACAACCAGGCATATTCAGCCGCAATTGAACTCATAGAAAAATCAGAAGCAAAAAGCGGTGACGTTGTTGTTATCGGTTGCTCCACAAGTGAAGTTATCGGTCAGAAAATCGGCACAAGCGGTACAGTTGATGTGGCACAAGAAATATTCAACGGTCTCAATGCCGCTTTTTCCGAAAAAGGTATTTTCATTGCGGCACAATGCTGTGAGCATCTCAACAGAGCAATCATAATTGAAAAGGAAAAGGCTGACGCTCTCTGTCTTGAGCAGGTTTGTGTTGTGCCTCATCCCCGTGCAGGCGGCTCTTTTGCAACTGCCGCATGGCATACAATGAAAAATCCCGTTGCGGTTGAAGAAATCAAAGCGGATGCAGGTATCGATATCGGCACAACACTTATAGGTATGCATCTCAAGAGAGTTGCCGTGCCACTCAGGCTCGAAAATAACACTATCGGTGAAGCAAAGCTTTCCGCCGCAAGAACAAGACCCAAATACATCGGCGGTGAAAGAGCAAAATACGAATAAGAATTAACTCCCACGGACAAAAATCCGTGGGAGTTTTCTTTATTACAGATAACTTATTCCGTTATAAACATTGAGTGCCACAAGCAGAAGCATAACGGCTGAAAAAACTTTTCTGATAATTTTATCATCAAATTTGCGGTTAAATTTTGAGCCGATTATACCTCCGAGAATCGCTGCAGGAAGAATAAAAATCAGAGTCTTCCATTGATGCGCGTACGGTTCGATACCCGTTGACACAAACAAAGTTGTGAGCTTTGAAAGTTGCGAAAAAAAGATAATGGCAACAGAATAAACTGCCGATTCTTTTACATTCAGCGAGAAAAAAAGCGTAAGCACTGCAACATTTATCGGCCCGCCTCCGATTCCGAGAAACGAGGCAAAAAATCCGAGCATAAGACCAACAAACAATATTGCAGCTTTGTTTTCAATATGAAAAGATTTCCGCTCCTTACTCACGTAAAAACACACAGCCGCAAGTAAAACGGCAAGCACAAAAGCCTGAATACACCTTATCTTTTCCTGCGGTGCAACAGCACCCAGCAAATCAACGCATTGACTGCCAAGCCAACCGCCTGCAATTGAACCGATTGAAATAAAAACAATAATATCTTTTTGGAAATTTACTTTATTTTTTATGTATCGCACTGTTGAAACAACGGACATTGTAAAAACAGCCATTGCAGACAGAAAATCAACCTGCATTCTCGGCTCTGCTCCGATGAAATCGAGTACGGGTTTTATGATTACTCCCCCACCCAATCCTACAAAGGCACCGAGAGTTGTTGCCGCAAGGATAACGGCAGAATATATTACAACAAGCATCAGAATCTGCTCACCATATCTGCAAATGCATCTGCAATAACCTGCTGTGCAGCAATGCCCATTGAGTTAGTCTCGTGATAATGATTGAGATCGAACTTATCCCTGTAACCGTTAAGATAGGGCTGTGTGGGATTAAGAATGAAATCATTGGGAGGAACAACGTAACCCGTCATATCGTTTGAAACGCCGAAAACAACCATTTCAGGTTCACCTGCAATTTCAGCAAGAGGAGTAGGATTGATTTCTCCGCCCTTGCCTGTGGGTGAAGTTTCCGCTGATTTGTATCCGCCGTAAACAGTTGAAACAAAGCTTTCACCGGGAAGAAGAAGCACCTTTTTGCCGCCAATTGACATATAGGTCATTTCGGTCATCATTGCAATACCGATATCACTATCCTTGCAAGGATAAGCATTGAAACTCATAACCTTACGCATTGCAAGAAGAGTAAGAACATAGTTGCCGACAGGAAGGTAGAAAGGCTGCTGCATAATCTTCATTTCTGCGGTAAGTTCTTTGTCATTATCGATTTTAACTGCAGCATCTGCAATCATTTTTGCCTGAAGCTTGATGCAGTTCACGTTATCATCTTTATCAAGCTCTGCAGCGTCCATAGCACCGATTGCACCGATACCGAAAAGCACGTTTGCGCCCTTTTCAGCCTTGATCTGCTCGCGCATAAAGTAGGGATATTCACCGCTGAGCATACGGTTTGAACCGCCCAGTGAATTGGGATGAGCACCGAAATTCATAATCCAGGTTTCTGCCGAACCGTCTGCAGGCACAAAACGGAAGCGAGTAAGAATTTCGTGCATATCAAGGAAACCTCTGCGTGTTTCAAGACCGCCTTCAATCCTGATATCGCCGGTATAAAGCTTGCCTTCTTTTCTGTTTGCATATGCTTCTTCCGCAACTTTGACAGCCTTGTTCATAAGCATATCCATATATTCGGGGTCTTTACCGTCTGAAGGAATATTAACAAGGTTAGGCTTACCCCAATAACCGAGGGTATCAATACCTGAATGGCTGTGAGTACAACTGAAGTTGATGCACTTGCAACCCTTGATTCCGGGAGATGCCATAATCATTGAACGGATTTTGTTAACCTCAACTCTCGTCATACCGACAATATCCGCACCGAGCCAAAGCATACCTTCATCGTTGCCGCAATCAAGCCAGACTGCGCTGATATAAACGGGAGTAAGTACGCCTTCCATTTTATGACCTGAACCGTGACCTGCAATCCAATATGTTTTTCCGCTTGTAAGATCGGGCATAATTTCGTCAGTTGCAAAGCCTGCTCTGTAGCCGTTTCCGCTGATAACGGTAGGCGCAACCTTTTCTATTTCAGGTGCTGTGCTGTTTTTGCCAACTTTTTTACCGAATGATTTTGTGATTGCAACAATGCCTTTTGAGGCGAGATCCATAATATCCATATTTTCACTTTCCTTTCATCAGCAATTCTTGCCGAATTTGTAAATACTCTGGGATTCAATATCAAAAACGGGAATTATAACAGGCGGTACACCTGCGTTGACCGTAAGTGATGAAATCATTGTTCTTGCGTAAGGGAAAAGTTCCTTGAACGTCTGCACGTGGAGCAATTCCTTTTTAATTTCGGGATTATAGCTGAAAATACCGTGAATAATCGCCTTGATGCGGAATCGCTCTTTGTCAGCCTTATCGCTGACCTCAACCGTAAATTCACCGATGCAGGTATTGCTGGGTGAATACTTTACGTTGTAAGAATATTTTGTTTCAAACTCCAGTTTTGCGCCGTTTTCACATTTGTTGACAAACTCAATTTCGCTCGCCTTATAGCCTTTGAAAATAATGTTATTTGCCAATTAAATCACCTCAGCCTTTTCAATAATGATAGGTGTTACAGGCTTTGAAAGCGCTCTGTCATTACCGATTGTTCTTTCAACCTCAAGGAAAGAATCAACAGTTTCCATACCTTCAACAACCATACCGAATGCAGCGTAGTCTCCGTCAAGGAAGGTTGCATCACCGTAGCAGATAAAGAACTGTGAGGATGCGGAGTTCATTGAGTCTGAACGGCGAGCCATTGAAACAACGCCTCTTGTATGAGAAAGCTTGTTTTCCTTGTAGCCATTGGATGCAAATTCACCCTGAATTTTATCTTTGCTGCCGCCTGTGCCGTCACCGTTGGGGTCACCGCCCTGAGCCATAAATCCGTCAACAACTCTGTGGAAGGTAAGACCGTTATAAAATCCCTGTGAAACAAGTTTTATGAAGTTATTCACGGTCTGGGGCGCATATTCGGGATAAAGTTCAATGACAAAAGTCATTCCGTTTTCCATTGTGAATCTGACTCTTTTATGCTCGGTTGATATATCTGCGGAAGTGTCTGACGATTCACCGTACATATTGGTAACGTCGTTAATACCGTTACTTTCGTTTTCTGTGTTATCACCTGAAGTTGAGGTTGTGGACGTTCCGCAAGAAGCAAAAACAAACATTACCGCAAGGACAAGTGCAATTATTCTGATTAACTTTTTCATTTGAACAAACTCTCCTATTATATTTTATGATTCAATTATATAATCTTTTGAACAAAATAGCAACAGCAAATTAAAATGTTCACAAAAAAAGCGAGGGTTTTGACACCCTCGCCGAAAATATTTTACGATTTATTCGCTATTAATAGTTTTCTTTTCTTACTTCAAAGTATGCCTGAGGATGAGCGCAAACGGGGCAAACCTCGGGAGCTTTCTTGCCCATTACGAGGTGACCGCAGTTGCGGCATTCCCACATTGTTTCCTCTGCCTTTTCAAATACCTTCTGCATTTCAACGTTGCTGAGAAGTGCACGGTATCTTTCTTCGTGAGTCTTTTCGATTGCAGCAACCATACGGAACTTTGCTGCAAGGTCTGTGAAGCCTTCAGCTTCTGCTTCATCTGCAAACGTTGCGTACATATCTGTCCTCTCGTAGTTTTCGCCTTCTGCTGCGTGAAGAAGGTTCTGTGCTGTGTCACCGAGCTCACCGAGAGCCTTGAACCACATCTTTGCGTGTTCTTTTTCATTGTTTGCGGTTTCAGTGAAGATTGCAGAAATCTGCTCGTAACCTTCCTTCTTTGCTACAGATGCAAAATAGGTGTACTTGTTTCTTGCCTGTGATTCGCCTGCAAATGCAGCCATAAGATTCTGTTCTGTTTTTGTGCCTTTAAGATTCATTTTTTCTTCTCCTTTATCGGTATTATTTTCAGCTGCCTCTACTCTTTCAAAGTCTGAAGCAGGATGTTTACAAAGCGGGCAGATAAAATCTGCGGGAAGTTCATCAGCTTCGTGTATATAGCCGCAAATCTTGCAGCGATAATACACTTTTGCCGCCTTTTTCACTTCCGGCTTGGGTTTGATATGCTTGTGATAGTAGTCATAGGTTACGCTCGGAATTCCAGAAAGAATTTCGCAATCCGTAACGTCTGCAAGGAACAGTGTATGCGTTCCCAGGTCTGTTGCAGAAATAACCTTTGCTGAAATATAAGCATTTGTTGAATCTGTAACGTAATACAAGCCGTTTTCGCTTCTTTCGGCAAACTTATAACCGTCAAATTTATTGACGTCTTTGCCGCTTCTGAAACCAAAATCTTTGAAAATATCAAACTTTGCACTTGTTGTGAGAATGCTGACGTTGAACTCGCTTGTTGCAAGAATCATATCGTGAGTTTTGTTTGCCTTATTGACGGCAACGGTGATTCTGTTGGGATTTGATGTGACCTGAATAACGGTATTAATTATACAGCCGTTATCAAAACCGTTTTCTTTTGCTGTAAGAACATAAAGACCGTATCCGATTTTAAACATTGCATTCGGGTTCATTTTTTTACCTCCTCTACATTTTTATTATTGTTAATTTTATGCAAAGCATTCAACTAACTTAAGATTTCCCGTAACCGAAAACTTATTTTTTGCATTTTCGGGCATCAGGAAATAATCTCCTTTTTTGACAGAGGTTTTGTAGCCATCACCAAGAATTTCGCCATCACCCTCTGTAATAACATAAACAGCCGCACCTCTTGTAAGCTCAAATCTTCCGCCTGAAAGAGTTACGCTTCTGACAGCAAAGCTGGTTGTGATACTTTCGTCAATAATCGCATCGTAACAAACTCCCTCTGCCTTGCTGATTGTTTTGGGAGTAAGCGGTGCAGGATATTTCTTGCCGATATCAAAGCATTCAAGTGCTTTTTCTCTGTCCAGTCCGAGATACATCTCTCTGTCTGAAAGCTTATATTCACCGCACCAACGCTCAGGCTGAATTGTAAAATCCGTAGGCTCCTGCACTTCAAGAAGCAAGCATCCGCAACCGATTGCGTGAACCATTTTGGCAGGAATATAAATTACGTCACCTGCTTTTACGCTGATTGAACAAAGCAGATTTTCCATTTCATTGCCGCCGTTTTCACTCTCGTCAATAGCTTTTTCAAAATCCGCAAGAGTTACACCCTCTTTGAATCCGAAAAAGATTTTTGCATCGGGACGGGTTGCGAGGATTATCCAGCTTTCTTCCTTACCGTATTTTGAAGAAAAGTATTTTTCGGAAAAAGCCTTATCGGGATGTGCCTGAACGGGAAGTCTTATTGCACTGTCAAGAATCTTTGTGAGAATTCCGAGATCATCTCTTGCACCGAGAATTTCCGCTTTGTATTCGTTGACAGCATCGTTAAGATAAACGTCCGTGCCTCTTATCTTTGAAACACCTTCATATTCATCTGTGCTTCCCTCGTTAAGTGCCCTGACACTTGATGCAACCCATTCCTCGGGATAAAAGCCGTCGGTTGAATCATCACCGAAAAAGTCTGAAAACAGTTTTCCGCCCGTATACACTCTGAAAACTCTGTTCTTTTCAAAGAAGATAGGTTCATTATAAAACATAATCAATTCTCCGTGTATCTGATGAGTTTACAAGCCTCATCAATATTTTTATATTTTCCGCAAGCAACCGTTGCTGCAATCGCTGCGCCGTAAGATGCTTCCTCCGCATAAAGAGGTATCTTTACGTCACAGTCAAACATTTCAGCCGTCACTCTGCGTAAAGCCGCATTTTTCCTCATTCCGTTACCTGAACAAACAAGCTTCTCTGCAATTTTTCCGCCGCTTTCATACATTTCATAAAGCTCGCCCGAAATACCCTTAAGCACGGCAAGCGCAAAATCAGCAGGAGTAAAATTCTGCTCGGAAAGGTTTGAAATCGAGCCTCTGACAGAAGGGTCGTTTCTTGTGCCGCAAAAACGGCAATCGGCTTTCAACGTTGTGTCGGTTTTATCGGCAAGCAATTTATCTATGTAGTCATACATCTGATTTTCGCTGCCTGCAATCTGCCTGAAAAAGTTTTCAAGCATTGCAAATGCTCTTCCTCCGCAAAGTGCACAGCCTGCCGCAAGAAAACGGTTTCCGTCAAAAGGTCTGTTTTCAACGGATTTGCTTTCAACAGGAGTTGAGGTAAGCCACGATATCTGCGAGCCTGTGCCCACGTTAATCAATGCGTTATCCGCATCAGAAACAGAGCCAATAAAGCTTGCCTGATTGTCTCCCAAAGCAACACAAACGGGAATTCCCTTGTATTCGCCCACAACTCTGAATTCCGTCGTAACATCAGGCAGACGGGGATTTTCAACGGTAAATCGGTTTTCTGCAGTATCAAAACAACCGAGGCTCGCGGCATTTGTGATATGCACAAGTGGTTTTTTCAGACCGCAAAGCTGCATTGCCGCATAATCGGCAATCGTACAAAGGCTGACTGCATTTTCGGGGATAAGTCCGTTTTTTTCATTATAGAAGTCCGTTGCAAGACCGTAGCCTGCAAAGCAGCCGAGAGTCTGTGCATAGGATTTGCCGTTTTCATATTCAGCCGCAGCACGCTCATCCTGCCAAGTATAAAGAGGACTTACGGCTTTTCCGTTTGCATCGGTATAAACAATTCCGTGCATTTGTCCCGAAAATCCGATTGCATCAATTGACTCAACAGATGTCACGTTAAGTTCATCAACAATGGCGCAAACAGTTTCCATTATCACATCAGGATCCTGAATTTTTTCAAAGTTTTTTTCTGATTTGATAAATGAGTTGTTTGCTTTGGTGACCACTTTTATTATCCTGCCGTTTTCGGCATCGACACAAACTCCGCAAATGCTTGTTGTGCCTATATCAAGTCCGATAATTTTCATTCCGTCACCTCAGGCAATGGTTGTTGACTCGGGATCAAGTCTTGTAATAATATCCTGCTGAATTGCAGGTGAAAGATCGAGGAAGTTAACAAACGTACCGTGAATTCTCATAATATAAACACCGCTGGGTGCGTACTTTTTGGGATCTGCAAGAACTTTTCGAAGAATCTCTGCAGTTGTGACGTTTACGTAAAGATAGAAAGGTGCAACGCCTTCATTCATAGGATTGAAGAACAGAGGATTGATAACCTTGTCTCTGAATTCAACACCTTTACCCTCGTAGTTATCCGACGTAAAGTATTTGGGGTCAATGCCAAGATGTGATGCATAACCGCCGTTCATCTTTTCAAAAGGCATTTTCATATTTGAAAGCATACGGAAACCAAGACCGTTTTCTGCGCTGCCGTAAAGAGGGTCAACACCGTAACCCAGCATATCTCTTGACTTTCTGCCATCAGGAGTTGCACCAACCCAATAGCCGTAGAGAAGATGAGTTGAAGGTGAACTGAAATCAGGTCTGAATGAGTTGCCGAGATAATTCTTTGTTGAAGAAACTATATCCGAAACTTTTGATGCAACCTCCCCTGCCTCTCGGTCAACGCCCTCGATGTTGTTACCGAATTTATCTGCCGAAAGCAGGAATTCTCTCAGGTCTTCATAACCCTCAAAGTTTGCCTTGAGAGCATCAACAAGCTTATCTGCATCCTCGGGTCTCTCTGCGAGGAGTTTGTCAATGGCAACAAAACTGTCGGCAATAACGGATACGCCGTGAATAAGGCATCCGCTGCCGTTATAGGGTGTGCCCTGAGCCTTGAAATCTCTTGCGTCGATACCGTTTTCAAGGCAACCCATAATGCAGGAAAGGAAAGGCACTCTCTGGGTTGAAAGAGCAACAGATGCTCCGTTTGCCGCCTCACCCATTGCTGCAACAAAGCGTTCAACGTTCTGCCAGAAAGCTTCGCGCACATTTTCAAGCTTGCAAGGTTCAACGTCAACAAGCTTTTCACCTGTGATTGTTGAAACACCGCCTGTAAGAGTCATTTCAAGAATCTTGGGCAGGTTAAGCCAGCTGTTTGTTGTGTTGCCGTTATCCTTACCCATATTGAGAGGCTCCTGACAACCTGCAATTGAAATATCCGCAAGGTCGCAATCTGCAACACCCTTTGATGAAAGCACGCTGAAAAGTGAATCATCATTGAAGAATGAAGGAGTAAGCGCACCGGGAGTAAACAAAAATCTGCCCATTTCCTCGTAGAGCTTTGCAGGTGTGTTTTTGTGAAGCTTTACTGAAAGAATAGGTTGGGGCAAGTTCATATCGTAATATGCATCCATAAGTGCATATGTTGATTCGTTAGTAAGGTCATTACCGCAAATATCACGGCCGCTGACAATAATATTCTGTGAAATCGCCCAGCTTCTGTCTGCAACGTTGAAGAAAACAAGAAAATGCTTGAAGAATGCTGCAGCAGTATCACGGTCAAGACCGTTTCTGTAGGGTTCAAAAATTCTGTCTGCATTACCGACTGAAAATGCAAAGGGGTTGGGAGTCTGCTCAAGGCACATAATCTGCCACATAATAATGAATGCCTGAATTGCTTCGCAAAGATTTTCCGCACCGTTTTCAGGCACTTTGCGAAGGGTCTTTTCCATTATTTCAAGCTGAGCCTTTCTCTCTGCAGATGCGGTTTTTGCCTGCTCTGCAGCAAGGTCAGCGTATCTGTTTGCAAGAATGATTGCACTTTCAAGAGCAATTCTGAATGCTTTGTAGCCATTGCCCTCTTTGCCATCAATCTTTTCAATCATTGCCTTAACGCCGTTTTGGATTGCAAAACGCATATCGGGAATCAGATGACCTGTAACCTGCTCAAAGAAGAAAATAACCTCTTTGGTGTAGCATTCGTTTTTGCCGTAAACTTCGCCCAGCTTTACAGCATATTCGCACTTTGCAAATTCATCTCTTGCAGCGGCTATTCTTTCAGCGGTAAACTCATCATTGGGTTCAATATCGCCGAAAACAGCAGCAGGGTCACAGTATCCGCTGAATTCCTCAACCTTGAAAGTAGGATTGATGAGAGCGTAGCTTCTTGCAAAAGCATCATCCTGAGTGCCTGCAAAAAGCTGATAATCGCTGAGGTATATGGGGAGTGTTCTGACAATTTCTCTGAGGATAAGAGCCTTTTTGACCTCTTCGTTTTCGCCTTCAAATTCCTTGGCAAGACGAAGTTCAGCCTCTTTTGCAATAAACCAACCGTCAAGTCGGTTGCCTGCTCTTTTTTCAGCAAAAAGTTTTTTTGCCATTTCTGTTATTTTTACGCTGTCAAGAATAGTGTTCATATATCATTCTCCTTACGTAGAAACGGTTTTCATTCCGTATTCTGTGAATTTTCGGGTAAAGCATTTTATTGATTCGGCACTCACAAAACCGTTTTCGATTTCATAATTACCTTTCCATTTATCCTTGCCGTATTCGTGATACGCAAGAAACTCAAAAACTGCGTTTGAAGTATTATAATTTCTGAAGAAATCTGCAAATCCGTCAGGGCAATCGTTAACGCCTCGGATAACGGGAATTCTTACGTGAATCTGCCTGCCGCTTTCAAAGAAATATTCAAGATTTTCTTTGACGGATTTATTGGAAACTCCCACCCATTTGGTATGCTGCTCTTCGTCATAATGTTTGAAATCAACGATAAGGTAGTCTATGTATTCCGCAACGTCACGCAAAGAAAGAAACGAGCCGTTTGTTTCTATCGCAGTATGGATTCCGCTTTCTTTGAGCATTTTCAGAAGCACGGTCAGCTCTTTTGCCTGAACGCACGCTTCACCACCTGTAAACGTCACTCCGCCGCCGTCAAAAAACATCATTCTGCTTCTCATAATTTCGTTGTATATTTCATCAACCGAACAGTCTTTTGATTCAGGATTATCAGCAGGAATACTGTCTGCATTCGAGCACCATTTGCAAGCAAAATTACAACCCTGCAAATGATAAACAAGGCGATTTCCGGGGCCGTCCTGAGAATAATTGAATCCTTTTTGCAGAATTTTCACATCACCACCCCTTTCAGCATATATACTGATTTTACGCTTTTTACTTTTGTGTGTCAATACAAAAACACTTTATTTAATTAAATTATTGAAATTATTTCGTACGTATGTTAATATAGAGTAAATAGCTTGAAAGCAGAACAGTATGAATATGATAAACAGAATCGCACTTAACTGCGTTGACTCAACAAACAACTATGCAAAAAACAATATTTCAATCCTTTCTCTCCCCTCACTGATTACTGCCGAAATGCAGACTTCAGGCAGAGGCAGACAAGGAAAAAGTTTTTATTCACCGGATAAAACGGGACTTTATATGACACTTGTGTTTGAAGCACCCGAAACCTGTGAATTATTGACAGCCGCTGCTGCTGTTGCGGTTTGCATTGAGCTCGAAGAAATCGGTGCAAATCCTCAAATCAAATGGGTTAATGACGTTTATCTTGACGGACTTAAAATCTGCGGGATTCTTGCGGAATGTTTCCTGCACGAAAAAAGAAAACACATTGCCCTCGGCATAGGCATAAACATTTCAACCGAAACTTTTCCCGACGAAATCCCCAACGCAGGCAGCCTGAATATAAACTGCAACAAAGATATTCTTGCAAACAATATCGCAAACCGCTTTCTGTCATTCAAGGACAACGGATATATATTGGACGAATACGAAAAGCGACTTTTTGTTGTCGGAAAAACCGTTACTTACACAAAAAACGGCACGGAATACGTTGCAAACGTCAAAGGTATAAACAACCTTTGCAATCTGATTGTAATCCGCACCGACGGCACAGAAGATATTCTTTCTTCGGGAGAAATTTCAATAAAACTGTGAGGTTATTCAATGAACAAAATCAAAATTTTCTCGTCACTTGTTCTTGCTTTATCGGTAGGCACCTGCATATTCTCATCCTGCCAAAAAGACGAACCGACTCTGCAGACCACCGTTGCATCCGCATCATCACAAATATCCACAACGGAATATAACGGATATTCCTATGCTAATGAATTTTTCACCGACGAAACATCAGCATCAACCGTTCATATTGCACCGCCATTGCCCACAAAACCTGTCAAGCAAACAGAAAAAACTCCTCAGGAATCATCCGCAGATAAAGCGGTAACCACAACGAAAAAAGCAACTTCCGATAAAGTTGACGAAATCTCCAACGGAATCAATATACTTTCAAAAACATCACCCGTAACCAAAGGTAACAGCGCATCAATAATGATTATGGGAACACCCGATGCTGAATACACCATCGAGTTTTATGAAACCGCAGATAAAAAAGCAGCAGGAAGCGGATTCGGCTCGGTCAAGGCAGGTTCAAACGGCATTGCAAGCTGGTCATTTCTCATAGGAGACGGCTGCGAAAGCGGCGAAAGAAAAATCATAATCAGAGAAAAAAACTCTGACAAATACATTCAGACATCAATCACCATTCTTTAAGGAGGATAAAAATGGAAAGAAAAGGATGCTACAAAAGCAAAAAATTCCCTCAGCGCACCTGCGACTGTTTCCGTGCAGCTGACGGACTTCTCAGTGACAAGGCATATTGCCTTGCAGCCGACAAAAACTGCAACGTTTACATTGGCACCGAGGGCGGTCTCAACTACACAAAGGCTGACGGCTCATTCGGCTCATTCCCCTGCGGCGCGGTAAAAACCGCTTACACCGCAAAATGCGGCACAGTTTATTTCGCAACCGAAAAAACAGTTTACTCTGTTTCGGAAGGTAAAATTGAAGAAATTCAAAGCTTTGACGGTGACGTACGAGCAATGAGCGGAAACGATGACGTTTATCTGCTCACATCAGACTCACTCTACAAATTGGAAAACGGAAAGTTCGAAAGATTCTTCCACAATCAGGCTGAAGCGGTCTGTCTTGCAATTTCGGGCAACAAAATCACCGCTGCTCACGACAGAGTTCTCAACATAGTTAACGGCAAGAGAAAACATTGGATGAGTATTTTCCCCGAGCATTCAACAATGCCCGAATTCAAAATCATCTGCCTTGCATTTGACGAGGGACTCGGTTTCCTCTGGCTCGGTACAGATAAAGGCGTATACATTTTCGACTGTAAGTGCAACTGGTTCGGTCACAACGAACTTAACGCTCTTCCTGAAGAAGAAATTTTCTCAATCAATTTTGCGGATGACGGCAGAGTTATTCTCGGCTCCGAAGCAGGTGTCATTATCCTCAAAAACGGCTCACGCAAATATCTGCCCGCAACCCGTTGGGCTTGTGAAAGCAAAATCAACAGCGTAATTGCTTGCGGAAACGCAATATGGACAGCCACTGATTCAGGCGTTTCAAAGATAACCGAAACTGAAATGACACTTGAAGAAAAAGCTGACTACTGCTTCAAGTTTACAGAAGAAAAGTACGTCAGAACTCTCGGTTACGTTACAGGCCTCAGACACGTAAAAGATTGTGACATCAACACAGGTAAACCCTGCATTACCGATAACGACGGTCTTTGGACACAGACATACATCGGTGCAATTGCATACGCATACGCAGTTACTAAAGATGAAAAATATCTTGAAGCTGCCCGCCGTTCAATGAAGGCAATGGGCTACCTCACAAAAATTTCAGGCGTTAAGGGCTTCACCGCAAGAGCTGTACGCTTCGAGGGTGAAGAAGGCTACGGCACAGTTGTTAAGCGTGACGGTGCAGAATGGCATCCCGCACCCAACGGCGAATGCGAATGGCTTGGCGAAACTTCAAGTGATGAAATGACGGGTCACTTCTTCGGATTCTCACTTTACTACGATTTTTGCGCAAATGATGAGGAAAAAGAATACATAAAAGAGATTGTTTGCGATATAACAGATCATATTCTCGAAAATAATTACAGACTCTGCGACGTTGACGGTCTTCCCACAACTTGGGCAATATGGGATCCCGAACAGCTCAACAGAAACAATATGTGGCTTTGGGAAAAATGCATCAATTCACTTGAAATGCTCACTTTCCTTAACGTTGCATATCACGTATCAGGTGATGAAAAATACAGAAAAGAATACCTTCGCCTTGCAATTGACGAGCATTATCTTCTCAATGCTGCTCAGCACAAGAAGGACGACGGTCACACCTGCCACATCGACGACAACCTCGGTTTCCTTTGTACAATGACTATTCTCCGCATTGAAAAAGATCCTGCAATCAGAAAATATCTTCTTATGGGTCTCAAGCACCATTGGGAATATGAGCGTCCCGAGCATTGTGTGCTGTTCAATCTGGTTTACGGCGCATTTTCAGACGATGCATGTGATCTCGATATCGCAATGAAAACTCTGCGTGAATTCCCCCTCGATTTCCTCAACAGACCCCTTTTCAATTCAGCAAGAAAAGGTCTTGTTTTTGACACAGAGCAGGAAAAATGGGGCGAATCAGTACAGCTTAAGGAAGCTCTTGACATTGATGCCAGAGTTGTCCACAACTATGACAGCAACCCCTTCCGCGTTGATGAGGGTCACGGTCTCAGCGCCTGCAGTCCCACACCGTATCTTCTCCCCTACTGGTTTGCAAGATATTACGGCTTGATAGAAGAATAAAAAAGATAAAGGCTTGCAGCAATGCAAGCCTTTAATTTATTTATCAAGTTTTTCTCTGACCTTTTCTTCGATTGTCTTTAATTCTTTTCTGAACATCTTGAATTTCTTATCCTGTGCTTCACGGTCTTTTTCATCCATATCGCGTTCCTTCATCCACTTGATTGTGTCAGAAAGGCATTCTTCAAGTGTCATAGGATTATATCCAAGTTCTCTTCTGGCTTTATCGCAGGAGAAATTACAATTTTCACAAAGTTTGCGGATTGAATATTCATTGAGTACGGGAGGCATTTTGAGAACGTCAAAAGCCTTTTCAATAACCGGAAGCATTTTGAGGATAAATTCCTTGCTCAGTTTGATTGAAGGAGCTTTTTTGTCGCAAACACGCGCAAGTGTTTTGATGAAATCATCAAGAGTATGAACGTAACCGCTGAGTATGTAGCATTCACCGTTTCTGCCGACTTCAGCAGCTGCAACCATTCCTTTTGCAATATCTCTGACATCAACAAAGTTATATTTGCCAAAATCAAGACTGACAGGGAAAAGGCCTTTCAGGAAAAGACTCATCATTGTGTTCGTGCTTGACGTGTTGTTATTATCGTAAGGTCCGAGGCAGCAACTGGGATGAACAACACAAACCTTGAGGTCATCGCCTGCATTATCAAGAACAAACTGAGTTGCACTTGCCTTTGATTTTGCATATGCACCCTCAAGTAAATCAGGATTGAAAGTGTTTATCTCGGTAAGAACTTCTTCACCCTCATCTGCAGGAATGGCGTCAACAGACGAACAGTAAACAAGTGTTTTTACTCCGCACTTTTTGCAAGCTGCAACAACATTCTTTGTTCCTTCAAAGTTTACACTCCAGACCTGCTTATCCTTTGTGCCGCTGATATCAACAATACCAGCAACGTGATAAACGGTTTCCGCACCCTGAAATGCCTGCTCAAGCTGCGCAAGGTCAGTAACGTCGCCCATAAACTTTTCACAGTCGATACCTTCAAAATAAGGACTGTCTGTACGAAGAAGAAGACGCATCTTTTCTCCTCGTGATTCGAGTTCTTTCACAAGTGCAAAACCAACGTATCCTTTACCACCGGTAATTACATTAAGACCTGCCATCGTTTTTCTCCATTCCCAAATTTTTCATTTGTATTTTACCACATCACCTTGTTACATTGCAAGTCTTTTTGTAACACAAACCCTACACTATTTCAATAAAGTGTCTGATTTTGCACTCCGAATGCGTATTTGAAATTAAAAGTTGACAATTTCGTCGGTTTGATGTAGAATATTATCCGATAAAATAAAGGCTATGAAAAGAAACAGTAAACGGATATCAGAATTTTCAGAGAGAAAGCAGTTGGTGAAAGCTTTTAATTCTTCCCGTTGAACCCGTCTTTGAGCCTCGGAGATGAAATTCAGTATTCCCCGACGGTTAATCCTCCGTTATCGGATTTAAGAGAGCAGATTAAAATTAATCTGAACTTGGGTGGTACCGCAGACTATTTTGTTTGTCCCAAGCCTTATGGCTGTGGGACATTTTTTATTGGAGGTAAAAATTATGAAAATTGACAAACTTGCAGGCGAGCGTTTTAAAGAAAAGCCCTCGGATTGCGTCATCGACAGCCACGCACTTATGCTCAGAGGCGGCTATATGAAAGGTGTTGCAAACGGCATCTACTCTTCATTTATGCCCCTGAGAAGAATCACAAGAAAAATCGAAAACATTATCCGCGAAGAAATGGATGCTATCGACGGTCAGGAAGTTCAGTTCCCCGTTGTTATGCCTGCATCTCTCTGGGCAGAATCCGGCAGATACGAAAGCATCGGCAGCGAGCTTATGAGATTCAAGGACAGAAACGATGCACCTATGGTTCTTGGTATGACTCATGAAGAAGCTGCAGTTCAGCTTGTAAGAGAATACGCTAACAGCTACACAAGATATCCCTTTATGATTTATCAGGTGCAGACAAAGTTCCGTGACGAAGCAAGACCCAGAGGCGGTCTTATCCGAGTGCGTGAATTCACAATGAAGGATGCATATTCATTCCATACTTCACAGGAAGATCTTGAAAGATACTATGACGTTTGCTACAAGGCATATGAGAAAATCTTTGCAAGAGCAGGTATTCCTGAAGTTATCACCGTTGCTTCCGACTCAGGTATGATGGGCGGCAGCATTTCACACGAATATATGCTTCTCTCCCCCATCGGTGAAGATTCAATCGCAGTTTGCTCCGAATGCGACTACAGAGCAAATATGGAAGCTGCTGAAAGCATTATCGAAAACAAGATTGAAGGCGAATCAAAAGCTCTTGAACTTGTTTACACTCCCGATATCCACACAATTGAAGATATCTGCAACTTCCTCAAGACTCCCCTTGAAGAAAGCTGCAAGGCTGTTGTATATCAGAAGAATATGACGGATGAATACGTTGTTATCTTCATCAGAGGCGACCTTGATATCAACGAAACAAAGCTCACAAACTACCTTGGTGAAGCTGTTCACCCTGCAGTTATCACCGAAGATTGCGGACTTTTTGCAGGCTTCATCGGACCCGTTGGTATGGACAGAGAAAAGTTCACAGTTCTCTTTGACAAGTCACTTGAAAACACCCACAACCTTTCATGCGGTGCTAATCAGGCTGACCATCACTACACAGGTCTCAACATCAGCCGTGACGTTGGCGAAGTTGAATACAATGACTTTGCAAAAATCAAGGAAGGCGGCATCTGCCCCAAGTGCGGCAAGCACGCTATCTCAATCTCAAGAGGTATCGAAGTTGGTAACATCTTCCAGCTCGGCACAAAGTACACAAAGTCAATGGGTATGCAGTACCTTGACAGCGAAGGCAATCTTCAGTATCCCATTATGGGTTGCTACGGAATCGGTGTTGGCAGACTTGCGGCATCGGTTTGTGAAGCTAACCACGACGAATACGGCCCCATCTGGCCTATGAGCATTGCTCCCTGGCACGTTCAGATTTGCTGTCTCAGAGCAGACGACGAAGAATGCAAGGGCGTTTCAGACGACCTTTATCAGAAGATGCTTGACGACAGAATGGAAGTTATCTATGATGACAGAAACATCAGACCCGGCGCAATGTTCTCTGACGCTGACCTTCTCGGTGTACCCGTGAGAGTTATCGTCAGCCCCAGAAACCTCAAAGAAGGCGTTTGCGAAATCGTTACAAGAGACAAGAGCGTAAGCATCAAAGTTGAGGTTGAAAAGGTAATCGACACCGTTAAGGAAATGATTGCTGAAAGACTTAAATAATCAAAAAACTCCCGTGGAGATCCACGGGAGTTTTTTGATTATGAAAGAAGCTCCGAGATATCAACCTCGGAGCTTTAATTATAACTTATGCTGCTTTTGAAACCGACTTGTTCTTTTCTTTTTTCTGACCGATAAGCTGAAGTGCAAAAACAATTGCCATTAACACAACGCCTGCAATATCAGTCTGCCAGCCGGGAATAATCATAAGCAAGCCGCCTGCCAGAGCCATTATTCTTTCCCATACAGGCATCTTCTTGAACATATATCCTTCCATACCTGCGGAGATAATATAAATTCCGCAAAGCGCAGTTATAACAAGAAGAACCACGTCATACCAAGGAGTATGAACACCGGTGTCTATACCGATAAGCATCTGGGGGCTGTAAGCAAAGATATAAGGAACAATAAATGCCGTAATAGCCAGACGAGTTGCAGTTACACCTGTTTTCAGCGGATTTGACTTTGCAATAGCAGAACCTGCATATGCAGCAAGTGCAACGGGAGGCGTGATATCTGCAACGATACCGAAATAGAAAACAAACATATGGGCGGCAAGAACGGGAATACCCATCTTAATAAGGATAGGTGCCGTAATTGTTGCCATAATAACGTAGTTTGCCGTTGTGGGAACACCCATACCAAGAACAATACAGCAAAGCATTGTAAGAAGCAAAGCAAGGAATGTGCTGTTCTCCGCAATAGGAACAAGAGTATTGATAAGAAGCTGACCAAGTGCCGTCATAGTTACAACACCTGAAATAAGGCCTGCCATTCCGCAAGCAGCGGCAACACCGACTGTGTTCTTTGCACCGTTTTCAAGAGAACCGATAACAGTTTCGGGATCAAGCGGTGCGTGACCTTTCGTTACAAACGAAAGCAGAGCACAAACAATCATACCAACAAAAACAGCAATCTGCATATTCTTTGTGCCGACAGGAAGCCAGATTCCGAGGGTTACAGCAACGGGAATAAGAGGAAGAAGCAGTCTCCATAAGGATTTCTTGTTTATCTCGCGAGGAACAAGGCTGACGATAAGTGAAACAAGAATTGCAAAACAAGCTGATACACCTGCGCTGAAATAGTTCATACAAATAACAAGAACAACGATGGGCAGGAGAAGGTAGCCGTTCTTCAGAATGAGTTTGAAGAAATTGGGAATTGCATCCTTGGGAAGACCTTTGAGACCAAGTTTCTTTGCCTCAAAATGAATCATAAGAAAGATACCCATAAAGTAAAGGAGTGCAGGAAGAATCGCAGCAACAGCAATCTTTGAATAAGGAACTTCCGTCATTTCAGACATAAGGAATGCTGCCGCACCCATAATCGGCGGCATTATCTGACCGCCGGTTGAAGCCGCCGCCTCAACAGCAGCCGCAAATTCGGGTTTATAGCCGGTCTTTTTCATCATAGGTATGGTAATGGAGCCGCTGCCGACTGTATTGGCAACTGACGAACCTGAATACATACCTTCAAGTGCGCTTGAAATAACCGCAACCTTTGCGGGGCCGCCTACTGATGAACCTGCAACAGAGTTTGCAAGGTCAACGAAGAAGGTACCGATGCCTGTCTTTTCAAGCAGAGCACCAAGAATTATGAATAGAACAATAAAGGTTGTACAAACGTAAACAGGAGTTGAGAACAGGCCGTTTGATACGTCATAGAAAAGACCGTACATAAGGTTTCTGAACGCTGTGTTCGGATTGTCCATATACGCTTTCACCGCGGCATATATGACAAACGCACCTGCCACAAATATTATCGGCAAACCAACCGCTCTTCGGACAAGCTCAACAAGCAACAGAATTGCAATAAGAGCAACTATCATTTGAAAAGTTCCGATTCGTTTGCTCATCATTATGATATCTTCCTGGAAGATTGTGTAGTAAAGGAAACATCCTGAACCGCCAATCGCCAGAATTATATCATAAAAAGGAACGTGGTTAATTTTCTTTGTCTGATTCTTATACGCGGGAAAAATCAAAAAACCGATAAAAACGATAAACGCCATAAAGGTTGTCAGCTTTGTGTATTTTGTCGCAGTAGGAAATACCAGAGCCATGGCAATCATATAAAGGCTGAACGCCGCCATCAAAGCTGTTATAACTGTTTTTCTCCAACCTGTAAAAACTCTGACATTGCTTTCTCTGTCAAATTCCTGCATTATCGCCTGAGAGTCAACAACTTCAAGTTCAGCGTCATTTTTTATTGTTTCGCTCAATTCATTATTCCCCTTTCTTTCAAGATTTTAATTAATAAAAAATGCCGCAATCCTTAAATCGCGGCATTTTCAAATTCAACAAGCGTGGATTATGCGATTATGCCTGCTTCCTTGTAAAATTTCTCTGCACCGGGATGGAGAGGAACGTTACCGATAGCGGAAGCTGCTATGTCTGTGTTCATTTCTTTGCCCTTTGCGTGTGCAACAGCGATGTCAGCCTGCTTTTCCCAAAGGTCTTTTGTGATCTGATAAGCCTGCTCTTCGCTCATATCGTTTGTTACAACGAATGTAGCCATTGTAGCAACAGTGTTTACGGGTTCAGTAATGAAATCGTAGTCTTTTGAAGTCATTTCATATTCAGCGTAGAATGAGTAATCTGCCATAAGCTTTGAGATTACGTCTGCACCGAGGTCAACAGCAACAACTTCTGTTGAAGTTGCAAGCTCTGTGATAGCTGTTGTGGGTGTGCCTGCTGTGATGAATGCAGCATCGATTGAACCGTCTTTAAGCTGAGTTGCTGAATCGCCGAATGAAGCAGCAGTCTTGTTGATGTCCTTGTCAATATCAATTCCTGCAGCTGCAAGAATCTGAGTTGCGTTGTAGTAAACACCTGAACCAACGTCACCAACAGCAACGTTCTTGCCCTTAAGGTCTGCAACAGTCTTGATGCCTGATGCCTTTGTTGCGATAATCTGGCAAACTTCGGGGTATACGCAACCAATTGCTGAGAATGACTGAATCTGACCGTTGAAGCCGTTTGAACCTTCGTATGCATAGTTCATAACGTCATTCTGAACGATACCCATATGATAGTCGCCGTCTTCAATACCTTCAATGTTAGCCTGTGAGCCACCTGTTGAAAGCACCTCAAAGCTGTAAGTGTCAGTTCCGAGGATCTGGCAAGCAGCAGTTGTGAATGCATAGTATGTACCTGTGTTACCGCCTGTGCCGACTTTGATCTTGCTGATTACCTGCTGAGTGTTGTCGGGCTGGTCGGGATCTTCTGTGTTACCGCCGCAAGCTGTCATAAACAGCATTGCAAAAACAAGCACCATTGAAAGAACGATAGCTAACTTTTTCTTCATAATTTACCTCCTGTTTCATCTGCACTCCTCAAAAAGAGATTGTCAGAATCTGTTGTTCATTTATTATAAACTATTATTCAACATATTGCAATACTTTTACGATTTTTCTGCATAAATATTGAATAACTTATTTCTGCCGCTGTTTCGTGTAACAAAAAAAGCAACCTCAACAGCGAAACCGCCATTGAGGTTGCTTTTTGGTGCCGGTGACCGGGGTCGAACCGGTACGGTATTGCTACCACCAGATTTTGAGTCTGGCACGTCTGCCAATTCCATCACACCGGCAAATCAGCTTTTCTATTATAGCCTAACAGAGCTCAAAAATCAAGTATAATTTTAGTGTTTTTTTATTCTTCTGAAAATAAATATTGCCGCAACCAACACAGCTATACCCACGGATAACAATATCAGCATCTCAAGCCACGATACTGTTGACGAAACAAAAATCGCTGTCGGTCCATCTGCGCCACCGATTATCGCAACGTTTGACGCAGGTGACACTGCATAAACAAGCTGAATCAGGAACAAGACGGAAAACATAATCATAATAAGAGAAGTTACGACAAGACACACTGCTACAATAACCATCCATATTTTACGGCTTCTCATATTTCTTTCTGCCATAAGAGAATTAAGGTTTTCAAGCTTCTGAGAGATTTTTTCAAGCTCGGTTTTGGTGTCTGTTTCTTCAACGGTTTCTCCCAGGAGCCGGCTGACGGGAACTTCAAAAACCTCTGCAATTTTTATAAGCATTTCAGAATCGGGAACAGATAAATTTTGCTCCCATTTAGAAACAGTCTGTCTCACAACGTTCAGCTTTGATGCAAGTTCTTCCTGAGACATACCTTTTTCTTTTCTTAAGTTCTTTATGTTTTCGCTGAGCATAGCCTCGCCTCCTGCAAAAATTATAGCAGACTTTCCCCGTTGCGGCAAGCAACGAATATTAACATTACAAAAAACGGTGCCTCTCACGAAGCACCGTTTGAATTTTCAATTATCTGCCGCCTGTTACGGATGACTTGAGAGTAACGTCGTGGTAACCGCCCTCAACAATACTTGTTGCTGAAACAACTGTAAGCTTTGCATCTCTCTGAAGGTCAGGGATGTTAAGCACACCTACATTACACATTGTTGACTTAACCTTGTAAAGGCTCTTTGCAACGTTATCGCTGAGTGAACCTGCGTAAGTTACGTATGAGTCAACGCCTTCTTCAAAGCTGAGCTTTGCCTTACCGCCAAGATCATATCTCTGCCAGTTTCTTGCTCTGTTGGAGCCTTCGCCCCAATATTCCTTAACATAAACGCCGTTAACAAGAAGCTTGTTTGTGGGGCTTTCGTCAAAACGAGCAAAATATCTGCCGAGCATAAGGAAGTCAGCACCCATTGCAAGTGCAAGTGTCATATGATAATCGTGAACGATACCGCCGTCTGAACAGATGGGAACGTAAATACCTGTTTCCTTGTAGTATTCATCTCTTGCAGCTGCAACTTCGATAAGAGCTGTTGCCTGACCTCTGCCGATACCCTTTGTTTCACGGGTGATACAGATTGAACCGCCGCCGATGCCGACCTTAACGAAATCTGCGCCTGCTTTTGCAAGGAAAAGGAAACCTTCACGGTCAACAACGTTGCCTGCGCCGACCTTTACCTTATCACCGTACTTTTCACGGATGAAAGCAAGAGTCTGCTCCTGCCATACTGTGTAACCTTCCGATGAGTCGATACAAAGAACATCTGCACCTGCTTCAACAAGTGCGGGAACTCTCTTTTCGTAGTCAAGAGTGTTGATACCTGCGCCTACGATGTAGCTCTTGTTTGCATCAAGGAGTTCCTGGGGATTGTCCTTGTGCTGTGAATAGTCCTTACGGAATACGAAGTAAAGAAGATTACCGTTCTTATCAATGATGGGAAGAGAATTAAGTTTGTTATCCCAGATAATGTCGTTTGCTTCCTTGAGAGTTGTTGTTTCGGGAGCAGTTACAAGCTTATCGAAAGGAGTCATAAATGAAGAAACGGGAGTATCAAGCTCCATTCTGCTCACTCTGTAGTCTCTGCCTGTAACAACACCGAGAAGTTTGCCGTTTGCACTGCCGTCGTCTGTAACAGCCATTGTGCTGTGGCCTGTCATTTCAACAAGATCAAGTACCTCTGCAAGGGTTGAATCGGGTTTAAGATTTGAATCGCTTACAACGAAACCTGCCTTGTAATTCTTTACTCTGGCAACCATAGCTGCTTCATCTTCGATGCTCTGTGATCCATAGATAAAAGAAACACCACCCTCTTTTGCAAGCGCAATAGCAAGTGTATCATTAGAAACAGACTGCATAATAGCGGAAACAAGGGGAATGTTGAGGCTCAGAGGACATTCTTCTTCGCCCTTTCTGAACTTAACAAGAGGTGTTCTGAGATTTACGTTTGCGGGGATGCATTCCCTTGATGTGTAGCCCGGAATAAGAAGATATTCGCTGAATGTTCTTGAGGGCTCCTGACAATAAATAGCCATTTGATTCACTCCTTATAAAAATTTCGGCTTGCAAAAATCCAACCGAGTATATAAAAGGTATTTTACTATAAACTTTTCAAAATGTAAAGACAAAAAATCAAAACTTATCTACAAAATTCTGTTACATAATTGTTGATACTTTTGTTGATTATTTCCACAGCAGCATCTCTGTTGCGAACCTCATCAACAACAGTTTCCTTGTCTTCCAGGTTTTTATAGACCTTGAAGAAATGCTTCATTTCATCAAATACGTGAGTCGGAAGTTCTCCGATATCCTTGTATGAATTGTAGTTGGGGTCATTGAAAGGAATTGAAATGATCTTTTCGTCAAGCTTGCCGCTGTCCTTCATTGTTATAACACCGATAGGATAGCATCGCACCAGAGTCATAGGGTCGATTTTTTCGCTGCAGATAACCACAACGTCAAGGGGGTCACCGTCATCACCGTAAGTTCTGGGGATAAATCCGTAGTTTGCGGGATAGTGAGTTGATGTATAAAGAATTCGGTCAAGCATAAGAAAACCTGTTTCTTTATCAAGTTCGTATTTTTTCTTGCTGCCTTTTGTGATTTCAATAACTGCCATAAAGTCCTCTGCAGTTATTCTTTTGGGGCTTATGTCATGCCATATATTTCCCATAAGTTTTCCTCCTTTTTATTAGAAACCTCTACCGCCGCCACCGTGACTTCTGCCGCCTCCGCCGGAGTGCCGCATCCCGCCACCGGATAAACCGCCGGGTCTGTGGTTATTATTGTTTCTCGGAATTTTTGTTGTTACAACATTTCTGCTGATAACCGTATCGTTTGAACCTGTGAGATTAAGAAAAACGTCATCCGTGCCGAACTCGTCACCTTTACCAAAATTCTTATATCTGCTTTTAACTGCAAAAACGGTTATACCGCCTACGCCCAATCCGACAAGAATATAAATCAGAATATCGCTTGCGTCAACGGTGTCTGACGTTCCGTATGTATAATCATCATAATCAGCATCGTAGTAACCGTCATCATAGTAACCGTCGGTATTGTAGTCACCCGTGAGATAATCATCATCCGAATTACCGTCATAACTGTAATAATATGATGCGCTGTCGATCATTCCCACAACCGCTTTGGCATAAAATCCGTTTACAAGAGCGTCATATCCGCCGTCAATAATTACGTCAGCATCGTAATATATGCTTTCTGCCCTGCCGGTTGTTGTGACCCACACGTTGCGGTTATCCATATCAATCATCAGAAGAATACAGTCTTCACTCCAGCCCTCATTATCAATGAGGTTATCGTGATAATCAACTGCATAATCTTCGCTTGTGAGACCCTGAGCATTGTCAATGGTGAGAACTGCAAGAGAAATATTCGTTGCAGAAGAATATCCGTCTGCACTTGAAACAACCATATCGTATTCGTCAGTTGTAAAAAGATTGGCATTGTCCTCAACGGAAACGTTGTAAGCATAAGACGAAACCGAAAACAACACAAACATAAGAATTGCTACGGAAAGTGAAATTATCTTTTTCAAAACAACATCACCCCCGCAATTGACAACAGCAACGATGCACCTGCGGCAACGCCTGCAAAAAGAGCAATAAGCTTTTTGAAACAAACGGGAAGTTCACCGTAAACCTTTCCCGTCTGACCGTTAAGGGCATAAATATAATCTTTATCCTTATGTTTATAATTCAGCACCCAGACGGGAAGCAGATTATATTTGTATTCAAGTCCGCCCATATTAATCGAGCGGTTATTAACCGTTACGTTGGGAACGTCAATGGATTTTTCAAGTTTTTCCTCGGAAAACTGAAATATTTTCTGCTTTACGGCTGTTTCTATATCCGCAAATTCAACGTTACGTTTTTCTGCAAAATATCCTGATAAATACGACATTGAAAAAGGCATGAAATCATTTGCATTGAACGGACAGACATACCTCATTATATCTCTGTCCTTGCCTTTGAGTGCCGCCTCAGGCATATTGCGTATCTGCATATCGCCTTGTCTGAAATGACCTCGTATTGTGGTTTCAGTATGACGATAATCCCCCGTCACCCACGACCTCACCTGTTTTGAGGTTGCGTTAATACTTCCGCTTGTTTCACAATCGACATACCAATAAGGGAAATAAACTCCCTTTATTTCTTCAAGACGTGAATCGGCAATAAAATTCTTCGGCAAAAAAAGCCTTTTGCCGCACATCTCTTTGAATTTGTCAATTGCACCCTTTTTGTCGATTCTGAAAGGAATAATCAAATCGGGTTTCATTTCTCCGCTGAGTCTGCCCGAAAGTACAATGGGATTTGAACAGTAGTAACATTCCGTAGCAGCTGTGGTTTCATCCGTGATAACCTGAGCTCCGCAGCTCGGGCACGAATAAAGCACAGCGTTTTCAAACTCTTGCTTTTCATTTTCCTTTGCCGCAGATTCCGGATTATCATTCTCAAGCACTTCATCCTTAACAAAGAAATCCTGCTCTTTAAAAACCGAATCACAATACTCACACACAAAATCCTGTTTTACGGCATCAAACTTGAGTCCGCCGCCACAGTTCGGACATTTGTATTGAACAGCATCCACAAAAATCACTCCTCTCAACAACAACGGGGCTGAGAATTACTTTCTGTTGTAAGTAACAAACCTGAATTTAACTCCGTTATGATCCTGCTCTTCGCCTTCCTCTGTGACAAACCAATCACCGTCTGCATCCAGATCAGGGAAAAACTTGTCCGCAGTTTTAGCTGTTTCAACCTTTGTAACGTATGCGGTATCACAAAGAGGAACAAGCTGATTATAAACCGACATACCGCCGATAACATAGACCGTGTCCGTGTCATATCTTTTCAGCTGAATTTCAAGTTCTTCAAGAGAATGGCACACAATAACGTCAGGTGCATTCCAGTTTTCATCGGTAGTCAGAACTATATTTACTCTGTTGGGCAATGCCTTGGGACCGGGAAAGGTGAGAAAAGTTGACCGTCCCATAACAACAACATTGCCTGTAGTTTTAGCCTTAAAAAATTTCATATCTGCAGGGATATGATTAATGAGCGAATCGCCCAGACCTATCCCCCAGTTTTTATCAACGTTTACAATTGCTTTCATTGTTATTTCCTCTTTTTATATTGCAACGGGAATTTTTTCGCTGAAATCGTGGAATTTATAGTTTTCAAGCGAAAAATCGTTTTTGGTGAACTGATAGAAATCGGTAACGCTCTTATTCATTACAAATTCAGGAGCATCATAGGGATCACGGCTGATAAGCTCTTCAATAATCGGCACGTGACGGTCATAGATATGAGCATCTGCAATAACGTGAACAAATTCACCTGCTTCAAGACCGCTGACCTGCGCCATCATATGCACAAGAGCTGCGTATTGAGCAACGTTCCACGCATTTGCCGCAAGCATATCCTGAGAACGCTGATTGAGAATGGCATTGAGTTTGTTACCCGACGTGTTGAAAGTCATACTGTAAGCACAGGGATAAAGTGCCATTTCATTAAGATCCTGATGAACGTATATATTGGTAATAATTCTTCTGCTCTGAGGATTGTGCTTCAGGTCATAAAGAACTCTGTCAACCTGGTCCATATCGCCTTCTCTGTAGTGATGCTTCACACCCAGCTGATAGCCGTATGCTTTACCTATACTTCCGCTTTCGTCAGCCCATGAATCCCAGACGTGACTGCCGAGATCGTTGATGTTGTTTGATTTTTTCTGCCATATCCAGAGAAGTTCGTCAACTGCACTTCGGATAAAAGTTTTTCTGATTGTCTGTGCAGGAAATTCCTTGCTCAGATCATATCTGTTGACAACACCGAATTTCTTGACCGTGTGCGCAGGAGTACCGTCCTCCCATCTGGGTCTTACATCAAGCTCCGTATCCCAGAAACCATTCTGAAGTATATCTTTGCAAGTATCAATAAAAATTTTATCTGCCAAACTCATTTTAATTTCCTCCCAGATTTTTTATGTAGTCGCCCAGACCTTGTTCAAATCTCACACCGAGTCTCGTATCAGTCTGCGCTTCATAAGTTCTTCTTATTGAGGAACACGTGAAATCAAGAGCAATTTCTGCACTTTCAAAAATGTTTTTTCCTCTGAGATATGCACCGGTAAGTGCAGAAGCAAAAATATCACCCGTGCCGTAATACGTACCGGGATAATGCGGCGAAAAAGCATAAAATATTTCTCCGCTGCCGCAACAAACACCGCATCCTATTTCTTTATCATCAAATGCAACGCCCGTAAGCACAACCATCTGCGGACCAAGCTGAAGCAGGCGCTTCATAATATCCTCTATGTATTCCTTGGTATAAGGCGGTTCAATATATTTCTCACCAAGCAGAAATGCGGCTTCGGTAATATTAGGGACAATAATATCTGCTTTTTTGCAAAGCAAAGTCATTTCACCTGCAAATTTTTCGTCGAAGTTAGTATACATCTTACCGCCGTCTGCCATTGCAGGATCAACAATAACAACAGTTTTCTCGCCCCTGAATTCATCAATGAAATTGCAGACTATATCAATCTGACGAACCGAGCCGAGATAACCGCTGTAAATGCCGTCAAACTCAACTCCGAGGCTTTTCCAATGCTCTGCATAAGGCACAAGGTCGTCAGTCAAATCTCTGTAAGTGAAACCGCTTATGTCACCCGTATGTGTTGAAAGAACAGCTGTGGGCATTACTGCCGCTTCATGCCCTGCCGCAGAGATAATGGGAATTGCGGCAGTCAATGAACATTTGCCGATACCCGATATGTCGTGTATTGCCGCTACACGTTTCTGCCTGTTCAATCCCGTTCACGCCTTTCGAAAGTTATATTTGAGATATTATAAACTATAGCAAACAATTTTTCAATATAAATTTGGAACTATAACTCCACACACCATATATTTTTTGACACATCGGAGAATATTCGGCTTATTTTATTATTTGCACAAAAAACTCTTTACAGATAGTATCAAAAGTGGTAATATATTTAAATCAAGTTGCAGAAATGCAACAGAAAGCAAGGAGAAATCAAATTATGAAAAAGTTTGGTACAAAAATCATCAGCGTGCTTCTTGTGTTCTCACTTCTCTTCACCGGTGCGGCTTCAACTGTTACCGCTTCCGCTGCAGATATCGGTAAGACACTTGAAAACGTAGGTCTCGGCATTGTTGAAGTTATCTTCACAACTCTTGTTGGCGGACTCAACGCAATCGTTCCCGACAGCCCCAAGTTTGTTAAGGTTGCAGACCGCAACACAGACAATTTCTACAGCGGCACAGAAACATGGAGCGAAACAGCTGACGCTGACGCAAAGTGGTATCTCGGCCACGCAAAGGCTTCACTCATCCCCGATGATCTCAGAGAAGCTGTTGAAAACGGAACAAAATCAGGCTACTATCTCGGCGGTTTCATCGATCCCAACAACGGTATGTCAAACGAAATCGAAGAAATCATCGACGATATGCAGGTAAGAGTTATCGCTGTTAAAGACGGTGCAAACAAGAACGTTTCAGTTTTTGCCAACATCGACTGCATCGGTTTCTCAAACGGCGACATCAAGGAAATCCGTGCTGCTCTTGTTAAGCTTATGCCCAACGTTAAGTTTGACACAATCAACGTATCATGCACACACACTCACAGCTGCATCGATACTCAGGGCCTCTGGACAAACCTTTTTGCAAAACTCTTCAAGAACCTCGCTCTTTCATATATTCCTTTCGTTGAGAAGGAATCAGGCGTTGACGCTGAATATATGAACTTCCTCTATGCTACTGTTTCACAGACAATGAAGACTGCTGTTGAAAATCTTGAGCCCGGTACTCTTACATACGCTGTTAAGGAAATCGGCACCGAAGATCTTTCATACTTCAACAACAAGAACAGAAGCCAGTCAACATCTCTTATTGACGAACTCGCAAGATTCGTATTCACACCCGACAACGAAGCTTCAAAGCCCACAATGATCGTTAATATCGCTGCTCATCCCGACGTTGCAGGTCTTCCCGTTGACGAAATCGATAACGGCAGAGATCTTTCAGGCGACTACGTTTACTATCTTGGCGAAAAGCTTGAAGAAAAGGGCTACAACTTTATGTTCTTCAACGGTGCTATTGCAGGTATCTACGAAGGCAGAGGCCCCGCAAGTGACGGTGTTCCCACAGAACGCAGATACGAAGAAACTCTCCGTTACGGTCACGAAATCGCTTATATCGCTCTCAATCTCACAAACACAGTTGAGCAGATCAAAGAAAATCTGACAGCCGAAGAAAAAGCTAAGATTGAAGAAGAAAAAGCTATCGGTGGCGAAAACTACACACTCTGGTATGAAAACTGGGAAAAGGTTGAAGAAACTGTTCTTGAACCCAACCTCAACATCATCATTAAAGAGGCAAAGATTCAGGTTACCAATCCCCTTATTCAGCTTGTTGGTAAGCTCAACCTTGTTAACTACACAGTTTGCAAGGAAGGTCTTAAGTACTACATCTTCGCAGAAGTAGGTTACATGGAAATCGGCGGCGTTAAGGTTGCTCTTATGCCCGGCGAAATCGTTCAGGACCTTATCTGCGGCGGTGATTCACTTACAGCTGCAGGTTCATTCACAGGAAAAGACTTTGAATGCGAAAGCGTTTTCGAACTCTTCGGTGAAGACACAATCTGCTTCGGTCTCTTCAACGATTCAATCGGTTACGTTGTTCCCGATAACGACTACACAATGGCTCTTCTCGGCGACCACTATCAGGAAATGATTTCACTCGGTAAGTATGCAGGTTCTTCCATTTTAAAGGTTCTTGCAGAAATCGCTGAAACACTCGGCAAATAATCAAATACGTGAACAGGCTGTTTCAAAGCGAAACAGCCTGTTTTTTTGCGTTCCTCTATTGAATTTTACCTTAAATGATGTTAAAATGTTTGCCTGTTACAAGAAGAAAGGAAGTTATCAATTGAAATCACCGTTCAAAAAAGGTTTGTCAAACGGAATTCCTATTGCCCTCGGCTATTTCTCCGTCTCTTTCGGATTCGGAATTATGGCTGTTCAATCGGGACTCACCGCTTTTCAGGCTATTATGATATCATTCACTAATCTCACCTCGGCAGGTCAGGCAGCAGGAGTAGGCATTATTTCCGCAGGCGGTACGCTCATTGAAATGGCACTTACTCAGCTTGTCATTAATCTGCGGTATTCACTTATGGGTCTCTCTCTTTCACAGAAACTCTCCGATAAATTCACCACACCCCACCGAATGATTGCGTCATTCGGAATTACAGACGAAATATTCGCAGTTGCTTCGTCTCAAACGGAAAAACTTGTACCCTCTTATATGTACGGTCTGATTTTTATTTCTGCCCTTGGGTGGACAGGCGGCACAGCCGCAGGTGCGTTGGCAGGACTTGGTTTACCGCATACTCTGACAGCCGCAATGGGCATTCTCCTTTACGGAATGTTCATCGCTATCATCATTCCTGCAGCAAGAGCAAGCAAAAAAGACCTGGTTGTTATCTGCCTTGCCGCTTTGTTCAGCATTGCCTGCAAATACCTCTTCCCTGCTCTTTCGTCCGGATTTGCAATAATAATCAGCGCAATTCTTGCATCGGTCATAGGCGCACTCCTTTTCCCCATTACTCTTGCAGAAACGGAGGATGAAGGAAAATGACAATGTTTCTCTATATTGCCATTATGGCAGGCATTACATATCTTATAAGAATGATTCCTTTCACGGTTTTTAAAAAGAAAATCAAATCAAGGTTCATTCAGAGTGTCCTTTATTACATACCTTATGCAGTCCTCAGCGCAATGACTTTCCCTGCAATATTTTATTCAACAGGAAACACCGTTACCGCAGTTTCAGGTACTGTTGTTGCCGTTGCACTTGCATATTTCAGACTTCCGCTTACGGTTGTTGCTCTTTCCGCTTGCGGTGCCGCATTGATTGCAGGATTTATAATTTAAATAAACAAAACGGAGTATCTGCCGATTGGAAGATACTCCGTTATACTTTTTATACAAGAGGAACTGTGTAATTATAATCTGTGTACCAAGCGCTTGCGGAATAGCTTCTTGCGCGGATTTCAACTCTGTCGTCATAAACTTCAAACTGGAAGCCCGTGCCGTTTGCTACACGTCCGTCAATGTTTGTGTACATATATGTGGGAAGATTCACGCTGTGGAATGAACCGTCTGATTCAACGTTAAGATAATCATATTTTGTAAGCTGACCTTCATTCCTGAAACCGAGATGAATATGGCCGCTGAGAAGGAAAACATTGTCATACTGCTTGAGGATTGCCTCAACTGCATCTGATTGGTCGCCCATACCGCCTTCGTCAGGCTCATATTCTTCATCGCCCCATGATTCGGGAAGACCGTGTGTCTGATTGATGGGCCAATGAGAAAGAACAAAAACGGGAAGTCCGTCTGCGGCAGCCTTTGCCATTTCTGCCTCAAGCCAAGTAAGTTGCTCGGGGCTGACGTACATATCTGTATGATCATACTCGCTGGCAAGAACGATGAATGTGTAACCGTTCACTTTTGTTGAGTAATATTCATTCTCAATCTTTCTGCCCGTGATTTCTTCTGTGTATTTAATGAAATATTCTCTTGCAAGGTCATATTTATCATCTTCCGTCCAGGTATCGTGATTACCCTGAGCAAGAATAATATTCTTTGCAGGTGTATAACCGTCAAACGCACCCGCAAGAGCTTCCCATTCATCGGCATAACCGTGGTTGGTAAGGTCGCCTGTGCAAACAAGAGCGTCAAGTTCCTTGTCTGCATTCTGCATATCGTGGAGACCGAAGCCAAGCATAAATGCGCGGATTCCGTCATCCTGCATATGAATATCAGAAATTGCAGCAAAATTTAATCTGCAGCTATCAGAATCAATAGGCTCAAATTTGCCTGTGTAGTTACCCCAGATAGGGAAAGTAAACACGTTGAGTATTGAAAGCAATACCGAAAGAAAAGTTTTGATAAATCCTATCATTTTTTAACCCCTTTTCAATTTTATGATTGAAATTATAACATATGAAAAGTTATTTGTACAGTTTATTTTACCTCGTCGGCAAAATCTCCCTTTTTCTTCATAATTCGCTTCACTGCAAAATAGCAGACAAAAAGAACAAGGAACGTTATTATCCACGATACGGGATATGCCCAATAAAGGAAAGACAAAGTATGATTCAAGGGCAGAATGAAATATATCCAAAAAATTCTTATTCCGCAACCGCCGAGGAGCGAAATAATCATCGGTTCAAAAGACTTACCCATTCCCCTGAGCTGATTAGCCGCAACGTCCATAAGCGAGCAGAAGAAAAAGAAAGGCATAATCTGAATCATTCTTGCCGCACCGATTTCAATTACGCCCGCATCATCGGAAAATAAAGCTACAATTTCATCAGGGAACAAACAACCGAAAACGCCCATTGAAATACCCGTCACCATTGCAATAATTATGCAGTAACGGTAAATTTTCCCTAAGTTTGAATACCGTTTTGCACCCATATTCTGAGACGTAAAAGTCATTGTTGTCTGTGCAACAGCATTTGTACAAGTGTAAATATACGAGTCAAAATTTGATCCTGCGGCAATACCTGCCATTGCAACCGAACCGAAAGAATTCACAGTTGACTGAATAATAACGTTTGAAACCGAAAAAAGTGAATTCTGAATTCCTGCAGGCAAGCCGAGTATAAGAATACCCTTAAGTTCTTCTTTGTAAATCTTCAGCTTGCTGAAAAACAGTCTGCAGGCATTAGGCATTTTTGTGAGATAAGCAACAATGAGCACCGCAGAAAGATACTGCGAAACAATTGTTGCGATTGCTACACCGCTGACTCCCATATCAAAAATAATAATCAGAATAAGGTTGAGAATAACATTCACAATACCCGAAAGAGTCAGAAAGTACAAAGGTCTTTTCGTATCACCCGTTGATCTTATTATTGCCGCACCGAAGTTATAGGCAAGAAGACCGGGTGAACCGAGAAAATAAATTTTCAGATAAGTCGACGCAAGTTCAATAACGTCATCAGGTACATCCATAAGTCTAAGCATAAACGGTGATGCAAAAAAGCCCAAAACTCCTATAAAGAAACCGCAAATCACACTGAGGAGCATAGCCGTGTGAACGCACTCGTGAATTGTTTTGTCATCACCTTCACCGATATGCCTCGCAACCATAACACCAGACCCGATGGAAATACCGAGAAACACGTTAAGAAACAGGTTAACAAGTGAACCCGTCGAACCAACTGCCGCAAGCGCCTCTTTGCCTGCAAACCGACCGACAACAATAACGTCAGCAGAGTTATATGCCAGCTGAAGCAGACCCGTCAGCATAAGCGGCAAAGCAAAAATCAATATTTTTTTCAGAAACGGACCCTTGGTCATATCAAGGGAATATCTTTTTTCCATTTTTTATCTCTCCAACATCAGCAAAGCTCTTTCAGCACTTCAGGAAAAGCATCGACACTGCGTCTGAGAATTCCGTGCATATGTGCAATGGCTATTCCGTAATTGGTCATAGGAACCCCTTCATCCGCCGCAAATCCTGCTCTGCTCTGCATTTCCCGTACATTGAGCATACAGCCGCCGCAATGAACAACAAGTGAATATGCAGATAAATCATCGGGAAACTCTCCACCGCTTGTGAAATCAAATTCAATATCCTTGCCTGAATATTTCTTTATCCAGTTCGGCATTTTCACTGTGCCGATATCGTTACATTGTCTGTGGTGGGTGCATCCCTCGGAAATAAGAATTCTGTCACCGTCTTTAAGTTTATCGAGCATTGCAGCACCTCTTACAGTTGCAGAAAGGTCGCCTTTATATCTCGCAAAAAGAATCGAAAAAGACGTGAGCGTAATATCATCGGGGGTATCCTTCGCAACGCGCTCAAAAGCCTGAGAATCGGTTATCACTATTTTCGGTTTTTTCCCGAGTGACAAAAGTGTTGTTTCAAGCTCGGTATCACGGCACACAACTGCAGTAACACCGTTTTCAATAAGCTCCCTGATAACCTGCTGCTGGGGAAGAATAAGTCTCCCTTTAGGCGCTGATTCATCAATAGGAACAACAAGCACGGCAAAATCCCCCGCCTCAACAAGGTCTGCAACAATTTTTTTGTTGTTCTCCTGCTTTGAGGCAAATCTGCCTATCATTTCCTTGAGTTCATTTACGTTTGTTCCGTTGACGGCACTCACGTAAATTTCATTTGCAGATGCCGCAGGAACGTCATTAAGAAAGTCAGCTTTGTTATACACTATGATATATTTTATATTTTTACTCTCAAATCGGGCTATAAGCTCTTTGTCAAGGGGCTGAACACCTTTGACGGAATCAACAACAAGCACTGCGATGTCCGTGTAATTCAGAGCCTGCATTGCCCTTTTTATTCTCATTTTACCCAGTTCACCCTCGTCGTCAATACCCGGAGTATCTATGATAACAACAGGGCCCAGAGGCAAAAGCTCCATCGCTTTTTTTACGGGATCGGTGGTCGTTCCCTTGACGTCAGAAACAAGAGAAAGCGACTGACCCGTCACCGCATTGACAACGCTGGACTTACCTGCATTGCGCAAGCCGAAAAAACCGATATGAATTCTTTCGGCAGAAACTGTGCTGTTAAGGCTCATAATAATTCACCTCAGAATCTGAAATCTCTTCGATTTGAAGCTTTGATATCTTCAATGTTCTTTTCTGCGATTGCTCTTACCTTTGCACCTGGTATTTTATTGAGTTCATCGCTGATCATCTTATATCCTGCTTCTCTTGTTTTATCGCTTGCATAGTCAACAAGATACTCTGTGAGGGTCATAAGTGCATTGGGATGGCAACAATTGAGAATCTGACCGTTTTTGCAAAGTGCCATAAATCTGTCACCCGTTCTGCCCTCTCTGTAGCAAGCGGTGCAGAATGACGGGATATGCTTGAGTTCAATAAGCCAGCGTACAACTTCGTCAAGAGTTCTCTGATCAGAAACGTCAAACTGCTCCGAATCGTGAGGTCTTTCTTCCTCGGTATAGCCACCGACGGAAGTTCTTGAAGCACCGCTGATTTGTGAAATACCAAGTCTTAACGCTCTGCCTCTGACAGCCTCAGATTCTCTTGTTGAAATAATCATACCTGTGTAAGGTACGGAAATTCTGATGCAGGCAATAAGCTTTTCAAAAAGGTCATCGGATATGCCGTTATCAAATGCATCGGGGTCAATATCGTCTGCCCTCTTAAGTCGGGGAACGCTGATTGTATGAGGTCCGACTCCGTGAACGGCTTCAAGATGTTCAGCGTGCATAAGCAGGCCGACAAATTCATACTTGTAAAGTTCAAGACCAAAAAGAACACCGAGACCAACGTCGTCAATACCGCCCTCCATTGCTCTGTCCATTGCTTCGGTATGATAATCATAATCGTGCTTGGGGCCTGTGGGATGAAGCTTAAGGTAGCTTTCCTTGTGGTAAGTTTCCTGAAAAAGAATGTAAGTACCGATTCCTGCATCCTTGAGCTTGCGGTAATTCTCAACGGTTGTTGCCGCAATGTTAACGTTGACTCTGCGTATTGCACCGTTTTTGTGGTTGATTGAGTAGATAGTCTTTATGCTTTCAAGAATATATTCGATAGGATTGTTAACGGGGTCTTCACCAGCCTCAATGGCAAGTCGCTTGTGACCCATATCCTGAAGAGCGATTACCTCACGGGCAATTTCTTCCTGAGTAAGCTTTTTGCGTGCAATATGCTTATTTTTCAGATGATAGGGGCAATAAACACAGCCGTTGACACAATAGTTTGAAAGATAAAGAGGTGCAAACATAACAATTCGGTTGCCGTAAAACGCAAGCTTTATTTCCTCGGCAAGCTTATACATTGCCTCGACCTTTTCGGGAATTTCGCAGGCGAGAAGAACGGCAGCTTCTCTGTGAGTCAGACCTGCACAGACGGTGCCCTCCTCGGTTTTCTTGGGTCTTGCCTTTTCAAGAATGCTGTCAATAAGCTCGGCATTGTTCTTATTCTGCTCCGCATATTCAAGAGTTGCAAGTATTTCTTCGTTATTGATAAACTCTTCCGCTTTAAGTGATTTTGGATTATAAATTGCCATAATACTACATCCTTTCTTTTATGAAGTCGCCTCTGTCGGTGACTATTCTGCAGCCGATTGACGCCATACGACGTTCAAGCTCTGCTTTGTTGGCGGCAGCTTCCGCACCGCCCGTAAGTTTATTGTTGTAAAGTTCATATTTGCCTTTGACATCCGCAGGTGAAAGATTAGGCATAACAACGTTCGCACCCGAAAGGATTCCTTTTTCTCTGCCTTCAGGATCAGCGGTACCGAGTGCAGTTGTGGACGGCAAAAGAATTGACGGTGAAATAAGTCTGATGATTGAAAGCAGATAATAGGTAAGCTCCACCGACCCTGCATTTTCCGATGCAAACGGGGTTTCTCTGTGAGGAATAAACGGTCCGATGCCGCACATCTGCGGTTTGAATTCTTCGATAAATTTCAGGTCTTCCGCAAGACTGCGTGCTGTCTGATACGGAGAACCGACCATAAATCCGCATCCCGTCTGAAAACCGATTTCTTTGAGATTTTTCAGACATTCCATACGGTTATCAAAAGACAGATTTGCAGGGTGCAATTTTTCGTAATGCTCTTTGTCTGCGGTTTCGTGGCGCAGAAGATATCTGTCCGCACCCGAATCAAAAAGCTTCTGATAGCTTTCGCGGCTTGTTTCACCAAGAGAAAGCGTTACCGCACAATCGGGATATCTGCGTTTGATTTCCTCAATTATTTCACAAATCAGCTCGTCCGTAAAATACGGATCTTCTCCACCCTGCAAAACGAAGGTGCGGAACCCCAGATCATACCCTTCGTCACAGCAGGATAAAATCTGCTCCTTTGACAGTCTGTAACGCTGACAAACTTTGTTATCACGCCGTATACCGCAATAAATACAGTTGTTTTTACAGTAGCTGCTGATTTCAATCAAACCTCTGATGAAAATCGAATCTCCGTAAAATCTCCGTTTGGCTTCAAGAGCTTTTTCTGCAAGAATCCGTGCATATTTTTCATTTCGGTTGACAATCAGGCATTCATATTCATCAAGTGTCAGAGAACGGTTTTTCTCGAGTTTATTAATTAAATCAATCATTGAAAATTTTATTGGAATATGCGGTTTTGACGCTGATTCCGTCAAGCTTGCCGATTTTGCCCGATAATTCTGCAATAACGTCCTGCGGAGCATCAACCGCAATACTGACAATGCTCAGATTGCGCTCCTTGTAGGGCAAACCCATTCTTCCGACTATACAATCACCGAATGCGTGAAGCAAAGCATTGAGCTTTTCAACGGAATCCTTATTTTCAACAATAATACCGATAACCGCAATTCTTTTTTCCATAAAAATACACTCCTAAAAAATAAAAACCGCACCCTGAAAAAAGGCGCAGTTTATCCGTAATTTTCATATCTACGTTTTCTTGCACCTTTCACTCGGAAAATCCTTATGTCAGGATACTTAATATTATACATTTGATTCTCTGCCGTGTCAATTATTTTCTTAACCAAATAATACAAAACCACCTTGACCAAAACAGTCAAAAGTGATAGACTATCCGATTGGAAGAAGGTTGGATATGGAAAATAAAATTCAAATCAAAAAAGAAAACAAAATAATTTTTATTTGTTGGCTTGCATACACCTCCGCATACATCGGCAGACTCAATTTTAACGCTTCGATTGTTGCAATCATTTCTGATCTCGGGATCACTAAAGCAGATGCAGGTCTTGTAAGCTCGTTCTTTTTCTTTGCATACGGCGCAGGTCAGCTTATAAACGGAATACTCTCCAAAAAATACAACGCAAAAATAATGATTTTTCTCTCGCTGATTTTCTCGGCGGTTTTCAACGTACTTATGCCTCTTTCAGGAAGCATTTCTGCAATGAAATTCATCTGGATGGGCAACGGTATTGTGCAATCAGTTCTGTGGAGCACGCTCATCAAAACTCTTTCAGATTACGTATCCGACAAGAAATTACCCAAAGCTATCGTTGCAATGAGCACAACAGTTGCTCTCGGCACCCTCTCCGCATACGGTATATCGTCTCTTTGCGTTAACTTCGGAACTTGGCAGACTGTTTTTTATATTGCAAGTGCCGTGCTTGTTATCAGCGCAATTGTGTGGATTTCGCTTTTCGGCAAAGCACCCGAAAAAGTTGTTCAGATTGAAAATAAAAAAGACGAAAAAGTCAAAATGGCAAAACCCGTTTTATTCGCACTTTTCCTTGCTGCGTTTGCAGGCGTTGCAAACGGCTTTATAAAAGACGGTATGAACACCTGGGTACCTTCTGTACTTTATGAAGAATTCGGTGTTTCCCAGTCTTTCTCCATTCTGCTTACTCTGTTTTTACCTATGGTTTCAACAATGGGCGCAGCAATCGCAAAGAAAATCCACGAAAAAATCCCCTCTCACGCAGGAATGAATCTGATTTTCTACACATTCTCCGCATTGCTTTGCGGCGGAATTCTGCTTTCTCTGAAGATTCACAATATTGTTGCGGTTATGCTTTGCTTCGTTTGCGTTGCCTGCGGAATGGCGATGATAAACAACGTTATAACCAGTATGTTTGCCCTTGATTACCGCAGAAAGCTTAACGCAGGCTTTGCGGCAGGTTTGCTCAACACGTTTTGCTACGTGGGAAGTACAGTCACTTCATACACTCTCGGCGCCATCGCACAGTCAAAAGGCTGGAATGCAGTTTTCTTTATTATGCTTTCGGTTTGTATCTGTGCCGCTGCAATTTGCCTCGGAGGCATCATAAGTGAAAAGAAAATGAAGGTGAGATAAATGATCAGATTCGAATGCGATTACCTTGAAGGTGCACATCCCGAAATACTGAAAAGACTGGCAGAAACAAATATGAAACAAACCATCGGCTACGGTTGCGATGAACATTGCAAAAATGCCGCCGAACTGATAAAAAAAGCTTGCAACGCACCTGACAGCGACGTTCATTTCCTTGTTGGCGGAACGCAGACAAACACAACCGTTATTTGTTCGGTATTGCGTCCACATCAGGGTGTTATCAGCGCAGAAACAGGTCATATAAACGTTCACGAAAGCGGTGCAATTGAAGCAACGGGGCACAAGGTGCTTTCACTCCCCTCAACAGACGGAAAACTGACAGCAAAAGCTGTTGAAGAATACCTGAACAATCACGCAAACGACCTTAACCGCGAACATATGGTTCAACCCGGTATGGTTTATATTTCCTACCCTACAGAATGCGGCACTTTGTATACAAAGCAGGAGCTTGAATCGCTTTATTTGGTTTGCAGAAACGGCGGTGTTCCTCTTTACATTGACGGTGCAAGAATGGGTTACGGACTCGCCGCAAACGGATACGACCTCACGTTGCCTGACATTGCCGCAAACTGCGATGTTTTCTATATTGGCGGCACAAAGGTGGGCGCACTTTTTGGCGAGGCTCTTATCATAAACGATAAAAGCCTCAAAAAAGACTTCCGTTATTTCATCAAACAAAAAGGCGGTCTTCTTGCAAAAGGAAGACTTCTCGGAATTCAATTTGAAGCGCTTTTCGAAAACGGACTATATTTTGAGATTTCTGCACATGCTATTGACTGCGCAAACCGCATCCGCAAAATTTTTGAGGAGTGCGGATACGAATTCCTTTCCGATTCAAAAACGAACCAGCAATTCCCGATTATACCCGACAATAAGCTTGAAATTCTCTCAAGAGATTTCACATATGACTACTGGTGTTCAATGGGAAACGGCAAAAGTGCCGTAAGATTCTGTTCAAGCTGGGCAACAACAAAAGAAAACCTTGATACACTTGAAAAAGCGGTCAAGGCATTATAAAAATAAAGGCTGTGATTCAGAATCACAGCCTTGTTTTTATTTTATTGCATTGTAAATTCTGTCACGGCAGTTTTTATCCTTATGCAGGAAGAATCCGTCCATTCTCTGCTGATAAATCTGCTCGGGCTTACCGTTACGGTTAACAAGGGCACAAAGATAATCAACAGCCTGTTCAGCGTTGAGAGCAAGCGGACCGAAGCCTTCCTCAAGCGGAAGGTCAAGCTTGCGGTAATCATTCATACCTGCCCTGAACATTTCATCATCGGGCACAAAATACATCATTGTCTTTTTGAGGTAAACAAAGTCAAAGCAGAACGATGAGAAATCGGTTATAAACACCTTATAGCTCTTTTCGTCAACGGACTTTTCAGCAATGCGGATTCTTTTTGAATTAAGCTCATAAAGAGGTGCGTAATCCGCAAAAATTGGATGAAGCTTGAAATCCAGATACCAATCATTTTTCTCAAGGCATTCCTCAAGCTCGGGGCTATGGAGGAAATCATAGGTTTCCTTAAAGAAAACGCTGCCCTTGAACTTATCCGGAGAAGCAAAGAATGCGCCCGAAGAATCAACGCCGATAAGGTATTTGCGCCAGGTAGGAGCAAAAAGAATTTTCCTTTCACTTTTCGCTGCGTCAATATCCATAAAATCATATCTTGGCATTCCTGCAGGAATGAGGTCGCATTCACGGAAACCGTAATTCTCCGTCATATTCCTTGCCTCAAAGGTTGTGGAAATAACCTCTCTGTCAACAACATTAAGTCTGTCATTTGAATACTTCCAGGGTAGGAACGCATGAAGCACGCCATGCTGAAGATAAATAACCTCCGCCTTGAAAACATCCGTATAGTATTTCCAGACCACATTAAGGAACGGATTGTAGTTGTTGTACTCCGCAAAAGCAGTTATAACCTTTTCTGCCGCAAGGAAAAGCCTTTTGTGCTTAAGAGAACCGAACTGAACAATGTTCTTTTTCTGCTTTGAGGTAAACAAAGCACTTCTGTCCATTTTATCGTTGACAATATAATACCTTTCAACGCCGTCATCAATTTCAAAATCGTGGATAAACTGATAATATCCGTTATCCTTATAAACATTCTTGCAATCGTAGTAGAGCCAGATTCGTCTGTCTGGTGAAATCTTATTTACACAAAGCTTGCGCAGAAGGAATGTCCTCGGCTTTGTGAGCATAAGAGACTTTTCAAAATTCTTTGTAAACGCTCTTTCTGCCGCTGCAGAGGATTTAATGCTATCAAATCCGTTCTGTTTCTGAACAAACTCATATCCGCAGCGATAGATGGAATTGCGGGCAACGCCGTTGCCGAAAGGTGTATTCATAACAAACTCAAGGCGAACGGGAATTCTTTCTGCGCCTATATCAACGGTAAAATAAATTCCGCCGTATTTCTTATAATCCCAATCAAAACGGACTCGCCAGAATTTGTTGGTTTTTATCTTTGCATGATAATAATCCCATGCTGAATTTTCAAGGTTAAGCTCAACGGTTTTTGTGCTGTGGGCGCCTGAAAGATGCACATGCACCTTCGGCTTTTCGCAGAACGAAAAAACAGGAGAACGCAGAAAAGCATCGATATATGCCTTATCTTTATCAACCTTGAATCTGCACACAGTAAACGGAATTGTACCCTCATAAAACACGGGCTTGTCCTCTTTGAAAAGAGAAACTCCGCAGCTGCCCGCTTTAACTTCAACGGCTGATTTATCCTTGAGCTCTAGCATAAAGTATCTGTGAGGTGCTTCAACCTTGGGGTGCTTGATTATAACCTCATCGTCAACTCGCCTTAAAAGGTTGCAGATTCTTTCAACGGCTCTGTCATATTCAGCCTTTTCGTAGTGATAGGGCAAAAGAATATCCGTTCTGGATTTCCAGTTAACATCGTTAACATACATCGCCTGAATATAAGGAGGCACTTTTTCGGGATAAGAAGCAAAAAGCTGCTCCCAGAAATTCATTGTTGTTTCAAAGATATAATACGAGTAAAAAATGGTGTTGGTTATGCTTGAGGGATTTTTTGTATAAAGATACTTTGCTCCCGTGCAATAGCCGATTTTCATCTTGTCACAAACAATATCGATATTATACTTCTGGTCTTCGTGGCGGAAATTCTCTGTTGTATCAAACAGAATATTATTCTCACCCTTGTTCTTTACGCAAATATTGACATTGGTCTGTGTAACATAAACATTTTCGGGCTTTGTGAGGTCATAAACACCTTCTCTTGTAAGATATTTATATCTGAAGTGTATAGCCTCGCTCTGCTTGCCGTTATATACGGGAATAATTTTATAGGTAACTATATCAATTTCATCTTCGTGCCTATCAAAGAAATTCGCAAGGTTTTCAAGCGAGTTGCTTGCAAGTTCATCGTCGGGGTCAAGAAAAACAAAATACTTGCCCTGCGCGTGCTTTATACCAAAATTACGGGTCTTTGAAAGGCCCTCATTTTCTTTGGAATAAAGCTTGAAAAAGGGATATTTTTCGGCATATCTTTTGCAGATTGCCTCACTGCCGTCAGGCGAGCCGTCATTGATAAGAAGTACCTCAAGGTCATCCTTATTGATAGTCTGCTCAACAAGGGATTTAAGGCAGCCTTCAATGTATTTTTCAACATTATAAATCGGCACTATAACCGATATACGGTATTTAAACATCAAACAACACCCATTTATTTATAATTTCATACTATTTTATCATTTGGTATAATTAAAGTCAATAGCCAGCCTTGGTACGCTTTTTTAAAAAAACAGAGGGCAGATTCATTACGGATAAAAGCATTTTATTGAAAAAGCTTAACGAAAATATAAGCGTTGTCAGAACAGACAAAGGAATTATCACCCATTCGTCATAATGTCCCAATGCATCAGCAAAAACGGGTTTAAGATTAAACAGCTCATAAATTATATATATCGCTCCGTAATGCAAGCCGTAAACTGCAAGGGTTCTCTGACCAAGTCTGCCGCAAATTCCGAAACGGGTTTTATTTGGCACAAGAACAATTACGCTGCCGCCGATAAGAGCAGCTACCGCATAATAAGCAAGCCTCAGCAAACAACCTGCGGATTCAAACCGACCCAAGGTATTGTAGGGATTTCTGCCCGTAAGAAGATTGCGCAAGGTATAGATTTCATCCCCCTGAACAAAAACAAAAACAGCAGCAATAATCAGCACCGCAACAGCAACCAATTTTTGCACCTTACCGTTGCAGAAATCCTCTGTTTTTTGTCTATCAAAACAGTATCCGAGGTAAAAAAACGGATAAAAAACAATCACTCTTGAAACAGCCAGAAAATCTCTGACAAAAGGAAAAAAGCCTGCTGCGCACGCTAATATTAAACCGACGGCAAAAACAGCAGTTTTGGGCAACTTACGCACAGCTATTGCAATGAGATTAAAGAAGAACACCGCAAGCATAAACCACGGAACGCCGCCCTCAACGAACAGATTGAACTGAGGAGTTCTGCCAACCCAAAGCTTCACAAGGTGAAAAAATATTTTCAGAAAAATATAAATCAAAATATAACCCGCAAATTTATCAAACCGCTTGTTATCAATATTCTTTTTTGCAAAAAGACCCGAAACGAAAATAAAAACGGGCATATGGAAAATGTAAATATAAAAAATCAGGCTTCGTATATGCTCATTGCCGCCTGTATAATACTCCGCAAAATGACCAATGACAACAAGAAAAATCAACAGAATTTTTAATATATCCCACTTCTGGCTCCGTTGGGTATTCAACGCATCCACAGCGCACCCTCCTTTCCTTTATCACAGCTTACATATTACATTATTAAAAGAAAAAAATCAAGAAATTATTATACTGTCATTTACTGAAAATTACCGGACTTTATTTAAACAAATCCGTTGACACAAAAGAAAAACAGTAGTATTATTTTGTATGTATGGATTTAATACACAGGAGGTTTGTTATGACCAGATACGAAAGCGCAAAAGAGCTTTACGCAAAACTCGGTATAGACACCGAAGCCGCTCTTGACAAACTTGCCGATACAACCATCTCCGTTCATTGCTGGCAAGGCGATGACGTTGGCGGTTTTGACGGTGACGACGCTCTCTCAGGCGGCATTCAGACAACGGGCAATTATCCCGGAAAAGCAAGAAATCCCGAAGAACTTATGGCTGATATTGACAAAGCTTTCAGCCTTATCCCCGGCAAAAAGAAACTCAATCTGCACGCTTGCTACGCCATCTTTGACGGCAACAGAGCTGACAGAGACGCTCTTAAACCCGAACATTTTGCAAAATGGGTTGAGTTTGCAAAAGCAAGAAATATCGGCATTGATTTCAACCCCACCTTCTTCTCACACCCTATGGTAAAAGACGGTCTCACACTTTCATCACCCGATGAGAACGTGCGCAAATTCTGGGTTGAACACGGTAAACGCTGCGTTGAGCTTTCCGATTATTTTGCAAAAGAGACAGGCTATCCCTGTGTTATGAACATATGGATTCCCGACGGATATAAAGACATCCCTGCCGACAGACTTTCACCCCGTCTGCGTTTCAAGAAATCACTTGATGAAATTCTTGAAACACCCTATGACAAGAACAACGTTTACGTTACTCTTGAATCAAAGGTTTTCGGTATCGGTCTTGAAAGCTACACGGTCGGCTCTGCAGAATTCTGCCTGAGCTACTCAATCAGCAAGGGCATCACTCCCCTTATGGACAACGGTCATTACCACCCCACCGAACTTGTTTCGGATAAAATCCCCTCTATGCTTGCATTCAGCGATAAAATTGCTTTGCACATCACAAGAGGTGTTCGTTGGGACAGCGACCACGTCGTTATCTTTGACGACGAAACAAAAGAAATTGCAAAAGAAATTGTCAGAAACGATGCGCTCGGCAGAGTATTCATCGCAACAGACTATTTTGACGCTTCAATCAACCGCATCAGCGCCTGGGTAACAGGTGTCAGAAACGTTCAGAAAGCTCTCCTCTTTGCTCTTCTTCAGCCCTCACAGAAGATGAAAGAGCTTCAGGACAACGCAGAATTCACAGAGCTTATGGTGCTCAGTGAAGAAATGAAAACTATGCCTATGGGTGACGTATGGGCAGAGTATCTCGAAAGACAAGGCACAGAAAGCTGCTACATCGGCAGCATAAAAGAATATGAAGAAAAGGTATTGGTGAACAGAAAATGAAAAACATAATGGAAGCACCCTTCGTGGTAGGAATGTGCAAAGCAACAGCAAATATGTATCGTATGGGCTGGGACGAAAGAAACGGCGGCAACATCAGCGTAATGCTTGACAACGACGAAGTTGCTGAATATCTTGACATCAACGCACCCATCAGAAGCTTTGACATGGGATTTGACGCAAGCGTTCTTGCAGGCAAGATTTTCATTGTTACAGGCACAGGCAAATATTTCAAGAACGTTGAAGATGACCCCGAAAACAACCTCGGTATCATCAAGATTGCAGAAAACGGCACAACAGCTGAAGTTCTTTGGGGCTACAGCGACGGCGGCAGACCCACTTCAGAGCTGCCTGCTCACCTTATGAGCCATATCTCAAGACTCTCAAAGAATCCCGAAAACAGAGTCATTATGCACAGCCATCCCACAAACACTCTTGCAATGACTTACGTTCACGAACTCAGCGAAAAGAAGTTCACACATTCACTCTGGGAAATGTGCACCGAATGTATGGTTGTTTTCCCCGACGGTATCGGTGTTCTTCCCTGGATGGTTTGCGGCACTAACGAAATCGGCATTGCAACAGCTGAAAAGATGAAGGAATTCCGCCTTGTTATCTGGGGTCAGCATGGTATCTACGGCTGCGGTAAAGATCTTGACGAAGCTTTCGGTCTTATCGAAACAGTTGAAAAAGCTGCACAGCTTTATATGATGACAGCTCACCTTCCCAGAGTAAACACAATCACAGACCCCGACCTTGTTGAAATCGTTAAAGCTTTCAAGCTTGAAGACGTATACAGAAGAGACTTTCTTAACCTTTAATTAACAGGAGGAAACAAAAATGGCAAACAGATTTGTACTTAACGAAACATCATACCACGGCAAAGGCGCAATCGCTGCTATTGCTGACGAATTCAAAGCAAGAGGCTTTGCAAAGGCTCTTGTTTGCTGTGACCCCGACCTTATCAAGTTCGGTGTTGCAGACAAGGTTTTCAACGTTCTCAAGGGTGCTGATATTGCATACGACGTATTCAGCACTATTCAGGCTAACCCCACAATTGAAAACGTTCAGGCTGGCGTTGAGGCATTCAAGGCAAGCGGCGCCGACAGCATCATCGCTATCGGCGGCGGTTCATCAATGGACACAGCAAAAGCAGTAGGTATCATCATTGCTAATCCCGAATTTGCTGACGTTCGTTCACTTGAAGGCGTTGCTCCCACAAAGAACAAGTGCGTTCCCATCATCGCTGTTCCCACAACTGCAGGCACAGCAGCTGAAGTTACAATCAACTACGTTATCACAGACGCTCAGAACAACAGAAAGATGGTTTGCGTTGACGTTCACGATATCCCCGTTGTTGCAGTTGTTGACCCCGACATGATGTCAACAATGCCCGCAGGTCTCACCGCCGCAACAGGTATGGATGCTCTTACACACGCTATCGAAGGCTACATCACCAAGGGCGCTTGGGAACTCAGCGATATGTTCCACATCAAGGCTATTGAAATCATCGCAAGAAGCCTCAGAGGCGCAGTTGCAAACACAGATGACGGCAGGGAAGGAATGGCTCTCGGTCAGTACGTTGCAGGTATGGGCTTCTCAAACGTAGGTCTCGGCATTGTTCACTCAATGGCTCACCCCCTCGGTGCTCTTTATGACACACCTCACGGCGTTGCAAATGCTATTATCCTTCCCACAGTTATGGAATACAACGCACCTGCAACAGGTGAAAAATACAGAGACATCGCAAAGGCAATGGGCGTTGAAGGCGTTGACGCTATGAGCCTTGAAGATGCAAGAAAGGCAGCTATCGACGCTGTTAAGCAGCTTTCAATCGACGTTGGCATTCCTGCTGACCTCAAAGAAAACGTTAAGGCTGAAGATATCCCCTTCCTTGCACAGTCTGCATTTGACGATGCTTGCCGTCCCGGTAACCCCAGAGATACAAGCGTTGAAGAAATCACAGCACTTTACAACTCACTTATGTAATCTGAAATAACGGAAGCCGCTTTCTTCGGAAAGCGGCTTTTTGCATAATCTTATGTTAAAAACATCATTTCACCATCATAATCCCCGTGTTTTGTAGTGCAAATAAACAAACTTTTGCAAGATTGCAAAATAACACTTGCAAAATCCCGTCATATAATATACAATGTATGACATTGAGCATAAAAATACGGAGGTTATCAAAATGAACATTCAGAATTTCTCACGTGAAGAGCTTTCAGCAAGACTTGCAGCTCTTATGGAAGAATATAATTCATACAAGGCATCCGGTCTCAAACTGGATATGTCAAGAGGAAAGCCCGGCACAGAGCAGGTTGAACTTACTCTTGAAATGCTTGACCCCGCCCTTCTCGGCGATTTCAAAGCAGAAAACGGTTTTGACGTGCGCAACTACGGTATTCTTGACGGTATTCCTGAATGCAAGCAGCTTTTTGCTGACATTCTCGGCGTAAAGCCCGAAAACACCATCGTATTCGGCAACGCAAGCCTCACAATTATGTATGATTACGTTGCACAGTGTATGCTTTTCGGTTGCGGTGCAGAACCCTGGTCAAAACAGGGCAATATCAAGTTCCTTTGCCCCGTTCCCGGTTATGACAGACATTTCTCAATTCTTGAGCATTTCGGAATCGAACTGATAAACGTTCCTACAGATGAAAACGGCCCCGATATGGACCTCATTGACAGCCTTGTTGCTGACGAAAAAGTTAAGGGTATCATCTGTGTTCCTATGTATTCAAACCCCTCGGGTTACACATATTCAGACGAAACAGTCCGCCGTTTTGCCGCACTTAAGCCTGCAGCAAAGGATTTCAGAGTTATCTGGGATAACGCATACTGCGTACATCACATCAATGATGAACACGACAGCCTTCTCAACATCTTTGATGCAGCAAAAGAATACGGCAGCGAAGATCTGTTTATTGAAGTAACATCAACTTCAAAAATCACTTTCCCCGGTGCAGGCGTTGCAGCACTTGCAGCATCGGACGCAAACATTGCGGCTATCAAGAACAGAATGACTGTTCAGACAATCGGTTACGACAAAATGAATCAGCTCCGCCACGCTAAATATCTCAAGAATCTTGACGGCGTTAAGGCTCACATGCAGCGTCACGCTGATATCATCAAGCCCAAGTTCGATGCAGTTATCGATGCATTCGAAGAAAAGCTGGCAGGTAAGGGTATTGCAACCTGGACAAAACCCAACGGCGGTTACTTCATCAGCCTTGACGTTTATGAAGGCTGTGCAATCAGAACAGTTCAACTCTGCAAGGAAGCAGGCGTAACTCTCACAGGTGCAGGCGCAACGTTCCCCTACGGTAAAGACCCCGAAGATAAAAACATCCGCATTGCCCCCACCTTCCCGTCAAGGGACGAACTCTGCAAAGCGGTTGAGATTCTTTGCCTTTGCGTTGAAATTTCCGCAATTGAAAAGATTCTCGGTTAATTGAGTTAACCACTATTCCCATTTTTTGAAGAAGCTCTCTGAGCTTATACCCTCGGGTCTGTTATATCTGCCGAGTCCGAAAAGCCATTCGGACTCGGCTTTTTTGATTATATTCACCTTTTCTTCGCAGGTAAAAGCCGCTTTCATTCCGCAGTTTTTCAGAATTTCTTTGCTTTCTTTGCTGAAACTGCCAAAAGGATATGCTATCGCAACGGGTACTTTTCCTGTAAATTCAATCATCTTCTCTTTCATTTTTGACGCATCCGCACCCAAAAATTCACTATACTGCTCAAAAGTTTCATCTTTTTTCTTTTTGATTCCGTCTCTGCCGTTGTTATTACTATGCAAATCGTACGTATGGCTTTGAATATCGATTATTCCGCCGTTACAAAGTTCTTTTATTTCATCCCAGGTCAGATTAGAATAATTGAGATTATGGTCATTGATATTACTATATTTATCGGTAACTGAACCGATTGCAAAACAGACCGCATTGAATCCGTATTTCTCAAGAAGAGGTAACACGTATGAATAAACCGTTTCACACCCGTCGTCAAAGGTTATCATAAAGGGCTTTTCAGGCAAATCCGAAAATCCGTTTGCATAATCAAAAAGCTGATTCAGAGAAATGGAAGTATAGCCCTTTTCTTTCAGGTATATCAGATCTTTTTCAAATTGTTCAAGAGTCAGAACATATTTCCCCGATTTAGATTTGTCGGTTGTAATCTGATGATACATAACAATGGGAAGTCTGACCGAATCTTGTTCACACAATGCCGAAACCGCACCGAAACCTGCCGTTACAAAAACCAGAACAAGAATAAAAATAACAATTGATTTTTTTATTTTTATGACCATATATCAACACTCTCTTTCAATAAATCATATTCCGACGCAAAAGAATTATGTTGATTTTATTAATCGACAGATGTATAATCAAGGTGAAAGGAAGTGTTTCATTTGAATAAAATGCGTTTATTATTTTCGATTATATCCGTTGCTTTGATTGCAGTTTTCATATTCTGTTCATGTCAAAACAAACCATCTGACGAAACTGCCACAACAACCTTTGTTGAAATGACGGAAATGACGGAAATCGGACAAGGTAAAAACATATTTGTATTCCGCGTTCACGATGAAAACGGTCATATCACACCGTTTATCATAAAAACAGACAAAACCATTGTCGGCGAGGCACTTCAGGAATACGGTCTCATTGAGGGCGATGAAGGCAATTTCGGTCTTTACGTAAAAAAGGTCAACGGTATCTTTGCCGAATATGAAACAACAGGCAATTACTGGGCGTTCTATATAGGTGACAGCTATGCCGCACAAGGCATTGATATGACGGAAATTGTCAACGGAGAAGTTTATTCACTCAGAATTGAAAAATAAAAAAGTCCCCGATGCATCAAGCATCGGGGATAATTTTTTCTTATTCACATTCGGTGCAGTTGCTGCAGCAACCTGAACAACCTGCGTTTTCTTTGGCAATTGCAAGCATAAGTTTGATTCTGTTTTCCTGGTTAACCTGAGTTGCACCGGGGTCATAGTCAATGGGAACGATATTTGACTGAGGATACATTTCCTTAAGTTTTCTTATCATACCCTTGCCTACGATGTGGTTAGGCAGGCAACCGAAAGGCTGAGCGCAAACAATGTTGCCGTAGCCGCTTTCGATAAGTTCCATCATTTCTGCGGTAAGAAGCCAACCCTCACCCATTTTGCAACCGGGACCGATAATTTTTGTACACATTTCCTTGATGTGTGCATAAGGTGCAGGCACGTTGAAGTTACCGTATGCCTTTGCGGCTGAAATAAGATTGCTTTCAACCTTTGAAAGATACCACATCGCAATTCTCATTGCGATCTTCTTAAAGGGATTTCCGCCGTAAAGCTTGATATCTTCAAGACGGTTATCAACTTTGAAATTGACAAATCCGAGCAAACCGGGCACCATAACCTCGCAATCCTGACCGAAGAGGAATTCTTCAAGATGATTGTTTGCAAGAGGTGAATATTTAACGTAAATCTCACCAACAACGCCAACCTTTGTTTTTTCCACCTTGTTGAGAGGAATCTTTGAAAAACTTTCGGTTATCTTGGGAAGTCTCTTATTAACAGCAAAGAACGAGTATCCCTTACCTTTTTTCATTTCAGCGCTGAGGCTGTCAATCCAATGCTGAGTAAGCTTTGCCGCATCGCCCTTGTTGACCTCATAAGGCTCAATCTGATTTTTAAGAAGAGTGATAAGGTCACCGTAAATAACCGCAGAAAGCATTTTAAGTGCCATTGAAAGACGGATTTTGAAACCGCTGTTTTTCTCAAGTCCCGAAAGATTAAGTGAAATAACAGGCACCTGAGGATAGCCTGCTTTTTTCAGCGCTTTTCGGAGAAGATGGATGTAGTTTGAAGCTCTGCATCCGCCGCCTGATTGGGTGATAAGCAGGGCTGTTTTGTCAGGGTTATATTTACCTGAATTAAGTGCGTCAATAAGCTGACCTATAACGAGAAGTGCAGGATAGCAGGTGTCGTTATGAACATACTTAAGACCTTCATCAACAACTGCTCTGCCGTCATTCTGAAGAAGTTCGGTTTTGTAGCCGTACTGACCGAAAATATTGATAAGAAGTCGGAAAGTGATGTCAAGCATATTAGGTGCAAGGATTGTATAGTCCATCATATCCTTAGTAAACTCAACTCTGTCTGTATCTATTTTTTTGCTCATTTCCGCACCTCCTTATCTGCCTGTTGCGGCAAACAAACTTCTGAGTCTGATTTTAACCGCACCGGGATTTGAAATTTCATCAATCTTGATCTGAGTATAAATCTTGCCGTCTCTTTCAAGGATTGTTCTCATTTCGTCTGTGGTAATAGCGTCAACACCGCATCCGAATGAAACAAGCTGAACAATGTTAAGATCTTTGTCATTTGCCTTTGCAACGTATTTTGCAGCTGCATAAAGACGTGAATGGTAAGTCCACTGATTGAGAACGGTTGTGGGGAACTTTTCAACAAGAGGGCTGACACTGTCTTCCGTTATAACGGTTGCACCGCATTCGCAGATGAGTTTGTCAATGCCGTGGTTGATTTCCTCATCAAGATGATAGGGTCTGCCGCAAAGAACAATAACGGGCATATCCTTTTTCTTTGCATCTGCAAGGAATTCCATACCCTTGAGATGAATCTTTCTCATAAATGAGTAATATTCCTCATATGCCTTTTCAGCAGCTTTCTTGACCTCTTTGCGATTAATTCCGTCAAATTTCGCAGAAAGAATTCCGTAAATCTTCTTTGAGAAATCCTTGGGTCTGTGGAGACCGACGTAATCAAACATAAAGTTCAGTTTCTTGAGATCGCTTACATTTGAACGGATAACCTCGGGATAATACGCAACAACGGGACAGTTATAGTTATTGTCACCCAGATTTTCGTCAAGGTTATATGACATACAGGGATAGAAAATATCCTTTACACCCTGCTCAATGAGTGACTCAATATGTCCGTGAAGAAGCTTTGCAGGATAACAAACCGTATCCGAGGGGATGGTATGCTGACCCTTGACGTAAAGCTCTCTTGATGATTTTTCTGAAAGAGCAATGCCGAATCCAAGCTCTGTGAAGAACGTGTGCCAGAAAGGAAGAAGCTCAAACATATTGAGACCCATGGGAATGCCTATAACGGGCTTTGTTCCCTTTACGGGCTGATACTTTGCGAGAAGCTCACGCTTGTAGTCAAACATATTCTCGCCCTTGATTGCATTTGACTTTGCAATGGGCTTGCTGCAACGGTTTCCACCAATAAAGCTTCTGCCGTTTGAGAAAGTGTTAACCGTAAGTCGGCAGTTATTGCTGCACTTTCCGCAAGTCACAGCCTTTACTTTATGCTCAAACTTTTCAAGTTCGTCAGGAGTGATGATAGTGCTCTTTTCGGGAGCTCTTTCCATAGAATAAAGAGCTGCACCATAGGCACCCATAAGACCTGAAATCGTAGGTCTGACAACGTTTCTGCCGATTTCCTGCTCAAATGCACGGAGCACGGCATCATTAAGGAAAGTACCGCCCTGAACAACAATGTTCTTGCCCAGTTCATCGGCATTTGCGGCACGGATAACTTTGTAAATAGCGTTCTTAACAACGCTGATTGAAAGACCTGCAGAAATGTTTTCGATTGATGCACCGTCTTTCTGTGCCTGCTTAACAGATGAGTTCATAAACACTGTGCAGCGTGAACCGAGGTCAACGGGCTTGTCAGCATAAATGCCAAGCTTTGAGAATTTGTCAATATCATATCCCCACGCAGCCGCAAAGGTCTGCAGGAATGAACCGCATCCTGATGAGCAAGCTTCGTTGAGGAAAATGTTATCAATAGCATTGTTTCTGATTTTGAAACATTTGATATCCTGACCGCCGATGTCGATGATAAAATCAACGTCAGGCTTGAATTTCTTTGCGGCGGTGAAATGAGCAACGGTTTCCACAAGACCGATATCAATGCCGAATGCATTCTTGATAATATCTTCACCGTAACCCGTAACCGCACTTGATGCAACAACTGCATCAGGGAATTTCGCATAGAAATCAGCTATGAAATCCTTGATAAGAGAAACGGGGTCACCGTTATTTGACATATAGCGGCTCATAACGATTCTGCCGTCCTTATTGATAACAGCACCCTTAACGGTTGTTGAGCCTGCGTCAATGCCTATGTAAACCTTTTCACCGCTTGCAACGGGATAATTCTCTTCAACAGAATTCTTTGCGTGTCTTTCTGAAAATTCTTTGTATTCAGCCTCGTTGGTAAAAAGAGGCTTTGCGCCGAGATACTCGCCGCTTTCTTTTGCATTCTTGATTTTCTCGGTTACTTCAACCATATCAAGCTCTTCGCCGCTTGCGGAATATGCCGCACCGAGAGCAACAAAATAAAGACCGTTTTCAGGGCATATACCCTTTACTCCGAGACCCGCATCAAATGCCTTGCGCAGCTCTGAAAGGAAATACAGAGGTCCGCCCAGATATACAACGTTGCCTTCAATCTTTCTGCCCTGAGAAAGACCCGAAACAGTCTGGTTAACAACTGCGGTAAAAATACTTGCAGCAACGTCATTCTTTCTTGCGCCCTGATTAAGCAAAGGCTGAATATCAGATTTTGCAAAAACACCGCATCTTGATGCAATTGAATAAATCTTTTCGTGACTTTCGGCAAGAGTGTTCATTTCAAGAGGCTCAACTCCGAGAAGCGATGCCATCTGGTCAATAAATGCACCTGTGCCGCCTGCACAGGAGCCGTTCATACGAACCTCTACACCGTTTGTGAAAAAGAGGATTTTTGCGTCCTCACCGCCAAGTTCAATAACAGCATCCGTACCGGGAAGAAGCCTTGAAACGCTGACTCTTGATGCATAAACTTCCTGAATGAAGTCAAGACCGAGTGCGTTTGCAAAGCCCATACCTGCCGAACCTGAAACTGTAAGGCTGGCTTTATTGAACTGAGGATTTTCTTCTATTATCTGCGAAAGCATTTTTGAGCTTTTTTCCGCGATTTTGGAATAATGTCGCTCATATGCTTTGTAAACTATATTATTTTCATCATCGATTGCAACACACTTGAGAGTTGTTGAACCGACATCCATACCTATTCTCATTTTTATCTCCCAAAATTATGCTGATTTTTCTTCTTCAAGATTTTCAAGCATAAGACGCTCAACCTCGTGATAAAGCTTTGCGTTTGCTTCTTCAACGGTCATACCGTCAACCTTGAAAGGTTCTCCGTAACGAACCGTAAGGTTCTTGCTGCGGAATTTATAGTCACCCGTAAGACCGAAAGGAACTATGTATGCATCGGATTTCTTTGCCATTGAGACTGCACCTGTCTTGAAACGGAGAAGAAAATCGTCTGTCTTATTACGGGTACCCTCAGGAAAAATACCGATTGCGCCACCTTCTCTGAGCACTCTCAATGCAGACATCGCACTTGACAAATCACGTCTTGAACGGTCAACGGGAATACAACCCACTGCTCTGAAGAAAGGTGCAAGGATACCGTCAAAATATTCCTTTTTAGCCATATAGTGGATAACTCTTTTGGTTGCCATAATTGTGAGGCACTGGTCATAAATGTGCTTGTGATTACCTGCAATAACTACTGCAGAATCGCTGGGGATTTTTTCCGCACCAATAATTTTAGGTGAGTAAAAAAACTTAAAAAGAGGTCGCATAAAAGGGGTTAAAAATTTATAACCGAACTCTCTGTCTTCGGGCTTTTTTACTTTTTTGCTCATCTTTTGTCTCCTTTTTCCTTTGCAAGCTCTGTTGCAACTATGTTCATAAGTCTGTTATTTGCTTCCTCGAGGTCTTCGCCAACGGTAAGCGGTTCAAAAAAACGGATTTTTACACTTTTTTTGAACGGTTTGTACTTACCTGTGATTACAAATGGAACGATAGGTGTATCTGTTTCCTTTGCCATTTTGACAGCACCGAACTTGAACGGCATAATGATATCATCCGTTCTGTTGATAGTGCCTTCAGGGAATATACCTATAAGCTTTTCATCCCTGAGCATTGCTTCCGCTGTTTCAAGAGCCGCTTTGTCCTTTTGTCTGCGGTTAACAGGAATAATTCCCATACCTTTGAACAGATACTTAAGCGGGCCTTTCATCAGCTCGTCTTTTGCAAGGTAATGGACGCAACGCTTGGTTACACATCCTACAAGCAGACAATCAAAATAATTGGTATGGTTGCCTGCAAGGATTACCCTGCCGTTTTCGGGTATGTTGTTTTTCCCTGTCACAGACGGCTTGTAAACTGCTTTGAAGCAGACTGCAAGAGGGCCTCTGACAACCCGATAGAAAATGGGTTCCTTCATTCTTTTGTCCTCCGTTTTACTTGTTTTCTCCGTTATATACAATTTGGAAATATTACACAAATTTGCGGCTCGATTTTTGACATCAAGCCCTCCATACAGAAAACATGGCGAAGCAAATCGCCTCGCCGCAACGATAACTTATTCAATCAGACTTCTTTGTAAGCCTCATCTTTTTTTACCGCAGTAATTTTGAATCTGAACGTTCTGATCTTGTTCAAAGTGCTGTATCGGGCACAATTTCTGATGATCTGCTGCTTTACCGATTCATCAACATCAACTTTTTTCATAACTCGAATATATTCATCACGGTAATTATTGAATTTCATCGCAAATCATCCCTTTCTAACTCCGATTTCAACATTTTACGTCCGTACTGAAGACGTTTTCTGACCGTTACAGGTGAGGTTTTGGTTATGCGTGCAATTTCGTTTGCCTTATAACCCTCAATGTAGTAAAGATCGAGCACAATTTTGTACTTACTGGGCAAACGCATTATAAGTTCAAAGACATCTCTGTCTTCATCACAGATTCCGATTTCATACAACTCGCTGAGGTTGACAGTGGCATGGCGGCTGTTGAAACGGTACATATTCTTGCTGATATTTGATGCCACCTTGATAAGCCACGCTTTTTCGTGGTCGTCATCCTTGAAGAGAGGTGCCTTTGTCATATATTTCAGAAAAGTTTCCTGCAAAGCATCTTCCGCATCGTGCTTGTTGCAAAGGATACTGTAGCAAATACGGAAAAGCATCTGACTGTATTTTTCAACAGCATATTCTATATGCCGCAATTCGTCGTTGTATTGAGGGGTTACCGCACACATAGTAACACTCCTTTCGAAAGGTATTATCCTTTCCATAATTATAAAACACCGTAAAGTGTCGAAACGTGACACCAATATTGTTAACAAATTGTAAACAATTATTTTTTGGGTAATCTCATTTCGTTCTGAAGTCCGTCATTGATAATATTCCAAAGCGTATTGTTTGCTTCTTCAAGATTTTCACCGATTGTGACGGGTTCATAGAATTTGATTTTTATGCTTTTTCTGAACATTTTATATTTGCCTGAAATAACAAAGGGTACAATTCTCGAGCCTGTTACGTTTGCCATCTTCACAGCACCAAACTTGAGAGGCAGAACTGTGCCCGTCTCGTTGTTAACCTTGCCTTCAGGGAATATTCCTATAACTTTGTCATCGTTAAGAACTTCGATTGCGCTGTCAAGAGCGGCTTTGTCTTTTCTTTCACGGTGAACGGGAATAATTCCGAAAGGCGCGAAAAAGAACTTGAGAGGCGGCTCCATAAGCTCTGATTTCGCAAGAAAATGAACGCATCTTTTGGTTGATGAGGCAACTGTTATGCAGTCCATAAAATGAGTATGATTACCTGCAATAATGATTCTGCCGTCTGCAGGAATATTTTCTTCGCCTTCTATTGTTGGTCTGAAAAGAACTCTGAAAAGAAAGTTCAGCGTTCCTCTCATAGCTTTATAAGTTTTCGGTTCATTCATAAATACTCTGTCCTCCGAATTTTACTAAACAGAAAAATACACATTAATATTACCACAAAACCTCACAAGTTACAAGAGTTTTTTGATTTTAGTTGAATTATGCCGAATTATGTGCTATAATCTGGAATTATGAAAACAAAAAACAACACACAAATTCTGGAACAGATCAAAGGCGGACTCATCGTTTCCTGCCAAGCCCTGTCAACAGAGCCATTGTATGACAGCTACATAATGAGCAAAATGGCTTATGCCGCAGCTCTCGGCGGTGCCGTGGGCATAAGGGCAAATACTGTTGTTGACATTCTGGCTATCAGGGAAAGGGTCGACCTTCCGATCATCGGCATTATCAAAGAGGTTTATCCCGACAGCGACGTTTACATCACTCCCACAATGAAAGAGGTTGACGCTCTGGTTGAAATCGGCTGTGATATCATTGCAGTTGACGCAACAAACAGAACAAGACCGGGCGGCGTTTCATTTGAAGATTTCTTCAAGGAAGTGCGTGCAAAATATCCCGATCAGTTGTTTATGGCTGACACTTCATGCTTTGAGGAAGGCAAGCTTGCGCTTGAACTCGGATTTGACCTCATCGGCACAACAATGAGTGGTTACACACCTTACACCAAAGGCACACCCCTGCCCGATTTCACACTTATGAAGCGTTACAAGGAAGAGCTTGGCGCAACGGTTATTGCCGAAGGCGGAATCTGGGCACCTGACGAACTCGTAAAAGCGTTCGAAAGCGGTGCATATGCCGCAGTTGTAGGTACTGCAATTACAAGACCTATGGATATCACAAAGAGATTTGTGAAAGCTCTGGAGGAAAGCAAATGAAAATTCTTGCCTTTGACATCGGCGGTACAGAAATAAAATATGCTTTTTGCGACGAAAATTTCAGACTGACCGAAAGCAAGTCAATCCCCACCAATGCCCACGAAGGCGGTGCAAGGATAATCGAAAGGATTGTTGAGATTATCAAAAGTTGCGAGGGTGTTGACCGAGTAGGAATCTCTACCGCAGGTCAGGTTGACAGCGTAAAAGGCGAAATTATTTTTGCAACCGACAGTATTCCCGGATACACGGGCACAAAGATAAAAGAAATAATCGAAACCGAAACAAGTATACCCACCGCCGTTGAAAACGACGTTAATTCCGCCGCAATCGGAGAGGCGATTTTCGGTGCGGCAAAAGGTTTTCCCGACTTTATCTGCCTGACTTACGGCACGGGAATCGGCGGTGCGATTTTCTTCAACGGTAAGCTCTATACGGGAGCATCATTCTCCGCAGGTGAATTCGGTCATTTCATCACTCATTCAGGCGGAAAAAGCTGCACTTGCGGCGGAAACGGTTGCTATGAAGCATATGCTTCAACAAAAGCGTTGACAGAAGCGGTCAAAGAAACTACGGGCAAAAGTATGAACGGCAGAGAGATTTTCGATGATTTTGAAAACCCCGTAATCCGTAACGTCATTGACAGTTGGATTGACGAAATCGTTACAGGTCTCAAAGGTCTGATATACATATTTAATCCGCCTCTCATTGTTGCAGGCGGCGGCATTATGAGCCGTAAATATATCACGGACGAAATCAACAAACGCTTGCAGAATGAGCTTATTCCCAGCTTCAGAAACACCAGAGTAGTCAAAGCTGAAATGGGAAACGACGCCAACAAATTGGGTGCGGCATATCTGGCTTCAAAACTTGACAAATAATTTACTATCGGAACAGTCCAGACAGACTGTTCCGATATTTTTTATCAAAGAAAAATAATACAAAAGTAATTCCGACAAAGGCGTGAATAATATTCATATTTACTATTGATTTCTGCGTCTCATAGTGATAAAATACACGATGTGAAAATATTCTTAAATCCAAAACTCATCAGGGGGTTTTAAAATGGAAAGAAAAACAGGCACAATATCAAGAGGCATTCGTTGCCCAATCATCCGTGAAGGTGACGACCTTGCAAAAATCGTTTGCGACAGTGTTATTGAAGCTGCAAAATGTGACGGCTTTGAGCTCCGCGACAAAGACGTTGTTGCGGTAACCGAATCAATCGTTGCAAGAAGCCAGGGCAACTACGCAAACGTTGAAGCTATTGCAAAGGACGTTAAGGCAAAACTCGGCGGCGAAACAATCGGCGTTATCTTCCCCATCCTTTCAAGAAACCGCTTTGCAATCTGCCTCAGAGGTATTGCAATGGGAGCAAAAAAGGTTGTTCTTATGCTCAGCTATCCCAGCGACGAAGTTGGCAACCATCTTCTCACTTACGATCAGCTTGACGAGGCAGGCGTTAATCCCTACAGCGATGTTCTCACTCTCGAAAAATACCGTGAACTCTTCGGCGCAAACGTTCACGAATTCACAGGCGTTGACTACGTTGACTACTACGCAGGTATCATCAAAGAAGCTGGCGCTGAATGCGAAATTATCTTTGCAAATCAGGCAAAGAGCATTCTTGCTTACACCGATTGCATTCTCACCTGCGATATTCATACAAGGGCAAGAACAAAGCGCTTGCTCAAAGCTGCAGGCGCAAAAGCTGTTTGCGGTCTTGACGATATTCTTACCGCACCCGTTGACGGCAGCGGTTGCAACGAAGCTTACGGTCTTCTCGGCTCAAACAAATCAACAGAAGACACAATCAAGCTTTTCCCCAGAGATTGTTTCCCCTTTGTTAAAAAGACTCAGGAACTCCTCAAAGAAGCTTGCGGTAAACACATTGAAGTTATGGTTTACGGTGACGGTGCATTCAAAGATCCTCAGGGTAAAATCTGGGAACTCGCTGACCCCTGCGTATCCCCTGCTTATACAGAAGGTCTCAAGGGTACACCCAACGAACTCAAACTCAAGTACCTTGCTGACAATGATTTCAAGGATCTCAGCGGTGATGCACTTAAGGAAGCTATCTCAAAGAAAATTGAATCAAAGGACGGAAGCAGCCTTGTAGGTGATATGGCATCACAGGGTACAACCCCCAGACAGTTCACCGACCTTATCGGTTCACTCTGCGACCTTACAAGCGGCTCAGGCGACAAGGGCACACCCGTTGTTCTCGTTCAGGGCTACTTTGACAACTATACAAACTGATAACAACGAACGGAGGATGTAAAATGAGCACAAATATCAGACCCGAATCAATGGAACGAATCACAAATTTTGAGCTTGCAAATGCTTTTATCGACGAGCAGGTTGCGGAAATCAGAGCTCAGGTTGGTGATAAAAAAGTACTTCTCGCCCTCTCAGGCGGTGTTGACTCATCAGTTGTTGCAGCACTTCTCATCAAAGCAATCGGCAAGCAGCTCGTTTGCGTTCACGTTAACCACGGTCTTATGCGTAAAGGCGAAAGCGAAAACGTAATTGAGATTTTCGGCAAAGAGCTTGATGCAAACCTTATTTATATTGATGCTACCGACCGTTTCCTTGACCTTCTTGCAGGTGTTGACGAGCCCGAAAAGAAGCGCAAGATTATCGGCAACGAGTTCATCGAAGTTTTCAACGAAGAAGCAAAGAAGCTTGAAGGCATCGCATTCCTCGGTCAAGGCACAATTTACCCCGACATTCTCGAATCAGACGGTGTTAAAGCTCACCACAACGTTGGCGGTCTTCCCGAAGATATGAAGCTTGAGCTTGTTGAGCCCGTAAAACTTCTTTATAAACACGAAGTAAGAGTTGTCGGTGAGGCTCTCGGTCTTCCCCACGCTATGGTTTACCGTCAGCCGTTCCCCGGCCCCGGTCTTGGCGTACGTTGCCTCGGTGCAATCACCCGTGACAGACTCCACGCTCTCCGTGAAGCAGATGCAATTCTCCGTGAGGAATTTGACAACTGCGGTCTTGCTGAAAAAGTATGGCAGTATTTCATCGCAATTCCCGATGTAAAGAGCGTTGGCGTAAGAAATGACAAGCGTTACGAAGGTTGGCCCGCAATCATCAGAGCAGTCAACACAAAAGACGCTATGACAGCTACAATCGAAGAAATCCCCTACCCCATTCTTCACAAGATTACAGACAGAATCACTCATGAGGTTGAAGGCATCAACCGTGTTCTCCTCGACCTCACTCCCAAGCCCATCGGAACAATTGAGTGGGAATAATATAACCAAACGGTACAAGCGTTGATATGCCTCAGTTTTGAGGTTTCATAAATGCTCCGTGGCAACGTTTTGGCAACATTTGAATTATCTAAAAGTTAAGAGCTAACTGATTTTTATAGTCAGTTAGCTCTTTTTGTTTTGCTTATTTACTTCTGAATATCAAATGATGAAAAAATGAAATGTTCTTATATTCATCAATATCACAAGTTTGCATTTCAAGTTCAAGCATATTCTTATACCAATCATCGGTATATTTTATCTCAAAATTAGTTGACGTAGCAAAGAAAGTTCTTATTCCGAATATGTTTTCACATTCAAAACCATTACTCTCAGCAAAATTCAGAAGCATATCATTATCATATGTTCCCCTTTTGCCGAAAAGGTTGGTTCCGTTATCAGATTGACTATTCAGAAGATTCAATGCACCGACAGGATCATCGCTGAAAACTGCTTGTGCAAGAATTCTGCCTTTGAGATTATGTTTCACAATCGAGAGAACACCGTTCGGTTTAAGAAACTTTGTTATCTCATTCAATATTTCAAGCGGATTTGAAACATATTCCAAAACATTATGGCAAATAACAACATCAAAACTGTTTTTCTCAAGTTTATCCAAATCGTTTTGAGTTGTAATTAGTTTATAATAACCGTCAACTCTTTTTTCATACATTTCGGGGTTTGGTTCGTATGCAGTTACATTATGACTTTCGGCATAATAACTTGCCGTAACACAAAAACCTGCACCATAATCCAAGATGCTCAACGTTTTATCCTTTGGTAAATTCAACTGACAGAATATCATATCATAGAACATCTTGCCCCAAGGCTGTTCAATTAAGTTTCTGTAATCTTCTATTGAGTTGGGCATTATTCAGCCTCCAGTATGTTACGCTTCAAACGGATTCCAATAAAATCCGCTATCGTAAAAACCTTTTTCTTCTATATACTCTAATGATTTCTTTGTTTGTTCAGCAACAGCATCATCATTATGTTGTTCATTGGAATTTAAGAACAGATTTCTCCAACAATGCCATTGAATTGCGTTTACTTTGTTTTCGGGAATATCAAGGTTTATCTTTTTTAATACATTTCTGATTCTGCAAAGCTCGGAATTCATTTTTTGGTTAAAAAGTTCCTCATCATACACTTCACAGTCAAGATTATATAACGGTTTAAGATAATCGTGGTTGTGTGCAACAACAGTTACTGATGTTGAATCTTCCGACCATATTTCAAGAATAGAATTCGGTTGCTGCGGAAGCAAAGTGTTTTTCAGCATAAATCCACCATAATTACCGTCAAGTCCGATATCAGGATAATTCAATGCATCTTCTTTGCTTATACTTTTTGGCAAAGCAGAAAACGCACCCCATATAAACTGCATATCTCTTAAATTTACATCGTGGCGCAATTCTTCATCAGAAAGAAAAAGTCTGCTTTCTGCCCATTTTTCACAACCATCCCAACCACAATAATCATAACATTCCAAATCTGTTATCAACCAATTGTGTTCGGGTAACTCGGGTATAACATTGAGTATTTCTTTTATATGTCCGTTAAATTCTTTATATTTTATATAAACAGCAGGCATATCTTTTTACACTCCAAATATTTATGGTTCAAGATAATCAATTGCATCAAGGATATTATTAATTTTGAGTTTATTTATAGAATCACAGTATGCATATAATGCTGTGTTTTCAACATATATCGCTACGCTATATTTCCCCATAGAGTCTAAGGAATAAATACTATAATTTGCCATCTGATGGTCAATCTCAATCTTATTAATAGCATTGTAATTCAAAATGATTTTAGTATAAGCTTGACCGTATATATCTACAGCACTATTTTTATTGTTAAATTCAAAATACTCAAAATGTATATCGTTTTTTTCAAATGCAATACATTTTGTTAATGTGTTTTGAAAGTTCGAATCTTTAGCACAATAATATTCAGTAACATCTTCAGGGTCATATCCTTGTTCCTCTATAACCGATATTATTTGTTCTGCCGTGACTGGTGTCTTTTTGTTTCCTGTAACACCGATAAAAACACCAAACATTATCAAAAACAAAAGAATAAGCAGAATTAGACCGACCGGGTTGAAATTAGATTTAAGATTAGGAGTCGGAGCTTTCCAACCGCCCAACATCATCCTATGACTTCTAGGTGGACTAACCATAATTTTACACCTCAATTATTTTATAACACAAAGTCATAAACCATGAACTATGATAAGTTCATTAAATATATTACTCAAACTCTCAATATCAGTATAAACAATTCCGTGTATGCCAAGTTCGTTTGCAGCATTGATATTTGCAACCGAATCATCAATAAAAACACATTCATCGGGATTGAGATTATATGTTTCCAAGAGAAATTTATAAATTCTCATATCGGGTTTTGCAATTTTCAAATGTGACGAAACAACAGAACCTTTTGCTTTTTTGAAAAAATCAAACTTATTGCTGATGTATTCATATCCGTCTTTTGAAAAATTGGTCAACAGATAAATATCATAACCCTGCTCATAAATCTCATTATAAAACCTCACCGTATCTTCGTATGCAACATATAGCTCCATCCAATCCTCGGCAAAAAATCTTCTGAGTTCAGGCTCTAACTCCTTATGCTTTTCAACATAGATTTCAATAATATCCTTGAAGCTCTCATACTTTGCTACATCCATATCTCCCCAAAGAGAATCTGTCCATATAGCATCGAGCAATGCCTGATATTTCTCTTCGTCATAGCCGTATTTTCTTAAATATTCGCTCGGGTCGTTATTGATTAAAACTTTACCTAAATCAAAGATAACATTTTTAATCATCTGAACAACTCCTTTTTAATATCAAAACGCAGGCATTTCTGTAAAAACAACCTTTTCACCGTCAGCGATTCCGCCGTAAATATCGGTTGTGTTTCTTCCGACATCAAGCCAATGTTCCGTAACGTACTTTGCGGTAAACGGCATTTTCAAGCCAGTAATTTCATCCAACGAAAACCATTTGAGCTGACCTTCGTTGGATTTAAGATTCATCTTTATGCCGTTATTGAGTTCAGCAAAGAAATAATAATTCTGTCTGATTTCTTTATCTGTTCTGCGAAGCGTTACATATCTCAAAGAAATGTTATCAATCATATCTTCGGTGATTCTGAGTTCTTCATAAAGTTCACGCATTGCACATACACGGGCATCATTGATTTCATTTTCTTCGAAGTGACCGCCCGCAGAGGCAACCCAAGAATCCTCAATAACGCTTGAATTTTCTCTGTAGAGCAAAAGAATATTGTCACCGCAGATAAGGAAAACCGATGCCATGTTTCTTAACTTACCTATTGAATTATATTTATCATTCATATAATCAGCACCTTACACTCTCGGATAGTTATATCTCCACTCGTCATATTCCTCTTTGGTGATTTCGCCGTTCTTGAGCTTTTCAGCCTGCTGCTGCCAAGCATAAAAATTATCAAACATCGTGAGATAGCTTACTCCTCTGTTTTTATCAAGTCGCAGACAAACTTCACCCTCGATTGTATCAATCTTTAAACCGTAAATATCTTCCAGTGCAAAAAGAGTGTGCATAAGTCCAATATAACTTTCGATGTTAGGAACATCCAAAGCTTCGGGAGCTACTTCAAGAACTTTTGCAATATCATTGAGCAGATTCTCTTTCGGAGTTCTGACACCGCTTTCATACTGTGCCATACGGACATCAGCCGCCTTTTCATCAAAGCCGACAGCCGTTCCGAGCCACTTCTGTGTCATACCTCTGAGATTACGGATAAAACGGATTCTTTCACCTGTTGCCATAGTTTTTTGCTCCTTTTTCTTCTCATGTGAGGAGTATAACATAATTGTTTAAGGTTTGTCAACATAATATTAACATATTTGTTTAATTTTTAGTTTAATTTGACTTGACATAAGCAATTTTGTTTAGTATAATATGAAATGTACTAAACATTTCTGTTTAACATAATTGAATGACCGTCTGAATGGGATACGCCGTAAATGACTTCGTTATCAAACAAGAGTTACGGGAAAACGCCGTTGAAAAACCAGGGGCAGGAACGACATTCAGGCAGAACGGCGAAAATAATTGCGAAAGGAGGATAAAATGACCAACTCGTTTTTAAGAGTTGATGATGTAGCCAAAATATTGGATGTTTCGAAATCATACGCTTATAAAATAGTTCAGAAGCTTAACAAGGAACTCGAATCAATGGGCTATATCACAATTTCGGGCAGAGTCAATAAACAGTATTTTATGGAAAAGACCTGCTACGGTACAAAAGAAAGGAAGGATTAATTTGGCAGTATATAAGGAGCCGAAAACAAACACTTGGCGTTCTATATACCGCTACACCGACTGGCGTGGAGAACGCAAACAAACCCAAAAGAGAGGCTTCGCAACAAAACGCGAAGCTCAGGCTTGGGAACGGGAGCAGTTAAGTAGACTGCAATCCGATTTGGATATGAATTTCAGCAGCTTCATAGAAACCTACTCCGAAGATATGAAAAGCAGACTGAAAGAAAACACATGGCAAACCAAAGAACACATTATCCGCACAAAGATTCTCCCCTACTTCGGCAACCGCAAAATAAATGAAATCCAACCGAAAGATATCATCGCTTGGCAAAACGAGATGATGAATCAAAAAGACAAAAACGGTAAAAAGTATTCTCCCACATACTTAAAAACACTTCACAATCAGCTGAGTGCGATTTTCAATCACGCAGTCAAATACTACGGATTATCACAAAACCCTGCCGCTAAAGTTGGCAATATGGGTAAGGCACAAAGCAAAGAAATGCTTTTCTGGACACAGGATGAATACAAAAAATTTGCAGAAGCGATGATGAGTAAACCGATTTCATATTACGCGTTTGAGATACTTTATTGGTGTGGTATACGAGAAGGAGAATTGTTAGCTCTGACTCCCGCAGATTTTGATTTCGAAAGAAAAACAGTTTCAATTTCAAAATCTTACCAGCGGATAAACGGCAGAGATGTTATCACCGACCCTAAAACACCGAAAAGTAACAGAGTAATTAAAATGCCGGATTTTCTCGCAGAAGAAATACAAGATTTCATAAGTCAGCTTTACGGAATAAACGAGAATGACAGAATGTTTGAAATCTCAAAAAGTTATCTTCACCACGAGATGAACAGAGGGGCAAAAGAAGCTGGGGTTAAAAGAATCAGAATTCACGATTTAAGACATTCGCACATTTCACTACTGATAGAAATGGGTTTCTCCGCTGTGGCAATCGCAGACAGAGTCGGGCACGAAAGCATTGATATCACATACAGATATGCTCACCTTTTTCCGACAACACAGACGGAAATGGCAGACAAATTAAATGATATCAGAAAGGAAGAAAACAAAAATGTCAGCTAAAAATCTTGACCGCTATGAAAGATGGAGAAGTGTCAGTGTGTCGTTCAGAGCATCACCCGAAGAAAGCAAAATGATAAACACCTTCGTAAAACTCTCGGGACTGACAAAGCAAGAATATATAATCCGAAAACTGATGAATCACGATGTGACAGTCCAACCGAATCCGAGGGTTTACAAAGCGCTCAAAGACCAACTGTCGGAAGTTCTAGACGAACTGAAACGAATCGAATCGGGTGAGCAAGTCAGCGGAGATCTGATTGAAATCATCTACATGATAGCAAACATAATGAACGGATTAAAATAAAAAATCGACTGTTCAGAAATCCGTCTGTTGACGCAGACGCTGAACAGTCAACCACAAAAATGTAATTCAAGTATAACAGCAGTTGCTTCTGAAATCAACACAAATTTCACAGATTGATTTCAGAAAAAAGTGGCGGTTGCAGTAGTTGAAAAAAACAATGCAACCGTCACAGAGCTGATGAAAAATGCAGGGCAGAAAGTTTCATCGGCTCACGGATTTGCAACAAAAATGTATTTGGCAAATTCGTCAAGGCTCTCGCAAGAGCCGCAATCTTACCCTCTGTCCGCAGACAGCCCACGGCACTTTGCAGACGGCACGTATGAAAGTGTTATAGTGGGTTATTACACTTCCGCAGAAGTGAAACCCCTGTGGCTTACAGTGTATACACAAATCGCAGAAAGGAGAAAAATTATATATGGCAAGAAATGACGGCGTTGACCGAGTCACCGCCCGAAATGTTAATCTTGCTGACACAAAAATAGCAAATGTTCAGCGACACAATGAACGGGAAAAAGAGTCTTATGTAAATTCCGACATCGTCACGGAAATGACTCCGTTCAATGTTCACTATAAAAAACCAAACGACACTTACGAAAACATTTTTAATAAAATGGTTGAAGATAAAATCATTTCAACCCGAGGTCTGAAAGCCGATGCAAAGAAATACGGCGAACTGATTTTCGATGTAAACTCCGCATACTTTTTTAATCACGGCGGTTATGAATTCGCAAAGAAATTTTACGAAGATGCTTACAAAGCGGCAATCGAAATTGTCGGCGGTGAAGAATATATTATCTCTGCAGTAATGCACGCCGATGAAAGAAATAAAGCCATGTCCGAAGCACTCGGACAAGATGTTTATCATTATCATCTGCACGTTGTTTACGTGCCCGTAGTAGAGAAAGAAATTCTCTGGTCGAAACGATGCAAAGATGAAAAACTCCGTGGCACGGTCAAAGAAAAAATCATGCAGGTAAGCAGCAGTAAAAAGTGGATTTCAAAACCCGCTCTCGATGAAAATGGCAATCCGGTTTTACAGAAAAATGGTAAACCCGTTCTCAAAAGATCTTACAGCATTCTGCAAGATGATTTTTATAATTTCATGCGTAATGCGGGATATGACGATATCGAACGTGGCGAGCGTGGAAGCTCTGAAGAACATCTCACCGTAACACAGTTCAAGGTTATGAAAGAAATAGAACATCTTGAAAATATACAAAATCAGATTGAGAAAAGCGAATCAGAGTTGCAAGACCTTAAAGATAAAACCAAAGTCCGAAAAACGATGAAACGGAATTTTGACGAGATAGAAGAAATAGGCAAAACAACATTTTTCGGCAAAGTTGAAATGACAAAAGATGAATGTACTTATCTGAAAGAGCAAGCGAAGAAAAGCATTATTCAAGAAAATCAGATTTCTCGTTTGAAGGATGACCTCGCAACTGCAAGAAGAGGCAGCGACATCTGGCGCAGTCGATACGAAGCTCTATATGAGCAGACCAAAGAGTTCATTGCGGCATTAAAACGCTCACCGGAAATTGTCCGAGAATTCATCAGAAAAATATTACAACCCGAGAAAACTGTTCCGCAAACACGTCACAAAACCCGTGACGACTCACACGAACGATAAAAATAAAGCTGGACAGCAAGCTCGTTTAAAGTTTGCTGTTCAGCCTCAATACTTAACTCTTTTCCAAAACTAACTTTGCGTATTCTTCCATCACCTCATTAAGTTCAAAAATAACCTCATCATCGCCCTGTGCGTTTTCGGGGGGATTTTCGGGAAGGATAATTTCAAAGATAGCTGAGTCTCCGGTTTCATCGGTTACGACTTTCTGTTTTACGGTTACTTCGATTTCCTCTCCGTTAAACATAACGCTGATTTTCTCGGTTATCTCTTTGCTTACTTCGCTGATTTTTTCGCCTATCGCTCCGTCTGTTGCGGCATTTGCAGTTAACATCGCCGTTGCAATCAGCATAAGTGTAGCAAGCACCACTGCGAGTGCTTTGAAAGAGTATCTTTTTTTTGTTGATGCCATATTCAAAATCCTTTCTTTGATTTCGTCAGACGGCTCAACACCTGAGAAGGAACTGATATATTTTTCTTTATTCGTCATTCCAATCATCTCCAAGCTTAATTTTTAACTGTTCCCTTGCCCGGCACAGTCTTGTTTTAACCGCAGATTGCTTGATATTGAGCATATCGGCAATCTCTTTGATTGGCATATCCTCATAATAAAACAGATGGATTACCGTCCGCAGTTTTTTAGGCAGCGACATAACAGCATTGAACAAATCCTCGCTTTTTTCACTTTCAAAAGTATAGGTTGCAATGTAATCCTCAAAATCTGCACTCTTTTTTCTGAATGCACTTTTAAGAAGATTTTTGCTTTCGTTCACCGTAACCGAAGTAAGCCATTTATCAATATGTTCGTCATCTTTAAACTCCGTTTTAGCTTTTAGCAATTTCATAAAAGAGTTTTGAAGAATATCCTCTGCATCATATTGATTTGCCGTGAACGAAAGTGCAATAAGAAACAACCGTTTATTATTTCTTTTGAACACTCGCTCAAAATCATTACTGTCCATTAAATCACCACCGCTTGAAAGGTCCTTTCACTATTATAACAATTCAAAACAGATAAAGGTTACATAATTTTGAAGAATTTTCAAG
>JAZQTC010000014.1:0-15213 GCA_045630405.1 Acutalibacteraceae bacterium
TTTATTATTTCTTTTGAACACTCGCTCAAAATCATTACTGTCCATTAAATCACCACCGCTTGAAAGGTCCTTTCACTATTATAACAATTCAAAACAGATAAAGGTTACATAATTTTGAAGAATTTTCAAGAGCTGTAAAAACACAAAAATCCGAATAGCAGCAGTTCAAATGAACTCTGCATCATTTGGACTGTTTCTATCGGATAACGACCTCACTTTTACGGCTGTAGAGCCGAAGAAAAATTATAAAAACCATACTATTTTCACAGAAAGAAGGCATTTATGAAAACAGGTTTGAAGAAACGTCAGAAACACACATAAATTTACTTCAACGAAGAAAGTCCGCTCGTAGAAATCTACACTCACAATACCAACCTCAAAAACCGTCTTACGGAATATGCGGAGAAATATCCCGAGTATTGCCGACAGTTTGATGACGATGAACATGGCGGTTTAAGATTTGAAATTGAAAAAGGCAGATTCGGTTTCAGACTGACTGCACCCTACTCTGATGAACGGAGAAAAAAATCAAGTGAAAATGCAAAACAGAATGGAATACACAGGAGGTAACAAAAATGAAAAAGCACATTGTCAACGAAGCAACAGGTATCAGCTACACACTCGTTGGGGATTATTATCTCCCCGACCTGAAACTCCCCGAAACAGAAAATAAACCAATAGGAATATGGGGTAGAAAGAGACTCACCTACCTCAAAGATCATAAAAAATTTCTTTTCAACCAGCTCGTTCTGAAATGCAAACTGAACAGCCACCTTGCCGAGATAAATGAGCAGGCAACCGAAATGCTTGACAGACTCACCGAGCAGATGGCAAAGGCAGAAGGTGTAACGGAAGAACTAAAAGAACAAAATCAGATGTTATGGGTTGCCCGTATGAACAACATCCGCAACAGAGCAGAAGAAATCATCAACACAGAATTGATTTACAACTAAAACTAACGATATTAGAATCGTAAAAATATAACAGCAGACAATATCAAAAATGGTGTTGTCTACTGTTATATTTTTTTTCAACATTACCACATCATAGAATGTTTTGTTTATGTCATCGCACTCAAAATCTGAACTTGTAATTTGTTTGAAAGCAAGGTTAGTCGAGTTGAAAAGCAGTGCAATTTATGGTATAATACATTCAATTATCATGCCTAAAAGAAAGAGAAGTGAGAAAATGTATTATAGAGCGGGATGGGGATATGGCAAAGAATTCTTCAATGGCTCAGACGCAAAAAGCTACTTTGCTACATTTCACCAAAAAATGAAATTGGAAGTGGATCAAATGAGTGATGGAGAAATAGTTTCGTGTAATTTTGAAGAATGGGCAGACTACCTTGCCGAAAAATATTATGTTTCTCCTATTTCAATCTTTGAGACCAATATCGAAAAAACGCTTGCAGAAACGAAGGTCAAACGTGCAAACCCATTTCGTGGACATCCCTTTGAAAAGGATTTTTTTGAGATAGACGGAGTCCGAGTAACATTCAAAATCCCGTTTGATGGAGAGCCGGACCTGTTTGATATACAGCCGAGCAGGCACATTTTCTCGCACTTTGCTACACAAAGTTTTGTAGCGCCTCATGGAGAAGAATGTGGAAGTTTTACGCTTGATTTTGAATATGCAAAGCAGGAGCTTCAAAACAAAGGAGAAGCAATGGCGGAGTATGTACAGAAACAGTTCGACAATGAGTTTAGAAGTTACAAGACGATGATCGGTTATGTGAATACCGAGGTCGCATCGTTCAACAACGGACTCTACTCTTCTGCTATGCGGTTGTTAGAGGAACGAAAAAAGAAAGCTGACTCTTTTTCTGCTATAAGCAACGCATTGCAGATTCCGCTGACTACCAGTAAAAATGCACCTAATACTAAGCCAATACAGTTGAAGCGAATTATACGTCAACCCTCTGTAAAACCAAACGTCAGACCTGAAGTTCCAGAACCGTATATCAGTGACAGCGATTACGAAAACATTAACAACATTATTTCAATGTGCGGAACGACTATGGAAAAAACGGCAAGAACATATTTTGCTAATACCGAAGAAGAACTTAGGGATCATTTGTTGGCTGCACTGAATACACATTATGAAGCAGCAACCGGAGAGACATTCCGTAAAATTGGAAAAACCGATATTCATATTGAATTTGAAAACAAAGCCGCTTTCATCGGAGAATGTAAGATTTGGCATGGTGAACGCTTGTTTCAAGGAGCGATACAGCAGGTTATTAATTATTCGACATGGCGAGATTTGAAGGTATCAGTAATTATCTTTAACAAAGAGAATAAGTCGTTTCCTACAATCCTGTCTAAAATCAAAAGTTGGACTGATGCCAACACGATAGCTTACACTCAGCCGCAAGCGAATATTTGGAAGTGTAAGTATCATCGTCAGGATATGAATGTAGATATTCAATTAACGATTTTAGCATTCGATTTGTATGTGGACAAGACACAGTTCAATGATATCAGGTATCAAGATTAAAGTATGTGCCAATAGCATTTATGCAGACGATGCCTGCATAAATGCTATTGGCCTAATAAATTCAATAACTAACGGTTGTATTGAAAAAGTCAAATTTTGTAGTCATATTCTTTGACGATGGGTGTTGTCCTAGCCAAGTCAACCATGTGAAAAATCCCAAGTGTGTTTTGTTTTGTAATAACAGATGTATGGTATAGATTTATCTTCGGGTCAATAATTTCGTTTGAGCAAGTAAAATAAAAATTGATTGGGACAAAACATTACATGCTTAAGAACCCTTCTGCGTGGTTCAAACCTTATTATATTAAACTGATTTCATACTAGGAGATGGCATCATGTGTAAACGCATATTAGATGTAATACAAAAGTTTCATAAGCAGTTTTTTGAACGAAAGCATAGTGCAATCATAAGCGATAATATAAATGAGGCTATTTTTAATCATATATGCTATGTGCTTCCAACCTTGTATGATAAAAAAATATTCAAGGCCACATCGTTTGAACGTTTAGGCAAGTTATACTATGACCACATACGTTCTTCTGTTGATTATGCAACCGATGATATTATTCAAGAAATAATTCGAACAATAAGTGCTTCGAACTCCGAATTTACTCAACAACGTGATTATTGGTTGGCTTTGATAGACATTGTTCATATAAAAACATTGCCTCATGATGTTTATACAAAAGTTAAAAAAGAATACAATACTGTATATCAGCCAAGTTATCAAAATGCCAAGAAGAAATATGAAGCAAAACTTGATTCTTTAACATCTGAGATTTCTCGATTAGAGAATGAACGTGAAGCAATAAAGAATAAGATTCAGAATAACAGAGCCGTCACTTATGATATAACTTTGGATGAAGATCGCTATCGTACGGTTTGTTCGGAACACTATCGAGCAAGCACTAGGAAAGAACAGTTGACATTCATCTTCTCTGCCATATGTGACAAGCTTGATAAATTTTGCAGAATAGATAATTCAGATGAACAGGCGGATATTTGGTTAAGAAAAAAGTCAATCGACATAGCAATTCTAAATACAAGAGTGGAAACACTGTTTCTGCCGTATATAAGTTTTCTTTCAATTCTAGAAAGCGATATTGATAATGATCGTTTTATTCTGAATCAAGTGAAGATCCTTGCGTTAGTCGATATATATCGCGAGAAACATCACAAAGCCATTTACATCACAGACGAAAGCGCACGTCAAAACGTGATTAATGAGTGCGCCACAGCAATGGTCTCAATACCAAACTCCGAGGATTTATCCTCTTCATACACAAAAGGTAGAAACGACTACCTAGGTAAACTCGACTATCTAATCAATGAGTTCGATGTTATTAATCTTATAAAAGATGATATTGATAATAGCGTAGCCTTGAAGCCACGATCGAGCTTACTTCATGATATTCTGAATTTATATATTGATGGCAACTATGCTCTTTTCAATTGCACTGCGCCAATACAAATTGAAGGAATGTTCGCTGATTTTTTATATGCAGCCAACACCTTCAATCGCTTTACCAATATGGATCTATTTGAACGAGATGTACTGAATATAAAATTGAAAAAACTAACAGAGTGTAGTGAGATCGATCTAGAAGTAGTAGAATATTTTGAATTTTATTTTACAAATCTTGTTAGAAATCGTGCGGCTCATGGACGTTACATAAAGGCAAGTGATGCACAGGATGATGAGATATTAGCAAAGGAATTACTGCTTGATATGAAGTGTTTAACACATCAAATAAAAAGAAAAGCAGAGGTAGAGAAAATGCTTCGTTGTATCCAAGGATATCTTAATTATTGTAATATGCTTGGTACATCATCAGCAGACGCAATATACGGGGCTCTATATGGCGATTTCACAGGTCACCGAACGCATCTTTCTTATGATTCTTTAGAACAGTATAATCCAATACAGTTTTTATATTGGATTATCAACCCATATTACGAAAAAATATTCCAAACAATGTCAGTTGATGATGAGGTGAAGAAAATCAGAGGATATCTATACAGCGAGGATTTTTGGAGATATACGTACAACAAAATACAACAAGATAAATTGTTGGGAAAAAAATTTGATTCAGATGTCAATTCAGCTGTAAAATGTATGTTCAAATGTCCCCTAACCACTGAATCAAAACGGTGGCTTGGTAAAATTCATAGTATTCTCAATGATTGTAATAACACATAAGGAACAGTATGGCAAAAACGAAGACTCTGGTGTTGTTAGAGAATGCGATGCTAATAAAGCCTATAAGTTTATATTATTTTATTGACATTCTTAATTTTAAAACCTATAATATGAATAACAAAGGCTGTAGATTTTTTTAACAAATACACTAAAATAAACTTCGAACAAAAAGTCCTGCCAAATTCCTTTGTTTATGGCAACATTTTGGCAACAAAAAATCGGATAGTCCGTAATTTGCGGATAATTCAGATTATACCGATAGCTCCTGCTAAATCATCTATACAAATATGTTTAGTGGCAAGTTTCCGGGAGCGAGTGGGAATAATATAACTACAGTATTTGAGTTATCTAAAATCAAGAGCTGACTGATTGATTTCGGTCAGCTCTTTTCATATCGGTTATATCGTAAACCGTTGACTCACAACCTGAAATATGATAAAATCATCAAAAATAACAGACCCTCAGTAGATTTTTTGCTGTGGGTTTTCGGATTTTAATGCAAGTATTTTAAGCAAGCAACAAAGGAGTAAGCTATGACACCGAAATTCGAATTATACACCGACGTTTTGGTTCTCGGAAGCGGACCTTCGGGGTTTGCGGCGGCATATACTGCGGCAAAAAACGGAACTGACGTTATTCTTGTTGAACAAAACGGTGACGTGGGCGGCATCTCTACTTCAGGACTTATGAGCCATTGGACGGGAAGTTGCGACAGTCCGTTATTCAACGAAATATTAAAACGAAGTGCCCTGAAAAACGAAGGTGAATTCAAAGATAAAATAACCAACACAATAGACCCCGAAAAGCTGAAAACTCTCTATCTTGAAATGCTTGACGAGGTTGGCTGCAAACTTATGCTTTATACCTTTGCCGAAAATGCAATCTGCGATGGAGACAAGGTGCTGGGAGCATCCGTTATCAACAAATCAGGAAAAACGGATATTCACGCAAAAATCACAATAGATGCCACGGGTGACGGAGACATTGCTGCCCGTGCCGGTGCAGAATTCAACCTCGGCCGTGAAAAAGATAATAAAATGCAACCTGCAACTTTAATGTTCAAAGTTGGCGGAGTTGATTACAACAGAGCCGTTTTTCTCGGCTCGTTTGAATCCACTTATGACACTCCGAACGGTGAGCTTCAGGCGCTTGCAAAAGAACATATCCCCTATCCTGCAGGACACATACTCACCTACAAAACCACCCTCCCCGGAATTGTGACTTGCAATATGACAAACGCAATTGAAATTGACGGCACCTGCGCTGATGACTTGACAAAAGCAACTCTTACCTGCCGCAGGCAAATGGACGATATCGTCAGATACTTGAGAGAGTTTGTTCCCGGATACGAAAAGTGTTTTGTTATCAGCTCTGCATCATTGATAGGTATCCGCGAAACAAGACATTTCAAAGGCAAATACACCTTGACGGAGCAGGATATATTGGAAGCAAAAATCTTTGACGATTACGTTGTCAAAGATGCCTATTTCAATTTTGACGTTCACAATATCACGGGTTCAGGACTGGACAAAACAGGTGCACAAAAACATTTTTCTCAAAGCAAAGGATACACAATCCCCTACCGTTGTCTCCTCCCCGAGGTCAAAGAAAATCTTCTGCTTTGCGGCAGAAACATTTCAGGCACACATATTGCACACTCAAACTTCAGAGCTATGCCTATATGTCTCGGAATCGGTGAGGCTGCAGGTGCAGCGGCTTCTGTTGCAATTGCAGAAAAATGCAGGCTGAACGATATTCAGGCAGAACAAATCAGAAAAATTATCGGAATATAGCAACCAAAAAGCTCTGACGCTGATACACGTCAGGGCTTTCTATTCGGATTATTACATTTTCTTGTTTATGTTGTACTTCAAATGTATCTGTGATATAATTGTTTTAAATAAAGGCATTTTGCCGTAAAACGGAGTGTTGAAATGTTAAAAATATTTGTCACAGGAGATAATCACATCGGTTTAAAATATGCCAGCCACGAAAAATCTGCAGTTCTTGCCTCGTCCAGAATTTCAGCTTTTGAAGGAATGGTTGAAACTGCAAATCAGGAAAACTGCGCTCTTTTCGCGATTACAGGAGACTTGTTTGAAAATACACACAGTATATCAAAAAGAGACATCAAAGCCCTTCTTGACATACTGTCAGCCTTTAAAGGGACAGTTGTTGTGTTGCCGGGAAATCACGATTTTTATGATAAAGAAGTCAAAGTCTGGCAATATTTCAAGGACGTTATGACTTCATACGATAACATTATGCTTCTGACAGATTATCGCCCCTACAATATCTCCGCAAACGGCGAAGACGTTGTTATCCATCCTGCGCTCTGCACCTCTCTTCACTCTGCATCGGGGCAGAACAATCTTGGCAGAATCAAAGAAACACCCTTTGAAAATGACGGGGCTTATCACATCGGTATTGCACACGGAGCAGTGGAAGGCGAAACCATTGATAAAGAAGGTCAATATTTCCTCATGAAACGGTCAGAGCTTGAAAGCATCCCTGTGGATGTCTGGCTCATAGGACATACACACGTTCCCTTCCCCAAAAACCTTACGGAAGAATACACTCCCTCTGAAAAAATATTCAACGCAGGAACTCACGTGCAAACCGACGTTTCCTGCAACACAGAAGGCTTATGCTTCATTGTTGAAATTGCAGAAAGCAAAGCAATCCGTGCAAAAAAAGTTGTTTCGGGCAATCTGCGCTTTTATCGTAAAACTATTGCCGTTACTGCAGGTCAGATGGAAACCATCCTCAGACAACAACTTGCGGATCTTGCCGACAACAGCATTGTTGACATCATTCTGACAGGTGCCGTAACAGCTGAAGAATATGAGGAACGCCACAACCTGATTGAAGCTGCTCTCAACCGTTTTATTGAGGGTACGTACAATGATTATAAACTCAGCAAACTAATTTCAAAAAACCTGATCGATTCCGAATTCCCCGAGACCTCTTTCTCCGCCGGTTTTCTGTCTTCTCTGTTGGATAACCCGAAAGAAGCACAGCTGGCATATGAACTTCTGAAATCCTTGAAGGAGGGCAAATAAATGAAAATCAAAAACATATCCTGCACTCAATTTGCAGGCGTTCGCGATCAGAATGTTGCCTTCACAGACGGCATCAACGTTATATACGGCAAAAACGAAAGCGGCAAAAGCACACTTGTTAACCTATTGTCCCGCACCTTATTTCAGAGTGCAAAACTGGACCGCAGAAGTGACAAAAAGTTCTTTGAGCTTTACTTCCCCTGCGCTAAAAAAGGAAGCTCTTTTGTAGGAGACTTTGCCGACGGCAAAATCACATTCGAAACAGAAAACGGCACCTATACCCTTTCCAAAGAATGGGGCGATGAGGCTCGATGTACTCTTTCCACTCCCGACGGAATCACCCGTGACCAAGGTAAGATTGATAAGATTTTAAGAGAGGTGCTTCTCTACGGCGAAGGTGTTTATTCGGAAATGCTTTTTTCTTCGCAACGAAACACCGACGTTTCTTTACAAACTATCCTGGATGCATCAGATAAAAACGAAATCAAACAGGAAATTACAAACACGGTTTCTCAGGCATTTGCAGAAAGCGACGGTATTCCCATTGATGCCATTGAACAAGCAATCACGGCAAAAATTGACGAAATTGCAGGCAAGCATTGGGATTTTGAGCGCGAAGCTCCCGTACGAAAAGCAGGGCGATGGTCTAACGGACTCGGCGAAATATTAAAAGCTTACTACGCAATGGAAGATGCACGAATCGCACTTGAAGAAATCTCCCGTCTGGAGCGAGAAGCCGACCTTGCAGCCAAATCATACACAGACAAAGACGCTGCCGCGCACACATCCGAAGAAGAATACAACAGATTCAACACGTTTGCCAGCCGTCTTGCCGTTCAGAACGAACGCAAAAAAGCAATTGCCCGTATCGAAAAAGAACTTCAGAAAATAACAGACGCGCTGTCTGATTGGCCTGACCTTAACGAAAAACTCAAAAAGGCAAAAGAATTAAAGACAGAAAAAGCAAACCGCAGTATTTACGACTTATGGAACCTTGTAAAAGAAGCTCAGTCAGAAATAACTGAAAATGATTCAAAAACTGCGGAATTACCCTATCCTGAATCATCAGAATTAAATCTCGTCAGGAAAACCCAAAGAGAAATCACCGCATTGGAAAATAAGCTCTGCGGTATGAATCTGAACGCAGTTGTCCGTATGCTTGGTGAAAACTCCATAGAAATCACATCCCTCAGAAACGGAGAAAAAATTGAGGTTTCCGACGGTTCAGCCGCAATCACAGAAGCGGTCAGAATCGAAATTCCCGGCATAATGGAAATGCAATTGAGCCCTGCAAACGTTGACGTTGCTTCAGTTGAGAGGCAAATCAAAAACGGCAAAGAGATAATCTCCGGAATTTTTGCAAAATACAACGTAGAAACGTACGAAGAACTGGAACTTTACGCTCGTAAAATTGAGAGCGCAATATCAAAAATCGAAAACGTAAAAACAAGAATTGCGAGAGTTCTCGGAGAAATGTCACTAAGCGAACTTGAGGAATCATACAAGCTTGCAGGAACGGTTACACGTTCCAAAGAAGAAATTGACAGAGATATTTTTGCTGTCTGCGGCAAATCCGAAATTGCAACTTTTATCACAAAAACCGAAACCGTGATTGACGGATACACCAATGAGTACGGCAGCATCAACGATCTGAAAGCAAGAGCATTTGATCTGAATACAGAACTCAGAAAAGCAAAAGAATCCGTCTCTGCCGTCGAGGATATTCCTGACGAATATTCGGGAATAACTGATCCCGATGACCATCTGGAATATCTGAAAAAAGATTTGAAGTTCAAGCAGGAGCTCCGCGAATCCGCACTTTCAGAAAAATCATCCGCCGCAAGCAGGCTGGACACTTACAAAGATGCTCATCCCGAAGCTTGCTTTGAAACCGTTGAAAAAGCTGAAAGAGTATTCAACGAAATCAAATCCCTGCTCGGTCATTGGCTCCACATTGCCGAAGTTTTCAAAAAGCAAAAAGAAAAAGTTGACAATAATCCTATGCAGGACATCGCTGAAAACTTCACCCGGTATCTGGGAATTATTTCGGGCGGCAAAGTGTTTTCCGAATTTCCCGAGGCTGACAAGCTGAACATAAATATCTACAGCGACAACCGCCTGCTGGATTACGGCAAACTTTCCGAAGGTACAAAAGAAACCGTTTCCCTGGCATTCCGTCTGGCGGTTCTTGACCATCTTTTCCCGGACGGTGGCGGTGTTATTGTCTTTGACGATCCATTCACCGATATGGACGCCGAACGCACCGCACAGTCCTGCAGTCTTATCAAGGATTGCGCCAACCGACATCAGGTCATTTTCATCACCTGCAGAGAAGAATACCTTGAAACTCTTGAAGGCAATCACATTATTTTTTGATTGTTGACATTGTGACAGACTCAAACTGATTTACCAAACAATTCAGCTGAATGAATATGATTCAGACAGTTGACAGACAGATACTATCGTTGTAAAATTAAATAAAAATTTTAAAGGAGAAATACAAATGGCAAAAATTCTTATAAGCCCCGGCAAGTACGTTCAGGGCGCAGGCGAAATGAAAAAGCTTTATGACTATGCAAAAGGATACGGTAAAAAGGCTCTTGTTCTTATCACAGCATCAGGTTACAAGAGAATCGGCGCTGCAGTTGAAAGCAGCTTTGCAGGTCAGGATTTTGAACTTGTTTTCGACTATTTCAACGGCGAATGCTCAAAGAATGAAATCAACAGACTTATCAAGATTATGGAAGAAAAAGGCTGCGACCTTGTTATAGGTATCGGCGGCGGCAAAATTCTTGACACGTCAAAGGCTGTTGCATATTACTGCAAAACACCCGTTCTTATTTGCCCCACAATAGCTTCAACCGACGCTCCCTGCAGCGCACTTTCCGTTATCTATACTGACGACGGTGTTTTTGAAGAGTATCTTTTCCTTCCTGCAAACCCCAATATGGTTCTTATGGATACTGATATTATCACCGCTTCCCCTGCCCGTCTCACCGTTTCAGGTATGGGCGATGCACTTGCTACATACTTTGAAGCAAGAGCTGTTTTGGCAAAGGATGCCGGAACCTGCGCAGGCGGAAAAGTAACCTGCGCTGCAATGGCACTTGCAAAGCTTTGTTTCGACACCCTCATCGAAGAAGGCGTTAAGGCAAAACTTGCTCTTGAAGCAGGCGCTTGCACAGAAGCGGTTGAAAAAGTTATTGAAGCAAACACACTCCTCAGCGGTATCGGCTTTGAAAGCGGCGGTCTTGCAGGAGCTCACGCAATCCACAACGGTCTCACCGTTCTTCCCGAATGCCATCATATGTATCACGGCGAAAAAGTTGCTTTCGGCACACTTACACAGCTTGTTCTTGAAAACGTTGACGGCGATGAACTCAGCAGAATTGTTGATTTCTGCATTGAACTCGGTCTGCCCGTAACCTTCAACGAGCTCGGCATCACCGAAGTTACCGATGAAAAACTTATGGCTGTTGCAACTGCAGCTTGTGCAGAAGGTGAAACAATTCACAATATGCCCTTTGAAGTAACACCCGAAAAGGTTTGCGCAGCACTCAAAGCAGCAGACGCTTACGGCAGATATTTTCTTGGCGAATAATCCGCTGAAAAATTTCCGCCAATCAACATAAATTATATTCACTAAAAACCGAAAAGCCTGAAGAATACGGCTTTTCGGTTTTTGTAATCTCATACCGTACTTCAGCGGCAGAACTTTATAATTATCTCAATAAAAACAATTGAAATATTCCGTTTTATGTTTTAATATTAAACAGGGTGATAAAAATGACAAAAAACGACTGTCTCAGACAAATCGACGAAGTGATTGAAAACGGCAGATACAAGGCTGATTTTTCATCATTGTCGCACCATAAAACTCCCGACTGGTTTACCGAAAGAAAGTTCGGAATTTTCATCCATTGGGGCATTTACAGCGTACCTGCATTCGGTAACGAATGGTACGCAAGAGCAATGTATGACCAGAACGAAAGAGAATTTGAACATCACAGAAAAACCTACGGCGAGCAAAAAGACTTTGGCTACAAAGATTTTATTCCGATGTTCAAAGCAGAAAAATTCAACGCTGACGAATGGGTTTCGCTTTTCAAGGAATCGGGCGCAGGATACGTTGTTCCCGTTGCAGAGCATCACGACGGTTTTGCTATGTATGCAACAGATTTCAATCGCTGGAATGCGGTTGATATGGGACCTTGCAGAAACGTTATCGGTGAACTTAAAGAATCCTGCGAAAAGAACGATATGATTTTCTGCGCATCAACTCACAGAGCCGAGCACTATTTCTTTATGAATATGGGCAGAACCTTTGACAGCGACGTCAACGACGAAAACTACCGTGATTTCTACGGACCTGCTTACTACTGCAAAGAGCTTCATTCGGGCGACCTGCACGCAACAACAGCAGACACATATTCAATCGGTGCAAACAAGGAATGGCTGGACGACTGGCTTGTGCGCACCTGCGAAATAATCGATAAATATCAGCCGCAGATTGTGTATTTTGATTGGTGGATTCACAATCACTCTTTCAAGCCCTACCTCAAAAAGCTTGCGGCATATTATTACAACCGAGCCGAAGAATGGGGCAAAGAGGTTACCATCAACTATAAACACGAAGCATTCCCTCACTCAGTTGCAACCTTTGATGTTGAACGCGGCGCGTTAACAGACATATCACCTATCCCCTGGCAGACAGACACAGCAATCGGTAAGCACTCCTGGGGTTACACCGAAGATAACGTTTTTAAGAACGCACGACAGATTATCTGCGACCTGATCGACATTGTCAGCAAAAACGGTAATCTGCTTCTGAACGTCGGTCCCAAAGCTGACGGCACAATCACAGACGAGGAAACACAGGTGCTCCGTGATATCGGCAAATGGCTTTCCATTAACGGCGAGGGTATCTACGGCACAACGTTCTGGAAACAGTTCAAAGAAGGCAACGTAAACGCTGAAGAAGGTCAGTTCAAAGATTACGACGAGAAGGCATTTACATCCGAAGATTTCCGATTTACGTTCAAAAACGGTTATCTTTACGTTTTCCAGATGCGTCCTTCCGAAACAGTCAGAATAAGAACATTCCGCAAGCATATTCCTCACGATTATCTCATCGAAAGCATTGAAATGCTCGGATGTAATGACAAAATAAATTTTAACCGAACAGAAGCATATCTTGAAATAAACATTCCAAAACCTAAAAACGACTTGCCGATTTGTTTCAAAGTCAAAATTGAATAAATCCGCTTGATAAAATTCAACAAAATACAAGGGAGAACAATTTGCTTGACATCTCCCCTTTTTTCGTAGTAATATTCCTATGGGAAGCAAAAATTCCACACATTTAAAATATACGGAGGTTTTTATTATGGGACGTTTAGAGGGAAAAGTAGCAATTATCACAGGAGGCAATTCAGGCGTTGGTGCAGCAACTGCAGTTAAATTTGCAGCTGAAGGCGCAAAGGTTGTTATCACAGCCCGCCGTGAAGCTCCTCTGCAGGAGGTGGCCGCTCAGATTCGTGCAGCAGGCGGAGAAGTTCTTCCTGTAGTCAGCGATATCTCGAAGGCTGATGACGCAAAAAAAGTTGTTTCAGAAACACTTGAAGCATTCGGCAAAATCGACATTCTTATCAACAACGCAGGCGTTCTTGACGGCGGACTTAAGGCTATTGACAGCTTTACAGATGAAGATATGAACCGTGTTATTGATATCAACACAAAAGGCACTATGTGCATGATGCGAGAAGTTACTGAAGAAATGGCAAAAACAGGCTATGGCTCAATCGTTAACGTTGCATCCGTTGCAGGTGTTATGGGCTGCGGCGGTGCTGCATACGTTGCTTCAAAGGCTGCAGTAATCGGTCTTACCCGTCATACAGCTCTCCGATTTGTCGGCACTAACGTTCGCTGCAACGCTATCTGCCCCGGCACAATAGTTACACCTATGGTTGCTGATATGAATCCTGCCAATCTGGATATGAACATTTTCGGTCAGATGATGAAGCACAACGACCTGAAAGTTCAGCCCTGTATGCCTGAAGACGTTGCAAATATGCTTCTCTTCTTTGCATCAGATGAATCACGTGCAATCACAGGTCAGGCAATCGTTACAGACTTTGGTTCAACGCTGTAAGCTCTCAATGCTCAACCAAAAACGACAGAATAAAACCCCTATGGAAGTTTCTTCACTCTACCATAGGGGTTCTTTTTGTGCGTCCTCACTATTTTTTTATTCTATATCCAAAGCTTTCAGCAGATGTTGTTTGAATAATGCGGTGTCAATGGACTTGATAACCGTTGAATTGGTTTCTGGTATATCGTATTTAACAGAAAAAGGCTTTGCAACGTCATATATAATCACCTGACCGTATGTGGCGGTTTCTTTTATACAACAGTAGCAATGAGCTGTTATTGACTCCGTTACAACCTCGGGGTACAAAGCAACTGCCATAGCAACTGCATCGGGTAAATCAACAAACGGAGTACCCGTCAGCTTTTCGTTAAAGGCAAGTTTAACTCTGTTGCCCTCGGCAATAAATCTGCCGAGAGACGTAGCTGACATTTCATTAAGTTCTTCGGGTGTAACCGCTGCATCTCCCAGACAAAGATCAAAGCCTGCAATTGTCATCGGAGTTCCGCTGTTGAGCATAACGGAATAGCTTTCCGCATCAACAAACACGTTGAATTCCGCAACGGGAGTTATATTTCCTGCACCGAATCCGCTTGTTGCCATTGACCATATATGCTTTACCCTTTTCATCGTTTCTCTGTCCTTCATAATTGCAAGAGCAATATTTGTAGCAGGACCAAGGGATATAATTTCAACTTCATCAGGATACTTTCCGACCGTTTCAATAATAAATTCAACCGCATGCATTTTTTCGGGTTTGCGTGTGGGATGAATCAAACCGCAATCCCCCATTCCGTCCATGCCGTGAACATTATCAGCTGTCACAAGTTCACGCATAAGAGGCTTATCACAGCCCACGTAAACAGGAACATCCTTTCCGCATTCTTCAATAACCTGAAGGGCATTTTTCGTTGTATTTTCAAGAGGAACGTTACCTCCGAGAGTTGTTATGCCCAAAATTTCAATATCAGGCTCACGCAGTGCCATCATAAGAGCAGCCGCATCATCGCCGCCAACGTCTGTATCTATTATAAATTTTCTCACAGTCTGCACCTCCACTGTATTCTGTAATATAATATATCACACAAACAAAGAAAAAGTCCACTATTTTATACTTAATATAAACACATAAAAATATGCCGATTCAATGCAGAAATAACTGTTGACATTACGTACAGTATTTGTTATAATGTTCAATCGAAGACCTGTCTTTTGTGGAAAGTCTGCCAGAGATTGTCCGTCACGGGCTGAAAGCGCACTTCAGATGAGTAGTAAGAACAGCAACACTTCAACGGTACACCTA
>JAZQTC010000015.1:0-11129 GCA_045630405.1 Acutalibacteraceae bacterium
AAATATCGAACCGCAGGAATGTACAACCGAACTTAAACCGAAAGTTATGAAATGTCTGAACGAACTCGCTCAAAAAGAAAAGCATCTGTTTGACACTCTGAACGATGAAGATAAAGAACTGTTTAACGGTTACGTTGATACATACATCAGATTCTTAAGCATCTGCAACGCAGACAGCTTCATTGCAGGCTTCAGACTCGGTGCAAGGTTCGCATACGACACTTTTGTTGAAAGAAAGGATAATTGAAATGACTGAAATAACATACACAAGAAACGGAGATTATTTCATCCCCGACATTGTACTCAAGAAGAAAGAATACAAACCACTCGGAAAATACGGCAGAATGAGAAAAGATTATCTCAAAAATCACCGACCCGCACTCTGGAACAGATATCTTTTAAGAGATACACTCGATGATCACCTTCATGAAATCGATTCCGAAGCGCAGATTCGCTTTGATACTCTTCTTCCTCTCTATTGTGAAAGATACGACGTAACAGAAGAACTCAAAGCAACCAACCAGATGGAATGGGTAAGAAGAATGAATAATATAATCAGCGCCATCGAAGAAATCATCCTCAGCGAAATAGTTTACAGATAAAATTAAGGCAGGGATTTTCATCCCTGCCTTTGCTTTAACTCAATTACTGTCAAGACACAGATAGAATGCTTTTATGAAATCAGCATCATTCTGCGCCGTTCTCTTTTTTGGTCCTTTGGTTCTGTTGCCTGCCATACGCTCTTTCTTGCCGATAAAACGGGTGAAAAGCAGGTTTTCGATATTTGTATCAGAATATATCAGTCCGTTCTGATTAAGCGCTTTACCGCCTTTTCCAAGCACTAAAGCCGCAAGCCCGTAATCCTGAGTAATAACAACATCGCCCTTTTCGGTCAAGTTTGCAATCTTGCAGTCAGCTGAATCAGCACCCTTATCAACAATAATGGTTTCAGCACCGTCTTTCTGAATGAAATGAGTGTTGTCGCAAACGAGTATACATTCAAGATTACGCTCTTTGGCTATGCCAACGGCAATATCAACCACCGGACACGCATCTGCATCAATAATTATTTTCATAATTCACTTTAAAGCAATCCGAAATACTTCTCAAAGAAACTCTGAAGTCTTTCAACAATGGTCTGTTTGAGCTTGGTTCGATTACCACCGCTGCCACCGAAACGTGATGTAGAAGGCATAATCTTATTAATATCCGTTCCTGTTGTTTTCAGAACACCGTCACGGAATGCATTCTCAATAAACTCTTTTGTTTCTTCAGGCTTGAGTTTATGCTCAACAATGACTTCTTCAATTTCCTTTTCCTTCTGCTCTACAACAAACTTTTTCCAATCGTTGCGAACATCGGTGTTAACATTAACCGTTTCAATGAATGCTTCAATAAGCTCTTTCTTGGAACGGAGTTCAATACTTGAACGGATAGCCTTATCAATTGCACCAATAATTTCTTTATCTGTGCAGTTGGATGCGTGATATTTTGCGACGAGCATAAGGATGTAATCAATATTAACCTCAACCTGCTTAACAAGTTCCATCTCAAACACAACATCATCTTTGATGCTGTCTTTATCACCTTGGGGTTTGAATTCATCACGTATATCAAGATATATACCCGTGTAATTCTGGATGTCATATGGCGAGAGAATTTCTTCCCCTTGGAATCTGTCAAACGCAGTAAGGATATTGCGGAGTCTCAAGATGTTGCCGAAAAGAACAACAAAATCCTTCTTGTTTTGCTCACCGACTATTTCTTGACCAAGAGGATATTTCTGAATAAGCTCGGCAATTCGTTCTTCATATCCCTTTATATGCTTGCCTTTATCCTCATAGCCGAAATAATAGTCATCATATGATTTCAGAAGAACAATACCGCTTGCGTTCTTATCACCGAAGAGTGCAATAGCATCGTTGGTTTCCTGCTCAAGGTCACGGAAGCAAACAATATTACCGAAGGTCTTAACAGCATTAAGAATTCTGTTTGTTCTTGAAAAAGCCTGAATCAAGCCGTGCATTTTCAGATTCTTATCAACCCAAAGAGTATTAAGGGTTGTTGCATCAAAACCTGTCAGGAACATATTAACAACGATAAGAATATCTATTTCACGGTTCTTGACCTTCAAAGACAAATCCTTGTAGTAATCCTGAAATCCCTTTGAGGATGTGTCATAGTTGGTCTTGAACATTGCATTATAATCTGCAATCGCCGCATCAAGAAATTCTCTCGATGTTACGTCAAGCTTATCTGTATCAAAGCTTTCATCTGCAAGAATACCGTCAAGACCGTCTTCTTCATTCGCACCGAAAGAGAATATTGTTGCGATCTTTAAATCGCTGTTCTTTTCTTCAAGCTGCTTCTTGAATTCGTAATAATACTTTTGGGCAACAGGAATTGAGCTTACGGCAAAAATAGAGTTAAAGCCGTTAAGCCTCTTACCCTTTGCCATATAGTACTGATTTCGCTTTGTTTTCTGGTCAAAATGCTCGATGATATAGTTCACAATGCCTTCGATTCTCTTGGGAGCCTGCATAGCTTCTTCGGTATCGATGGCATTTACTTTTCTGTCCTTGAGTCCGTCTTTGCTCTTAACTGTGTTGACGAAATCAATTCTGAACGGCAGAACGTTCTTATCGTTGATAGCGTCAACAATTGTATATGTATGAAGCTTTTCTCCGAATGCCTGAGCAGTTGTTTTTAAGTTTACAGATCCACTTGTTGAAGCATTTGCTGCAAAAATCGGGGTACCTGTAAATCCGAATATATGATAATTCTTGAAATATCTGTTGACCTTAACAGCCTTTTCGCCCTTTTTGATTGTACCGCCGACGATTCTTGTATGCATATCACCGAACTGACTGCGATGGCATTCGTCAAAGATAAGAACAATATGCTTGTCCCTGATAGGATGATTGGGATTCTTTGTTATAAAAACATCAAGTTTCTGAATAGTTGTAACAATGATTCTTGAAGTTTCATCTTCAAGCTGTTTCTGCAAAATGGCTGTGTTTCTGTTGCCGTTTGCAGCGCCTTTTTCAAAGCGGTCATATTCCTTGATTGTCTGATAGTCAAGGTCTTTTCTGTCAACAACAAACAATACCTTATCAATAAACGGAAGCTGTGTTGCAAGCTGTGCTGTTTTGAATGATGTGAGTGTTTTACCTGAACCTGTTGTGTGCCAGATATATCCGCCTGCTTCAAGCGTACCCATCTGCTTATAGTTTGTTGATGTGTTGATTTTGCTGATAATTCTTTCTGTTGCAACAATCTGATACGGACGCATTACAAGCAGAAGGCTCTCGCTTGTAAATACACAGTATTTTGTGAGGATATTAAGAATCGTATGCTTTGCGAAGAATGTTTTTGTGAAGTCAACAAGGTCAGCAATAACTCTGTTGTTTGCATCTGCCCAGAAAGAAGTGAATTCAAACGAATTGCTTGTTTTCTTTGACTTGTTACGGGCAGATGTTGATTCTTTTATATGAGCGTCACGGGTGGTATTTGAATAATATTTGGTATGTGTTCCGTTTGAGATAACGAAAAGCTGAACATACTCATATAATCCGCAACCTGCCCAGAAACTTTCTCTCTGATATCTGTTAATCTGATTGAAAGCTTCTTTGAGAGCAACACCACGGCGTTTAAGCTCGATATGTATAAGAGGCAGACCGTTGACAAGAACGGTAACGTCATAACGGTTATCGTGAGTTCCGCTGCCTTCAACATACTGATTTATAACCTGAAGGAAGTTGTTATGGATATTCTTTTTGTCAATCAGATAGATATTCTTTGAAGTGCCGTCATCACGTCTGAGAACCTGAATATAATCCTCCTGAATCTTGCGTGTTTTTTCAACAATGCCTTCGTTGGCATTTGCAATCTGGTTTTCAAAGAAGTATTTCCACTCTTTATCGGAGAACTTATAGCCGTTGAGCTTTTCGAGCTGAAGACGCAGATTCTCAATCAGAGCAGTCTGGCAATCAATATTAAGATATTCATAGCCTTGCTCTGTGAGCATTTTTATAAATGCCTTTTCAAGAGCATCCTCGCTCTGATATGCATCGGAACGGGTGCTCTGAGGCTCATATTCGGCAACAACGGTTGCTTCACTTGTGGAAAGAATAATGTTGTACTGACTCATTCAGTCAACTCCTTAAAGGATAATAATTTATCTCGGTAGTATTCATATTGTTTTTGTCTTGCTTCGATTTCGGCAGGCAGACCTGCAGAAATATCGTTGCAAAGAGCGTCAAAACGGTCAAGAATTGCAACGATACGGTTTTGTTCTTCAACAGATGGAACAGGTATCATAATTTCAAGTATGTCATTCTTGCGAAGGTTTGTTTGATCAACACCATTATCATAACGCAACAATTGTTTATTTCGATTAAGAACATAGAAAAGATATTTTATTAATACAACAGATGTATCTTTTACAGTAAACGCTCCTATTCTCTGATTGAGAGTATATTTACCATTCTCCTCTACAAGATAACATTTTGCTAACGCTCTGCCATTCGGAAGGTCACTCATTACCATCAAAATATCGCCTTCAAACAAGGGACAAATTTGCTTATCCGTATACTTTTTTACTTCGCCTGAAGTAGATATAAATTTAGAATTAACAACTATATATTTGCCTGTGTCTACAATATCCTTCTCATGTCCTTTTCCGTTTCTAAATTCAATCAATTCAGATAAAGGCAACCAATTAACCGCAATTATCTGTCTGTCTGTCTGTCTGTCTGTCTGTCTGTCTGTCTGTCTGTCTGTCTGTCTGTCTGTCTGTCTGTCTGTCTGTTAGGATTGTCTCGCTATCCGTATCAAATGTCAATAATAAATTTCGATAATATTCATATTGTTTTTGTCTTGCTGTAAGCTCCGCTGTAAGCTCCGCTGTAAGCTCCGTGAAATTGTCAAGTATTTTGACAATTTCACGCTGTACTGGCAGAGGAGGAACAGGAATAGAGAGCTCGGAATATGTACTTATCCAAAGTCTTTTGTGTTCGTCTGATGTTAAATTAATTTTTCCCATTATATGAAAAATGTATCTTAGTAACACCATATTTTCCTTTGCTGTCAGCATTTTCATTGCTGATGACTTAACCTTAAATGGAAAATCAACCCATTTAAAAGCACCTGTAAAATCATCAAATATTATTACTGGGTTTTCTTTTGAAGCATTATAAATATTTTCAACTTCATCAGTATATCCCAAAACGAATGTTTGACCTGCAGTCAATACGGGTGTTTCAAACTCATCATTATAGTTGGTACTTTTTACAATATATTTTGATGGTTGTTCGTAATTAACTATTTCGCCAACTTTACAGTATAATACACCGTCAGGACAATGCTCCTGCAACAATTTTTCTAAACTATTCATTATTGCACCTCAATTTCGGAAATGATTTTATTTATTTCTTCACGAAGTAATCGCTCTCGAGCAACAATCTGTTCTATTTCTAAATTTAACTTTACGATGTCAATTTCCTCTCTTTTATTTTCTGGCTTCACATATGTAGATACTGATAGATTATAATCCTTCTCTACGACTTCATCGTAAAAGACAAGGCGTGCAAAATGGTCTATATCCTCTCGACTGGTGAATTCGGCAACAATCTTTTCAATGTTCTTATCAGTAAGTTTGTTATTGTTTGTTACCTTAACAAATTCAGCAGAAGCGTCAATAAACAAGGTTTTGTTATCTGCCTTTGACTTTTTAAGTACCATAATACAGGTGGAAATTGGTGTACCGTAGAAAAGATTTGCTGGAAGTTGAATGATGCAATCAATAAAGTTATTATCAATCAGATACTTGCGAATTTTTTGTTCTACACCACTTCGTGACAAAATTCCGGGGAAACAAACAATAGCTGCAACACCGTTTGTTGCAAGCCAAGAAAGTGAATGCATAATAAATGCAAGGTCAGCCTTGCTCTTGGGTGCAAGAACACCTGCAGGTGCAAAACGGGGGTCGTTGATTAAAACGGGGTTATCTTCGCCCTCCCATTTGATTGAGTAAGGCGGATTTGAAACGATAACCTCAAAAGGTTCGTCATCCCAATGCTGGGGTGAAAGAAGTGTATCTTCGTTTGCAATATCAAATTTATCGTAATCAATATCGTGAAGGAACATATTGATACGGCAAAGGTTATATGTAGTGATATTGATTTCCTGTCCGTAGAATCCCTGACGGACTTTTTCTTTGCCGAGAATTTTGGCAGCTTTAAGAAGGAGCGAACCAGAACCGCAGGCAGGGTCATAAACCTTGTTGATTTCGGTTTTGCCGACAATGGCAAGCTTTGTCAGCAGTTCAGAAACTTCCTGAGGTGTAAAGTATTCGCCGCCGCTTTTGCCTGCGTTACCTGCATACATACCCATAAGAAACTCATAAGCATCACCGAAAGCATCGATGGTATTATCCTGATAGTTGCCGAGATTCATGTTGCCGATACCTTCAAGAAGCTTTACAAGTTTATCGTTACGCTTTGCAACAGTACCGCCGAGCTTGTTAGAGTTAACGTCAATATCGTCAAACAGACCTGCAAAGTCATCTTCGCTTACGCTGCCTTTTGCAGATTCTTCGATATGACGGAATACACCTTCAAGTGTTTCGTTGAGGTTTTCATCATATGCAGCTCTTTTTCTGACATTACAGAAAAGTTCTGACGGAAGGATAAAGAAGCCTTTTTCCTGAACAAGGTCATCTTTTGCACCTTCTGCATCTTCATCAGAAAGCAAAACATAATCAAAATCGGGGTTACCTGCTTCGTGTTCGCCTTTGTTGATGTAGTTTGTCAAATTCTCACTGATATATCTGTAAAACATTATGCCGAGAACATAGCTCTTGAAATCCCAGCCGTCAACACTGCCACGAAGTTCATCAGCAATGCCCCATATCGCTCTGTGAAGCTCGTCTCTCTCTTGTTCTCTCTTGATGTCTGCCATATCTATTCTCCTTTAACAAAAAGAAATATACAGAATACATTATATATCACTTGATTATAAACTTCAATAATTTTTGTATAAAATAAAAATAGCTTCGTGAAACAAAAAAGAATCACGAAGCTTTTATCAGAATTGTAATATGTTAATAATACTGTTTTTTACATCAAACAAATCAACAAACTTAACGTTCACTTTTACGCCGTCACCTGAATCAAAGATGATTTTCTGACTGTCAGGCACTGCATCTGTTGACGGATAAATCAAAGTTACATTTTCTGCATTATACTTTTTCTGATATGCATACATCTGATACATATCAGCCTGTGATATTCCGTATGCGGTCGAAGTGCTGTTTAGCAACTTCCATTTTGTATCCATTACAAATACTGCTTTATCAGATTTGCGTGTGATAACAATATCAGGTTTTAACCCGAACAATTTCGGCGTTTCAAACAGATGATGTGATTTATCCTGTGCAGAAACAGTATATTTATCAGAGTTGATTTCCTTTTTGACGAGACAAGCGATATAACTCTCAAACAAAGTTTCCATCGGGAATAAAAGAGCATATGCAATGTCACTACCCGCAAAAGATGTAAAACTCTTTCCCTTGAGAAAAATTCTGCACCAAATCATTGCTCGGTTGTAATCTTTTGTGTTTCTGTCTGATATACATTTTGAAAAATCTGTATCATAATTCACGGATTCAGGAACTTCGGAAAATGCATTGAGGAGTGTTTTGATGTCCGTTTTATTCTTTGAGGATTTGGTTTGTCTGTAAAGAATCGATAATGTAGATTTTATAAGTCGATTTTCGGGTCGGTTAGTATTGAATTCATCGTACTCAACATAACTGCGTTCTTTATGAGCAAAGTTGAACTTGATTTGCTTTGAAAACAGCATCTTGCCTTTGAATCTGTTACTGTTTTCTTCGACCGTATCATAAGTACACTTTAAGCCTCGTTTTACAATAGTAAAGATTTCCTCAATAAACATTCGGATAAAAATCTCAAATATATCCATTTTTGCAATGTTCACAGTTGATGTCTGGATATTTTTAAACGGTGATTTACGAAGAGTTTTCAGCATTTTAACAATAAGTTTCTTCGCTTCAGAACCGTCTTTATCATCAATCTTTGAACAGATTTTAGGTAAAATCTCAACCGTTGTGCCGTCCTTCATTGAAATCATACCAACATAATTTTTTGCAGTGATAATTTCACCGACACCTTTTTTATATGATATACCCATCAGTTCCAGACCGTCATCTGAATTATCTCTGTTGAGCAGAATGAACTTCTTCAGTTCATCAAATGTTTTCTGCGGAATATATTTTGCTCCGTCAACATTTTTGTCTGCAACAAATGAGCCGTATTCAGTTATTCTGTAAGTGGGCTTCATTTCATTACCTCTTTATCCTAAATAGCAGTAAGTATCGGGGTCATAGCAAGCGAAATCATTGATTGTATATGTTACTTTTTCTTCATCATCAAAATTATAATTGCCGAACAGTTTCTTATCGTTAACTTTTACAGCTTCGATAAACAGCGGTTCACCTTTTTTCTGATTGTCGCCAAGCACGAGACTGATTTTCTCATAATCCTCGTAGAAATATTCCTGAAGTAAAGGAATGATTTTCTTTTCAAAAACTTTTCCGAGAGTATGAATTGTTCTGTCCTCTTTTACTTCCTTAAAATAAGCATGACCGATTGTATGCTCACGGTCATACAAAGCTTCAATTCGTGCGTTGAGCGTTTCAAGAAGTGTTCTGATTGATATATTACCTACCATAACGTCTGTTAAATATGATGAGTCAGGCATCATCTCAATGAATGAGAAACGTCTTCTGAGAGCTGTATCAAGAGCTGCAATTGAACGGTCAGCAGTGTTCATTGTGCCGAGAATATAAACATTGTCGGGAACACCAAAATTTTTCTTTGAATAAGGAAGTCTTGCACGGAGTTCTTCTGCTGCACCTATTCTCTTTGAAGGCTCAATAAGAGTAATAAGTTCACCGAAAATTTTTGAGATATTACCGCGGTTTATTTCGTCGATAATAAATACTTTATTTTTCTTCTCTGACTCAACAGCTTCGTTGAACGTGGGGTTATACTTTTCTATAAGCTTCAATACATCTTCAACCGATACCGACATTTTGTAAACTGTCGAAAGTGTCATAGGTTTGTTATTATTTATCTCAAGAATATTTTCATTGATTCCCTTAACAACCCATTCCACTTCGCGGATTCGCTTGTAATGTTCGTATTTATTTTTTGTATCCCATTCGTAATTGCCGGTAATAATACCAATTGCATCGATTTCATTTGCATTATAACAGGAAAAAACAATGTCACCGACACGCATTTTATTGATGAATGCATTAAGAACTGTTTTGCCTCCATCTACAGAAAAATCGGTGTCATCAGTTATTATTTCACCGTATGAATCATAACCGATTCTTATGTGTTTGTTTTCAAGACATTCTTTTCGAGTAGGATTATCGTATGTTCTTTCTAACGAAACTTTCCAAACCACAGGATTTTTATTTAATGAGAAATCAGATTTTTTCTGTAAGATTCTTCTGTCACAGAACTCTTTGAAAATGCCATCTGCAATTTCATATCTGATATCGCCTGCACCACTGTCTTCATCTTCTTCCATAACAGGTCTGATGCCTTCAATGAATTCTTCATAACCGAATGACTGATGGAAGGTTGTGAATTCAATCAAGCCTTCATTTTTATAATTATCATAGCGTTCTTTGACTGAATCATAACTTTCAGTTTTCAATTCATCAACAGTTGTATTCTCAATAATCGCAACCGCATAAAGAACCGTATTATATGTTTTACCTGTTCCGGGAGGTCCGTAAAGAATCATATTCTTTTCAATTGCAACAGGTTCAGATTTAACAACAGGAGTTACTTTTATTTCATCCATTTTCATCTTTTGAAGAGCCTCCTTTAATTCGTGTCTCAGTTTCCATGCATAACGTTCTTTACCTTTTTCAATAATAGGTTTACCGACAAAAGGAATAGTGAAATATCTTACATCACCGTTATCATGGCACTCTGGACACTTGAACTTTTTAAAAACTTTTTCCCCGAAACTGCTTCCGAGTTTATTATAATGAGCAGAAGTGTTACCGTATGTTTCAGCAAGATTTGCACAAGTGCTTTCGCCGCCGAGCTCAAGCATCATTTTGAACATTTCTAAATTCTTTTCGTTAGTTATTGTCGAATCTTTCAGAGCAGATAACCATTTTTCAACGGTCATTTTCGGATTGAATTCCTGAAGTGATGGCCAATAACCTTCGTAATAGTCTTCATTGACACTATCTTTTGTGGTAAGCCATGCAACGTGAGATAGCTCAGGGAAGCTTCCAAAATCAACTGATTTTCTTTTGATAAGTTCATCTACCGATTCACAAATATCAAGATAGAATTTACCTGACGGCAACTTTTTCAAACCGTTCAATGTGTTGATAAATTCTTCGGGGAAATATTTGCTGTCACAGAGAAACTCTCGGTTTCTTGAATCAAGGTTTATAAACATATATGGTCTTATCCAATACAGACCCATTGTTATATTCCAGTTTACACTTTTCTGCGAAACAACTTCATTGTAGCATTCAATAAATTCATTTCTGATGGTCTGATTTGGATTGGCAGAAAAACTGAGTGCTAATTCAAACAAACGCCAAAGATTTTCGATATCGTTTTCATTTCTGTCATCAACAAAATGGTAATAAGTAGCTTTAAGATTATTTAAAACAGGAATTCCGTCAAATGAATCAAAATCATATCCGTCAATTGAAAAAATATCCGCAAAACCTTTGATTATTTTCTTTCTGTTTAAATCTGTAATTCCCTTGTTGAATAAACCAAAAACAGTAAACGGATCGATATCAACTACCAAATTATCTTTCTCGAGCTTTGGTAATTTCATATCAATCGATTCAAAAACTTTTTTAATTATACGGATAAGTTCATTACGGTCGTTGCGATATTTCAAGAGTACGTCTGCAAATTCACTATAGAACTTAATCCAACCGCCGTTAAAATCAGCCATATTAACATCTCCTTGAAGATGATATTCTGGTTTTATTATAATATAAAACCTTGTTGATGTAAACATAAATATTTAAGCCACTGTGGCGTAGCTCGGAG
>JAZQTC010000016.1:0-6306 GCA_045630405.1 Acutalibacteraceae bacterium
AAAATCTGTGTTATAAGCGCATACATAAAACGAAGAAGCAATCTGCTTTTGCTCAGCGAAGAAAACAAAATCATTTCTTCATCAGAGCTTGAATTCTGCCTTCGTGAATCGCTTGACAATATCCGCTTGCTCGGTGTTCATTCATCACTAAAGAGCATGTGCTCGGGCAATCTGGATGTTGAAAGTGCGGTTGCGGTTTACGACTTGTTTGAAAAAACTGTTGAGTTATTCATTGACGATATCAACGCACTTATGGTGTCGCTCAGATGTGAAAACTCCGTCATAAAGCTCACTCTTCAGACGGGTCTGAATGACGGTGCGGATATTTCTGCGCTGAATTCTCTTTCACTCAATGGCGGAAGTGTAACCTGCGACGTTGATGAAAACGACGTTGCAGTTTATGTGCTTCTTTCCGAAGGAGGTGCATCGGATGATTAACCTTCTTGAAACGGGAACTTATTTTCAGGCGTTATTTATGTCGGTTTTATTTCTTGAAGCCGTAATAAATGTCTGCTGTATTCCGAATCTTTTTCTCCGTGATTACAAGCCTTTGACAAAGGTAATTACCGTTGTTTTCAATCTTGCGGGTTTTGCTCTGCTCGTTGTTCTGACAACGGGAATAAACGCACAGCTGTGCCACAGAGATATTCCGTATCCGAGCATACTGCTTCTTGAAAATACGGAATATTCGCTGATTTATATTCTGGCAAATTTTGCTTTTCTTGTTTTCCTCGGTATCGGAGAAATCCGTTACCGCAAAAACAGCGTTTCGTCGCGTTCCATAAAAGAAAGCTTCGACCATCTTCCGACAGGTCTTTGTTTTTCAAAGGCAAACGGTACTGTTCAGCTTGTAAACCACAAAATGAACGAACTCGGATATATTATGACGGGAGAAGAAATTCAGAATGCCAACAGATTCTGGAAGGCGCTTGTAAACGGTGATGTTCTTCCCGACGTTCACCGTATTACCGACAGCAAACAACCCGAATACCGTCTGTCTGACGGAACAGTCTATACTTTTAAACGTGAAAAGGTTGAAAACGTTTTCCAGATTACCGCAACCGACACAACAAGCCTTCACAAGCTTACAAACAGACTTCGCATGAACAACGAAGAGCTTGAAGAAATGAATGCGAGACTCAGACATTACGGCGAAACCGTTGACGAAACAACAAGGGCAAGGGAGAGGCTTGAAACAAAAATCCGCATTCACAGCGAACTCGGTCAGGCACTTCTCGCAACCCGTCATACGTTGAGTCTGCCCGATGCCGATTATCAGCCGATTATCAGCACTTGGAACAGAAATATTGCCGTTCTACGCACGGAAGCTGAGCCTTCGCAAAGCAGCGGTCTGCTTAACACGCTTATTGATATTGCCAAATCAGCGGGTGTTACCGTTGAAATCAGCGGTGAATTCCCGATGAACGATATGGCAGGCAGTATACTGACTTCTGCCGCAACGGAAGCGCTGACAAATGCCGTTATTCACGCAGATGCCAAAACTCTGTTTGTCGAGTTTTATGAAACAGAGGATAGCTATAATGCCAGATATACCAATGACGGAAATCAACCGACAACTGAAATACACGAGGGCGGCGGTCTCGGTTCGCTCCGCAGTAAAATTGAACGTCTGGGCGGAAATATGGAAATTCAGTCTGTACCGCAGTTTGTTATGACTGTGCAAATGCCGAAAGAGGTGAAATTATTTTGATTAACGTTCTTATTGTTGAAGACGACCCCATGGCTCGCAAATTGCTTGAAATATACATAAACGACAGCGAAGAATATAAACTTTCACAATCTATTGAAAGTGCGGCAATGGCAGAGCTTTACTGCCGCAGAAATCCCATTGACCTTATTCTTATGGACGTATGCACGGCAATGGATGCAAACGGACTTGATGCGGCGGCAAAAATCAAAAAGAGCTGTCCGCATATCAAAATAATCATCGTCACAAGTCAGCCCGAATTCAGCTTTATTGAAAGAGCAAGAAAAGCCGGAGTTGAAAGCTTCTGGTACAAAAGCGCATCTGCCGAGGAAATCATTGAGGTTATGAACAGAACAATGGCAGGCGATTCCGTTTATCCCGACACAACTCCTTCACTCAGACTCGGGGAAGCACTCAACGTTGATTTCACCGAAAAAGAACTTCTCGTTCTTCGTGAGGTTGTTGACGGCGAAGCCGATGCAGATATAGCCGAAAAGCTCGGAATGTCCCTGCGCACCGTGAAAGCACACATTCAGAATATGCGAGACAAAACGGGATTCCGTAATCGCACCGAACTTGCGGTAAGAGTCCGTGAAAGCGGTCTTGTCATCAACGACCATAAAACAGAATAAAATATTAACAGGCAACATCGTTATGATGCTGCCTGCTTTTTTTATTTCACTATCTTTTTATTTTTGACAAGTTTGCTGTTTGCATTGATATAAGAATACTTACGGCATTTGAAAAGTTCTTTTCTGCCGTTTTCGTTTCTTGTGAAAACGAGTTCAAATTTACCGCCTGCGGATCTGAGATTCTTCGCAAGAATTTCCGCCGTTTCTTTATTGACTGCAATCACCGACGGGCAGGCATAGCTCTGAACGTAGTTTCTGCTTGTGAGTTTTGAATTACCCTTTGTGCCGATGAGAAGATATCTCGGGTCATCAATGGGTGAAAGAAGCTCGGAAACCGCTTTTGCAAACACGTTCTTTTCTCTGACGGTTGCCTTTGAAAGAGAACAGTTGACTGTGTTCTTCTTTTCGGATTTTCTGACCGAAACAGTTGCTCCCCTGCTTTCGATTTCACCGATTTCTTTGAGTGTGCGGAGAATTGCATTTGAGATATTTGAAACGGTTTTTTCGGGCGATGAATTTTTCATTACAACCAATGCGGATTTGATGAGCAATGCGGAAGATATTGCCGCAATGATGAATCCGAGCAGACCGCCGAAGAAACCCGACGTTGCGATTATAATTATTGCAAGGACAATCAGAACTGCAAGAACGATTGCATAAATCTTGTTCTTATGAACGGCACTTGCAGGCTGAACCTCCACGGGAATTTCGCTGACTTCTTCAATTTCGGGTCTTGCTTTGCCCTTGACGGCGGCGTTCCATCTGCCTGCCATAACGTTTCTTGGCGATGCGAGCGAGAGCATCTGATTATTGATGCTTTCAAGTCCGTTTGCATCATAGGGTGCTTTGAGAATATCTATTCTGTCCGTGCCGCTTTCAATAACATCGCTGTTATATGCAGGTGCCTGGAAGCAGGCAAAACGGCGTTTCATCGTTTCAAAGTCATCGCTGATGATTTCGTCTTCTGAATCGGGTTCAACCGTCACAAGATGCCAGATATTGGACACCTTTTCAGGGTTCTTTTTATCAATTCGGATTGCTCTGCCTCTCATCTGATTTGAGAGCATAAAGCTGCCCACAAAGCTCGCAAGAATGAGTGAATTGATATTCGGTGAATCCCAGCCTTCGCCGAGCAGGGATTTTGTTCCGATAAGTACATTGATAACGCCAAGCTGAAATGCTTTTGTTATGATGCTGACCTTATTTTTATTTGAACCGCTGAAAATGATTTCGGTATGATTTGTGTTTTCAAGCTTCTTTATTCTGCACGGCACACCTTCGTTATATGCGATTTCCTGCGCAGTTTCAACGGCTGAATCGGGCAGAATCACAAGTGAACCCGAAAGCACCGCAACCTTTATATCAGGATTTGTTCTGCGGATTGATTCAAACACGGGAACCGTGCCGAGAGCGTGGATTTCTTCGTTCGTGCCGACAAGTTTCAGCATATCCTTTTTGATATAGTCGGTAAGAATGAGCATACGAAGAGAATCGCCGAGATTTGCGTATTCACTTGCAACAATTTTATTTATGCTTCCGAGTTTACCCGTTGAGGAAACGAGCATTTTATTGATTTTATCGCTTGATGCAAGGCGGACTTTTCTTTTTTCGATAAGAGCCTCTTTTGAAAGGATTGCTTTTAATTCTTCGCTGATTTCTTCGGTGAAGATATCGGGCTTATCGATGATAAACTGAAATGCTTTTTCGGCTTCGGCTATTGAATAAACGGGTGCTTTTCTGCCTTCAAAAACCTTTTCTTCAAGGCTCTTTGAGATATTGGCATTTCCTTGTTTTGCAACACAGACAAGTGATTTGAAGCCTGCAAGGTTATCATAGAGTATTTCTTCGTTACCTGCCGCATCCGAAACCTGCAAAGCCTTTGAAATCAGACCGCTTCTGATTATTCCATCAGTAACAGCCGATGCTTTTGCCTTGTAATTTGCAAGAATCTGTGATTCCTCTGCGGTGGGATAGCTGAAATATATATAGTCCTGATGGGGACAGAGAGTTTTTTGCATAACAAGCTGAGGAACGAAAATTTCTTCGTCAATATCGCCGCAGAGAGTCTGATATCTGTTCCATTCGGCAGGTGCGCTGTCATAGGGCGGAGTGGCGGTGAGAGCGATGATTGTAACACCGTCACCAAGCATTGCAACAAACTTTTCGAGAGCTTTCTGCCATTCGCTTTTAAGGTGATGCGCTTCGTCAAGGCAGATTGTTTTTATGCCTGCCTTTTTGATTTCGGAAAGCAAATCAAAATTGCTGAAATCCTGCGTTTCTTCGGCTTCAAATTCTTCTTCATCCGCTTCGGATTCCATAACGGATTTTGTGAAAGCGGCGTGGAGTGCCTGATAAGTTATCGAGGTTATCAGCTTCGGTTTTGTGAGCGAATAAGAAATATATTCATCGGGGTTTTCCGTTTCAGAAAGATATGCTTCAACAAATCTTTCGCCCCACTGCTGACGGATTGTGACCGACGGTGACATAACGAGTGCAGGTGCATTCTGTCTGCGGACAAGCTCAAGACCGAGAATGGTCTTTCCGCTGCCCGGTGCGGCAACAATATGAATTCTTTTATCTTTAAGATGCTTCTGCGAATTATCAAGCACCGCCTGCTGATAATCACGGAAAGTCCATTTGAATTTTACATTGCTGAAATCTTTCATAACATCACATCCGTTTGCCGATTTTTTTACAAGTATCATTATATCATATATTTCAGGCTTTTCATCGTACTTTAGTGCAGTTTTTTAAAAAAGAAGGCAGATTTCTCTGCCGTCTGATAAAACATTCAATTTCAGTGTTCTGCTCCGCATTCGCAGACAAGATTATTGCCGAAAAGCTTCTGGAAGAAAAGAACAATCTTATAGAAGAAGCCTGCGATACCGCCCTGATGGCATTTGCATTCACAATCTTTGTAAACCGCTTCTGCAGTAACGTTGAAAACTCCCATTGTGAACGTTGTTTCGGAGTCATAATAATCTTCAGGGGTTGCGCCTGTGATATTCCAACAATAAAAAATCTTGCCATCAATCTGATCTGCTGTGATCGTTACCACATTGCCGATAACTGCACTTGAAGCAGACGCCTTTCCGTTTATAACGTTAACGTCTGTGCCAAGAGTTACAGAATCACCGAGTTTGATTCTTATAATGCACATTGCTTTGCCGTTAGTGCCATGTTTATAAAGATAATATGCACTGTCACTGGGAAGATAGGAACTGAAATTATAACGCGGAATTTCTTTTCCGTCATATACAACCTTGAATTCATCAGCTGCGGGAAGCTCATATCCGCCGATATAGAATGTTGTGAGCACATAATATTCCTTTTCAGGGTCAGCTATCTCGCCGCCGCAATCCGGAACCTCTGTTGACTTGATTTCCGAATAATAAGGCGACTGATTGTAGTCAAGTGAAGGGAAACAAGAGTTAAGATTTGAGTTATTGAGTTCTTCACCGTAATAGATTGCGGGGAACTTACTGATTTCGATAACCTTTGTTGCGGCTGATGCCGAAGTCATTGATATACTCATCATTGCAAAAACAGTAATGATAGCGAGCGTAATTGCTGTTAATTTTTTAATCATTTTAAATTAACTCCTTTTTATCCTGCGTAATAAATCTCTTCAAAAAGCTCATATTCGGGTGTTCCGTTGATACAAAGCTGATAATCCGTGTTGTTTCTCTCAACATAAATTCTGCATTCTCTGCCGTCACCGAGTTTTGCGTCAACAAAGGTTTTGCCGTCTGTACGCAGAAGTGTGAACTCTGAGCCTGCTTTGACAAGTTCGGATTTCATATCGGGAAGAATTTTAACGTTGAAAGCTTCTTTTGATGTAAGAACGTGTGCAAAGCTTTCGTCTACGGTATAGAATTCATCTGCCGATTCAGGCATACCTGTTTCGGAATTCACGGTGTAGGTTTTATCGGCAGCGTATGTTCCGAGAATATCAAATGTTGTTTC
>JAZQTC010000017.1:0-4561 GCA_045630405.1 Acutalibacteraceae bacterium
GTGATTTTGAATTGCATAGCATAAACGCCATAGAGGGAAGTCACCCGAATAACTTGTCCACTTGCCTGGAATATCACCGTAACCATTACTGCGAGGAACTTGAATAAACTGCCACACAGACCAAGCATAACAATCCCAGACAAGCTCGAGAAACGCATCGTCATTGATGAGATTATCATATTTGTCTGTGCGGAGAACATCATACGGATTTCTCGGGATTTCAAGATAAGCCTTGCGTTTTGAAACCAATTCTTTCGGCAACGCATAGAAAAGCGGAAGCCACGCAAGATTGCTGTCCTGCGGAATCGTTATTATCTGATTCGGGAGCACAACGATAAAACTGTTTTTTGCGGCATCAGCCATAATCAATCACCACGTTTCGGAGAATTATTTCACCCCTTCACTTATATATGGAGTGAAACGGATTAAATTTTTCCTGAATTTTGAAATTTTTTATTTTTTTCATAAAAAACATCAGTTTGCTTTAGAAAAAATACCCTCTCACTTATATATGGAGCGAAATCTGATAAATTTTTCCTGAATTTCAAATAATTATTTCTTAACCAAGATTATTGTTAATATTGTGAAAAGGAGAAAAATCACTGCTGTAATCAGTATTAAATACGGAGTCAGATTAAATATGCCTCCTGTGGCTCGTTCGTAGGCAAAAGCGTCTAATGTTTCATAACAAATGCCATAGATACAAACACCTAACGATGCTAAAGATACTACGGCAGTAATAGCAGAAAAATCTTTCTTAACTTCATTTTTACCTCCGCCTTATTTGTCCAAAGTTTACTTCAATCTCTTTTTATTTCTGTAATATATTGCAATTGAAATGATAAACACAACAATAAAAGCACACGAACAGATTATTATGAAGATAGGAAGGATATCACCTACACTGCTGAAGATATTGTCATTCTGTAGCTGATAACTAATTGAAAGAGTTTCATCGTCAAAAATTATATTTCTTTGCGCAGCATTATATTCATTTTCATCATCAAGAACATTTTCATTCTTGAATTTCTCTGCTTCTTCAGCAGTTTTAAAACACAGTATCTCTTCGTCCTTAAGTTCTGTTGAAGTTTTATTGTAACCGCCTTTTTCATACTCAAATTTATCCTGCAATGGAACAACATATAAGATATATTCTTCTGTTTCTTCAGAATAATCTTCATAAGTAATGTTGTATAAGATTTTTTCTCCGGTTACGTAACCCTTTAGTTTGTAGTACTCTCTTTCAGCTTCTTCTTCGCTGTCGTACTGATAACCTACACCGTCAGGAAAGCTATAAATTGTGTGTGACGAAGTTTCATGCCATACAAGAATAAAAGGTAAAAGAAAGGAAACTAAAACAACAATAACGAGAATAATAGCAGTAATTTTAATATGTTTTCTGCGATAACATTTTTGTTCAGGTGAAAGACTTTTTTCTGCAATGTCAAACTTTTTATATAAAAACAAACGAACAAAATATGCAACTATACATCCGATAACAGATGTTGCCGGCAACGATACAAAAAGAAAAGATGGAGCATCCATAAGAACATTAAGTATAAGACCTTCTAATGTTACTACTATCAAAAATGCGATATAAGTAATATACTTTATGCATTTCTGTATATTTTTCTCTACTATTTCCTTTTTGGTAATATATTCACTATGTAATCCGGAAGTAAAATTATTAAAAGCAATCAGTGAAATAGATATAGAAACAGCACACAAAATCAATATAATTGCATAACCAAACCATAACACATTGAAATTATAAATAATATCACCGATTATATAAGCCATTATAAGAGCGGCGCAATTAAGAACAATTGAAACGATAGAGTAATTGGTAAACTTAACGATTGCTTTTTCAATTAAAAATTTAATTCTTTCAGCATTTTTAACATCTGTTTTTTCTTCATCGAATGCTTTTGCCATTTTTTCTCCATGCAAAAGCTCATCGACAGAAACTGAATATAATTCGGCAATCACAGGTAGCATAGATATTTCAGGATAACCTTCATTACATTCCCATTTGCTGACAGTTTTGTTTGATACATTTAACTTATCTGCAACTTGTTGTTGAGTTAATCCGTTTGCTTTTCTTAATGCTGCCATGAATGAACCCATAGTTTTCTTTTCCATAAAACACACTCCTTTGTTGTCTTTATGGTTATATTCTCTGATATATAGATATATTTTTCAACACATCGTTCGTGGAATTTATCTGCGAATCGTAGATTATGAGTTTATAACAGGTTTTGAGACACTCCTCCATTTATATATGGAGTAAAGTTATATAAATTTTGAATCATTTTTTCGGAGTTGTCAAGGTGTGAAATATAAAAACACAGATTGCGCCGAAAAAGAATAGTTTTAATCAGTATTATTTATCCAGAATCTTACGAAATCGTAAGATTCTTATTGTTGAAAAAACAACAGTTTACCTTTATAATAAAAATATAATTTCAAGTAACCGCCGAGGGGTGAAGATATGAAACAGAGAATATTGCTCGTTGAAGACGATTCGTTTTTGCGTGACGGATTGACGGAGGTTTTGCAGGGCGAAGGTTATGAGGTTATCAGTGCGGATAACTGTATGAAAGCCCGTGAGCTGATGAAATTTTTCTCTTTCAATTTAATTATGTTTGATGTTATGCTCCCCGACGGCAACGGTCTTGAGCTTTGCACCGAGCTTCGTGCGGCGGGTAACAATGTTCCTGTTTTGTTTCTGTCAGCTTGTGACGATGAAATTCAGATCGTTCGTGGTCTCGACGCCGGTGCGGATGATTATGTAACAAAACCTTTTAAGCTCCGTGAACTTCTTTCAAGAATCCGTGCATTGCTCCGAAGAACATCGGCTGTCACAGTTTACAATAGTGATGATATAACAATCGACACTCTCAATATGTCTGTGCGAAAAAACGGAGAAAACATTTTTGTAACTCCAATTGAATTTCAGATTCTTTCCATGCTTATCCGTAACAGCGGAATAATCGTTACCCGTGCACAGCTTTTGCAGAACATCTGGGACAGCGACGGAAATTACATTGACGACAACACTCTTTCGGTTCACATAAGCCGACTGCGTGATAAAATCGGAAGCGGTCACATTGTTACCGTAAGAGGTATCGGTTACAGATGGGAGGATTCAAAATGATTTCTTTCTTGATTTGCATAACCGTTATTTTATTTTTAGCAACAATCATTTTAATCATATTGAACGCAAATAAAAACAAACAGATTAACAATCTTAAAGAAAACATTGAAAGCTTTGTTGAAGGTGGAGAAAGAACTGAATACAGTACAGCCGACAGCAATTTTGCAAGGCTTCAGAATGCCGTTGCAGAGCTTGAAAATCTCTTGCTTCTTGAAAAAAGCAATTCCGCATCGCAGGCAAAAAGCAATGCAGATTTTGTTGCCGATATTTCACATCAGCTCAAAACTCCGCTTGCAGGACTTCGTCTTTACTGTGAAATGGAGCAGGGTTCAACACCGACTGCTTACACGGAAAAAGAGCTTCAACTGATAGCCAAAATGGAAAGCCTTGTTTTAAATCTTTTAAAGCTTGAGAAAATCAAAAGCGATGCATACACAATGGAGTTTACCGAACACAACTTTGAAGAAATCATTTCCGAAATCATTGGCAGCTTTAAGCCAATGTTTCCAGAAAAAGTATTTGAAATTAACGGCAAGGCGACATTCCGTTTTGACAAGGAATGGATGAGCGAAGCTATCGGAAACATTATCAAACACGCTTGTGAGCATACAGATGATAACGGCAAAATCAGCGTTTCAGTTTCGCAAAGTGAAGGCTCGGTCACACTTGTTATTGAAGATACCGGCGGCGGTGTGCCGAATGAACAACTTTCTCTTTTGTTCAACCGTTTTTACCGTGCGAATAATGCCTCGCCTGAAAGTGCTGGCATTGGTCTTGCAATATCAAAGGCGATTTTTGAAAAGCATCACGCAACCGTTACTGCCGAAAACGGCAAAGACGGATTAAAAATTACTGTATGTTTTCCGTTGATAAACGCAAATTTAAAAATGTAAAGTCCGAAGATTTTCTTCGGATTTTTTCTTATCTTACGAAATTGTAAGGTTATCGTCACGATTTTGAAAGAATCGGAGTTTATAATGAACTCATCAAAGATGCAAAGGAACGATTTTATGAATATCATTGAATGCGTAGATTTAAGAAAAGAATATTTAAGCGGCGAAAATATTGTAAATGCCGTTGACGGAATAACCGTTGCTTTTGAACAGGGCGAATTCTGTGCAATAACGGGACCGAGTGGCTCGGGCAAATCAACACTTCTTCACGTTTTGAGCAGTCTTGAAAATCCCACAAGCGGAGATGTAATCTATAACGGCAAAAAGCTTTCGGGTTATAACGATAACCAGCTTTCCGTTCTTCGCCGCAGACGCTTCGGATTTGTATTTCAGGCATATAATCTTGTTCAGGAACTGACGGGATATGAAAACATAGTTCTGCCCGTTATGCTTGATAAGAAAAAGGTTGACGAAGCTTATATCAATAAGGTAATTAATGTTCTCGGAATTG
>JAZQTC010000018.1:0-62652 GCA_045630405.1 Acutalibacteraceae bacterium
GTTTTAAGCGTATGGCACACAAGTATGAAGTCAGAAGAGTCGGATATACACCGAAAGAAAAAACTAAAAGCCCACACATAAAGCGTGAGCTTTTGCATTGGCCCGCCCGAAGGGATTCGAACCCCCGTTCTTCAGAATCGGCATCTGCTGCGTTATCCAACTGCGCCACGGGCGGATATATAAGGGTGCATATGCACCCTTTTTTTATTTAATCTTCTCTATAACCTCGCCTGAGGTGGGCTTTGTTTTATCAATGAATTCCTGAACAGCCTGTGCTGAGGGCATTGCAGCCGAGCAGCTGTGAGCCGAAACAAGCATTGATGCGGATGCAGTTGCAAATTCAAGTGCATCTGCTACACTCTTGCCGTTGAGGAGAGAATAGATGAATGCGGATGCATAGCCATCGCCGCCGCCGAAGCCTTTAAGCATCTTTACGGGGAAAGGCTTTACCTTGTAAGCCGAGCCGTCGTTAAGATATGCAACAGAGCCTTCTTTGCCGTGCTTGATGATTACAATTTTATTGCCGTATGAGAACCAGCGTGCAGCTGATTCTTCGTCGCTTGCACAAACGCCTTCGATAGCTTCTGTCAGGTCGAATTCCTCTCTTGAGCCGAGAACGATATCGCTGTTCTTTGCGGCAATTGAATAGTAAAGAGAAATTTCGTCCTTATTCTTCCAGGTGTAGCTTCTGTAGTCGATATCAAAGATAACAACAACGCCGTTTTTCTTTGCAAGGAAAAGGGTCTTGAGAGCAGCCTCTCTTGAGGGGCTTGCACAAAGCGCTGTGCCTGAAATCACAACAGCCTTTGCCTGCTTGATATATTCCTCGTCAACGTCGTCAACACAAACCTGAAGATCTGCAACACCCTCACGGTACATAAGAATACTGCTCTGTGTGGGGCTGAGAATTTCTGTGAATGTGAGACCGAGGTTTTCTCCGTTTTCACATCTGAAAACGTGTGAAACGTCAATACCGTCTGCCTTGAAATAATTTTCAACGTAATCGCCGAACTGGTCGTCGGAAACCCTTGCAATGAAGCCGCATTTTGCGCCAAGTCTTGCAAGACCGACTGCAATGTTTGCAGGTGAGCCGCCAACATACTTATTGAAATTACTGCTCTCTGAAAGAGGCATATTCATATCTGTAGGGTTAAAGTCGATTGCAATTCGTCCGATGGGAATTACGTCAAGGGGCTTTGTTTTGTCAAATTCAATGTAGCTCATTTTTTTCATCCTTTCACGCTTTGCCTGCGCATCCGAATATTTCTATATGCTTGAGTGCATTGCGGTATGCACCGTCAACCTCTGCGGTCTGCAAATCATAATAGCCTTTGATTGCAGAATTTTCATAAGCTGACCTTACGGCTTGCTCAACGCTGTCAAAAGTTGCGGTTGCTATGTTTATTTTATTTATGCCCAGAGAAATACATTTTTTGAAATCCTCAGACAGAATTCCCGTGCCTCCGTGAAGCACAAGGGGTGCGCCCACAAGATTTGCGGTTTCTTCAAGAATATCAAAGCGAAGCTTGGGTGCCTGCTTATAATTTCCGTGGGCATTTCCGATTGCAACAGCAAGAGCATCAACGCCCGTTTTTTTGTGAAATTCAAGCGCCTGCGCAGGTGAAGTGCAGTTGATTGCAATGTCTTCGCTACCGTCCTCACTACCGCCTACGCAACCGATTTCGCCCTCACAATCTGCGCCGTATTGCGCTGCAAGCTTTTTGGTTTCTGCGGTTATTCTTACGTTTTCCTCAAAAGGAAGATGAGAGCCGTCAAGCATAACGCTTGTGAAACCTACGTCGAGAGCAAGCTTTATCTTCTCCGTTGTTTTACCGTGGTCAAAATGCACAGCAACGGGAACGGAGCTGTTTTTTGCCGCCGCTACCATAAGCGGACCGATGATTTCAAGGGGAGAATGGTTGAGCCTTACCTCTGCTATCTGAATGATGGCAGGGCTTCTTGTTTCTTCCACCGCTTTGATTATACCAAGCACCATTTCCATATTGGAAACGCTGAAACTTCCTACGGCGTATCCGCCCTCCCTTGCCTTCTGCAGAAGGGGCGCCATATTAACGAGAGGCATCTGACTTTTCCTCCTTGTTATAGTATATTGCGGCACAGACCGCACTTGTGAGAGGCAGGGTGAGAAGCATACCCAGACTGCCTGCAAGTGCCTGCAGAATTTCCGCAACAATCATTTCTTTGTTTATAACCTGCTCAATGTTTGCATTGTAGGCAACGAGCAGAAGTACACCCGTCAGCGAGCTGCCTATATAAGCAAGCACAAGGGTGTTTGCCATTGTACCCATCATATCCCTGCCGATTGTGAAGCCCGATTTCATAAGCTCCGCAGGCTTGATATGAGGAGACTTAACCCTCATTTCATAAAGCGAGGATGAAATGGACATTGAAACGTCCATTACCGCACCCACCGCACCGACAATTATCATTGCAAAGATAATCGCCTTGAGATTTATGGGGTTGTCTGGGTAAAGCTGGATAAGATAAACAGATTCTTCCTCCAGCAAACCCGTCATATTCAGAAATTTGTCGGCGATAATCACCGTCAGACCTGCGCAAAGTACTCCGCAAACACAGCCGATACCTGCGCAAAGTGATTTGACGTTGAATCCGCTGATAATGCTGAGCGTCATAACCGTTATAAAGACGCAAACGGCTATTGACCAGAAATAAATATTGTGGCCATTCAGAATTGCAGGAATAAGCACCGCAAAAACGGAAAGGCAGGTAAATCCGAGAGAAACAATGGTTTTCAGCCCCTGCATCCTCGAAAAAACAATGACAAGAATACAAAAAACCGCCAGAAGCCACAGAAGCGGAGTAATACGCACGTAATCACCGAAATAGTAATGGGTTTCTCCGTCCTGCGTATAGCTTTCAACAAGCACCTTGTCATTCTGCTCAACCTCTTTGGGGCAAAAAACATATGACCTGTCAATTTCCTGCACAACGTCAAGAGTCTTGCCTCTGAGTGCGGTGTTAAGTGCCTGAGCCTTGAATCTTACGGTTACAAATTCGTTTTCACCGCTTACGTTATCCGTTTTCACATCGGTAACACGGATAACCCTGCACCTGACGGTCTCACCCTCCATTGAGCCTTTGAATATAGGTGTACCGCCTGCCACACAGAGATAGGCGAGCAAAATAAGCAATGCCGAAAGAAATGCGGCAACTATCTGATAAACAGATTGCTTATTTTTCATTTGCTCACCTCGTTTTCAATTAATTACTTGTTTGCTTTTCTTGCTTCGATTTCAGCAACCATTTCTGCCTGCTTCTTCTCTGTGATTGTGTAGAAGAACATAGGAATTGCGCAAGCAAACATACTGATAACACCTGAAAGGATAAGAACGTTCCAGAGTGCGTCTGCATTCTGAACTGTATATGTTCTTGTATCGATACCTGCGATGCTTACTGACATAACGCCGATGAATGCACCGACTGCCATACCGATTTTGTTGATAAGAGTCTGCATTGCAAAGCAGATGCCCTCGCCTCTTTCGCCTGTTTTCCACTCAAGGTAGTCAACGGTGTCACCGATCATAGCATAAGTGATGATGTTGTTAACACCCTGGGGAATACCGAGAAGAACAAGACCGATTGCACCGATGATAAGCTTCCAGGGAGCATCGTAGCCTACGAAATACATAATTGCCATTACAACACCGCCGAAGAGGTGAACAACAATGTATGACCATTTCTTTGTGAATTTCTTTGACATCCAGGGAACAAGAATTGAAGCAACAAGACCGCCCGGAACAACAAGAAGAGTGATGATGCCGTAAAGACCTTCATTCTGAAGGATGTACTTTGCAAAGTAGAGACCGCCCGTGTATGAATAAACCATTCTTGCCCCGCCGAGAACACCTGAAAGAACGATGAGAAGGAGTTCCTTATTCTTGAAAAGAAGCTTGAGGTTATGACCGAATGAAGGAGCCTCATCCTGAGATGTGAATCTTTCTTTTGTGTTCTTGAAGCCGAAATAGAACATAGGAATCGCAGCAACAACAAGAACAACAGCACAGATGAAATAAACCATCTTGAGTGTGTCTGCGTTTGCAAATTCGCTGCCGACTCTTACTGTACCGATGAAGCTGCGTGCAGCCTCGTCAATGCTGATACCTCTGTTCAAAACCATATCTGCAATTGCTTCAGCCTTGTCAAGCTTAATCGCTGAAAGGTCAGCTTCTGTGTACTTGAACTTTGCAGTAACAGCGCCTGTGATAACAGGAACAAAAACAGTAACGATACCTGCGCCAACTGTACAAGCCATACGGGCAACGGTAAGAATGTTACCTCTTACAACTGTGTCATTTGTAAGGCAGGTTGAAAGGCCCCAGTAGGGAACGTCAGCGATAGTGTAAACAACGCTCCATACAACATAAATAACGGCAATTACAACGAAAGTCTGCATTGTCTTTGAACCGTCAAAAACAGACTGTGCGCTGAAAACGGGAAGGAAGCAGAGAACGGTCATAACACCGATAGGAATTGCCATCCACTTGAGGTAAGGGCGGCATTTGCCCCACTTTGTTCTGGTCTTGTCAACAACGCTGCCCATAATGGGGTCGTTGAATGCGTCAAATACGCGGGCTGCAAGCATAAGAATAGCAACTGCAATAGCGCCGCTTACGTTGCCGATTGTAACGCCTTCCGCACCGAAGAGAAGAGCGTCAGTCATAAATACCGTTATGTAGGAACCGATAATGGTACAGATAAAGTTCTGACCGATACCGGTAACGCTGTAGGCAATAGCCTCTTTAGGCTGTACGCCCTTGCCCGGAGTTGTTCCGAACAACTTGTGTAAAAATCCTTGTTTCATTGTGTAAACCCTTTCTTATAGAGATTTATAAAATTCAAGCGTTTTGAATCTTTTGCCAGTCTGCGAAAGGAGAAACCTTTCACACACGGCGGCAAAACGCTTTTCATCCGCAGCAGGAAGAGAGAACGAATAAATTCTCTCAATCGGATTGGCGCAAACGTGACGCATAGCTGCAAGGACGGTTGAATTGATTCTTTCTCCGCCTCTGCCGCTGTTCTTGCAATAAACGCAACCGTCATCAATGCTGAAAACCATATCGCCTTCTGTCACACCGCAATGGGGGCAGGCGGTAAGGTCGGGCATAAAGCCCGAAAAAACCATAAATTTAAGCTCCGTGACCGCTTTGAGAAAATCGTTGGAGCGTTTTTGCTTTTCAAGAAAATGCAGAGAGTTGAGAATCACCCTCAGATAATCCTTTGCAGGCTCCATTTCCGGCACAAGCTCTGCCGCAAGTGCACAAAAATACTGGGCAAGGGCAAGCTTTTCGATATCTCCCCTCAACCCGAAGAAAACTTCCTTTGCAACCGCATCGTCAACTATGTAGCTGTCCCTGCTTTTGTAAACGGAAAAATCTCCGTAACAAAGGGACTGGGTTGCACCGTGCATTTTGCTGTTTATCTTTTTTGCTCTGTTTGCAAAGGCTCTGAGCACACCGTACTCCGCTGTCAGCAAAGTGACAAGACGGTCACTTTCCCCCGTGTCGGTTACTTTCAGCACCAGAGCGTCTGTAGACATTCTCATTTTTAACTCCCGAAACATTGCTGTTGACACAGCTCTTGAATTCAAGATAATCCGCAACCGAACCTGATTGCAAAAACTTTTTCCATGCTTTTTCGTTTTCCATTCTCATCATCTCCCGTTAATACTTTGGCAGATAACGGGATGATTATGAAAGGAAAAATTTATTTTTAGTCTAATCCGAAGTTGTGAATGATTCCTTCTCTGTTACGCCAACCTTCCTTGACTTTTACCCAGCACTGAAGGTTGATTTTGCACTGGAAGAAATTCTCCATATCAACTCTTGCTTTTGAAGAAATACGCTTGAGCATATCGCCTTTTTTGCCGATGATAATTCCCTTGTGGGTATCCTTTTCGCAGTAGATAATCGCCTCAACGTCCATAATTCCGCCTGTGGGTCTTTCACGCATTTTTTCAATGCTGACCGCAACACCGTGAGGCACTTCCTTGTCGAGAAGAAGAAGCATTTTTTCTCTGATAATCTCGCCCGCAAGCACTCTTTCGGGCTGGTCGGTAAGAGTATCGTCAGGGAAAAAGTGAACCGATTCATAAGTCAGCTTTTTAAGCTCCTCAATGATAACGTCCACATTCTCGTTTTTGAGTGCGCTGACAGGCACAACAGCCTCAAAATCAAACTCATTTGTGAGCTTGACGATTTTTTCCATCATAAGCTCTTTTTGTTTGATTGTGTCAATCTTATTGATTGCAAGCACAACGGGAGCCTTCTCCGCCTTAAGACGCTTGAGAAGTTCCAGCTCTGTGTCTTTGATATCACCCTCGGGCTCCGTGACGAAAAGGCAAGCGTCAACGCCTGCAATACCGTCGCCCACAGCCTTAATCATCTTTTCACCAAGCTTTGTTTTGGGTCTGTGATAACCGGGTGTATCGGTGAAAACAAGCTGAATTTCATCCATTGTCAACACGCCCATAATTCTTGTGCGTGTTGTCTGGGGTTTCTGAGTAACAATAGCCACCTTCTGACCCAACATTCTGTTGAGCAGTGAAGATTTGCCTACGTTGGGGCAACCGACTATTGCAACAAATGCGGTTTTAGTCATTTTATTTTCCTCATTCAGTTATGATTTTTAAGCAAGTTCATTATTCCCTTCGGCCCTGCAAAAACAAATACAAGGCTTGCAATAAAGCTGATAACAAAACCGATAAACACGGGAATATTCGCCTTGTAGTATTCAAACATTGCAGCAAATGCATCGGGCTGGTAAAGAACCGCAATGCCTGCAACAACAGAAGCAATCGCCGCAATCAGCACGGCACCTGCCGCCGCATCCTTTGAGATTCTTGCAAGCTCATTACGTTCTTTTGTCACAAGGTCAACCGCCTTTTCAACGGCTGTGTTGACCGCCTCAAGTGCCATAACAAGGGCACAAAGTCCCACAAGCACCGCAAACTCCGCTTTGCTGACTTCAAAAAAGTCATAAACGGTAAGAAAGCCGATCATATAAGCCGCAAAGCAAAGGTGAATGCGCATATTGCGCTCATTGCATATGCAATAACCTATGCCGCTGAATGCATATCCGAAGCTTTTAATCAGATTTTTCATATGTTATCGTCATCCATATAGTAGCTGGAGTTTCGTTTGAGACCCAGCTTTGTAAGCACGGTTTCTTCTTTTTCTCTCATTCTGACGCTTTCCATTCCGCCGTTGACGTGGTCGTAACCGAGAAGGTGAAGCATTGAATGAACGGTCAGGAAACCTATTTCTCTCTGAAGGCTGTGACCGTATCTGTCCGCCTGATCAACTGCGTGGGGAATTGAGATAACAATGTCGCCAAGAAGCTTTGCACCTGTATCATTATTGATGTCGTAAACTCCGTTTTCTCCGAGAGGGAACGAAAGCACGTCCGTTGCTCTGTCGATGTCTCTGTACTGCTTATTGAGCTGATGAATGGTATCATCGTCAACAAAAGTCACGCTGACCTCAGCAGGTCCTTCAAATTCCTCCTGAACAAGAACCGCTGTGCAACAACGGCGAACAAGAAGACGGACACCTGTGGGAATTCTCATTTCATTCTGCTCGTTTGAAATAACAACTTTTACCTTGCTCATTTCTTTTTACGCTCCTCATCCTGTTTCTCATAGGCTTTGATGATATCCTGAACAAGCCTGTGGCGAACAACGTCTTTTTCAGTGAACCTTACGGTTCCTATATCCTCTATATTCTTAAGGATTTTTACCGCTTCCTTAAGCCCCGAGCGCTTGCCGTCCGGCAAGGCAATCTGCGTAACGTCACCCGTTACAACCATTTTTGAGTTGAAGCCCAGACGGGTCAGGAACATTTTCATCTGCTCCGCCGTTGTGTTCTGTGCTTCGTCAAGAATAATGAAGCTGTCGTCAAGAGTACGTCCTCGCATATATGCAAGAGGCGCAACCTCGATATCTCCTCTCTCCTGATGCTTCTGAAAGTTCTCTGCACCGAGCATATCAAAAAGGGCATCGTAAAGAGGTCTTAAATACGGGTCAACCTTGCTCTGAAGGTCGCCCGGCAAAAAGCCGAGTTTTTCGCCTGCTTCAACCGCAGGTCTGGTAAGAACTATTCTGTTGATTTCTTTCGCCCTGAACGCAGTTACCGCCATTGCAACCGCAAGGTAGGTTTTGCCCGTACCTGCAGGACCGATACCAAAGGTGATTGTGTTGTTGCGGATTGTTTCAATATATTTCTTTTGTCCCAGAGTTTTGGGCTTTACGGGTTTGCCTTTTGAAGTGATGCAGATACAATCCGCCGCCATATGGACAAGCTTGTCCTCATTGCCCTCGTTAACAAGCGAAAGAACGTAGCGCACGTTCTGGTCGCTGAGCGCCTCGCCTCTGTTTATAAGGGTCAGCAATCCGTTGATTGCACGCACACCTTTTTGCACAGCCTCGGGATCACCTGTCACCTTAAGCTCCGAGCCTCTGCTGATAACAGACACGGAAAATTCCTTTTCAATCAGCCTGATATTCTCGTCAAAGCTTCCGAAAAGGCTCACCGCCTGCTCCATTCTGTCAACATTGATTATCTGTTCAAACATCATTCTCACCTTTTGTGCTACACAATTACAGTTTAGTATAACACATCCCTCACAAAAAGTCACTATATAAATAAATAATTTATTAAAAATACAACTATTGATATTGAGGCAAGATTATGTTATACTAATTGTATCTTTGCAACGAAAGGATGTTTTACAATGACAGAAATCACAAAAGATATGAAAATCGGTGAAATTCTTGACGCTAACCGTGAGGTTGCTCCCTTCTTCTTTGAAATGGGTATGCATTGCCTCGGCTGTCCTTCAGCAAGAAATGAGTCAGTTGCTCAGGCTTGCATGGTACACGGCGTTAACGCTGACGAGCTTATCGCAAAAATCAACGCATTCCTCGCAAAATAATGCTGAATCTTTCAGAAAGAATGCTTATGGCGGCGAAGATGGTGCGAAGTGGTAACGTTGTTGCCGATATCGGCACCGACCACGCATATCTTCCCGCCTATCTCATTTTAAACGGAATATCTCCCAAGGCTCTTGCGTGCGACGTACGCAAGGGTCCGCTTGAGAATGCAAAAAAAACCGTTGAAACCTACGGAATCCAGGATAAAATAACCCTCAGACTTTCCGACGGTTTCGACGAAATCGAGCCTTTTGAAGCGCAGGATTTCATAATGTGCGGAATGGGCGGCACGCTGATGGAGCAGCTTGTTTCAAGGGCATACTGGCTCAAAGACAGCTCAAAACGAATCATCGTCCAGCCCCAATCTCACGCAGAGGACATCCGCAGATTCTTTGTTGAAAACGGATTTGAAATCCTTTTTGAGGATGCCTGCACAGACGGCGGCAAACTCTACTGCGCCATGGCGGCGGAATACACGGGCAAAACATTGCAAAGACCCGTATCTTACATATTCACAGGCGAGTTGCCGAAATGCGAAAAAGCGGAAGCGCGCCTTTATCTTGAAAATACAGTTGCACGGCTTCGCAAAAAGCTTGAAGCTGAGCGTGTACACGGTTCAGCAGAATATGCCGATTATCTTGAAAAAGTAACCCTTGAAACGGAGGATATCATCAATGGAATGCAGACCGACGGTTAAGGATATATACGAATATATCAACAGCATTGCTCCTTTTGAAAATCAATGTGAATGGGACAACAGCGGTTTCCTTGTAGGATGCAAGGATAACGAAGTTAAAAAAATCGGTGTTGTGCTCGATATCACAACGGCTGCGGTTGATTATGCCGCAAAAAACGGAATTGACCTTATAGTCAGCCATCATCCCGTTATTTTCAGGGCGGTAAAGCATTTTACAGACGGAGACCTCCCCTTTGCACTTGCCTCAAAGGGCATTTCCGCAATCTGCGCCCACACAAATCTTGACATCGCAAAAGGCGGTGTAAACGATGCGTTGGCAGAAATACTCGGTTTTGAAAACGTTTCACTCTTTGCGGACAGCGGCGACCTTTCAATGATAAGAATTGCAGAAATCGACGAAACAGACGGCGAAAGCCTTGCAAAATACGTTGCCGAAAAGCTGAATGCTCCTGTACGCATTGCAGACAGCGGAAGGAAAATCAGAAAAGTTGCTTTTTGCGGCGGCTCGGCAAACGAATTTGTACCCGACGTTGCAGCAAACGGATGCGATGCATATATCACAGGCGAGCTGAAGCACCACGAATTTCTTGATGCCCTTGAAATGGGTATCACCGTCATCACCGCAGGTCACTTTGAAACGGAAAATCCCGTTGTTGCCGTGCTTGCAGAAAAGCTGAAGAATAATTTTGACGTTGAAGTTGAAATTATCCCCCAGAATTCACCCGTAAAATATTTTTAAGAGGAAAAAATTATGCCCCTTGACGGAATTACTTTAAATTTGTTAAAACAAGAACTTTCGCAATATATAATCGGAAGCAGGATAGAAAAAATACACCAGCCCTCAAAGGATGAGCTGGTGTTTCACTTGCGCTCCCGTGAGGGTGCATACCGCCTGCTTATTTCCGCATCTGCCAACAGTCCCCGACTTCACCTGACGGCAAATGCACCCGAAAACCCTGCCACTCCCCCTATGCTCTGTATGCTTTTCAGGAAGCATCTTACAGGTGCAACAATAACGGATATCCGTCAGCTTGGACTTGACAGAGTTGTTTTTCTTGACCTTGCAGGTACAAATGAAATCGGAGATGCGGTCACGTTTACACTCTGTGTTGAAATAATGGCAAAGCACAGCAATATTATCCTCATCAATTCCGAAGAAAAAATTATCGACTCTGTAAAGCGAGTTGACTTTACACAATCGTCTGTAAGACAGATTCTTCCCACTTTCAGATACGAATTGCCGCCCCGTCAAGGCAAGCTGAATCTGACGGAAATTGAGCCTTCAGAAGCTGTAAAAGCTGTTAAGACCTGCACAAACAAGCGCCTTTCAGGCGCAATTCTTGAAACCCTTGAGGGTATTTCTCCCTTGATAAGCAGGGAAATTGCGTCCTTTGCCTGCGGCGGTGACGTCGGAGTTACGGAAATGAATGCAATCAACGACGAAAGACTTGAAATCAAGCTTTTCGAAATCAGAAATATGCTTCTTTCAGGCAAGGCACATCCAACTATGTTAATCCGCGAAGGCGTAAAGCCTTACGACTTTACATTTTTTGATATTACACAGTACGGTTTCACGGTTACGGCAAAACCTTACGAAAGTTTTTCAGAGCTTCTGGATAACTTTTATTATGAAAAAGACCGTTTTGAAAGAACCCGCCAGCGCAGTCAGTCACTGCTGAAACTCCTCACAAATGCGGCATCCAGAGCAGCACGAAAACTGCAAAGCAGACAAGCCGAACTTGAGGCCTGCGCAGACCGTGATACCCTCAGAATATATGCAGAACTGATTCTTGCAAATCAGTATCGCCTCGAAAAAGGCTCACTTTTCTACGACCTTGAAAATTTTTATGACAACAACAACGTTGTCCGCATTCCTGCCGACCCTGCACTTTCTCCCTCGGCAAACGCACAGAAATATTTCAAGGATTATCGCAAAGCAAAAACTGCAGAAAGTATGCTTGGAGAACTGATTGAACAGAGCGAGCAGGAGCTTGCATATCTCGAATCGGTTATCGACGCAGTCAACCGAGCCGACGGTTACACGGAGCTTGCGGAAATCCGTAACGAACTTTACGAACAAGGTTACCTGAAGCGTGCAAAGAACGACAAAACAAAAAGAGCAAAACCTATGCCGCCCATGGAATACGTTTCCGACGACGGATACACAATTCTCGTTGGCAGAAACAACGTGCAGAATGATATTCTTACATTCAAAACCGCCGCAAAGGACGATTCCTGGTTTCACACCCAGAAAATCCCCGGTTCCCACGTTGTTGTTATCGGCAACGGTGATATAATACCCGAACTGACCTGCCGTCAGGCAGCGATTCTTGCGGCATATCACAGCGGAGGCAGAGAATCCTCGCAGGTTGCGGTGGACTACACCGAAGTACGCTCGTTGAAAAAGCCCACAGGCGCAAAGCCAGGCAAAGTAATTTATCATACGTATAACACTATGTGGGTAACTCCCGACAGAGAGCTTTGCGAAAGGCTGAAGAAAAAGAAATAAAAAAACAACCTCTGACTTGCAAAAGCCAGAGGTTTATTTTTTACATATCGTCCGAGTCGCCTGCGGTGATTGCAGTTTCCGATTCTCTGAAGAGCAAGGAAATACACCAGATACCTGCAAGGGCAACAAGAGTGTAAACAATTCTGCTGAGAATTGCTCCCTGACCGCCAAAAATCCAAGCCACAAGGTCAAACTGAAACAGACCTATACTGCCCCAGTTAAGCGCACCGATTATCACAAGGACCAATGAAATTTTATCAAGCATTCGTTTCAACTCCTTACTTGCTTTTCACGCATAGTATGAGCCGAAACAATCCGCTTTATTCAAAAAAATTAAAATTCAAATTTGAAATCGCAATCTTTGAAAAGAGGTGCGTTTTTGTCTTTCTCAGAAAGCACGGGGTCTGTAATTCCCCATTCAACACCTATCTGAGGGTCATTGAACGCAATACTTCTGTCATCCTCGGGTGAATAAAACTCATCCACCTTGTAGGCGATTTCAACGTCGTCCGTCAGGGTCACAAAGCCGTGAAGGCAGCCTTTCGGAATGAACAGCATCTTTTTGTTCTCTTCGCTGAGTTCAACCGCAACCCATTTCATATATGTAGGAGAACCTTCTCTGATGTCAACGGCAACGTCAAGAATTCTGCCCTTTATGCAACTGACAAGCTTTGCCTGCGCCATAGGATTTTTCTGGCAATGGAGACCTCTCAAAGTGCCTTTCTTTGCAGAAAAAGAACGGTTATCCTGAACAAAATCAGCTTTTATGCCGGCTTTCTCAAACTCTTTTTTCGAATATGTTTCACAAAACCAGCCTCTGTTATCACCAAAAACTTTAGGTTCTGCCTCAAAAACGCCTTTAACCGCCGTCTCAGTCAGTTTCATAGTCTAAATTACCCTCCACACCCCAACACGGTCTTTCACCGGGCTTACCGCCCGTGTAAAGAATTTTGCCTTCTGCAACAGAGCGCAGATGCTGACCGTAGGATGACTTTCCGTATTTTTCAGCCGAACGAAGAAGTGCTTCGCGGCTTATCCAACGCATATTATACGCAATTTCTTCGGGAGCCGAAATCTTGATTCCCTGAAGCTTTTCAACGGTTTTAATGAAGTTTGCAGCGTCCATCAGATTCTCAACCGTTCCTGTATCCAGCCAGGCAAAACCTCTGCCCATAAGCTTTATGTCAAGGTCGCCGTTCTGAAGATACATCTGGTTGATATCCGTAATTTCAAGCTCTCCTCTTTTGGAGGGCTTAAGAGATTTTGCATATTCAACAACACGGTTATCGTAGAAATAAAGTCCCGTTACGGCATAATTCGATTTTGGAACCTCGGGCTTTTCTTCAATAGAAACAGGCACACCGTTTTCATCAAATTCAACAACGCCGAATGCCTGTGGATTGTCAACGTAATAGCCGAAAATCGTTGCTCTGCCTTTGTTTTTTGCCGCCTGACGGAGCATATGACCAAGACCGTTACCGTAAAAAATATTATCGCCGAGCACCATTGCAACGTCATCGTTGCCGATGAATTTTTCACCGATGATAAAAGCCTGCGCAAGTCCGTCGGGGCTTTCCTGCACAGCATAAGAAAGATTCAGGCCGAACTGCCTGCCGCTTCCCAGAAGCTCCTCAAACTTCGGAGTATCCGAAGGTGTTGAGATAATGAGAATCTCTCTGATACCTGCAAGCATAAGAGTTGACAAGGGATAATAAATCATAGGTTTATCGTAAACGGGCAGCAGCTGCTTACTGGTAACCATTGTCAAGGGATAAAGTCTTGTGCCTGAGCCGCCTGCCAATATAATTCCTTTCAAACAAAGCACTCCTTTTCAGATAGAAGTATACTTGCCGCAAAACACTTTTTGCCACGATTATAATATCACTATTTGTAAAAAATGTCAACAAACATTGCCGCTGTCATACAACAGTTTATGAAATATGTTAACTTAGTATTAAATTTGAAAATAATTATTTGCTTTTAAAAATTTTTATGATATAATTAAATGAACATTTGTTTTTGAAGTTTATCAAGGGGAAAAATATGGACAAATTTGTGCTGAAATCAAAATATAAACCCATGGGCGACCAACCGCAGGCAATCGCTGAGCTTGTTGACGGACTCAACAACGGACTCACAGAGCAGACCCTGCTGGGCGTAACAGGCTCGGGCAAGACTTTCACGATGGCAAATATCATCGAGAGGGTCAACCGTCCCACGCTCATACTTGCTCATAATAAAACTCTGGCGGCTCAGCTTTGCTCGGAATTCCGCGAGTTTTTTCCCGACAATGCAGTTGAATACTTTGTTTCATACTATGACTATTATCAACCCGAGGCATATATTCCCACAACAGACACCTATATTGAAAAAGATTCTGCCGTCAATGATGAAATCGACAAATTGCGTCACTCCGCAACGTCTGCCTTGTCCGAAAGACGTGACGTTATCATTGTTGCCAGCGTATCTTGTATTTACACCCTCGGTGACCCCATCGATTACCGCAGTATGGTTATTTCTCTTCGCACAGGTATGGAGAAAAGCCGCGATGAACTGATTGAAAAGCTTGTTGAAATTCAGTATGAAAGAAACGACATTGACTTCAGCCGTAACAAGTTCAGAGTCAGAGGCGACGTTGTTGAAATATTTCCCGTTTATTCAAACGAAAACGGCATAAGAGTTGAATTTTTCGGTGATGAAATTGACCGCATCAGCGAAATCAACGCTCTGACGGGTCAGGTAAAAAGCGTGCTTTCCCACGCAGCAATTTACCCTGCATCACATTACGTCATCGCTCCCGACAAAATGGAAAAATCCATCAAATATATATACGAGGAAATGCTTGACCGAGTCAAGTATTTTGAAGAACACGGCCAGCTCCTTGAAGCTCAACGCATCAGACAGCGCACGGAATACGACATTGAAATGCTCCGTGAAACAGGATTCTGCAAGGGGATTGAAAACTATTCAAGAGTTATGTCGGGCAGACCTGCAGGCTCTGCGCCTTTCACCCTGCTCAACTATTTTCCTGACGATTTCCTGCTCTTTGTGGACGAATCCCACGTCACTTTGCCTCAGGTCAGAGCGATGTACGGCGGTGACAGAGCAAGAAAAGAAAGCCTGATTAATTTCGGTTTCCGCCTGCCCTCGGCGTTTGACAACAGACCTCTGACTTTTGATGAATTTTATGAGAGAAGCGGACAAAAAATCTTTGTCAGCGCAACACCCGGCGAATTTGAAAAAGAAAAGAGCGCTCATATTGCGGAGCAGGTTATCAGACCCACAGGTCTGCTTGACCCCGAGATTTCCGTGCGTCCCACAGAGGGTCAGATTGACGACCTTGTTTTCGAAATCAACGAGCGCACCGCAAAAGGTGAAAGAGTGCTTGTTACCACACTCACAAAGCGTATGGCTGAAGACCTGACGGAATATCTGGAAAATCTCGGCATCAAAGTGCGCTATATGCATCACGATATTGACACCATTGAGCGAATGGAAATCATAAGGGGTCTGCGCCTCGGCGAATTTGACGTACTTATCGGCATCAACCTGCTCCGTGAGGGTCTCGACATCCCCGAAGTTTCACTTGTTGCAATTCTCGACGCCGACAAAGAAGGTTTCCTGCGCTCGGAAACCTCACTTGTTCAGACCATCGGCAGAGCCGCAAGAAACGCAGAAGGCACAGTCATAATGTACGCAGATTGCGTCACTCCGTCAATGGAAAGAGCCATTACGGAAACAAACCGACGCAGACAAAAACAGATGAAATACAACGAGGAGCACGGCATCGTGCCCAGAACAATTGTTAAGGACGTTCACGAGATAATCGAAATTTCTGCAAAGGGCGATGAAGATAAACCCATCTCAAAAATGAGCCGTCAGGAACGTGAGGCTCTGATTGCAAAACTCACCGCAGAAATGAAAGCAGCGGCAAAAATCCTTGAATTTGAACACGCCGCATACCTGAGAGATAAAATTGAAAAATTAAGAAAGGGCAAATAAAATGGCAGTAAAACACCTTACCGTCAGAGGCGCAAAGGAGCACAACCTGAAAAACGTTGATATAACAATCCCCCGTGACAAGCTTGTTGTTTTCACGGGTCTTTCAGGCAGCGGAAAATCCTCACTTGCCTTTGACACAATATATGCCGAAGGTCAGCGCAGATATGTGGAGTCCCTTTCCGCATACGCCCGACAGTTTCTCGGTCAGATGGAAAAACCCAACGTTGAAAGCATAGAGGGTCTCTCCCCCGCCATATCAATCGACCAGAAAACAACCTCAAAAAATCCCCGTTCAACCGTTGGCACGGTAACGGAAATTTATGATTATCTCCGCCTGCTTTACGCAAGAATCGGAATTCCGCATTGTCCCGAATGCGGCAGAGAAATCAGCAGACAAACCGTTGACGACATCACAACTCAGGTGCTCGCCTTGGATGAAGGCACAAAAATTCAGGTTATGGCACCTATAGCCAGAGGAAAAAAAGGCGAATTTGTCAAAGAAATTGAGCATATCCGCAAAACAGGTTATGCAAGAATCAGAATCGACGGCATAATCTATGACCTTTCAGAAGATATCAAACTTGAAAAAAATATAAAACACAACATTGAAGTTGTTGTTGACAGACTCATAATCAAAGAGGGAATTCGTTCCAGACTTGCCGATTCAATCGAAACCGCAACCAACCTGACCGACGGCCTCCTTCTGATTGACGTTGCAGGCGGCGAAGAACTGCTTTATTCACTCAATTATGCCTGCCCAGAGCACGGAGTCAGCATTGAAGAACTTGAACCCCGTTCATTTTCTTTCAACAATCCTTTCGGTGCTTGCTCAAAATGTAACGGACTCGGATTGTTTATGCAGATCGATCCGAAAATGATCGTGCCCGACCCCTTTCTTTCAATCCGTCAGGGTGCAATCAAGGCAAGCGGCTGGTCATCATCCGACGGCGGTACAATCGCACAGATGTATTATGAGGGTCTTGCTGCTGCTTATGATTTCAGCCTCGACACTCCGTTTGAGGAGCTTTCAAAAAAAGCCAAAGACGTTATTTTTTACGGCACAGGCGGCAAAAAAATCAAACTTGAACGTAAAAATGAATACGGAAACGGCACGTACACAACCGACTTTGAAGGCGTGGCAAACAACCTTGAAAGACGATACAGAGAAACCACAAGCGAGTGGTCAAGGAATGAAATTGAAGCATATATGTCAACGGTGAAATGCCCCGAATGCGGCGGCGCAAGGCTCCGCAAGGAATCTCTCGGAGTTACTGTTGGCGGAATAAACATCAACGAATTCACAAACAAATCAATCAACGATGAAATTGCATTTCTTGACAACCTGAAACTCAGTGACCGCGATTCAATGATTGCCGAACAAATCATCAAAGAAATCCGCAGCAGGCTGGATTTCCTTGCAAACGTCGGTCTTGACTATCTGAATCTTGCCCGTTCATCCGCAAGTCTTTCGGGCGGTGAAGCACAGAGAATCAGACTTGCAACTCAGATAGGTTCTTCTCTTATGGGCGTGCTTTATATCCTTGACGAGCCCAGCATCGGTCTGCATCAGCGCGACAATGCAAAATTACTCAGAACACTCCACAATCTCCGTGACCTTGGCAACACACTTATTGTTGTTGAACACGATGAAGAAACGATGATGGCGGCAGACTATATTGTTGACGTAGGTCCCGGTGCAGGTATTCACGGCGGTGAAATCGTTTGTGCAGGCAGCGTTGAAGATATCATAAACTGTGAAAATTCGATTACAGGTCAGTATCTCAGCGGCAAAAAATTCATTCCCCTTCCCTCAAAACGCAGAGAGGGCAACGGCAAATCGCTGGTTGTTCACGGTGCAAGAGAAAACAACCTCCAAAATATTGACGTTGAATTCCCGTTGGGCAAATTCATTGCCGTTACGGGTGTTTCGGGCAGCGGCAAGTCATCACTTGTCAACGAAATCCTGAAAAAACATCTTGTTACCGAACTGAACGGTGCAAAAAAAGTTGCAGGTGCTCACGATAAAATTACGGGTATTGAATACCTCGACAAGGTTATTGACATCGATCAGTCACCAATCGGCAGGACGCCGCGGTCAAACCCTGCAACCTACACGGGTGTTTTCAACGATATCCGCGAACTTTTTGCCTCAACAGTTGACGCAAAGAAAAAAGGCTACAAAGCCAACCGTTTTTCGTTCAACGTAAAAGGCGGACGTTGCGAAGCCTGTCAGGGCGACGGAATTGTTAAAATTGAAATGCACTTTATGAGCGATATTTACGTGCCCTGTGAGGTATGCAAGGGTCACCGCTACAACAACGAAACACTTGAAGTCAAGTATAAAGGCAAAAATATACACGATATACTCGAAATGACGGTTGAAGAAGGAATGAATTTCTTTGAAAGCATCCCCAAAATTCACCGTAAAATCAAAACCCTCTACGACGTAGGTCTCGGATACGTAAAAATCGGTCAGCCTGCAACCACCCTTTCAGGCGGCGAAGCCCAGAGAGTCAAGCTTGCAACCGAACTTGCAAGGCAGTCAACAGGCAAAACCGTTTATATTCTTGACGAGCCGACAACGGGTCTGCATACAGCCGACGTTCACAGACTCATCGAAGTGCTTCAGAGATTTGTTGACAAAGGCAACACGGTCATCGTTATTGAGCACAACCTTGACGTAATAAAAATCGCCGACCATATCATCGACCTCGGTCCGGAGGGCGGTAACGGCGGCGGAAAAATAGTTGCACAGGGCACTCCCGAGGAAGTTGCCGAATGCAAAGAGTCATACACAGGTATGTACCTGAAAAAAGTTCTGAAATAAATAAGAAAATATTAAAAAAAGAAAAAGCCTTGAAATCGATATGATTTCAAGGCTTTTTTCGTTGGTGGACGTTAACGGACTTGAACCGCTGACCCTTCGCACGTCAAGCGAATGCTCTACCAGCTGAGCTAAACGTCCGACTCTGCGCCGCTGAGCGCAGGAGTAATTATATATGAACTTATCCTTATTTGTCAAGCTTTTTTACAAAATTAATAGTCAAAAAGTTGTATGCACCCCGAATGAGGCTCATAATAGCTTTTCAGATACTCCGCAATTTCCTGTGCTTCTCTATGTTCCGCATAGAGATACTGCAACTCGGATTTCAGAACGTATGCTTCATTGGAGCAAATACTGTCATCAAGACTCCTGAGCTGCTTCCTTTTTTCATCAATCCTTCTTTTTACCTGCAATGCTGCCGCCTCATATTCTTCGCCAAGTTCTCTTAAAGTTTTATTACTCATCCGATTCTCCTTTCAGAATAAAATCTGCTGTTACGCCGAAGAAATTGCTCAGCGTTGCAAGTTCTTCACCTGATGGCACTCCGTTCTCCTCAAGCTGACCAAGCCTTCTGACGGTTATATCAATAGCCTGTGCCAGAATTTCACGGGTAAGGTTCTGACTTTTACGCAAACGGGTTATTCTGTCACCTGCCGTACCGTCAACCCCGTTCCGCGCCGCAGCTATCACTCTTGCCCTCCCCAGAACAACGGGCACAACACTTTCATCACTCTGCATACGCTGATAACAGATCGCATAGCTGAGCACTCTCTCAAGCCGCTCCTGCGCACGGTTAAGAGTGCGGTTCACGGCAGACGGATTTATCCCCCGCTTTTCGGCTATCTGTGACACACTCTCGTTATTGTACCAATGGTCAACAATTGTCTCCCTCTCCGTTGGGGTCAGCTCATTGGCTATAGCCTTTTCAAGCAAAATTGCCATATCCACGTCCCGCTTGCGCCACGCATATTCCGCAGGCGATTCGCATTGGGTGCAGCATCTGCCGCAACAGGCAAGTTGCGCCGTTCTGATCTCTTCGCGGCTTGGAAATTGCTCCCTTACGTCTGTGTTTTTGTCTTTTTTCTTCATTCGCGCCTCCTCTTTTTAATAGCTACGCTATTGATTATAACGAACATTTGTTTGCTTGTCAAGAGAGAATTTTATAATTTTACAATTTCACTTGACATTCACAATAGTTTCACTCATAATAATAGTGTAACAATTAAAATGTTCGGAGAGAGAAGAATGAACGTTATAAAAGAATTGAGAATAAGCAGAAAAATCTCCCAGAAGCAGCTTGCAGATCTTTGCTGTGTGCATCAAACCGCAGTCAGTCAATGGGAAAACGGAAGAACAATGCCTGACACAAACAGTCTCAAACTGTTGTCAGGTGTTTTCGGGGTTTCTGTTGAAACTCTGCTTGGAATAGAAAAACCCAAAGATAAAAACCGTATTCCCGGCTTTGAGCGCATAAGCGCCGATGCGGCGGAAGAAAAGCTGGGCGGTGTTGATTTTTTTGCGCTGACCATCAATGACGGCGGAATGGCTCCGACCCTTCAGCTTGATGACACAGTTATAATCGACCGCCGTTGCGAGGTCAGAAGCGGCGATATTGCCGCCGTTGCAATCGGACCCAGCGACGTTTCGGTTAAACGAGTAATAAAAAAAGGCACAAGCCTGATGCTTGTGCCTGAAAATCCTGTATTTGAGCCTCTGCTTTTCTCAGAAGATGAAATTGAAAGTCTTCCCGTAACAATTCTGGGAAAGGTTACGGAGTTAAGACGGAGATTTTAGGATGCCAACATATTAAGTGCCGTTGAAAGCTGATTATCCTGCTCCGCAGAAAGAAGCTCTGCGTTGTATCCGCTTGCGTTGAGAGTTACTTCAACGGTAGGCTCCACTCCGACCTTATCATAAACTGCGGCTGCACCGCCTTTCGGCTCAACAAGCGCAACAGTCAGAAGCACAGCACCGCCGTCTTCAAGAGCAAAAAGCTCCTGCATCGTGCCGTTGCCTGCAGTACGGGTACCGATAACGTGAGCCTGACTTATGTCACGCATATCACACGCAAAAAGCTCGGCAGGTCCGCTTGTGCCGCCGTTGACAAGCACGGCAAAAGGCATTGAAAAGCTTGTGTTTTCCGCAGTATAAATCTTGTCCTTATATACGTTGCCGTCCTTGCCCTTCGCAACCGCAATGTTATCCGAAATCGCAGGGACAATAACATCAATCACCTGTGCCGCGTAGTCAATCGTTCCGCTTGAAACATCACGGACGTCAAAAACAAGGCTCTCTGCGCCGTTTGCAATAAGTTTTTCCACCGCCGCCTTGAATTCTGCGGCGGTATTTTTATAGAATCCGCTGATTTTGATATAACCTACGTTGCCGTAAGCTTTGCTCTTTACGCCGGGGATTGCAAAGCCGAGCATAATCTCCTCGACTTTTGTTTCTCCGTCTCTTTCATATTCAACGGAAACCGAGGAAAGAATGTTGCCGTAAAGCATATTCTGAAGCTGAGCAAAATTGCTCATAGTCACGGTTGTGTTGTCTATGGCGGTTATAACGTCAAGCGCCTGCAAGCCTGCCTTTTCTGCAGGTGAACCCTCATAAACGTAAGTTACAACAAATTCCGCATTCTGATAGTTATAAGCCGTTTCGATTCCCACACCCGTGATTCCGCCTTTAAGCATTTCTGTGTATGAAGCGTACTCGGTTGCGTTGAGGTATTTACTGTTCGAATCTCCCAGACCGTTGACGTAACCCTCAGAAAGAGCCGCGTTAAGTCTGTTCTGGTCGCTGACAGAACCATAAAAATAATTGGAAACAATCTGACTTATTTCATCAACGGACTGATATGCTTGTGATCGCTGAGAAATGTTGTTCATTATTCCGCTGAAAATCTGCTTTGACGCAACCATTGTCACCGCAAAAGTCAGCGTAACAAAAATTATAACAAGGGATATGCACAGACCGACAGAAATCTTTTTATTCATAAGCGGTCATCCTTTCTTTCAAAAAAAGGCGGCATTAAGCCGCCTTGATTTTTTAGGGTTTTGAAACGTAGTTCAGAGGATTGACTCTGTCAACACTTCCGTCTGAACGCTTGATTCTGACCTCAAAATGGAGGTGAGGACCTGTGGTGTTACCAGTATCGCCGATAAGACCTATCTGCTCTCCTTTTTCAACAACGTCGCCTACACTTACGTTGAGCCTCTGTGCGTGGGCATAAAGAGTGTGTTTACCGTCACCGTGGTCAATGATACAGTAGTTGCCAAAGCCATAGTTCCAATTGCCGTCGTTATAGGCGGTGATAACCTTGCCGCCCTGAGCCGCACGGAAAGGTGAACCCTTGGTTGTAACGTCTGTTCTGACAATATCAATACCCCAATGAGCACTGCCGTCGCTGTATGAGGGATAGGTTGCGGTAAGTCTTGTTGAACCGGGAACGGGCCACATCATCTTACCGTCGTTTTTGATTTCTTCAGCGGGTTTGTCACCTTCTGTTGAACCGTTCGCCTTGATTGCCGCCTCAATTTCAGCTTCAAGAGCTGCACGCTCTTTTTCCTTACGCTTGATGGCTGCTTTATACGCATCGCTGTCCTTATCAAGGTCATCCAGAAGATATTTAACCTCGTTCTGCTTCTTTGTTACGTCGCTTTTCTTGCTTTCTTGAGCATCCTTGCTGCTTTCAAGGTCATCCTGCTTTTCGGTAAGGTCACCCATCTGAGTATTAAGCTCCGTTTCCTTTACCTCAAGTTCGATTTTCTTGGCATCAAGCTCTGCCTGAAGTGCATTGAGCTGAGCAATCTTTTCGGAAAGCTCTGCAACAAGAGCAGCATCGTTTTCAGACACACGGGTGATGAGTTCTTTTCTTGCAAAGAATGATGAAATATCATCGCTCATAAGCAGAATTTCAATTGTTGAACCCTGACCGCCCGACATATAATTCTCACGGATTCTGGCAAGGAGCATATCCTCGGTTTCATCCATAAGTGCCTGAGTTTCTTCAATCTGAACAAGAATCTCTTCCTTGCGGATAGTGATTTCATTTATATCATTTGTAGTTGAGGTGATATCATTCTGCAATGAGTTGATATCTTTATTGAGTACGTTGATACTCTCATCAAGAATATCAAGCTGATCGTTTATTTTATCAATCTGGCTGTTAAGGTTGTCAAGCTTTTGCTCGTTTGTCTTGATGTCCTGCTGAACTTCTTCAAGCTTTTCCTGATTTTCCTGAATGTCCTTTTCGATCTGCTCATATTCAGCGTTCATTTCTTCAAGGGTTTTTGCCGAAGCGTGAGGCATAACCATTGCTGAAAATGCACAGATGAGAGCAAGAACAAGGCAAAAAATTCTTCTGCTTGTTTTAGTCTTCAAGCTCTACGAACTTCCTTTCCTTAAGGTATTTTCTGATCGACGTTGCACTGCCGAAAATGCCCGTGAAAATGCCGATACCTACAAAAGCCGCAACGAGATAAAGAGCATAATCAAGGAAACGCACCTGAACCTCGCCGCCAAAACCTGAAAGCATTGACGTGAATGAAGTCAGGGCAAACTCATAAACACCCCATACGGCGCCCGTGGCAAGTATGCCGGCAATGACACCGATTAAAATTCCTTCAACCATAAAGGGCCAGCGGATGAAGGAGTTGGTTGCACCGACGCTTTTCATAATGCTGATTTCAAGGCGACGGCTGAACATTGTAACTTTGATTGTGTTTGAAATGATAAACAGAGAAACAATAAGCAAAAGAACTATGATTCCAAGGCTTATGTAGGTTACGGAATTCCTTACTCCCTCCAACTGCCTTGCAAGGGTGCTGTTTTCATAAACTCTTTCTATTCCGTCAAGCTTTTTGATTTCATCAACAACAGACTCAAAGCCTGACATATCCGTCACCGTTACTCTGTATGCATCGGGAAGAGGATTTTCATCAAGACCGCTGAGATAGAGCCTCAGATTTTCATCCATCTCGGCAAGAATCGCTTCATAAGCAGCTTCTTTTTCCACCGCTTCAACCGACATTATATTATCAAGCGCACGCAGATGACTGCCGAGAGCCATATAATCATAATCGCTGCCGTCAAGGTCGGCATAAACCATAATAACGTTTTCAGCCTCAATGCCTGAGATAAATGCCTGAATATTCACAAGGAGCATAAAAGCAATTCCGATAAGCATAAGACAGCTGAAAAGCACGGTGATTGACGCAATGGACATTAATTTGTTGACCCTGAGGTTGCGAAAACCTTCTTTGGTCAGATATCTCATTTTACCCATTATTTTCGCCTCCCGCAGTAACATAAATATCCGCAGGCTCTGCGGATGCATCGCCATCATTCACCGATGCCTGGGCGGAAGTGCCCTGGGTATAGGCGGAATAATCCTCTTCGGGAGGAACAACGTATTCATTTTCAATCTCACTTACGGGATTGATATGGGAAGTTGCGGCTTCTCTTACAAGCACACCGCCGTCCGAAACAACCTCACCCTTATCAAGGATGATAACGCGCTTGTCAAAACAACGCACAAGGCTGTGTTCGTGGGTAACCATAATAACCGTTGTGCCTGCCTCGTTAAGACGCATAAGCAAATCAACGATTTCATAGCTCATCTGGGGGTCAACGTTACCCGTAGGCTCGTCCGCAATAATGATTTCCGCATTGTTTGCAAGAGCTCTTGCAAGGGCAACTCGCTGCTGCTCACCGCCTGAAAGCTCCTGAGGATAGCAACGGGCTTTTTCGTTGAGTCCCATAAGGCTGAGCACGTAAGGAACTCTGCGTCCGATCTTTTTTTCTTTGGTACCGATAACTCGCATTGCGAATGCAACGTTATCAAAAACTGTCATATTGGGGATAAGCCTGAAATCCTGGAAAACTATGCCGAGTCTGCGGCGGAATTTGGGGATATCCCTCTTCTTTATCTTTGTCAAATCAACATCGTCAACAACTATTGTTCCTGACGAAGGCACTTCTTCTCTCATCATCAGCTTGAGGAAGGTACTTTTACCTGCACCCGATGAGCCGACAACAAAAACAAATTCGCCCTTGTTGATAGTAAGGTTTATATCTTTTAAAGCATGAGTGCCGTTGTCATACTTTTTGGAAACGTTCAAAAACTGAATCACTGTACCATATCCTTAAAATTATTTTGGCAGATATCGAAATCCGGTGTAACGTTCAATTAATATTTAACAGGCTTTGCATCAAGATACTTCTTTACCATAAGAGCTACTTTGAATACGATTGCATCGTCAAACTCTCTCAGGTCAAGACCTGTAAGCTTCTTGATTTTTTCAAGTCTGTAAACAAGAGTATTTCTGTGAACAAACAACTTTCTTGAGGTTTCGGAAACGTTGAGGTTATTCTCAAAGAAACGCTGGATTGTGAACAGAGTTTCGTGGTCAAGACTTTCAATTGAGCCTCTCTTGAACACTTCTCTGAGGAACATATCGCAAAGTGTTGAGGGAAGCTGATAGATAAGTCTTGCTATGCCGAGATTTTCGTAGCTGACAATTGTTTTTTCGGTGTCAAAAACTTTGCCTACTTCAAGGGCAATCTGAGCCTCTTTGAATGAGCGTGCAAGGTCTTTGATACCTTCGATTGTTGTGCCTATACCTACAAGCACGTGAGTGTAAAGCTCTGTGCTCAATGAATCTGAAATCGAGCGTGCAAGCTTTTCAAGATCTTTTGTTTCAATATTGTTTCTGACTTCCTTAACGATTGCAATGTCGTGTTCATTTATGTTGATTACAAAATCCTTGCTCTTGTCAGGGAAAAGATTCTGAACTGCATCAAACACGGCTGCATCGTTATGGTCGGTGATTCTGATAAGCAGAACAACTCTTGTTGCCTCAGCATTGAATCGGAGTTCTCTTGACTTGAGATAGATATCTCCGGGAAGAATATTATCGAGAATTACGTTCTTGATAAAGTTGCCCCTGTCAAACTTTTCTTCATAATACTGTTTGAGATTTTCAAGCGAAACACAGCAAACAGCCGCAAATCTGCCTGCAAGTTCATCTGTTCCATCAACAAAAACGGCATATTCTGTCTGAATATGTGTGCCGAAATTGCAGAAAGTATATCCGTTAATATAGTGAAGATCATTGTCACCGAAAACGTCGTTTGCGGTTGAAATAACTTCTCCGATTTTGCTAAGGTCGCTGCAGGCGATTATTGTGCCTGTTTCGTCAATTACGCCAAGAGTCCTTCCAACTGCATCACGCATCTGATGAACAAGACCCTGAAAAATTCTGTTAGACATAATTATTACCCCTCATTCGAATTGTTTTGACTTCATTACAGCTTTTTATTGATTTTATACAAATTGACCATTGGGACATATACATTTTACACAACAGGCAATGATTTTGCAATAGAAATATTCAGTTTTTTTTGATATTTTTTTGAATTTTTTTTGAATTTCGGGCTGTTTTTATTAATTTTTACCAAATTTTTGCAAAAAAGTGACCGATAAAAGCTTTGTCCAACCTGTTGGAAAAAATATCAAAGTAACAGCCTGTCCCCTGCTTATTCCGTTGAATTTTGGTCAATTTTACCGTAAAAAGTGTTGATAATAAACGTTTGGGACGGTTTTTGTTCAAAAACTACAAATACAATTTGGTAGAAAATGTTATTGTTTGAAGTAAACAAAATCATCCGTCACTTTTTGTCTACTCTGCCTTTTAAAAATACTTCTGCATCAGCATATAGGCACTCTGTTTTAAGGCATACTAGATATAGTTTTCTGTGCAGAGAAAAAACTTTTTTCTTTTGAGGAAGTAAAAATGGTCTTTTCGGCAAATTTTTTTAAAAATTTATGGCATAATTTTAAATTAGGGTCTTTTCAAACAGAGAATTTGGTGATATAATGTTTTAGGTTTATGAGTATTATCTTTGATTTAATATAAATAGTCAATTAATGAAAGAGGGTAAGTCTCTTGGAGAAATTCATAATCAACGGCGGATCCCCCCTTCGCGGCGAAGTTGAAATCAGCGGAGCCAAAAACGCCGCCCTTGCGATTATCCCTGCTGCCATTCTTTCGCAGGATGTGTGTGTAATCGAGAATCTTCCCGTTTCCATCAGCGACGTAAACTATATGATGAAAATTCTCAAGCACATCGGCGCAGGTGTCAAACTCCTCAACAAAAACACAATTGAAATAGATTCACGCCACGTCAACTCATACGTCATCTCTCACGATATGACTAAGCATCTGCGTGCATCGTATTACTTCATCGGTGCTCTTCTGGGCAGATTTTCCAGAGCAAGGGTTGCAATGCCCGGCGGCTGTTATCTGGGTGCAAGACCCATTGACCAGCACATAAAGGGCTTTGAACTTCTCGGTGCAAAAGTTTCCGTTGAAGATAACGCAAACGTTGAGGCGGAAGCAGAAAAACTCATCGGCAGCCCCATTTATCTCGATATGGTTTCCGTTGGCGCAACCGTCAACATTCTTCTTGCCGCAGTAAGGGCAGAAGGTCTCACGGTTATTGAAAACGCCGCAAAGGAACCTCATATTGTTGACCTTGCAAACTTCCTCAACTCTATGGGTGCTGATATCAGAGGTGCAGGTACAGACGTTATCAAAGTGAGAGGTGTTGAACGCCTTCACGGCTGCACGTATTCAATCATTCCCGACCAGATTGAAGCAGGCACGTATATGGTTGCCGCCGCTGCAACAAAGGGTGATGTGCTGATAAAGAACGTTATCCCCAAGCACCTTGAATCAATTTCAACAAAGCTTATTGAATGCGGTGTAACTGTTGAAGAATATGACGATGCTGTCAGAGTTTCTCTTGACAAGCGTCCCGATAAATGCACGGTAAAAACAATGCCCCACCCCGGATTCCCCACGGATATGCAGCCTCAGATGGCTGTGCTTCTCGCACTTGCAGATGGCACAAGCATCATTTCGGAAAGCATCTGGTCAAACAGATTCCGTTACGCAGAGCAGCTTAACAGAATGGGTGCGGATATCAAGGCAGACGGTCAGCTTGCCGTGATTCAGGGCGTTGAGCAACTTAAGGGCGCGCCCGTCAAGGCAGATGACCTGCGTGCAGGCGCCGCAATGATTATTGCAGGACTTGCGGCAAGCGGCGTGACCGAGATCGAAGACATTCTTCACATTGACAGAGGCTACGAATACGTTGTTGAAAAATTCAGAGGTATCGGTGCAGACATCAAGCGTGTATTCTGTCCCGAACCCAACAGCCTGACAAGTGCAGGTTGAGATAATATAATTGTATTAAATATAGGGCTGTTCTTTTCCGAGCAGCCCTAATTTAGTATAAAAAACATCGGAAGGATAAGTATGGCACGTTTTTGTTCATTATTTTCATCAAGCAGCGGTAACTGCACATACGTAGGCTCATCGCAGGGCGGAGTGCTGATTGACGTAGGTGTGAGTGCAAAAAAAACGGCGGATGCTCTCAGGGAAATCGACGTCGATCCCAACTCAATTTCCGCAATTTTTGTTACTCACGAGCACGCAGACCACATCAACGGAGTACGTGTTTTTGCCGAGCGTCACGGAGTAAAAGTATATTCATCCGAAGGCACAATGAAAGGTATGGAACAGGCAGGTGTCATTACTCCCAAGATGACCGCTGATATAATTCCCTCAGGCGGAATGGAGGCAGGCGGCATATTCATCCGCCCGTTCAGAACACCTCACGACAGCCTTGAAAGTATGGGTTATACGTTTGTGATGCCCGACGGAAAACGTCTTGCCGTTGCCACGGATATCGGCAAAATAACGGGCACCGTTATGGACGCAATCTGCGGCTGCGACCTTGTGCTGCTTGAATCCAACCACGACGTGGGTATGCTGAAAAACGGACCTTATCCGTTTTTTCTCAAAGAGCGAATTCTCTCGGATCACGGACATCTTTCCAACGAAAGTTGTGCTGAAACTGCGGTTAAATTGATGGAATCGGGCACAACAAGATTTGTACTCGGACACCTGAGCAAGGAAAACAATATGCCCGTTCTTGCGTACGAAACCACAAGATCAGCAATGAAAATGGCGGGCGCAACGGAAAATCTGGATTACCTGCTCAGCGTGGCAGGTGACCGCAATCCCGTGATTGCATTTTAGGAGACAGAACAATGATCAATATCAACATAATCTGCGTGGGAAAGCTCAAGGAAGATTACCTTCGCAACGCCTGCGCTGAATACGAAAAAAGACTGGGCGCATTCTGCAAACTCAAGGTTACCGAGCTCACTCCCGCAAGGCTGCCCGACAACCCCAACGAAGCTCAGATTGAAGCTGCGTTAAACGATGAAAGTCAGCGGATTCTTTCCAAAATTTCCGCCACAGATGCAGTATTTTCACTTTGCATTGAGGGCAAGGAACTTTCATCCGAAAGCTTTTCAAAAGAGATTGACAAATGTGCCGTTTCGGGCTTCGGCTCGCTGTGTTTTATTATCGGTGGTTCCCACGGATTATCCCCTGCGGTCAAAAGCAGAGCAAAATTCAGGCTGTCAATGAGCCCTATGACCTTCCCTCACCAGCTTGCAAGAGTTATGTTGCTTGAACAGATTTACCGAGCATTTATGATTTCAAGCGGCGGAAAGTATCACAAATAAAACGTTTTTGTTCGTCAGTTTTGCACCCTTTTAGCCCCAGTTGGCAATAATTTTGGTCAGAATACCAAAACTTTCACAAAATTACAAAAATTAATAAAAAACTGTTGCATATTTCCCTGAAAATGTATAAAATAAATACGGTCAAAAATTAAAATTATTTTTTTGGAGGTAATTCACTATGGCAGTTAAAGTTGCAATTAACGGTTTCGGCCGCATCGGTCGTCTTGCTTTCCGTCAGATGTTCGGCGCAGAAGGCTACGAAATCGTTGCTATCAACGACCTTACAAATCCCGCAATGCTCGCTCACCTTCTCAAGTACGACTCAGCTCAGGGCAGATACGCTCTTGCTGACACAGTAGTTGCAGGCGAAGAAAGCATCACAGTAGACGGCAAGGAAATCAAGATCTACGCAAAGGCTAACGCAGCTGAGCTCCCCTGGGGCGAAATCGGCGTTGACGTTGTTCTTGAGTGCACAGGTTTCTACTGCTCAAAGGCTAAGAGCCAGGCTCACATCGATGCAGGTGCAAAGAAAGTTGTTATTTCTGCTCCCGCAGGCAACGACCTTCCCACAATCGTTTACAGCGTAAACGAAGGCACTCTTACAGCTGATGACACAATCATCTCAGCTGCATCATGCACAACAAACTGCCTTGCTCCCATGGCAAAGGCTCTCAATGATTATGCTCCCATCCAGAGCGGTATCATGACAACAGTTCACGCTTACACAGGCGATCAGATGGTTCTCGACGGTCCTCACAGAAAGGGCGACCTCCGCAGAGCAAGAGCTGCTGCAGCTAACATCGTTCCCAACTCAACAGGCGCTGCTAAGGCTATCGGTCTTGTTATCCCCGAGCTCAACGGCAAGCTTATCGGCTCAGCACAGAGAGTTCCCGTTCCCACCGGCTCAACAACTCTTCTTGTTGCAGTTGTTAAGGGTGACAACGTTACTAAGGAAGGCATCAACGCTGCTATGAAGGCTGCTTCATCAGCTTCATTCGGCTACACAGAAGAAGAACTCGTTTCAAGCGATATCATCGGTATCACATACGGTTCACTCTTCGATGCTACTCAGACAATGGTTACAAAGATTGAAGACGGTCTCTATCAGGTTCAGGTTGTTGCTTGGTATGACAACGAGAACAGCTACACAAGCCAGATGGTTCGTACAATCAAGTACTTCGCAGAGCTTGCATAATTTAAGCTAAATTTCCAAGGGTCGGCTAACTACCGACCCTTTTCATTTGACAGAGGTTACTATGGGTTTAAAAAGACTTGACAAATTAATAGCCCTTAACTGCAACGTGTCCAGAAAGGATGCACGCAAGCTCATCAAGGATGCTGCCGTAACCGTCAACTCGGCGGTTGTTCTGCGTGCGGAAGAGCTTGTTGACCCCGAGGTTGATGACATTTTTGTAAAAGGTTATAACTTCATTGCCAAAGACCACGTTTACATTATGCTCAACAAGCCGCAGGGTGTAATCAGCGCAACAACAGACCCGAAAAAGAAGACTGTTATTGACATAATCCCCGATTCTCTCAAAAGGCGCAGTCTTTTCCCTGCCGGCAGACTCGACAGAGATACAACAGGTCTGCTCATCATCACGGATGACGGTGCTTTTGCTCACAAAATTATGAGTCCTGCCCATCACGTGTATAAAACGTATCAAGCGGTTTTATCCTTTCCCATTGATGAAAACGACGTCAGAAAGCTGGAAGAAGGAATTACTCTCGGTGACGGCACGGAATGCTTGCCTGCAAAGGTAAAACCCATAACCGTCAACGGTTTGCCTGCCGCCGAAATCAAAATAAGAGAGGGCAAATATCATCAGGTCAAAAGGATGTTCCACGCTCTTGGAAATAACGTCGAGCAGCTCCGCAGACTGCAGATCGGCTCTCTCAAGCTTGACACCTCTCTTGCAGAAGGAGATTGCAGAGAATTAACCGACGAAGAACTTGAACTTGTTTTTATAGACGAAGAATAAAATTACACATCATCGCATCATTTGTTGCATAGGCTTATAGAAAGCCGTGTCAGAAGGAGCGATGGTGTGTTTGTTGTTTTAAGGGTAAATCCCGTGCCGAAGGGACTGTTTGTAAACATAAAAATCAAAAAAGTAATTGACAGTACCTGCCTGCAATCCGTATCCACGGAAAACGGGTTGCCTTTTTATTTTCTGGATATTCCCGAAAAAATCTCTCCGTCTGCGTGGAATGCCGTAGAAAAGAAATGCAACAGATACGCCTCAAGAATTGTCGCTCCCAGAACGCTCACTCTGCCGGATTGCGGAAAAATACGCAGATTCTCTCCCTCGGCGATGCACTCACGGCTGACCTTCAACACAGCCGCAGAAACCATAAAAAAAGCTGCCATTGCTCCCGAAAACATAAATATTACCCTGACAGACGCAAATGCCCGCCATTCCTCCTGCCTGGATGCACTTTTACCTCTTGCGTCAACGCTCAGAATAATAACGTCACATCCTGAAAGATATGCGGTTGCCTGCGAAAAGGCGTTCAACGAATACGGAGCATCCGTCATTCTCCGTTCGGATTATGAACCCACAGCAAAGCCTGATATTGTTATCTGTTGTGACGGAAGACTGTCTCCGAAAGCCGAGAATGCCGCTGTTTTTTGCCACAAGAACAAAACCTGCGGCAAACTTCATCTCAAAGGCTACGGAATATCACTCAATCCTCACCACAAGGAAATCATTCCCGAAAGCATTGACGGAATTGACTTTGCAGGTGCAATAACGGAACTTTGCGGAAGCTCCGAATACAAACAAAGCCGTTTTTCCCGACTTGAAAGCAGCTGCAACAAGTGCAAAAATGTCCGTCCCGAAAACTGTCTGCTGTGCTTTGCCGAAGGTAAGATATGACTGACTGCAACAGAATTGAAAAAACTTGACATTATTATATATATATATTATAATATAGCGGATAATAAAACCCGTATAATATTTCATATTAAAGGAGATACACAAAAATGGGAAAACAGACAGTTCTCACCCGCGAAGATTACAACAAGCTGAGTGCAAAACTCAATCAGCTCAAAACCGAGGGAAGAGACGACATTGCAGAAAAAATCAAGGAAGCTCGCTCACACGGTGACCTTTCAGAAAACGCAGAATATGATGAGGCGATGAACGAGCAGGCTAAGATGGAAGCCGAAATAGCCAAGCTTGAGGCTCAGCTCCGCAACGCTACCATTCTTGACGAAGATGAACTCACAACAGAAACCGTACGCGTAGGCTCAAAGGTTAAGGTTGAGGACATCGACCTTGACGATGACGACGAAGAAAAGTTTGCTGAATACAAAATTCTCGGTAAGAGCGACATTTCAAACGGCATCATCTCAGACCTTTCACCCGTAGGTGCCGCACTCCTCGGAAAGAAAGTTGGCGATATCGCTGAGGCACACACACCCTCAGGCGCAGTTATCAAACTTAAGGTTCTTGCAATTTCAAAATAAAAAACTTCAAAATTACGGCGATAGGTTTCGGAGGGCACTCTCCTCTCCTGTCGCTTTTTTGACCAGAAAGGAATACTAAAAATGGCTGAAGAAAAGATTGTAAACGCCGCTCCCGAAGAAGAGCAGGTGCAGGACACAAACGAACTCAGACAAATCAGAGTTGAAAAACTCGAGGCACTTCAGGCTGCAGGCAAAGACCCTTTCCAGATTACACTTGCAGAGCAGTCAATTCACAATGCTGAAATAGTTGAGCGTTTTGAAGAGCTCGAAAACACAGACGTTTCAATCTGCGGACGTATTATGAGTCGCAGAGATATGGGTAAAGCTAACTTCATTGATATCAGAGACCGCAGCGGCAGAATGCAGATTTACGTTAAGATTGACGAAATCGGTGAAGAAAACTTTGCAGAATTCAAAAAGTGGGATATCGGTGATATCGTTGAAGTAAAAGGCTTTGTTTTCAGAACAAGAAGAGGCGAAGTTTCCGTTCACGCAAAGGAAATCAAGCTTCTCACAAAGTCACTTCTTCCCCTTCCCGAAAAATTCCACGGTCTCACAAATACCGACACTCGCTACAGAAGGCGTTACCTTGACCTCATTATGAATCCCGACGTTAAGGACACCTTCATCAAGCGTTCACTTATCATCAGAGAAATCAGAAACTACCTTGATTCGCAGGGCTTCCTTGAGGTTGAAACACCCATCCTTGTTTCAAACGCAGGCGGTGCCGCTGCAAGACCCTTTGAAACTCACCACAACGCACTTGATGAGGATTTCAAGCTCCGTATTTCTCTTGAGCTTTACCTCAAGCGTCTTATCGTAGGCGGTCTTGAAAAGGTTTATGAAATCGGCAGAGTTTTCAGAAACGAAGGTGTTGATACCCGTCACAACCCCGAGTTCACTCTTATGGAACTCTATCAGGCATACACCGACTACAACGGTATGATGGATCTTACCGAAAATCTCTACCGTCACGTTGCTCAGGCTGTCCTCGGCACAACAACAATCACCTTCAACGGTGTTGAAATGGACCTCGGCAAGCCCTTTGAACGCATCACAATGGTTGACGCAGTCAAGAAGTATGCAGGCATTGACTGGAACGAGGTTGAAACTCTCGAGGATGCAAGAGCACTCGCTGACAAGCACCACATCGAATACGAAAAGAGACACGGCAAGGGCGATATCCTTGCAATGTTCTTTGAAGAATATGCAGAGGAGCATCTCATTCAGCCTACGTTTGTTATGGATCATCCCATTGAGATTTCTCCCCTCACAAAGAAAAAGCCCGAAGATCCCAACTTCGTTGAGCGTTTCGAGTTCTTTATGAATGGTTGGGAAATGGCAAACGCTTATTCCGAGCTTAACGATCCCATCGACCAGAGAGAACGTTTCAAAGCTCAGGAAGCTCAGCTCGCACAGGGCGACGATGAAGCAAATACAACCGACGAAGATTTCCTTATGGCTCTTGAATACGGTATGGCACCCACAGGCGGTATCGGTTTCGGTATCGACAGAATGTGTATGCTCCTCACCGATTCACAGGCAATCAGAGACGTTCTTCTCTTCCCCACAATGAAGTCCATCGACTGATATGAAAATTTCGGTTGCGCTCGCCGCATACAAAGGTGAGCAATTCATAGCCGAGCAGCTGGATTCCATCCTTCCCCAGCTTGGCGAGAATGACGAAATAATCGTCAGCGACGATTTTCCTCAGGGGTTTACCCGAGACGTCATTGAACAATACGCAAACAAAGACAAAAGAATAAAATATATTGAGGGTCGCAGCAAGGGCGTTGTTGAAAATTTTGAAAACGCCCTGCGTGCCTGCTCGGGCGACGTGATTTTTCTGTGTGACCAGGATGACGTGTGGATGCCCGACAAGGTAAGCTGCGTTATGGCAGAAATTGCCAACGGCGCAGACCTTGTGCTTCACGATGCGGCGGTGACCGACGGCGATCTCAATATTACAGAGCCTTCATTTTTTGCAATCCACGGCTCAAATGCCGATTTCAGACACAACCTCATCAGAAACACTTTTGTGGGTTGCTGTATGGCGTTCACAAAGCAGGTTGCGCTGGACACTCTCCCCTTCCCCAAGGAATTGCCCATGCACGACTGGTGGATTGCCCTCTCGGCTATAAAACTGGGTTACAAAGTCGTCTTGCTTGACAAGCCGCTTATCAAGTGGCGCAGACACGGCGACAACGTAACTGGCGGCAAGACAAGTCTTGTGCAAAAAATCAGATGGCGTGTAAAAATGTTTTTGTCTTTGGCAAAGGTAAAGTAGTTTCCAATATGTGCCTTGGAAAGGAATATAAGTTTATATGAAAACCGTAACAGGTTGTATCGTGACTTACAACAACATTGCCACCATCGGCAATGCGTTAAGTTCACTTCTTGAACATACAAAAGCTCCCTTCCGTCTTTACGTGGTCGATAACGGCTCAACAGACGGAACAATCGAGCTGATTGAAAAAGATTACCCTCAGGTTACGCTCATCAGAAGCGGCGGCAACATCGGTTTCGGTGCAGGACACAATATTGTTCTGGACAAGCTGGATTCCGACTACCACGTAATCATCAATCCCGATATCATCCTCAAGGATGACGCAATTTCAAAGCTTTCCGACTTTCTTGATAAAAACGAGGACGTCGGTATGGCATCCCCCGAAATCAGATTTCCCGACGGCAGACTCCAGATTCTCGGCAAAAAAGCGCCTTGCCTCAAATATCTTGTTGCAAGCAGAATGAGAGGCGACGGAGAGCCAAGCAAACTGCTCAGGGAATACGCAATGCTTGACCGTGACCTTTCAAAACCCGTTGATATTCAGAACGCAACAGGCTGTTTTATGTTTATCAGAACAGAGCTTTTCAAAAAGCTCGGCGGTTTTGACAAGCGCTATTTTATGTACTTTGAGGACAGCGACCTTACCCGTAGCGTAAACCTTGAATCAAGAACGGTTTATTGCCCCGAGGCAACGGTTTATCACGAATGGGGTCGCGAATCCAAAAAGAATTTTAAACTCAAACTTGTTCAGATTAACTCCATGTTAAATTATTTTGCAAAATGGGGCTTAAAGTTATAAGGAATGAGATTTTTATGAAATACTTAAAGAATTTTTATAAGTACAGATATCTCCTCTATGAGATAGTCCGCAAAAATATAAAACTGCAGTACAGAAACTCCGTTCTCGGTATCTTCTGGACATTTTTGCAGCCGCTGATGACAACAATCGTTCTTGTGCTCGTTTTTGGCGGAATCTTCGGCAGAAAAGATGCATCAATGGTGAATTATCCCATTTATCTTCTTTGCGGACGACTTATCTATGAGTTTTTCACCCAATCAACCAAAAGGGCAATGCGTTCAATCAGACTCAGCGCATCAGTTATCAAAAAGGTTTACGTTCCGAAATATATTTATCCCCTTTCAAACGTCATTGCAAATTTCGTAACGTTCCTGATATCTCTGCTGGTACTCGCCTGCTTTATCATTTATTTCTATTTCTTCTCGGCAGACCAGCCCCACATTACGCCCTATATCCTGCTCGCTGTTGTGCCTATTGTGATTCTTCTGATCCTGAGCGTGGGAATCGGTCTCATTCTCTGCACAATGGAGGTCTTCTTCAAGGACGTTGAATATCTTTACGAAGTGTTCTGTATGCTCCTTTTCTATATGACCCCCATTTTCTACAAGGTTGAGCAGCTGAACATTGCAAGCAAGGTTATCAAGTATGCACTGATGGCAAATCCCCTTTATTCAATCACGGAAATGTTCCGCAGCTGCGTGCTCTACGGCGAAATGTTCAACGTAAATCACCTGCTCTATGCTCTTGCATTCAGCCTTGTGTGCGTTGTTGCAGGTCTGTGGATGTTCTACAAGAAACAGGACAAATTCATTCTTCACATTTAAAGGAAGGAGCTTGTTATGGCTAAACCCGCTATAGTTGTCAGCAATATGAGCATGATGTTCAACCTTAACCAGGAAAAGGTTGATAATCTTAAAGAATATTTCATAAAGCTTGTCACAAGAAAGCTCCATTTCACAGAATTCTGGGCGCTGAACGATATCTCATTTACCATCGAAAAAGGTGACAGAGTAGGCGTTCTCGGCTTTAACGGTGCAGGCAAATCAACCCTGCTCAAGGTTATTGCAGGCGTGCTTAAGCCCACCAAGGGCAGCGTCAGCGTAAACGGTGTTATCGCTCCCATGCTTGAGCTTGGCGCAGGATTCGATATGAACTATTCAGGCAAGGAAAATATCTTCCTTTACGGTGCAACAATGGGCTATTCAAGAAAGTTCATTGAAGAAAAATACGACGAAATCGTTGAATTCTCTGAACTGGGCGATTTCATCAACGTTCCCGTAAAGAATTATTCATCGGGTATGAGAGCAAGGCTTGGCTTTGCAATCGCCACCGCTGTTCAGCCCGAAATTCTCATTCTGGACGAAGTTCTCTCCGTTGGAGATGCAAAATTCAGAAAAAAAAGTGAAGCAAAAATACGCTCAATGTTCGACAAGGGCATAACCGTTCTTTTTGTATCTCACAGCGTTGAGCAGGTGCTTAATATCTGCAACAAGGCAATTATTCTTGAAAAAGGCAAACTCATTGCGCAGGGCGATGCAAAAGAAATCTGCGCAAAGTATAACGAAATGGTTAAAGGTAAATAACCGAAAGGACTGATAATATGGTTTTTGCAGCAGTTTTTGCAGGCGGCATCGGCAGCCGTATGGGTAATTCGGACACACCCAAGCAGTATCTTGAGCTTGGCACAAAGCCCGTTATTATCCACACCATTGAAAAGTTTTTTATCAGCGAAAGAATTGATGAAATTCTTGTGCTCTGCCCCAAGGCTTGGGTTGCACACACAAATGCTCTCATCAAGAAGCACATCCCTGAAGGAAAGAAAGTAACCGTAATTGCAGGCGGTGCCACAAGAAACGGCACTCTTGAAAATGCGATTGCATATATCGAGGAAAACTACGAAACTGACGAAGATACCGTCATCGTTACTCACGATGCGGTCAGACCCTTCCTCACTCACAGAATCATTGAAGAAAACGTCGATGCCGCTCTCAAATACGGCGCTTGCGACACGGTAATCCCCGCAACGGACACAATCGTTGAAAGCGCGGACGGCAAAATGATTACTTCAATCCCCGACAGAACAAGGATGTTCCAGGGTCAGACTCCCCAGTCATTCCGCCTTAAGGAGCTTGAAAGAGTTCTTTCCTCACTCACAGAGGATGAAAAGGCAATTCTTACAGACGCTTGCAAAATCTTCTCAATCAAGAACAAAGACGTTTATATGGTTGAGGGTGAGGTTTTCAACATCAAAATCACATATCCTTATGATTTGAAGGTTGCTCACACTCTCCTGAAAGGCAAGGATTCAGATGATTAATTCAGTTTACAGATTAATCGCCCCCGGTATGATTGAGGTTGCCTGCACGCAGCCCGACATCAAAAACAGCGTTATTCTTCGCCCTGTATATCTTTCAATCTGTAAGGCAGACCAACGCTATTACCTCGGCAACAGAAGCCGCGAAGCCCTTAAGGCAAAACTGCCTATGGCACTTGTTCACGAGTGCGTTGCAAAGGTTGTTTTTGACCCCACAGGCACGTTCAAGGTTGGTGAAACCGTTGTACCCGTGCCCAACATCCCCACGGAAACTGACGAGGTTATTACAGAAAACTATCTGCCCTCAAGCCGTTTCTGCTCCAGCGGATATGACGGATTCCTGAGGGATTATATTGATATGCCTGCTGACCACCTTGTTCGTGTGCCCGACGGAGTTGACCTCAGGGTTGCGTCATTCAGCGAGCTTATCAGCGTTTGTGTTCACGCCATTGCCCGCTTTGAAAAGTTCGCTCACAAGAGAAAGAACTCAATCGGCATCTGGGGCGACGGCAACGTAGGCTTTATCACAGCTCTTGTGCTCAAAGCTCTTTATCCCGACACAAAGCTTTACGTTTTTGGCACGGTATACGACAAGCTTGCTTATTTCTCATTTGCAGACGGCGCATATCACGTTGACCACGTTCCCGAGGGACTTAAAATCGACCACGCATTTGAGTGCGTAGGCGGTGAAGGCTCACGCTTTGCAATTGCACAGATTATTGATATGATTAACCCTGAAGGTTCAATCGGACTTATGGGCGTAAGCGAAAGATTTGTTGACATTAACACAAGAATGGTGCTTGAAAAAGGCTTGTCCCTTTTCGGTTCAAGCAGAAGCGGTGTTGATGATTTTCAGAAAACGATGGACTTGCTGGCAGAGCATCCCGATATTTCCGCTTATCTTGAAAATATCATCGGCAGCGTTATCAATATCAGAACAGTAAATGATATTCACGAAGCATTTGCCCAGGATATCAGCCGCCATTTCGGCAAAACCGTTCTTAAGTGGGATAAATAAGATGAAAATTTCTGTTATCGTACCCTCATATAACAGCGAAAATTTTATATCGGAAACTCTTGACTGTCTGCTGAGCCAGAGTCTTAAGGACATACAGATTGTTGTTGTTAACGACGGCTCAACAGACAGCACGGGTAAGATTATTGAAGCGTATGCCGAAAAGCACTCAAATATTCTGCCCGTTTTTCAGGAGAATGCAGGTGTATCCGCGGCGAGAAACAACGGCATTGACCGCGCTGAAGGAGAATATATTCTTTTCCTTGACAGCGACGATTTGCTGGGCGAAAATGCCCTTGAGCAAATGTGCAATGCGCTTGATGAATCGCAGGCGGATATTGCCCTTTGCAGGGTAGAAAGCTTCGGCATAAGCCGAGCCTCAAACCCCGTTGTTGATTCGCTTGTCAAGGATAAATCCATTGATTGCTATGACAAAAGGCTGCTGTGGAATTTTCTCGTCAGCAACAAATGCTACAGGGCAAAAACGCTGAAGGCAAGCGGAGTGCGCTTCCCTGAAATGAAATACAGCGAAGACGGCGCATTCTTTATGCAGTTTGTTCACACCGCAAAACCGAAAATCACGGGAGTTGAAAATGCGGTTTTCAGATACCGCAGACACACTCTTTCCGTTACTCATAAAGTAAACGTTCCGCTTCTGCAGGATTTTTCAAAATCAATGGAGATGATTTATTCCTGCGCAGAAAGCAATTTCAGCGGCTCCGCAAAAGATAAGGAAGATTATCTGCAGGAAATTCTTTTCAAGAATTATTCGGCATTGATAAACGAATTTTATCGCCTTCTGTGGGTATCCGAGGGTGACGAAGCCCTTGAATATATGAAAAACAGAATTGCTTTTCTTGAATCAAAAATGAGTACCGAAACGAAGACAAGGTGTGCCCCCATCACAAAAGATATCGGCACTCTGCTTTTCACCAAAGCAGAAATTACGGAAAACCCCGTTATCAGCGTTGTTGCAAAAAATCCTGATGACGGATTCCTGCAAAGCGTTTACAGACAATCAATGCCCATATTTGAAATTGTCGGAAACGGCAAAAAACCAAAGGGCGGAATCACCCTTAAATTCAAAGGCAACGAACGCCTTGACAGCAGACTTTTCAAAGTTGTTATGTTGCTGAAAAACTCACCCAAAACAGGCTTTTTGCCCGATTTTCTGATTGTTATCGGTGCAAAAATCTTGCTGAAAATAAGAAAATAACGGAGAATCATCTTGAAAAAGCTTTTTTATTCGTTATATGCATTTTTCTTTAATCTGAGCCGCATTCTGCCGATTAAAGAAAACAGAATGGTCTTTGTTGCTCCCCATCACGGAGGCGACAAGGATTCTCTGGGCATTCTTCGCTCATACTGCGAGGCAAATGGCGGATTTGAAATAATAACAATTACCACCAAAGACCTGCAAATCAACACGTCAGGTATCAAAGCTCTGGTTATATCCTGCCTGAAAGCAATCGGATTTTTCACCCTGAAAGCAAAAGCTCTTGCCACGGCAAAATACGTTTTTCTCAACGATAACTTTATGCCTATGGCATCTTTGAAATTCAGCGAGAAAGCCGTTGTGACCCAGCTTTGGCACGCAGAGGGTGCATTCAAAAAATTCGGTCTTTCCGCACCGTTGACTGCTGAAGTGCACCGGCGTGAAAAGAAATGCTCCGAAAAGCTTACATACGTAATCTGCACTTCAAAAAATCTTGTACCCGTTTATGCCGAGGCATTCGGTGTTGATGAAAGCAGGATTCTGCCTCTCGGTGCACCGAGAATCGATACTTTGCTGGCAAAGAAAGACGTTGATGCTCTCCGCCGCAAATTTGACGAAACTCATCCCGAATGCAAAGGTAAAAAGCTGATTCTTTATGCTCCCACATTCCGCGATGACCCCGAAACAGATAAAAATCTTGTCAACCGCATTGATATGAGTATTTTCAGCCGTGAGCTTTCCGATGAATACGCTCTGCTCGTCAAACTCCATCCGCAGATTCATTCTGCACAGCCTTCCGAAGGCACAATTGACGTTACGGGCGGCGATATAAACGAGCTGACCCTTATCAGCGACCTGCTGATTACGGATTATTCCTCGGTATGTATGGACTTTGCTCTTCTCGGCAAGCCCTGCATATTCTACGCATTTGACCTTGAAAGCTACGAAAAAGAGCGCTCATTCTACTTTGATTATGAAAGCTATGTACCCGGAACGGTTGCAAAGGATTTTGCCGCTGTTGTTGAGGCAATAAAAAATCCCCGAAACGACGGAGATAAGCTCCGCAATTTCAGAGATTTCAATTTTGATTATATTGATTGCAATAATACAAAAAGAATATTCGAAAAGGTTATTTCAGGCTCTTCGAAATAAGCGCCGCAACCCTTTCGGCAGACTTACCGTCACAGGCTTCCATCTGCTCGCTGATGAATTTTTCAATTCGGTCAACGGGCGGATTTTCTTTTGTGCTTCTGATTGCATCGAGCAGCAATGCACCGTCTGTCACAAGCTCACCGGGCAAATCATCGGGGAAACTGAGATAAAATCCCCTTTCATATTTTTTGTAATCGGGACAATAAAAAACGGGCGGCACGTCAAGAAGAAGTGCGTCGTAAATAACTGAAGAATAGTCGGTTATAATAACGTCACTTGCCGCAGTCAAATCAAGAGTAGATGCTTCCGTAAGGTCGATTACGTTGGGATAATCCTCTGTCAGGCGGTAATCCATAACGGGATGACGCCTGATGATAAAAATTTCATCCTCTGCAAGCGATTTGCTGATTGCATCAAAATCAAGCTTGGGGTCAAAAACAATTTTTTCACCTTTATCCTCACGGAAGGTGGGGCAATAGAGATAAACTCGCTTGCCTTTCAGCACGGGATAACGCTCGAAGATGCTTTCCTTCATTTTTTCTTTATCCGTGAAAAGCCTGTCTGTTCTGGGCAAACCGAGAGACAGACAAACAGACTCATCAATACCAAACGCACCTGCATAGAATTTCTTGCACTTTTCGCTTGTCACCGCAACCGCTGAATATTGGCTGTGAAGCGCCTTTTCTTCTTTTACGGTTCTGTTTGACGGAGCATCCAACCCAAACTTTTTAAAAGCACCGCAAGCGTGCCATATCTGAATAAGACTCTGACCTTTGCGAAGCTTCACGGCACTCATATAGCGCACGTAGTCATCCGTAACAACAACCCTGCTTGTGAGCAAATAAAAATATGCAAGGGGCTTAAGCTTGACAGAATGGGGCAGTTTGTGAGCAAAAATGATTTTTTTGCCGTCACAAGCGTCATAAACCGCCTTTGCATTGTCAAGAAGTTCACCGTCAGCGCGAATTGTATAAAACAAAACAACGTTTCTCAAAGGCAGGCATCTGCACAGAAAACACCAACTGCGATTAAGAAAAATCAGCAATCGGCGGCGCATCTGCGGATTTATCAACTTTTTAATGAGATTTTTCATTAAATCCAACCTTTTGTTTTATTAGTTAATTTTAATACAAAACAAAAATATTTACAATAGCAAACGCATAAAAAACAAATTAAGAAAAAGTTAAAAAAATCAAAAATTTTTCTCTGAAAAGTGTTGACTTTTTCACCAAAGCGTGTATAATATATACCCGTAGCCCACAGTTGCGAGTTACATTGGGGAATAGTGTAACGGTAGCACGACAGACTCTGACTCTGTTTGTTGGGGTTCGAATCCCTATTCCCCAGCCAATAAAAGACAAGTTCGAAAGAGCTTGTCTTTTTTCTTTGTAAAATTTGCAGTATTTATGAAATATACTGTTGACTCTCACGTTGCGTTATATGGTACACTTTTTCTTGTGGGGTGATAAAATGAAAATGCTGATTAAAGAATTTGCAGAATTTACGGGTGTTAGCGTGCGCACGCTGCATTATTACGATGAAATAGGTCTGCTTAAGCCTGCATTTGTTAACGAGCATAGCGGCTACCGTTATTACAACGAGCATTCCCTTGTCCGTATGCAGCAAATTCTCTTTTACCGTGAGCTTGACTTTTCCTTGAAAAGCATTGCCGAAATTCTTTCATCCCCGAATTATGACAAAACAAAAGCACTCACCGAGCAGAAAAAACTTCTCACTCTGAAAAAAGAAAGGCTGGAAAGGCTGATTTCTGCAATTGACGGTGCAGCAAAAGGAGAAAACATTATGAAAACTTTTGATAACAGCGAATTTGAAAATTACAGACAAGAGGTAAAAGAAAAATGGGGCAGCACCGATGCCTACAAAGAACACACAGAGAAAACAAAGGATTATTCAAAAGATAAGTGGAATAATCTTGCCGATAAAATGAATGAAATCCTTGCAGAGTTTTCAGTGTGTATGAAAAACGGTGCAACGGCCGATTCAGCAGAGGTGCAAAGCCTCGTAAAAATGTTGCAGAGTCATATCACAGAAAATTACTATCTTTGCACAAACGAAATTCTGGCTGGGCTGGGTCAAATGTATGTTGCGGACGGGCGCTTCAGAAACAACATCGACAGACACGCTGACGGCACCGCAGCATTTATCCGCGAAGCAATTGAGATATATTGCAGCAAATAAATTCCGCATTAAAAATCAAGCGTAAGCCTGCATGCTTACGCTTGATTTATTTTTCTGTGGTGATATAATTATAAATGTTACTATATATAAAGAGGTCGTTTTACATGAAGTTACTTTGGTTGATTCCTGCGGCAATAATCGCATTTCTTCTTGTGCTTTCGTACAATGCCGTTACGTCAAAAAAGAAGGCAAGAAAGCTGACGGATGAAAAAATTCGTCTCACAGAAAAAGAACAGCTTGAATATGCGGAAAGACTTGCTGAAATGATAAAATGCAGAACCGTTTCCGTTAAGGGCAGCTATGATGACGCTGAATTTGCAAAGCTGAGAGACGTTGTTGAAAATCTTTTCCCCCTTGTGCATCAGAAAGCAGAGAAAATGACCTTCGGCGATGACTGCTGGATTTTCAAAATCGACGGTAAGGACAAAAGCAGAAATATTATGCTTATGTCTCACCACGACGTTGTTGCCGAAAACGGCGAATGGAAGCACGCCCCCTTCGGCGGTGAAATAATTGACGGTGTAATCCACGGAAGAGGCACCGTTGACACTAAAACCTCTCTTTTCGCTGAATTTCAGGCAGTTGAAGAATTGCTTGCAGAGGGTTTTATTCCTGAATGCAATCTCTATATAGGCTCGTCTCATAACGAAGAAATTTTTGGCGACGGGATGAAACTCGCAGCTGAATATTTTCAGCAAAACGGCATTGAATTTGAAATCGTGCTTGACGAGGGCGGCGGAATCATTGACCCACCCGTAAGCCTTGTCAAAAGCAAATGCGCTATGGTCGCAACCCACGAAAAAGGCAGACGCACTCTCGTCTGCACGGCAAAGCAGGGCGTTTCAAAGGCGTTTGCCCTCAACAAAAAAGCTCCCATTGCAAGAATGAGCAAATTCATTGCGGAAATTGAATCAAAAAATATTTTCATTGCAAGACTTCACCCCGAAGTCAAGGCAATGTTTGAAGGACTCTGCCCATATATGCCTTTTGCGGCAAGACTTGTCTGCGCAAATCTCCGGTGCTTCGGCAAGCTGATTGTCAAAATCGCGCCAAAACTTACGTCGCAGGCGGCAACTATGCTTGGAACAACAATGACGGTTACTGATATCAAAGGCTCAACCGCCGACAAATCCTGCACCGCAAACTTATATCTTCGATTCATCGATGCAGAAGATTTTGAAAAAGACCTTGAAACTCTCAGAAAAGTTGCAGACAAGCACGGCATTGAAATTACTGAAGGCGGCATAGACGAAAGCTATCTGCCTGCGGATATGAAGAGCAAAGGCTTTGAATACACAAACAAATGCATCGGTGAAATTTTCCCCCACGTTGCAAACTCCGTTTATCTTCTCCCTGCAGGCACAGATGCAAGACACTTCACCCGAATCAGCCCCTGTGCCCTGCGTTTTGCACCCATTGAAATGAATAATCAACAGTTTGACAGCGTGCATAACCCTGACGAAAATCTTTCTGTCAAGGCTGTGGGAAATGCAGTTGTATTCTACAAACATTTCGTAAAAAACTATAAATAGAGAGAGGGATTAATGTGCACAAAACCCGTGAATGGCTTGGAAAATGGATTGGCTCAGGCATAAGCATCGAAGAAAGACTTGCCCCCATATTCAAAAAAGATTTTGATGCTGAAAAAGAAATCAGAAATGCAACGGCATATATCTGCGGTCTCGGACTTTTTGAGATGAAAGTCAACGGCACTCTGCCTGACGACACTTTTCTCAATCCTGCTCATACTCAATACAGCAAAACCGTTCTTTACCGCACGTTTGATATTACTTCTCTGTTAAAATCCGGCAAAAACGAAATTACCGTTGAGCTTGGCAACAGTTTTTTCAATGAAACAACTGATATCTGGCATTGGGATGCTGCATCCTGGAGGTCATCTCCCAAGCTTATTGCCGATATTGTTATTGAATATACGGACGGCTCATCAGAAACAATTGCCACCGATGAGGATTGGCTGGTTACTCTTGACGGCCCGATTACCGCAAACAGTATTTACTATGGCGAAACCTACGATGCAAGGCGCAAGGAATTCAGCTGGCAGAAGGCTTGCCTTGCCGATGCTCCCGAGGGCAAGCTCAAAGAGCAGTATATGCCGCCCATAAGAAGAATCAACACCTTTGCACCCAAAAAAATCCAGCGTCTGGATGACGGTGCATTCGTCATCACCGCACCTGAAATGGTGACAGGCTGGGCAAAAATCAGAATTGACGCACCTGAAGGTACCGAGGTTTATATCACGTATAACGAAAGGCTGACCGATGACGGTCACGTGCGCAAAATCGGCAAAGGCGAGGGCCGTGACGGTAATTGGTTCCCCAACGGATACATTCAGCAGGATTGCTTTATCAGCAACGGTGAAGCTTTTGAATACGAGCCGAAATTCAGCTACAAAGGCTTCAAATATATTCAGGTTGAGGGCGTTGAAAACCTCTGTTCAGAAGATATTGAAATTTACAGAACTGCAAATGACGTTGAAATAATTTCGGAATTCACCTGCTCCGACCCCAATATAAACAGACTTCACAAAATTGCAGTCAACACAATGCTCAACAACTTTCAGGGCAAGCCCACCGACACTCCCGTATGGGAGAAAAACGGCTGGCTGGGCGATGCAAATATGGCTCTTGATATGATGATGTTCAATTTTGATATGAGCACGTTTCTGCCCTCTTTCATCGATGTTATGAAAGATTGCTTTGACGAATACGGCAGTGTGCCCGTTATTGCACCCTCCGTAAACTGGTCAATCGAGAATTCCCCTGTATGGAACAGCATTTTTGTTTTCGGCGTTCTTAAACTTGTCCGACATTGCGGTATGTATGATTATGCCGAAGAAATCTACCCCACCCTGAAGGAATACGCAATCAAAAACATCATTGAAATCAAAGAAAAAGGCTGGGTATGGAACACAAAAGGTCTTGCCGATTGGGTTGCACCTGCAGGCGATGTTGATCTGGATGTTATCTGTAATACGTCCGAAGGTGCGGAAATCTGCTGCACCGCTTTTGTGTTCGAAATGCTCTGGACAATTCAAGATATTGCCAATCTCTTTGAAAAATATTCGGATGATAGCGATGAATATTTTGAAGTCCTCAAAGTGATTGCCGATGAATTCAGCAAGAAATTCTACAACAAAGATAAAAAAATATACGAAACCACATTCTGGGAACCAATGGGAAAACGCACGGAATACAGACAGACCTCAAACCTTCTTCCTCTTGCGTTCTGCCTTGCCTCAAAATCTGAAGCTGAAGAAGTGGCAAAAAATCTGGCTGAAGACGTTATCCGCAAAGATTATCATCTTGACACAGGCTGTGTCGGCACAAAATTCATTCTGCCCGTGCTTTGTGACTATGGTTACACAGACGTTGCTTATAAGGTGCTGACCCAGACAACGTATCCCAGTTGGGGCTCATGGCTTGAGAGCGACACGGACTCTGCCTGGGAAAGCTGGGAACCTCTCACCCGCTCTCTTAACCACTATTTTCTTGCCACGTATGATGAGTTTTTCTTTACTCATCTTGCAGGCATCAAATTTGTTGACAACGGCTACAGTCGGGTAAGGATTGAGCCCGTTCTTAAATTCGGTCTCGACTTTGTGAAAACAAAAATAAAAACGCCCAAAGGCATTCTCCGCATTGAATGGACAAAAAGCGAGGGCGGTTATGAAATTGAAGCCGAAATTCCCGAAGGCACAACGGCGCATATCAATCTCCTTGATAAAATAAACGCAACCTGCTTTGGCGGTATTTATAAATTTACAATACAAGATTAATGATAAGCGTTGTTATTACACCCGGCAGACCGAGGACTATGTAGGTTGCAACGGTGTACCAATTCACGGCAATTGTAACACCCGTCACCATCCCCGTCAGGTTAACGGCAAACATTGCCGCAATGCCCTGCAAGGCGGACAGCACAAAGCTTCTTGCTCCCTTTTCGCTTTTGACTGTCCACCACATAACACAGACGGCGGCTATAATTGCCGCCCCGATAAAAAAGCCGTTCAATCAGATTACCTCCCCGCTGAAAACGGAGACTCCCGAGCATTCAATCCCCTTTTCCTTTGCAAGCTTCAGAAGATAGCGATAAAGCGCCTTCAGCGATTGAATTTCATATATTATGGAATCAATCAGATCCTCGTTGCTCTCGTTTTCAAAGCGGCTGTATGCGCTCTCAAGGCGCATTGAAGTGTCCCTGATCTGAAGCAGAATACTGTCCTGAACAGGTGCAACGGGCTTTCTTATCATTTCATAATAAAATATCTTTGCAGAACTGAAATATTTTTCCATAATTTTCATCCTCCCTTAAATATTCTATAGAAATTATTGGACAAATATGATAAAATAATACAAATCAAGAAAAATTGCCCTTGGAGGAATTATAAATGAAATTATATCCCATAAAACTGCTTCCCTTTGTTTCCGAAACAATCTGGGGCGGCAGAAAACTGATTGATGAATACGGCGTTAAGACCGAGAAAAAGAATGCGGCTGAAGGCTGGATGCTCTCCTGCCACGAAGCAGGCTCAAGCACCGTTGAAAACGGCGAATTCGCAGGCAAATCCTTCGCAGACGTTGTTAAAGAAAATCCTGCTCTCTGCGGCAAAAACGCAGGCAACTTTGAGGATTTCCCCATTCTCATAAAGTTCATTGATGCTATGGATAACCTTTCCGTGCAGGTGCATCCCACAAAGGAATACTGCGAGCTTACCGGCAAGGGGCAGAGCAAAACCGAATGCTGGTATATCATTGATTGTGATGAAGATGCAAGCCTCATCCTCGGATTCAAGGACAAGATTTCTCCCGAAGAATTCAAGGCAGCTATTGCAAACAACACCCTGACCGATTACGTTGAAAACGTCAAAGTCAAGAAAGGTGATTTCTTCTTCATCGATTCAGGCACACTCCACGCAATCTGCAAGGGAATTCTTCTGGCAGAAGTGCAGGAAAGCTCCAACACAACTTACAGAATTTACGACTACAACCGCGTTGGTGCAGACGGCAAACCCCGTGAGCTTCACGTTGAAGACGGTGCCGCTGTTACAAAGCTTGAAAAATATTCACAGCCCGATTTCTCAAACCCTGCTCTTGACACAGAGGAGCGCAGACTTCTTGCTGACTGCCCCCTTTTCAAGGTGTGGAAGCTTGACACAAAGGGCAGCATAAGCGGAATTGCAGGCGAAGATTCGTTTGTATCTCTGCTTATTATGGCAGGCAACGTTACTCTTGAATGCTGTGGCGAAAAGCTTGAACTGACAAAGGGTGACAGCATCTTCATTCCTGCAAATGCAGGTGAATACACCATCACAGGTGAATCAGAAATTATTGAAACGAGAATATAAATGGCAAGTGTCAGTGTTCAGAATTTAAAAGTTGATTTCGGCGGCAAGGTGCTGTTTGAAAACGTTTCGTTTGACGTCAATCCCGGTGAGTTTGTCGGACTCATCGGCGCAAACGGAACAGGTAAAACCACGCTTTTCAAGGTCATAACGGGCGAGATTGAGCCCACCGAGGGCGGTGCATTCGTCGGCAGAAACGTTAAAGTCGGCTACCTTGAGCAGCACGCTTGTCACGGCTCGGTGCGCACCGTTTATGATGAAGCCCTCAGCGTTTTTGCTCATCTGATGGAAATGGAGCGAGAACTTGAGGATATCGCCGCCGCAATCGATGCAAACGAAGGCGGTCGGGACAAGCTGATTGAAATGCAGCACCGCCTTAACGAGCAATTTCAGGAGCAGGAAGGTCTGACTTTCAGAAGCCGTACCCGTTCTGCGCTTATCGGTCTCGGTTTTTCCGAGGATGATTTTTATCTCACCTGCGACAAGCTCAGCGGCGGTCAGCGTTCAAAGCTGAGTATGTGCAAGCTTCTTCTGAGCGGCTCTGATTTGCTACTGCTTGACGAGCCTACAAACCACCTTGATATTGCAGGCACCGAGTGGCTTGAAACCTATCTTTCTACTTTCAGGGGAACAATAATCGTTATTTCCCACGACCGTTATTTCCTTGACAGAGTAACAAATAAAACCGTTGAAATTACCAACCGCAAAAGCTATTGCACAAAGGGTAATTACTCAACTTATCTTAAACTTAAAGAAGAACGCCTTGAAAGCGAAAGACGTCAATACGAAAATCAGATGGCGGAAATCAAACGCATCGAGGGCATCATTGAGCAGCAACGCTCATTTGCCAGAGAGCGCAATTTTATCACCGCTGAAAGCAAGCGAAAGATGCTTGAAAAGAAAAAAGCAGAGCTTGTTATTCCCGACCCTCCCCTTTCATCAATGAGAATGAAATTTGAGCCTGCCTGCGAAACGGGCAACGACGTGCTTAAGGTCAGCGGTCTTTCAAAAGCATTCGGCTCAAAGCGTCTTTTCCGCGATGCGGATATGGAAGTATATAAAAACGACCGTGTTTTTGTGCTGGGTACAAACGGTTGCGGCAAAACCACCTTGCTCCGCATTCTCACCCGTCAGCAATCCGCCGATGACGGCTCGTTCAACTACGGCGCAAACGTGAAAATCGGCTACTTTGACCAGAGCCTTGAAAGTCTAAAGGGTGGCAAAACGGTTATTGATGAAATCTGGGACGAACACCGTCTTTTCACCGAAAAAACCGTGCGCAGTTATCTCGCCCTTTTCCTTTTCAGAGGCGATGACGTTTTCAAGAACGTTGACACCTTAAGTGGCGGTGAAAAGGCAAAGCTTTGCCTGCTGAAGCTTATGCTTTCAGGCGCAAACGTGCTTCTTCTTGACGAGCCTACCAACCACCTTGATATTCCCTCAAGAGAGGTACTTGAAGCAGCACTCAGCGACTTTGACGGTACAATCATTGCCGTTTCTCACGACAGATATTTCATCAACAAGCTGTCAACAAAGATTTACAGAATGAGCGAAAGCGGCTTTGAAAAGTTTGACGGCGATTATGACTCATACGCAGGGTTTGCACTTGCTCAGGCAAAAGAAAAGCCCAAAAAAGCCGAGCAGAAGGTCAATCTGTACAAACTCCGCAAGGAGCGTGACAGCGAAATAAACCGCCTTAAAGGCAAAATTAAGCGAAGCGAGGAAGAAATCGACCGCCTTGATAACGAAATTGCCGAGCTTAACGGTCTGCTTTCCGATCCCGAGGTTTCGGCAGACTACGAAAGAGTTTTAAAACTGACAAATCAGCTTGAGGAATTAACAGACGCTCAGCTCGCTGTTATGGATGAATGGGAGCAGATGAGCGCAAGACTCGCAGAACTTACGGAGGTAGAAATATGACGAGCAATCAGATTTTCAAAAATGCAAAATGGATTGAACGCACGGGCAGCGATGCTCCGATTTTTCGCAAAAACTTCAATGCCGTAAAAGGCGAAAAAGCAGAAATAACAATCTGCGGTCTCGGTTTCTTTAAGCTTTTCATAAACGGCAGAAAAGTCAGCGACGATTTGCTTGTGCCCAACGCTACCTGCTACAGCGAGCGTGACCTTCACAAACTCACCTTCCCTCTTGATGACCAACTTTCATACAGAATTTACTGTATGAAATACGATATTACAGATTACCTGACAGACGGAGAAAACAAGCTTGAGGTTATTCTTGGCAACGGTTACTACAACCAGAACTTCCGTATGGCAGAGGGCGACGTTGTTTTCGGCACTCCCAAGCTTTGCTATCTTATTGAGAAAGCAAGCGGTGAGGTTATCAGCGATGAAACCACCCTTTCACACAAAGGCTTTATTTCATTCAACAACCTTTACTACGGCGAAAAACACGATTACACTCTCTACCCCACAGACCTTAACGGCTTTGATGAAAGTGCAGTTATTCCTGCACCCGAAAGCGAATTTCACATTCAGTTTTCACCTGCAGACAAGGTAATCCGAACTCTCAGCCCCGTTCTCATTGCCGATGAAGGCGAAACAAAGCTTTATGACGCAGGCGAAAACACCGTTGGCTATGCGGTATTCAAATGTGCAGAAAAAGGCAAGAAATTCAAGGTCAGCTATGCCGAAGAAATCCACGAAAAACGTGATTGGTACGGCATCCAGTTCAATTTTGACAAAGACTATCAGACCGAAGAATTCGTCGCTGACGGCACAGACCGCGAATACATTCCCCATTTCACGTGGCACGGTTTCCGTTATTTCAGAGTAACGGCAGACGTTGAGCCAATCAGAGTTGACGTTGTTCATTCAGATTGCCCCGTTACGTCGGAATTTGAGTGTGACAACGAAGTGCTCAACTGGCTTTACGAAGCATACATAAGAACTCAGCTTGGAAATATGCATTGCGGCGTGCCCTCCGACTGCCCTCACAGAGAAAGACTGGGCTACACGGGCGACGGTCAGCTTTGCGGTGAAACCGCAATGATGCTTCTCGACAGCCGCGAATTCTACCGCAAATGGATTTATGACATTGCGGACTGTCAATGCAAAAAGACAGGTCACATTCAGCACACCGCACCCCTTATGGGCGGTGGCGGCGGCCCTTCAGGCTGGGGCGGCGCAATTGTTGAAGTGCCTTATAAATTCTATAAAATGTACGGTGACAAGGCTCTCCTTGAAGAGTTCTTCCCCAAGATGCTCCATTACCTTGATTACCTTGAAGACCGCAGCGAAAACGGTTTTATATGGCGTGAAGAAAAGGACGGCTGGTGCCTTGGCGATTGGTGCACTCCCGACCCCATCGTTATTCCCGAGGCATACGTCAACACCGTGCTCTACGTCAGATTTATTCAGCAGGTCACCGAAATTGCGCAGATTCTCGGCAGAGAAAGCGAGGTTGCTCACCTTGCAGAGCGTGAAGCAAAGATAAAGAGAGCAATTGAGCTTGCATATTTCAGCCCCGATAAGCACACCTACTGCGGTGACGTAAACGGTGCATCCTGCCTTGCTTTCAGAGTCGGTATGGCTGATGAAAGAGGTATTCAGAACGTTGTCCGCAAATACAAGGAGCTGGGCAAATTCGACACGGGCATTATCGCCACGGAAGCTCTCATCGGTTATCTCTTCTCAATTAACGAAAATCAGCTTGCATTCGACCTTCTTTCAAACGAAAAAGAAGCTTCATTTGCATTTATGAAGAACAACGGCGCTACAACCATATGGGAAAACTGGTACGGCAGAGATTCACGAAACCATCCTATGTTTGGCGCAGTTGTAAAATATCTGTTCATCTATCTTCTCGGTATCCGTCAGCCCGATGACAGCGTTGCATATGAAAACGTTATCATCAACCCCAGATTTGTTGACGGCATAAACAACGCAAAAGGTTATATCACAACGGAAAACGGAAGAATCAGCGTTGAATACATAAAAGAAGGCAACACCGCAACCGTAAAAGTCAATGCAGACCCGAAAATCAATGCGATTTTTGAACACAACGGCGAAAAAATCCCGTTCAACGGAGAAAGAGAATTCAGCGTGGAGGTTTGATTATGGTTACAATTAAAAATTACGAACCCAAATATTATAAGGACGTTCAGCAGGTTTGCCTTAACACAGGCCCCAAAGATGCGCTGACAGACCCCAACACAAGGGATTTTATCCTTTACACCTTCTGCAATTATTATCTTGAGCAGGAACCCGAAAACGTTTTTGTTCTTGTGGATGAAAACGACGTTGCACAAGGATATGTTTTCGGCGCAATGGACTTCTGGAAATACGTGAAGAAAATGAAGCCTTACCTTGCAAAAGTTCGTGAAACGGGCAAGACAAACTACAGGGATGCAATCATTGAAATTGCGGCTCACGGAGTTTTCTCCCTTAAGTACCCCTCTCACCTTCACATTGATATCAACGCGCCTTTCAGAGGCAACGGTAACGGCTCAAATATGATTTCCACCCTCACCGCTCATATGAAGGCAAAGGGCGCAAAAAGCATTATGCTCATCGTTGGCACAGAAAATGTAAGAGGTATTAAATTCTATAAGAAAAACGGCTTCAAGACCCTCTTTGCTATGAAAAAGAGTGGCACCGTTATGGCAAAGGAGCTTTGATTTATGCGCTACGGAGTTGTAGGCACAGGCTGGATTGCCAAATCCTTTATTGATGGTGCAAGGCTGCTTTGCAACGCAGATTTTGAGGCTGTTTATTCCAGAACAGAAGAAAACGGCGGAAAATTTGCCGCAGAAAACGGGATTTCAACCGTATACACTGACTTTGACCGATTTGCAAACGGTGATTTTGAGGCGGCTTACGTCGCAAGCCCTAACCGCCTGCACTATGAGCAATCAAAAAAGCTGATTGAAGCAGGAAAACACGTTATCTGTGAAAAGCCGATTACGGTTGAACCTGAAGAACTTGCTGAATTGCAGTCACTTGCAAGGAAAAACGGTGTTATTTATATAGAAGCAATAATGTATATGTTCAACCCTGCAAGAGAACTTCTCAAAGATGCATTGAATAAAATCGGCAGGATAACAAGCATACATTTTGACTTTTCACAGCTTTCGTCAAAATATCCCGCTTATCTCGAAGGCAAGCTGCCCAATATTTTTAACCCTGCGCTTGCCACGGGATGCCTTATGGATCTGGGCATTTATTGCGTTTACCCTGCCCTTGACCTTTTCGGTCTGCCAAAAAAAATAACCGCCTGCGCTCACTTTATGGAAAGTGGTGCAGACGGCAGCGGTAATGCGGCATTCCTTTATCACGACAAGCTTGTTAATCTCACTTACTCAAAGCTTGGTCAGGACAGACTTGGTTCGCAGGTTTTCGGTGACGAGGGAACAATAACAATTGAATCAATATCAAAGCTTATCAATATGAAACTCATTGATAACTGCGGCAACGTAACCGAAATAATCGGAGACGTGCCCAAAGAAACCCTTATGGGCTACGAAGCAAAAGCTTTTGAAGAGTTCATTGCAAATCCCCATAACCCCTATTATGCCGTTACGGCAGAGCGTGCCCTGCAGGTCAGCAAGGCAATGAAAGAAATCAGGGATATCTCTGGAATAAAATTTGATATTGCATAAAAAAATCACCCCGTTGCATCTCTGCAGCGGGGTGACGTTTTTTGATTTAGAAATCTACTTTGAGATCGTAGTAGCAGCACTTGAAGAGCTTTTCCATCTCTTCCTGGCTGGGCTGACGGGGGTTGGAACCTGTGCAAGCATCGGCTATAGCGTTCTTTGCAATCTCAGGAAGTCTTTCAAGGAATACTTCCTCGGGAACAAAGCCCTGCTCTGTGGGATAGCTGTCTGCGCCGTAGTTCTTGATGCACTGGGGAATGTTGAGCTTGTCGTTCATACCGCGGAGATATGCGATAAGGAGCTGAACCTTTTCCTCAACTGTGCTGCCGCCGAGATTCATTCTGTCTGCAATCTTTGCATAGCGCTTTGCAGCAGATTCAACCTTTGCGTTGAACTCGATAACCTTGGGAAGGTACATTGCGTTAGCCGCACCGTGGATAATGTGTGCGCCGTTGCCGTAATCAGCAAAAGCTGCGCCCGTCTTGTGAGCCATTGAGTGAACAATGCCGAGAAGAGCGTTTGAGAATGCCATACCTGCAAGGCACTGTGCATTGTGCATCTTTTCACGGCAGCCGTTGTCGCCGTTGTATGAATCAACAAGGTTTTCCTGAATCATTTCGATTGCGTGGAGTGCAAGGGGATCTGTGTAATCACAGTTAGCAGTTGAAACGTAAGCCTCAACAGCATGAGTCATTGCGTCCATACCTGTGTGAGCAACAAGCTTTTTGGGCATTGTTTCTGCAAGCTCTGAATCAACGATAGCGATATCGGGAGTGATTTCAAAGTCTGCAAGAGGATACTTGATACCCTTGTCATAATCTGTGATAACTGAGAAAGCTGTAACCTCTGTTGCTGTGCCTGAAGTTGAGGGAATAGCAACAAAGCGAGCCTTCTTGCGCAGCTCGGGAATGCCGAATACAACGCACATCTGCTCAAATGTGATTTCGGGATATTCATACTTAATCCACATTGCCTTTGCTGCGTCAATGGGTGAGCCGCCGCCAACTGCAACAATCCAGTCGGGTTCAAACTCAGCCATAACCTCTGCACCCTTCATAACTGTGGTAACTGAGGGATCGGGCTCGATACCTTCAAAAAGCTTAACCTCAAGACCTGCTTCTTCAAGATAAGCAACAATCTTATCAAGGAAACCGAACTTTTTCATTGAGCCGCCGCCTACGCAAACGATAGCCTTTTTGCCTTTGAGTGTTTTGAGTACCTCAAGAGAACCCTTACCGTGATAAAGATCTCTGGGGAGAGTGAATCTTGCCATTGGAATCTACCTCCTGATTTTTTTATCATTATATCACAAAACAAACACAAATACAACATAATAAATTTGCAAAAACCGCCTGCAAGAAGCAGACGGTTTTCATTATTATTTATTGAAATACTGGGGAAGGAATTCCTTGTGTGCTTCCTTAAGCTCGTTGAAGCACTTGACTGTCTTTTCATAATCGCCAACAAGGGGATGAACAAGCAGACCCTTGATTGCGTAGTCGTCGTCACCTGTGATTGCAGCCTTAACAGCATACTTTTCATAGGTTTTAACAACTCTCATAAGACCGATAACGTGGTCGTTGATCTTCTCTGTTACAGGAACGGGTGTTGCACCGTCAGCACCGATAACAGCCGCAATTTCAACGATATCGTCATCTGCCATAAAGGGAAGAGTGCCGTTGTTCTTGATGTTAACAACGTGAACATCCTTCTTATCGTTTGCGATTGAATCAATGAGTGAAACCGCTGCAAGTGAATACTTATGGCCGCCTCTCTTGTCGAGAAGTGCAGGCTTTGTTACGATTTCGGTGTTCTGATACATTTCAAGAAGCTGTTCTTCGATTTCCATGCATACTTCTGCTCTTGTCTTGTCATCTTCTCTCTGATGAGCAAGCTTTGCCTCGCGGCAGTAGTAATACTGAAGATATGATGAAGGAAGACCCTGAACTGTTTTGAGGCAATCAATTGAGAAACCGTCATCCTTGATGTTTGCCATAACCTTGGGTGAGAAACCGCTTTCGATAAGACCGGGAAGAAGCTCTTCGCCGTTCTTCTTAACTGATGTAATCCAGCTGAGGTGGTTAAGACCGACGTATGTAATCTCGCTGTCCTCACCTGTGATTTCCTTAACGTCGTCAAGCATATCGATGGGAACGTTGCAAAGACCGATATTCTTTACCTTTGTGTGGTTAAGAATAAACTCGGTGATAATACCCGAGGGATTTGTGAAGTTGATAAGCCATGCATCGGGGCAGATAGCTTCAATTCTGTCGCAGATATTCTTGATAACGGGAATTGTTCTCTGTGCCTTGAAGAAGCCGCCGATACCTGTTGTTTCCTGACCGATAAGGTCATATTTCTTGGGGATGCTCTCGTCAAGATGACGGCAGGGAAGCTTGCCGACACGAATCTGTGTAACAACAAAGTCTGCACCCTGAAGAGCAGTATCAAGATCATCGGTAAATACAACTTCGCAATCGCAGCCAACGTTGTTGAGCATTCTTACGCAAAGGTTACCAACGATTGTTCTTTTTCTTTCATCAATATCCATAAAGGAAATTTTCTTGAGCTTGAGGCTGTCCTTTGCCTTAAGAAAACCGTCTACAAGCTCGGGGCAATAAGTGCTGCCCGAACCGATTACTGCTACGCTGATTTCTCTCATTTCATTTATCTCCTTTACTGTGCATAATCCTGCATAATCCAATTGATGCAGCCTGTTACGGGCATTGCATCAAGCTTGATGAACTTCAGCTTTTTGCCGCTGAGAGCCTCTGCCTTTGAAAGAAGTGCATCAAGATAATATTTGTTGTCAAGCTTAACGTTGATTGAACCTGAAAGAACAACTTCGATTTCGTCGCCGCCAAAGTCAAGCTCATTTGAAAGTGCCGCAATAAGCTGTGCACCTCTTGTTGCCATTCTGTCGCAGTATTCCATAGCGGGTTTATCGCCCTGCTTAACAGCTTCAAAGAAGAAAGCAACCATTGTTCTGATGTAATCGCCGCCGTCTTCGCCTTCAATCTTTTCGATAAGACCAAGAACTTCTTCTCTTGTCCTGAAACCGAATTTATCCATTACCATACCTGTGATAAGTGTTTTATCAAGGCCAAGGAAAAGCTCGTTATAAACGAGTCTGAATGCTTCGATAACAATGTTACCGCCGCCTGAGATATCGCCCGAAAAATCACCGAGACCTGCAAGCTGGAGTCTCTTGCCGTCAATGCCGATACCGTTACAGCAAACACCTGTGCCGCAGTTGTAGCCGATTGCACTCTTGCCTGTTGCACCTGCTTTGACAACGATGAAGCCGTCGTTGAAAACTTCAAAGTTTGCAAGACCTTTCTTGCTGAGCATTTCGCACATAATATCGTACTGATATTCGTGGTCAATACCTGCAAGACCCATAAGGGTGAAGCTTACGTCTGAAAGAGCAATGCCTGCCTTTGTGCAAAGAGCATTGAGACCTTCCATAATGATATCGCTTGCGCCTTCAAATGCGGTTTCAATATTTTCGTGATTACTGCCGGGACCTGTTACGGAATCCAGCATATTTTTGTTTTCATCAAAAAGGGCAAATGCGGTTTTTGTGCCGCCGCCGTCAACACCAATGTAATATTTCATTCCGATTCTCCTTTATTCTTCAAAGAAATCATTGCAAACTTCATCAAGGCAGAAAATTCCGCGTCTGTAAGGCTCTCTGTCAATCCACATACCGTTTGTGAAATCGGGGAAAGCAACGGGTGCGCTGCCAAGAGCTATTGACTGCTCTGAAAGGCAGGTTACAGCCATCATAACCGCAGTATCATAAACGTCAATGGGAGGAGCAGCGTCAAGTCTTACACTCTCAACAAATGCGCTGAGAACAAGGAAGTCCATTCCGCCGTGACCGCCGTGAACACCTTCTGTCTGATATTTCTTCCAGAGAGGATGCTCATATTTTTCACGATATGATTCAAAATCTTCAGGATGATGCATCCAATCGCCTTCAACGTGCTTGGTCTGACCTTCAAGATAAATTGAATTGCCGTCTTCCATATAAAGACCCTTTGTGCCCTGAACACGGTAAGCTCTTGAATAATGTCTGGGCAATGAGCAATCGTGAGTAAGTACAACGGTTTCACCGTTTGCACACTTAAGCATTGTAGTTACGATATCACCCTGATTGAATGGGTAATCCGCAAGGTCATAATCCTCGCCCTTGTTTGCCTTTATCCATTCGTTAAGACCTTTTGACTTGCTTGCCATTGAAACAAGTGAAACAAAGCGGTTGCCTCTGTTGATTCCCAGAACCTTCTGGATGGGGCCAAGCTGATGGGTAGGATAAAGTTCACCGTTACGGTGCTGGAAATTGAAGAGTCTGCCGTGTCTGTTTTCTCTGCCGAGGCTGATTTCGTCACGAAGGTCGTGCTGATAACCGCCTGTAAGATGGATAATCTCACCGAAAATGCCCTGCTTTACCATATTGTAAATTGCCATTTCGTTTCTGTCATAGCAACAATTTTCAAGAAGCATACAGAATTTGCCTGTTTCTTCGCTTGTACGAACAAGCTGCCAGCATTCTTCAATGCTTGCCGCACCGCCAACTTCCATTGCAATGTGCTTGCCTGCTTTCATCGCATCAATAGCGATTCTTGAGTGAGTAATCCAGGTTGTTGCGCAATAAATCGCATCTATATCATCTCTCGCAAGAAGCTCTTTGTAATCGAGATAAACCTGAGGCTCCGTGCCTGTTTTTTCCTTTACGATTTCTGCTCCGTGGTTTGCTCTGTCCTCATATTTATCACAAACAGCAGGAACTCTTACGCCTTCACAGTCAAGAAGTTCCTTGAGCATTCCCGAGCCTCTGCCGCTGAGGCCGATTATACCGATGTTAACAAATTCTTTCATAACTTTACCTCTGTCGAAACAAAAAAATAACCGCCGAAAAAATTTCAGCGGTTATATTATAAATGATATCTTATAAAAAAGCAACATTATTTAAAATATCTTTTAAAGAGTCTTTGCCATTTCATCAGATAAAGCGACACAAGTTTTGTCAGGGCAATGTCATACATAATGAATGCGAATGCACCCATTCCGAGAAGCAAGGGATATGCCATCACACCGAAATCCTCGGTTTCGTCAATAGTGACGCCCATAAACTTTATCATCAGGAAATACGAGCCTGCCATTGTCGAGAGAAAAAGCAGAATTTTGACTATCCATTCAGGCACAATCGGCATTTTTTCTTCAATCAAAGCCTTGATAATCGGATAATATCCGAAAAGCACAAGGTACATAACCGCAACCTCTTTTTCAGGCACGAGTATCATACCCAGAATAGCAACGGTTGAATACACTCCGAACGCCCATTTTTTATCGATTTCAACAACAATGAATATTATAAGTACACCTGCCGCCGCAGGCAAGGCATAAGTTAAAAACGGAATAATCGCAACGGAAATCATCAGCACCAGAGAAAGCGCCGCAACAATGCCTCCGATTGCGCATTTTGAGCTTTGTTTCATTTTGTCTCCTTAGGGTAGCGAGAATAATCAGCAACAGGGAATAAGGTCGCCGCCAAAGCATTCGCAGCAACAATCGGCACACAGTAGACCCGAACATATATCGCAGCCTGAGCAGCCTGAATTTTCTTTTCTGCGCTCTGTCCTGTAACCGCCTGAGCGAGCATTGTTGATTTTGTTATACGCCATTTTATAGGTGTTGTTTGACGGGTCAAGGTTGCTTGCGGTTGCAAAATTCTTTGCCGCTTCCTCAAGCCATCCCCTCTTTTGCTGAATTGTGCCTTTGAGGTAATACCATTGGGCATCCCTTGCATTTTCGGGCACTCCGTCAAGCAGAAGCTGGGCATCGTCAAGCCTGCCTGCATTGATTTTTGCTCTGATATCCGAATAATCCGTGTTACGGTAAGTATATCCGTTGTGTGACGAATAACCCGAGGGGTCACCTGCATTCATAATCAGATAATCATAAGCCGCATTTATCTCGTCAACCTTATCCGACTGACCCGAAGCCTGATATTTTCTCAACAGTTCCTTGTAAGCGGCATTGATCTGCTCGCTTGATGCACCCTGGGGCACACCGAGAACCTCATATGGATTTTTCATCAAAACACCTCATTTCACAGTGTAAACTTTTTCATTTTTATTTTCGTCGGTATACTTGCAGAGCACCTTTTCGGCACTTGCTTCAAGTCCGTCAAGAACGATATTCTCAAGTATATCTTCAAATCTCTTTTTCTCGAGAGAATCAAGGGCATCCAGCGCGCTGCTCTGGGTCAGATTGAAAATCTGTCTTACCCTTTGAGCAAAAGATTTTCGCACCGAATCATTGCCTATATCGGAATATTCCTCTCTGAACGGATTGAAACTGCCGTTTTTCAGGTCATCCTCAAGATCGTCAGCGGCGTCAATAACGTAAACAATTCTGCCCACCATATAGCCGAGACTGTAAAGCGAATCTGCCCTTTCGCCGTCAAAACCCATCGCCATAACTTTGCCCAATGCATCAGCCGAGGGATGCGCCGCCTCGTCAAGACAGGGATTTTCTTTTTTCTCCGTCTTTTCCTGCAAATCCATTGAACTGCCTATGATTTTATCAATCTCCGGTGCAAGTCGGACGGCTTTTTTGTACATAAGACTCACAATCGGGTAAATAACCGCCGCCAACAACTTGCTTTTGATGCCGCCATCGTGCAGATTATCCCTGACTTTGTAAAAAACAGTTATGATAACCGCGTGAGCACAGAAATCAAGTTCTTTTTTGGAGCCGCATATCATACATTTTTTTGCAGGGTTATATGGGCAACGCTTTTGGGTAAAAGTGCAACCGCAATCCCTTGCCGCAAGTCGCAGCACAGCGGCAAAGGCAAAATCATAGCTCAAAAAAAACTGTGCCAAGGGCGAATAAAGCCTGCCGAGAGCGCGGCACAGAGAACAATAAATCCCTCTGTAAAGCTCATAATCCCTTATTTTCATTTCGGGCTTGAAAGCCTTTACATATCCGAGCAAGGCGCACCTCCGCATATTATCTGCATTATATTCAACTATATTTTATATTATTCCTTCGCAAAATCGGTTAACATATTGTAAATTTTGCAAGTTTTTTCAGGTAATTTCACGGCTGATATAGCAGAAATATAAAATTTTCAGTTTTCATATTGACATTTTAAATAGTATATGTTAAAATAGCTGACGTTCCGAATTGCGGGTGTAGTTCAATGGTAGAATCCCAGCCTTCCAAGCTGGTTGTGTGGGTTCGATTCCCATCACCCGCTCCAATATGCGCTTGTAGCTCAGCCGGATAGAGCAACTGCCTTCTAAGCAGTGGGTCAGGGGTTCGAGTCCCTTCAAGCGCGCCAAAGCTTGCGGACATATCTTTTGTTATGTCCGCAGCGTATAATCTGGTGGATATAGCTCAGTTGGTTAGACTGGCAGGTTGTGGCCCTGGAGGTCGTCGGTTCGAATCCGATTATCCACCCCACTTAAGACAAAAAGCGCAAGGCTTCTCGCTTTGCGCATTTTTAAAATATTTTGGGGTGTAGCCAAGGGGTAAGGCAACGGACTTTGACTCCGTCATCCGCTGGTTCAAATCCAGCCATCCCAGCCAGAATTGAACCGACA
>JAZQTC010000019.1:0-24659 GCA_045630405.1 Acutalibacteraceae bacterium
AGGGCAAGAAGGTGCTTGTTCGTTGCGACTTTAACGTTCCCCTCAAGGAAGGCGTTATCACAGACGAAAACAGAATCAACGCCGCTCTTCCCACAATCCAGAAACTTATAAATGACGGCGCAAAGGTTATTCTTTGCTCACATCTCGGCAAGCCCAAGAATGGCCCCGAAGCTAAATTCTCACTTGCTCCCGTAGCAAAGAGACTCAGCGAAAAACTCGGCAAGGAAGTTGTTTTTGCTGCTGACGATACAGTTGTTGGCGAAAACGCAAAGGCAGCAGTTGCAGCTATGAACGACGGCGACGTAGTTCTCCTTGAGAACACCCGTTTCCGTGCAGAAGAAACAAAGAACGGTGAAGCATTCTCAAAGGATCTTGCAAGCCTTTGCGAAATGTACGTTAACGATGCATTCGGTGCTGCTCACAGAGCACACTGCTCAACAGTAGGCGTAACAGCTTACGTTGAAGAAGCAGCAGTAGGTTACCTTATGGGCAAAGAGCTCAAGTACCTCGGCAACGCTGTTGAAGATCCTGCAAGACCCTTCGTTACAATCCTCGGTGGTGCAAAGGTTGCAGATAAACTCAACGTTATCGAAAACCTCCTTAACAAGGCTGACACACTCATCATCGGCGGCGGTATGGCTTACACATTCCTCGCAGCACAGGGCTACGGCGTAGGCAAGTCACTTCTTGACGAAAGCAAGATTGACTACTGCAAGGATATGCTTGCAAAGGCAGAAGCAAAGGGTGTTAAGATCCTTCTTCCTGTTGACGTTGTAACAGCAGACGGTTTCCCCAACCCCATCGTTGCTCCCATCGCAACAGAAGTGTACGCAGCTGACGCTATCCCCGCTGACAAGGAAGGCCTTGACATCGGTCCCAAGACTGCGGAACTCTATGCAGATGCAGTTAAGAGCGCAAAGACAGTTGTATGGAACGGCCCCATGGGCGTATTCGAGAACCCCACTCTTGCAGCAGGCACAATCGCAGTTGCAAAGTCACTTGCTGAAACAGATGCAGTTACAATCATCGGCGGCGGCGACTCAGCAGCAGCTGTTAACACACTCGGCTTCGGCGACAAGATGACTCACATCTCAACAGGCGGCGGTGCATCACTCGAATTCCTCGAGGGTAAGGCTCTTCCCGGTATTGAGGCAGTTAACGATAAATAAATTTTGCGATCTTTGACTTTCTCGCTCGTTCACGTATCTTGATACGCTGCGCTCGCTGCGAAAGCCAAATCTCATCAAAATTTTCATTATCACCAAAAAAGATTTGTAATAACTACAATCGAAAGGATTTTTAAAATGGATAAGTCACTCCGCAGACCTGTTATCGCAGGCAACTGGAAAATGAACAACACTCCCGAGCAGACAAAGGCTCTTATTGAGGCTATGAAGCCTCTCGTTGCAGATGCAGATTGCGACGTTGTTATCTGCGCTCCCTACATTGACCTTTATGCCGCAATGGAAGCTGCTGAAGGCTCAAACATCAAAATCGGTGCTGAAAACTGCCACTGGGCAGAAAAGGGCGCATTCACAGGCGAAGTTTCTGCAGAAATGCTTAAGGCTGCAGGCGTTCCCTATGTTATCATCGGCCACTCAGAGAGAAGACAGTACTTCGGTGAAACAGACGAAACAGTCCGTGACCGCGTAAGAGCTGCTCTCAATGCAGGCCTCAAGGTTATCCTTTGCGTTGGCGAAGTTCTCAAGGAGAGAGAACTCGGCATCACAGCTGAAGTTGTAAGACTTCAGACAAAGGTTGCTCTTTCAGGCGTTTCAGAGGCTGAACTTGCAAACATCATCATTGCATACGAACCCGTTTGGGCTATCGGCACAGGTCTTACAGCTACTCCCGAGCAGGCAAACGAAGTTTGCGCAGTTATCCGTGCTCTTATCGCAGAGCTTTACACAAAGGATGCTGCTGACAAGTTTGTTATCCAGTACGGCGGCTCAATGAACGATGCAAATGCAGCAGAGCTTCTTGCTCAGTACGATGTTGACGGCGGTCTTATCGGCGGTGCATCACTTGTTGCAGACAAGTTTGCAGCTATCGTTGCAGCAGCTTCAAAATAAGAAACAACCGATTGCAGGGGTCGTATTCCGACCCCTGTATTTAATGAAAGGACGATAAATTATGAGCAAGAAACCCGTTCTTCTTTGCATTATGGACGGCTTCGGCAGGAATGACAGCGACTACGGCAACGCAATCGTAGCTGCAAAAACTCCTTGCCTTGATAAGATTTTGGCTGAAAATCCCATGACTTATATCGGCGCATCAGGTATGGACGTTGGTCTGCCTGACGGTCAGATGGGTAACAGCGAAGTCGGTCACACAAACATCGGTGCAGGCCGAGTTGTGTATCAGGAGCTTACAAGAATCACAAAGTCAATCAATGACGGTGATTTCTTTGAGAATGAAGCTCTCGTTGGCGCAATGGAAAACTGCAAAAAGAATAATTCCGCACTTCACCTTATGGGTCTTCTTTCAGACGGCGGCGTTCACAGCCACAACACTCACCTCTACGGCATCGTAAAGATGGCAAAGAATATGGGCGTTGAAAAGGTTTTTGTTCATTGCCTTATGGACGGCCGTGACGTGCCCCCCACATCGGGCAAGGATTTCATCGCAGACCTTTATAAGAATCTCGCTGAAATCGGTGTAGGTAAAATTGCAACAATCATCGGCAGATACTACGCAATGGACAGAGATAACCGCTGGGAGCGTGTTGTCAAGGCATATGACGCAATGACAAAGTGCGAGGGCGTCAAGTTTGATTGCGGCTGCGAGATGATGGCTGAATCATACAAGAATGAAGTTACAGACGAATTCATCGTGCCTGCAGTTGCAAACGATGCACAGCCTGTTTCAGATAATGACTCAGTTGTATTCTTCAACTTCCGCCCCGACAGAGCAAGAGAAATCACAAGAGCTTTTGTTGACGGTGAATTCAGCGGTTTTGAGCGTGAGCAGCTCAAGAATCTCTACTACGTATGTATGACCCAGTACGATGCATCAATGCCCAACGTTCAGGTTGCATTCAAGCCCCAGACTCTTGACAACACGTTCGGCGAGTACCTCTCAGCAAAGGGTATGACTCAGCTGAGAATTGCAGAAACAGAGAAGTATGCTCACGTAACATTCTTCTTCAACGGCGGTGTTGAAAAGCAGTATGACGGTGAGGACAGAATCCTTGTCAAGTCACCTGCAGTTGCAACTTATGACCTTCAGCCCGAGATGAGCGCATACGAAGTAACAGACAAGCTTCTTGAGGCTATCGGCACAGATAAGTATGACGTTATCATCCTCAACTACGCTAACTGCGATATGGTTGGTCACACAGGTGTGTTTGATGCAGCTGTTGCAGCGGTTGAAGCAGTTGATACCTGCGTTGGCAAGATTTGCGATGCAGTTGCTGAAAAAGGCGGCGTAATGCTTATCACAGCTGACCATGGCAACGCTGACAAGATGTACGAGCCCGACGGCTCACCCTTCACCGCTCACACAACAAATCCCGTTCCCTTTGTTGTTGTCGGTTACGATTGCAAGCTTAAGGAAAATGGCGGCAAGCTTTGCGATATCGCTCCCACAATGCTTGACATTATGGGCATCGAAAAGCCTGCACAGATGACAGGTGAATCACTTCTTGTTAAATAAACAATGAACAGTTAACTGCGGGTTGATTAATTCGCAATTCGGAATGAAGGGTCGCTGCGCTCCGGTTATAAGAACCTCTCGCACTGTGTGCTCAAGAACCTTGTTATTTCATAATATTGGGTGTGGGCAACGCCCACCCTTCATTTTGCATTCTGCACTTTGAATTTTGCACTTAAAATCATAGTTAGAGTTTGCTCTGAACTGTTCAATTTTTCCCTTGAATAAAATTCAAATCACTCTCCACTCTAAAGAGCAGAGGGTGATTTTTTTATGGCTGTAAAAAGAAGAAGTTTTATCAGAACGGTTTCATATCTGCTGGCGGTTTGTGTTGTGGTTGCCGCAACGGGATATTTTTCGTTCCGTGCAAAGGCTTCTTATGAGGCGACTCTTGAAAGAGTACGGTTTGAGGGGATAAATTCTTTGTGTGAGTATATGCACGAAATCAGCGGCGGACTCAATCTTCTTTCCGTATCGTCGGGAGATTCCGTTGAGGACAGCGCAAATTACGTTGGTTCACGGGCACTCGGCGCACGGGGGAGTGCGGCTTGTTTTGAGCCTGCAAGGCTGGAAAATATAACCCGTTTCATTGATTACGTTTATGATTTTTCGCAGTCGTTTTCGGGCACAGAGAGCGAGAAAAAGAAAGCTGCGGAGCTTTCCGACTATGCCGAAGAAATATATTATCATCTCAGCGACCTTTCCGTGGCGGTGATGAATGGCGAATACCGTCTGAGCGAATTCGGCAGCATATACAGCAGAAGCGAGAAACCGTTTTTTGAATATTATCTTGATTACTCAAACGGTAAGGAGAAAGAACTTTTTGCCGTTGAAGCTTTGTCGGCAAAAATATCGTCTTTCCTTGCGGATAAAGAAAGGCTGACTCTTGGTCAGGCAAAAAGAGTTGCCGAAAGTCTGACGGGTATCGACTGCGTTTTGTGGAGAGAGGGAGAGGGCGGAGAGCTTTCGTATTCTCTTTATCACGATGATACTGCTGTCGAAATATGCAGGCAGGGCGGCACGGTGGTGAGTTACGTCAATCCTTTGCCCTGTGGGGAAAGGGTGCTGAATGAAAATGATGCCCTTGAAAAGGCAAAGGCTTTTGCCAAAAAATGCGGCTACGGTGTAGCGGAATACGTTGCATCGGAAACTCATCTTTTTACGGCAGATTTCACTCTTGCGCCTGAAATCAACGGTGTTTTGCTGCTTACAAGTGCGGTCAGGGTCAACGTTTGCCTTGCAAGCGGAGAAATCACTTATTTCAACGGTGAAAAATATATTGAAAATTACCGTACGGACGTTTACGCAGAGGGATTGCCTGACGTGCGTCCTTTTTTGCCTTCGGGTGTAAGTCTTGAAAAATCCCTTGTTTGTCTTGCTGAAATTGACGGAAAAGAAAAGCTCTGTATCCTTGCAAATTGCAGTTATTCCGATGGGAAAGCGGATATATATATTGATTATAATACTATGAAGATAATAAAAAACAGCTTGCACAGATAAAACTGTGCAAGCTGAATATTTATATTGTCGGTGTTTATTATTCGTAGATGGGGTAACGCTGGCAGATTTCGTTAACACCTTCTCTGATTTTTTCTGCGCTGTTTTCAAAATCTGTTGCGCAAAGGTAGATGAATTCTGCAATTTTATCCATATCAGCCTCGTTAAGACCTCTTGATGTAACTGCAGCTGTGCCGAGTCTGACACCGCTTGTTACGAAGGGCTTCTCGGGGTCGTTGGGAATAGCGTTTTTGTTTGCTGTGATATAAACTTCGTCAAGTCTGTGTTCAAGCTCCTTGCCTGTGATGCCCATTGAGCGAAGGTCAACAAGCATAAGGTGGTTATCTGTGCCGCCTGAAACAAGGTTGATACCTCTTGAAAGAAGACCTTTTGCAAGAGCAGCTGCATTCTTGATGATGTTTTCCTGATATACTTTGAAAGAGGGGTCAAGTGCTTCACCGAAGCAAACTGCCTTTGCAGCGATGATGTGCATAAGAGGGCCGCCCTGATTGCCGGGGAAGATTGCCTTGTTGATAGCGGGAGCAAGTTCTGCAGTTGAAAGGATAAGACCGCCTCTGGGACCTCTGAGGGTCTTGTGAGTGGTGGTTGTCACGATGTCTGCATAGGGCACGGGTGAGGGATGGAGACCTGCGGCAACAAGACCTGCAATGTGAGCCATATCAACCATAAAATATGCACCGATTGACTTTGCAATCTTGCTGATGCGCTCAAAATCGATTGTTCTGGGATATGCAGATGCGCCTGCAACGATAAGCTTGGGTTTAACCTCGTTTGCAGTCTTTTCAAGCTCGTCGTAGTCGATGAATCCGTCGTCGTTAACACCGTAGGGAACAAACTTATAAAGCTTGCCGCTTGCGTTAACGGGTGAGCCGTGAGTAAGGTGACCGCCGTGAGCAAGATTCATACCCATAACAACGTCGCCGGGCTCAAGAATAGCTGCGTATGCTGCCATATTTGCCTGAGCACCTGAATGGGGCTGAACGTTTGCGGCTTCTGCGCCGAAAAGCTTTTTTGCTCTCTCGATTGCGATTGATTCAACAACGTCAACGCATTCACAACCGCCGTAATATCTCTTTGAGGGATAACCTTCAGCGTATTTGTTTGTGAGCACGCTGCCCATTGCAGCCATAACTGCGGGAGAAACGATATTTTCAGATGCGATAAGTTCAAGATTTCTTCTCTGTCTGTTAAGTTCAGCCTGCATTGCAAGACCGACCTCTTCGTCAGCTTTGATAACGGGAGCAATTGTGTCGATGTAATCTGCGAACATAAAAAACACCTCTTTTTTATTTTTACAATATACAACTACATAATATCACAACAAACAACAATATGTCAAACCGCATTGTTAACAAAAAACACTTGTATTATTCGGGTAAATAGGTTATACTGTATGATAACACATTTAAGGAGATGAACCAATGGACCCCATCAAAGTTGATTTTTCCAAGAAAAACGGCGGCGGAAAAAAGGAGATAGTTATTCCTCCCGAAAAGGCTGTGCTCAAGACGATTATCAGCATCGTATGCACCCTTGTTTTTGCTGTTGTTGCGTTTTATGTAATGGTGCCTGCCATAAACTTCAAGGCATATGAATTCTATCTTTACATCGGTATGGTAGCGGCTTCATATGTTGTGTTCAACGGACTTCTGGCTAACGTTATGGCAAAACCCGAATACATTCCTTACGTTAAGAAGCACGCAATTGTTCCCGGTATAATTATCGGCATTCTCGTTGTTGCGGTAGGTATCGGATACCTTGTTTCAAGCGAATTTTTCAGAGCTTCAAGCTACAGCCAGATTATCGACGTAAGAACAGACAGTAACTTCTCAGAGGATATTCCCGAAGAAAACGCAGAAAGCTTCAGTGTTATCCCAAAGCTTGACGAAGACGCTGCCGCACAGCTTGCAACCAGAGCTCTCGGTGTTCTTGAAGAAAAGGGCTACGTTTCTCAGTTTGCAGTTTATCCCCAGTACACTCAGATTAACTACAAGGACACTCCCGTAAGAGTTGCTCCTCTTAAGTACGATAATATCATCAAGTGGTTCACCAACACAAAGAACGGTCTGCCCGGTTACGTTATTATCGATATGGCTAACGAATCAACACAGTTTGTTGAAGTTGAAAACGGAATTATGTACTCACCTGCAGAGCATTTCAACAAGCTCCTCAAGCGTCATCTCCGTTTTGAATATCCCACCTATATGTTCGCAGAGGCAACCTTCGAAATTGACGACGAGGGTAATCCCTACTGGATTTGCGCCCGTCTTGACAACACTATCGGTCTTTTCGGCGGCACAGACGTTATCGGCGCTGTTGTTGTTAAGGCAGACAGCGCAACAGGCGAGAGTGCATATTACACAATCGACGAAATCAAGGCTGATTCCGAGCTTCAGTGGCTCGACAGAATTTACGATTCAGACCTTCTTGTTCAGCAGTATAATTTCTACGGCAAGTATCAGGACGGTTTCTGGAACTCAATTCTCGGTCAGAGAAACGTAATCACAACAACAGCCAACTACAATTACCTTGCAAAGGGTGACGACGTATGGATGTACACAGGTGTTACGTCAGTTACATCCGACCAGTCAATCACAGGTTTTGTTCTTGTTAATCAGAGAACAAAGGAAGCTGTTTATTACAGAGTTACAGGCGGTACAGAGTATTCTGCACAGCAGGCTGCGGAAGGCCGAGTAAAGGACCTTGGCTACAGCGCAACCTTCCCCCTGCTTCTCAACATCGGCGGCGAACCCACTTACTTTATGTCACTTAAGGATCCCACCAACAACATCGTTCAGCAGTATGCTCTCATCAACGTTGCACAGTATAACAACAACAAGATGGGTGCAACAGGTACAGACCTTTCAAAGTGTCTTGCAAGCTACGTTGCAGCACTTAAGGAAAGCGGCATCAAGGTTGATATCGATCCCAGTCAGGTTGTAGATCCCGTTACTCCCGACAATATCGTTGACGAACCCGTTGTTGAAAAGCTTACGGCAACGGGCACTGTTGCAGAAATCAGAACAGCCGTAAAGGGCGGCGACAGCTACTACTATATCAAGCTTGATTCCAACGCAGCTTATTTCTCAATCACAGCTGCAAAGGATGAAACAGTTGTTATCCTCAACAAGGGCGACAACGTAACAATCACCTATACGGGTGAAGGCGCAATCATCGCCGCAGAATCAATAAAAGTAAACTGATTTTCAAAGTAGGGCGGGGGCTTGCTCCCGCCGTCTTTGATTTTACGGTAATTTGCGAGTATTTTAACAATGAATCGGTGAAAATAATCCGACAAAAACACGGTTCGGATTGTTCTCGCTACCCACGGGAGAAATTCTTATGGAATTTTATGAAAATAAACAAGAGCCCGAAAAGGCGGTGCTGATTGCCGTTGATACGGGCGAATATGACTGCGAAATTTCTCTTAACGAGCTGGAAGAGCTGGCAAAAACCGCAGGTGCGGAGGTTGTTGGCAGACTGTGGCAGAAGAGGGACAAGCCCGATAATGCGCTTTTCCTCGGTTCGGGCAGGTTGGAGGAACTTGGTGAATTCTGCGAAAACAACGAGGTTGATCTTGTTATAGCAGACAGCGAGCTTTCACCTGCGCAGCTCCGTAATATTGAAAAGGCAACCAAAATAAGGGTTATTGACAGAACGACTCTTATCCTTGATATATTTGCAGAGAGAGCAAGGAGCAACGAGGGTAAGCTTCAGGTTGAGCTTGCTCAGCTTCGTTATTCGTTACCCAGACTTACGGGTCAGGGTGTCAAGCTTTCAAGGCTCGGTGGCGGTATCGGTACAAGAGGACCCGGTGAAACAAAGCTTGAATCGGACAAGCGTCACATCAGGCGCAGAATCAAGTCTCTTGAGGACGAATTTGAAGCACTCGAAAAAAGACGCAGTCTTGCAAGAGCAAGGCGCGAAAAAGACGGTGTGGAGACGGTTGTTATCGTCGGATACACCAACGCAGGCAAATCAACCCTTATGAATGCGCTTACTCAGGCAGGCGTGCTGGCTCAGGACAAGCTTTTTGCAACCCTTGACCCCACGTCAAGAGCGCTTACTCTGCCCGACGGCAGAAAGGTTATGCTGATTGATACGGTCGGATTTATCCGCCGTCTGCCTCACCACCTTGTTGAGGCTTTCAAATCAACTCTGGAGGAAGCGGCTTGTGCAAAGGTGATTCTCAACGTGTGCGATGCGTCCGACCCCGAATGTGCGGAGCATATCACCGTCACAAAAGAATTGCTTGATGAGCTTGGCTGTGCAGGCAAACCCGTTATAACTGTTTTCAACAAGTGCGACAGACCCGAAGCAAGGGATAATTTTATCATCGAGCCTGATGCGGTTATGATTTCTGCCCTTGAAGAAAAAGGCTTTGACAAGCTTCTTGACGCGGTTTCAAGAGCCTTGCCACCCACAAGAGCAAAGGCAAAAATGCTGATTCCCTATTCCGACGGCGGTGCGGCGGCAATCCTCCGTAAGGACAGCATAATCAACTTTGAAGAGTACAGAGCAGACGGACTTTATTTTGAGCTTATTGCAGACGTTACAATGATTGACAGATATCAGGATTATTGTGTGGAATGAACAAGATAAAACAGATGCTGTGCATTGCACTCACTTTTGTTATTCTGGGCGGATGCACACAAATAAAAAAGGATAAAACACCTGCAGAAACAACGACTGCCGACGTTTTGCAGACAGCTTCACAAACACTTGCGACTGAAACGGAATCAACCGTTGAAACGGAGTCGGAGCAGCTGACAGACGTTGCGGATGCAGAGGAAACAACAGAAAAGTTTACTGCAGAATCAACAACCGCAAACAAAACTGCGGAAAAATCTTCAACAAAGGTTGCAACTACCCGAAAACCAGCCGCAACCACAACAAAACCGACCACGACAAAGCCGACTGCAACAAAGCCGACCACCGGACCCGCCACTACCGTGCCGACAACTCAGAAAGTGACGGCTGCCAACACAACAACGCAGGCACCGACAACTTCTGCGGCGGTTACTGCGCAGAGTGAGGACGGGATTATTATCGGCTTTAAAAGAGTGCTTTTCGGCTGCGGAAAGCAGGATATAACCGCAATTTTCGGCAATCCTACCGAAACGGTTACGGAAACACTTAATTCAGGCGGCACGGTTACCAGCCTTGTTTATGCGGATGACTACAGCGATTTTGCCGTTTTTCAGCTGCTTAACGGTAAATTCTTCGGCTTTTACACCTGCGTCAATGATACCCTTGTCACCGATGGCAAAAAGACTTATTCTTTGCGTACGGGCGGAGAAAAACAAATCGGTAACGTGGAAATATTTGAATATGCGGACAGCCAGAAAAACGGCAAAGCATATGCATTCAAGGCGAATTACAACGGAATTGGCTATTTTCCTGCGCAGCTCGACAATCTTGACGGTCAGGAAAGGCTGATTTTTCACGCAACCAACGCTCTGCGCGCAATAAACGGAGTTTCACCCCTTGAGTATTCGGATAAAGCGGCGGAATGTGTGCGCCGTCATTGCGAGGATATGTCTGCAAGAAATTATTTCAGCCACGATACACCCGAGGGCGTTTCAAGCGCACAGAGAATGAAAAATATGGGCATATCATATATGACCTGCGGTGAAAATTTGGCGGCAGGCTTTGAGGATGCATTCGGTATGGCAGACGGTTGGTATAATTCTCCGGGTCACAGAAGAAATATGCTGGAGAAGAATTTCCGCTACGTAGGTATAGGTGTTGCCGAGGGTAACGGCACTTATCATATCTACGCAGGTCAGAATTATTATGCATAATGTAAACAGAATGTTCATTTTTTAGCGGTTGACAATGCCTGAATGATAGTTTATAATATGTGTGCAGAAATGCATATTTCTTTAAAAGGGGGACACAATAATGAATATCGATACCACAGGTCTTCAGGAGCTTATTTTTGCTTTTTTTGAGATGATTGCAAACCTTGACCTCAAGGCACTCAACCTTGACTTCATTCCTGTAATCAACACATTCTTTGCTCCCATTCTGAATCCCTTCTGGCAGGCGGTCAGCCAATGGCTTGAAGCAAACTTCGGTTTCTGATTAATTCAAAAAAACAACGCAATCAAACAAAGCGGTCTGCATTGCAGGCCGCTTTTTCTTGCTTTTTTTCTTGAATATGTTGCAATAGTTTGATATAATAGAACCGTATATGAATTCAGGGGGATGCATAAAAATGTTTCAACAGTTGATTGAATACTTTAACGAGCGCAACGTGCTTATTCTCGGCTTCGGCAGAGAAGGCCGTTCAACCTACGATATAATCAGGCGCAATCTGCCCGATAAGCACATCGGAATTGCAGACAGACGTGATCTTGACCTCAACGACGAAAACGTTACCCTCCATTGCGGAGAAAATTATCTTGACGCAATCGGACAGTATGACACGGTCATCAAAACTCCGGGTATGTCATTCAGGGACGTAACCGTGCCCGAGGGTGTTGAAGTTACCTGCCAGACAGACTTGTTCCTACGTTTTTCAAAGTGCATCTGCGTGGGAATCACGGGTACAAAGGGTAAAACAACCACGTCAACCCTTATCTATGAAATGGTGAAGCAATCGGGCAAAACCGTAAGCCTTATCGGCAATATCGGTGTGCCTGTGCTGGATAACCTTGCAGAGGGTGAAACCGAGGTTGCGGTTATCGAAATGTCCTCCCATCAGCTTGAATTCACAACCGCATCGCCTCACGTTGCGGTTATGACCAATATTTATCCCGAGCATCTCGACCATTACAACGGATTCGGCGGCTACGTTGCCGCAAAGCTGAATATTATCCGCCATCAGACGGGCTGCGATTATTTTATCTGCAATGCCCAGCAGGATTTTGACAAATATTATAATTTCTCCAATGCCTGCGCAACCGTGCTTCGTGTCTGCCTTGACGGCGGAAAAGAGGATGCGGAAATCATTGCCGCTGCTGCCGCCAACGAAAGGCTCAAGGGTCTGCACAACAGGCAGAATGTCTGCCTTGCCGCAACAGCCGCAAGATGCCTCGGCATCAGCAACGAAGATATCCTTGAAGCGGTTAAGAATTTCAAGGGCATTGAAAACAGAATGGAGCCCATTGGCGAATATCAGGGCATCAAATTCTATAACGATGCAATCGCAACCATTCCCCACGCGGTTGAGTGTGCCGTTGAAGCACTCGGCGACGTCGACACCCTTATTTTCGGCGGAATGGACAGAGGAATTGATTACACGGGCTTTGTTAAATATCTTGAAACCTGCCGCGTGAGAAATCTCATCGGTCTGCCCGATACGGGCATAAACCTTTGCAATATCCTGCTTGAAAGGGGATGCACAAAGAATATTGTGCTTGCAGAGGATATGGAGCAGGCGGTTGATGCCGCATTTGAATTCACACGCAAGGGAAAAAGCTGCATAATGTCACCCGCAGCATCGAGCTATAATGTATATAAGGACTTTGAGCATAAAGGCAACCATTACAAAGAGCTTGTTAAAAGCAGAGGATGATTTTTATGAAAAATAAAGCTGTGAAAATTCTGATCGTTGTTTTTCTGCTGCTTATTTTGGTCGGTGCTTTCTTTCTGAAATTCAGCTCAGACAAAGAGGGTCAGAACATAACTTCCACGACAGAAAACGGTGCTGTTTCTACAGCAGGTTTTGATGAAGAAGGAAGTGCAAAAATACAAAGAGCACAGGCTTTGGCAGAAAAAATGAAGGATTCCGTACCTTCAGAAATCTTTGGCGGACTGTATTTTGACGATGACCGGAATCTTGTAGTTAATGTAACGGATTTAACCGACAGTTCTGTTTTAGAACTGAAGAAAGATGCCGAGTCTCAGTATGTTACGTTCAGGCAGGTTAAGTATTCGCTTGCTTTTCTGGAAAGTGTGCGAAATGAATTGATTCCTTTTATGTCAGAATACAATATGGCTACCATAGATGCCAATGAAGTTACAAACAAAATATATATTGAATTGTATCAGGAAAACAAAGAGGTTGAAAATTTGGTATTAGAATATATTGATTTGGAAAATGTGACAATTACTGTTTTACCTGAAGACGTTGAAATACGCTTTTCAAATGAAAAATAGCAAGGAATAAAAATTGGCTTGTACGGGTTTGATACCCATACAAGCCAATTTTATTTTTTCTTACTCAGGCGCAAGGCGATATCCAGCTTATCCATAAGCCTTTCAAAGACTTCAGCCATTATTATTGTTAATGCAAAGCTGACAGCGGCAAAAAGAAATGCTTTTTCCTGTGCACCGTGGTGATAAAGAATAAGCATAGGGATTCTTTGCAGAATGTAAATGCCGAAAACTCTTTTGCCAAACCATTGCAGAATGCCGTTGTTGATGCTTACACGCATTGAAATCAGCGACACAAGCAGGGCAAAAACAAGAGATTCAATGATGAAAATTATTCTGTAGTTTCCGCTTGAAAAATGGTGAAGCGTAAGGAATGCGGCAAGGGTGAGAGCCGTTGATATTGCCCATTTTGCAGGACTTTTGAGCAGAGCCTTGTCGATGTAAGGCTTTGCAAGGGCATACCACATACCCAAAGGGAAGCACATAATTGTGTCATACCACCAGTTTTGCTCCCTTTTCCAAAAATAAATCGCAACGGTCAGGGCTATTGAAAGAATTGTCATTGCGGTTGTGCCTGCAACCGTATGCTTTTTTGCAACGGAGAAAACAAGAAATACAAGTAAGTAAAGAATAACAATGTCAAATATGAACCATACGCTGTTGCCGAGAGCATCTATGCCGATAAGCGAGAGAAGAACACGCTTTATCGGGTAGCTTTTGCCCAGAGCAATTCCCGTGACCCAGAAAAGCAAAACTGCAATGTCAAAATGAATAAAGACTTTCAGAATCCTGCTTTTGGGCAAGGTTTTTGCGTATCCCTCTTTGTTTTTCAGACCCAGCGTAATGCCGTAGCCCGAATAGAAGAGGAAGGCAACAACCATAAGCTGCCCCACTTCCCAGAGAAAATGCTGAAAAGGAGCGTTGAAAGGGGAGGGGTCATAAGCTATGTACTGTCTTATATGCGAAAAAAGCACGATTATAACAAATATACCTTTGATTGAACCTGTTTTCTCAGGCGACATATAATCGGCAAAGCCGTCTTTGCCTTTGAAACTGATTCCGTAAAGGCAGATTGCCGCAAGAGCAATGAGAAATATTATCACCCGAATCTCTCCTTGGTCTGTGTTTTATTAAAGAAAAATTCTGCTGTATCTGGGCTGAATATCAAAGCTGCCGTCGTTGTGAAGCGTAGTTACGGTAACACCGACAGTCCATTCGCTTTCGGGTTTGCCGAAGTTTGTGCCGTGGTGATATGCATAGCCTGAGGGCAGATTATAAACAAAATGAACGCCCTTGTAGATTCCGCACCAATCGTTGACGTGGTCGTGTCCGCAGAAAACGCCCTTGCCGCCCTTTTCAAGGATTGCATCAAACATTCCGCTGTTATGGTATGAACAACCAACGCTTTCCCACTGTTCGCCAAAAAGGATTTCGCACTCGCCTGTGGGGGTGTATCTGCCGTTTTCCTCTGCCTTGAAAGCCTTGGAAAATTCAACAAGGGGAATGTGGAAATAGAGGAACGACTCAACGCTGCCGTACTGTGCGGTGAGCTTGTCGACCTCGTTTTTATAGAAATCAATCTGCTCGTTTTTCAGGAAGTCGTAGCCGATCATATCGTCGGGAATTCCGTATTTTTCGCGGTCTTTGTCAAGAATATCTCTGCCTGAATCAAGGCAGAAAAGTGATTTCTGAAGCTTTCCGTCCTTGCCGAGAATGTTTATGATGAAGTTGCCGTAGCCGAAAAGCTCTTCGGGACCGAATTTGGAAAGGCAATGGTCATAGTCGGTCAAGCTCTTCATAAGAAGATATTTGTAAAACCCTTTTTCTTCTCTGGTTTCGTGGTTACCGAATACAGCCGCCCAGTAAATGCCCATTTCTTCCATCATCTGTGCAAACTGGATTGCCTCTATCTGCTGGAATTTGCCGAGAATAACGTCGCCCGTGAGCACAACAAGGTCGGGCTTGACTTCTTTTATATGTCTCACAAAATATTCAACGGTCTTCTTGTTTCTGTCGTTTTTGTCGCAGAAGTGGAAGTCCGTGCTTGTTACGATAACGAAATCCTCATCCTTGATGTTGCCGTTTTCGTCAACCTTTGCAATGGTTGTTGAATAATCGTTTTCTGAAATTATTTTCACGTCCGTGCCGATTTTTTCGTGGTTTGCTCTGAGACAGAAAAGGGTTTCGGGTCTGCGTGAGCCTGTGAGCTTCAGGATTATTCTGCCAACGGCAACGTAAATTCTGATTGCCGTCTGTCTGAAGAACGCCCACACATTATAGTAAATGTTTTTCATAGTATAATACCGCCTTTGGTTGAATTTGCTTTTTAATTATATTGCCGTAAAGCTTTTTTGTCAATCTGCTCTTTCAAAACTGCGAAGCACCGAAAAGGTCGGATTTCCCAATGCTTTGCGTGTTCAGTACAATTTATTTCACTCGAAGTCCTTTTTATCGGACACATGGGCGGCTATAATGAAATCACAATAAAGAAAGGGAAACGAACATACAGGCATATATCTGTGAAAATCCGCATATGATGTGACAAAGCGAACCAAAATAATTTTTTTGTTCGGTCGGGAAAGGACAAAAAATATTTTTGCAAGCCGTGGGAATTACCGCAAATAGCACTTATTGTGGTCTGCTTGTTTGACTTTGAGCATATCTTGTGTTAAAATAGCGGTGTAGAAAAATATTCCAAAAAAATCGAACATTTGTATTGACAAACGAATGTTCGTTTGCTATAATCAGAGTCACAGAACAAATGTTTTTGCTTGTTCGCCCGAGGAGGTATATAAAATGACATTTTCAGAAATATTAAAAACATTACTTGAGCTTGCCGCAGTAGTTCTTCTTATTGTCGGCTTCATAAATGAAAAGAAGATTATTGCTTTTGAAGATAAGCTTGCAAGAGCAATCAAAATCCATATCCGTAATCACCGTCTCCGCAAGCAGAGAGAGGCTCAGAGAGCATATGCCGCCAGAGTGCAGTCAAGAGCTCCCGAGGATATCGAAGAGGCAGAGGCACCCGTGCTTACAGTTGTTAAAAAAGGCTCACACAGAGTTGCTTGATTTGCCTTCCGCTGAAATTTTATTGCATAAAGATAAAACCGCCGAGAAAATCGGCGGTTTTTGTCTGTTTATAAGATTATTTTCCGTTTTTGCTGAGCATTTCGTGCTTGAGGTCCCAGAGAGCCTGGGAAAGGTCAACGTAATAATTATGAGGATTTTCAAAACGTGTAACTTCATCCCAGAGTGTGTCCACCTGAGCGGCACAGTATTCCCTGATTTCCTCAACGCTCTTTTTCTTGAAAACGCACTTGCCTTTGCTGAATATGGGCTCAAGGAGTTCGCGTACCGTGAAGTTTGTAACGGTTTTGCGTTTCCAGGTGTAGTCGGGGTCGAAAAGCTCGTAGGGCTGAGATTCGTCGATTTTTTCGCTTGCAAGAGTCATCAGGTCGGCAATAGCCTTTCCTGTGTCTTTGTCGTAAAGACGGTACGTTCTCTTGTTGCCGGGAGTTGTGATTTTCTGAACGTTTTCGCTCAGCTTGATTTTGGGAATAAGTTCACCGTCTTTTTCAACGGCACAAAGCTTATATACACCGCCGAGCATAGGGCTTGATGATGAGGTTATCAGTCTTTCGCCTACACCGAAGGAATCGATTTTTGCGCCCTGAAGGAGCATATCTCTGATGATATATTCATCAAGTGAGTTTGAAGCAACAATGCCGCAGTCGGGATAGCCTGCATCGTCAAGCATCTTTCTTGCCTTGCGTGAAAGGTAGGCGATATCGCCGCTGTCAATGCGGATTCCCTTGGGTCGCTTGCCGAGAGGTTTAAGCACCTCGTCAAACACCTTGATTGCGTTGGGGATACCCGACTTAAGAGTGTTGTAAGTGTCAACAAGCAGTGTGCAGGCATCGGGATATTCCTTTGCATATGCTCTGAATGCATCAAGCTCGCTGTCAAAGAGCTGAACCCAGCTGTGTGCCATTGTGCCGAGTGCAGGTACACCGAACATCTCGTCGCTGATTGTGCAGGCTGTGCCCGAACAACCGCCGATATAAGCGGCTCTTGCACCGTAGATTGCACCGTCTGCGCCCTGAGCACGTCTTGAGCCGAACTCCATAACAGCCTTGCCCATTGCGGCGCGTGAAATTCGGTTTGCTTTTGTGGCGATAAGGCTCTGGTGGTTGATGCAGAGAAGAAGCATAGTTTCAATGAACTGTGCCTGAATAACGGGGCCTTTTACCTTGACGATGGGCTCACCGGGGAAAACGGGTGTGCCTTCGGGAATTGCCCACACGTCGCAGGCAAATTCAAAATTTGCAAGGTAATTCAGAAAATCCTCGCCGAAGCCCTTGCCGCGAAGGTACTCTATATCTTCGTTGTCGAATTTAAGATTTGCAAGATAATCAACAAGCTGCTCAACGCCGGCAAGAATAACAAATCCGCCGCCGTCGGGAACTTTTCTGTAAAACATATCGAAATATGCAATGGTATCTTCAAAACCGTTTTTGAAGTAACCGTTTGCCATTGTGATTTCGTAAAAATCCGTAAGCATTGTCAGATTGCGCTGGGGCTTTGTGTTGTTCATAAAACCTGTCCTTTCCTGATTGCTTTCGATATATTATACACCTTCTGTCCTGCATTTTACAATATACATTTCAAACAAAAAACAAATTTTGGACGAAACACGTTTTGAAAAAACACATTTACGGCATGGAAAATTGTAAACAAACTTGAATTTAATGCAAAAAGCGGTTGCAATTTGAAAAAAGGTGTGATAAAATGACTGTTCGGATGTACAAAATCAAACAAGCATTCAGAAAATCGCAGATTTTTATACTCTCAGTATAAAAACAAGAGGTTTTTCCTATACAGGAGGTTTTGAAATGAGAATCAGAAAACAAACACTTGGTGACAGAAATATCGTTGGCGCAAAGGTAGAGGCAAGGCGCAAGGCTATAAATATGAAGCAAAAGGATCTGCTCACACAGCTTCAGATAAAGGGTATCGATCTTAATGCTTCGGGTCTTTCAAAGCTTGAGGGTCAGCTCCGCAGCGTTGCAGACTTTGAACTTAAGGCACTTGCAGAAGTTCTCGGAATGTCAGTTAACGAGCTGCTGGGTATTGACGAATAATATGTTGCAGATAACCGCATCTTCGGATGCGGTTTCATTTTTTATATTTAGGGCGGTAATGTAAAGATAAGTTTACATCATTTTTTAGTTTGTAAAGCAAAATTGATTGACCGGGCAGGTGTTCTGTGGTAATATGCAGTTAAACAGCAGGTACAGAACGGAGGAAAAAGTATGAAAATAAAAAGTGTTATTATCAAAGCGGCTGCGGTTATGCTTGTAATGATTATATCATTACTTCCGTTTTCCGCCTATGCGGAAAGCTTGTCAGGTATGCCGGATATTGTTTTCTTTGGCGGAGTTGCGACAACCGAAAGCGGTTACTGGAAAATCAATAACAAAAAAGAAGTGGTTAAAGGAACCGAATCAAACTATAACATTGCTTATGATGCCGAAACTCGGACTCTTACTCTTAAAGATGCGGAGCTTGAAAGCAAGGATTTTCTTTCTTATGACATCTACACATTCACTTATCATTGCGGTATAGCTGCGGTAAATGATATTAACATCAATCTCATAGGCAAAAATAAAATTACGGTTTATGAGAGCAATCACAGCGTTAATTCTACTTATGCAATCGTCAATTGGGCGGGAGATATCAGCATCAGCGGTGGCGGCAAGCTGGAAATAGATATGGAAAACAGCAGAGGAAGCTGCGTGTTATTCACAAGAATACTGATGGCACCTTTGAGCATAAAAGATATTGAGCTTACTGTTAATTCGGACAGTGAAGCGGAATATTTCAGCGTTACAGGTTCGGATGTTGTAGAAATTGAGGATGCCGTTATAAATGTTAATGTAAAGAATAAAGAGGTTGCCTATGGTTTTCATAGCAATAACAGTGCGAGCAGCTTGAAAATCAGCAACTCGGATATAAATATGAGTTTTGAAAACTGTCAGAATGCTTGCGGTACAGAGATGTATCAGACGGATATTGTTGACAGCAATGTTGATATAACCGTTAAAAATCCGCAGAACAGAGGCTACGGCATTTTTGCCTATATATTCAATTGCAGCAACAGCAATGTAAACTGTTATATTGAAAACTGCGCGGATAAGCAGACCTTCAGTGCGGTTGCATATAGCCGTGCAAATATAAATAACGATTCCATGCAGCATATTAACACAGGCTCGTTAAAGGCAGAAATCACTCCGCAGACCACATATCATTCATCTGTATATATTAATTTCGGCAACAGCGTCTTTAACCCTATGGAAAATAAATATGGGGATTATTTCAAAGCTGTAAACGGTTCTCTGGACAGAGGAAGCGAAAGTGAATGGAATGTTTACTATAACCGTTCACTCAACAGACTTTATTTTGACAGCGCGATTATCAATCAGCCTATGCGTGCGTTGGGCAGTGCAGATGTTGTTCTTACGGGTGACAGCATTATAAATTGTGAAGCAACTTTTGCTCTTTATTGCGATGTGAATCAGAAATTTTACGGTGACGGAACCCTCACTCTTGTTTCGGCGCCTGCCTGTGCGATTATGTGTGCAGAGGGTGTTGAGTTTGACAGCAGTGTAATTGTTACTGCAAGCACATCGGCAGACGGCAGCAATCCCGTTGAATTCAACAGCGAGGATGTGGCATATTATAAATGGATTAGAATTCAGCCAACAGAAACTCTGCCTGAATCTGAGGCGTCGGCAGAAGAAACTTTCTTTGAAAAAATTATTAATGCAATCAGGAACTTTTTCAATGAAATTGCCGCTTTTTTCAGAAATTTATTCAGTTAATTGATAATAGCCAAAACTCCCTGCAGCAATTTTGCGGCAGGGAGTAATTTTTGCTTGCAAATCCAATAATATATGATACAATTATTGTGTATCTTTGTTTACTGGAGGAATTACCGATGGTTAAAGAATTTATGGGCAGGGATTTCCTGCTGAACAGCGAACCTGCTGTTAAAATGTATGAGGCGGCAGAAAAAATGCCGATTTTTGACTGGCATTGCCATCTTTCGCCCAAAGAAATTTACGAAAACAAGCAGCCCGAGGATATTGCGTGGCTCTGGCTTGCAGGTGACCACTACAAGTGGCGTGCAATGCGTTCCTGCGGCGTGGATGAGAAATATATCACAGGCGATGCAAGCGGCTATGAAAAATTCAAGGCTTTTGCAAGCATTATGCCCAATCTTATCGGTAATCCGATGTATCATTGGTGCCATCTTGAATTGAGAAGATATTTCGGCATCACCGACATTCTCAACGAAGAAAATGCAGACAGCATATGGGAGAGAGCAAACGCTGCAATCAGAGCAGGCGGATTTACTCCCCGTGAGCTTATTGAAAAATCAAACGTTTCTCACCTTTGCACAACGGATGACCCTGCAGACAGCCTTGAATATCACAAGCTGATTGCGCAGAGTGATTTCAAGTGCAAGGTACTTCCCGCATTCAGACCCGACAAGGCTCTCGGAATTGACCTTCCTTCGTGGAGAGGCTGGCTTTCCGATATGGAAAAAACAGCAGGAAGAACAATCGGAGGTTTTGCGGAGCTTTGCGAAGTGCTTAAGGAGAGAATTGATTTCTTTGCGGAAATGGGATGCCGCGCAAGTGACCACGCATTCGCTTACGTTCCCTATGAAGAAGCAACCGCAGAGGAGCTTGAAGCGATATTTGCAAAAGTCAGAGGCGGTGCAGAAGCAAGCGTTGTTGAGGCTGATAAATTCAAAACCGCTTTGCTTGCATACCTTGCCGCAGAGTATGCGGAAAGAGGCTGGGGAATGGAGCTTCACATCGGTCCCATGAGAAACAACAATACTCTTATGTTCAACAAAATCGGTCCCGATGCAGGCTTCGATTCCATTGATGACAGAGAAATTGCACAGAAGCTTTCACGCTTCCTTGACAGCCTTGCCGTTAAGGAAAAACTTCCCAGAACAGTTCTGTTTACCCTCAATCCCAAGGATAACTACGTTCTCGGCACAATGCTCGGCAACTTCCAGAACAGCGATGCGGAGAGCAAGATTCAGTTTGGCTCCGCTTGGTGGTTCAACGATAATATAGACGGTATGAGAGAGCAGATGAAGGCGCTTGCAAATCTTGGTGCAATCGGAAAATTTGTGGGAATGGTAACGGATTCACGTTCATTCCTTTCATATCCCAGACACGAGTACTTCCGCAGAATTATGTGCGGACTTCTCGGTGATATGGTTGCAGACGGTCTTTATCCCTATGACGAAAAGGCAATCTGCAAAATTGCAGAGGATATATCCTATAATAATGCAATCAAGTATTTCGGCGTAAAATAAAAACGGGGGTTACAACAATGGCAAAATACGTTCTTGCTTTGGATCAGGGCACAACAAGTTCAAGAGCAATTGTGTTTGACAAAAAAGGCAACATCGTCAGCAAGGCTCAGAATGAATTTGAGCAGATTTATCCGCAGGCGGGTTGGGTTGAGCACGACCCTCTGTCAATTCTTTACAGCCAGTTTCAGGCTGTGTCGTCCTGCATTATGCAGGGCAACATCAACCCCTGCGATATTGCAGGCATAGGCATCACCAATCAGCGTGAAACAACAATCCTCTGGGACAGACAGACGGGCAAACCCGTTTATAATGCAATCGTGTGGCAATGCCGCAGAACCGCAAGTCTTTGCGAGGAGCTTAAGGCTCAGGGTCTTGAGGATTACATAAAAGACAAAACAGGTCTTCTGATAGACGCTTATTTCTCGGGCACAAAAATCAAGTGGATTCTTGACAACGTTCAGGGTGCAAGGGAGCTTGCCGAGCAGGGCAGACTTCTTTTCGGCACGGTTGAAACCTGGCTCATCTGGAATCTTACAGGCGGAAGCGTTCACGTTACCGACTATTCAAATGCGTCAAGAACAATGCTTTTTGACGTTGATAACCTTTGTTGGGACAAATATCTCTGTGAGAAGCTTGGTATTCCTATGTCCATTCTGCCTGAACCCGTGCCTTCAAGCAAGATTTACGGCAGGGTATCAAAGGGCATTCTGGGTCTTGAATTCCTTGAGGGCATTCCTATCTGCGGTGCAATCGGCGACCAGCCTGCCGCACTTTTCGGTCAGGGATGCTTTGAACCCGGTCAGGCTAAAAACACCTACGGCACAGGTTGTTTCCTGCTGATGAATACAGGTAAAACAAGAGTCAAATCAAAAAATAATCTTCTCACGGGTGTTGCATGGGGCATAGGCGATAAGGTTGAGTATGCGATTGAAGGCTCTGCGTTCAACGCAGGCTCGGTTATCAAGTGGCTTCGTGACGAACTGCATATGATTGAAACCGCAAAACGTTGCGATGAACTTGCGGAAAGTGTTCCCGACTCAAACGGCATCTATTTTGTGCCTGCGTTCACTGGTCTGGGTGCGCCTTATTGGGATATGTATGCAAGAGGAACACTCGTTGGTCTTACCCGAGGCGTCAACAGAGCGCACATCGCCCGAAGCGTGCTGGAGGCAATTGCATATCAGGTGACGGATTTGCTTGAGGCAATGAAATCTGATTCAGGCATTGACTTCACCGAGCTTCGCGTTGACGGCGGCGCAAGTGTCAGCGATATTATGATGCAGATTCAGGCGGATATGATACGTTGCAGCGTAAACCGACCCAAAAACGTTGAGACAACTGCTTTGGGAGCTGCATACCTTGCAGGTCTTGCATCAGGGCTCTGGCAGGATATTGACGAAATCAAGAATAACCGTGAGGTTGCAAAAATTTTCAATCCCGAAATTGACGTTGAGCGCAGAAACGCTCTTTATGCCGATTGGAAGCGTGCAGTTGAGTGCTCGATGGGCTGGGCAAAATAAAGACGGGAAAAGTTGGCTTTTTGTGGTAACAAAATCGCAGACAGGATGAATTGTGATTGTGGAATTGCACGAATTTGTCGGCGCAGATTTGTTGAGGTTTCACAAAAACACTTTTTGCAATGTTGAATTTTCAAAATTTTATTGCTTTATCTTTATTATTGTGCAATAATGAGACGATAAAATGGATTGAAATGCTTAAAAAGTGATTCAGTCCTCGGGAAAATCCCAGACATAAAAAAGGAGGAAATTCTATGTCCACTTTTAAGAAGGTCATCAGCATCGTGCTTTGCATCGCAATGCTTGCAGGTACATTCACAATGCTCGGTGGTCTCGCAACTCCCGATGCTTCAGCAGCAGACGGAACTTCAAAGGTAAAAACATACGCAGAGCTTGCTGAGCAGTATGACAATTTCATCTATCTCGCATCAGAGATTTATGAAGTTGAAACAGCTGACGGCACACTCAACACAGCTGTTACAGACAGAGTGCTTACCGACTACTACGTAGACGCAGGTCAGATCCTTGAAGAAAGATTCTTCGTTAAGGGCGACTTCTACTTCGGTAACTTCCAGTACATCAAGGCATACGACAACGCATTCTTTGATGTTACTCAGGTTACAACAGTAGCTCCCGGTACAAACGGTTACTCAATCGGTTACACCGGTCCTATCAATGCAGAACACCCCGTAGTAATCAAGAACGACCTTACAAGCTTGGTTACATCAGCAAAGTGTGCAACAGAAAACTGGATGAAGAACAGATCAGGTTACACAGCAGAACAACTTGCAGTAATCGACTACGTTCAGGCAGTTGTTTCATACTCAGGTAACAAGGCAGACACCGCATACGTATTTGATGACGATATGTGGCTCTTCAGCTGGAACTACAAGGTTAAGGATGGCCTTGCAGACGGCACAACAGGTTACACAAAGACTCTTCCCGGCTTCTGGAACTGCGATGATGCAACATCAGAAAGAGTTTCAACATGGGTACAGAGAAAGGGTTCATTCGGTATCAAGACCAGACCCGCAACTGCAACAGAAGCAGATGATAACGCTACATACGTTATCGATACAAAGACATCATACGTTAACTACGATCTCATCGGAGCATTCCTCTTCGGTGATCACGAGCACAACTTCACAATCGGTGCTAACCCCGCAGATTCAGGTAACAGCGGCGGCGGAGCAACAGGCCCCGTTGAAGGCGTTTCAAAGGTTAAGTCATATGCAGAGCTTGCTGCTCAGTACGACAACTTCATCTACCTCGCACCAGAAGTTTATGATATCACAACACCTGACGGTACTCTCAACACAGCTGTTACAGACAGAGCTCTTACTGACTACTACGTAGACGCAGGTCAGCTCCTTGAAGAAAGATTCTTCGTTAAGGGCGACTTCTACTTCGGTAACTTCCAGTACATCAAGGCATACGACAACGCATTCTTCGATGTTACTCAGGTTACAACA
>JAZQTC010000020.1:0-19369 GCA_045630405.1 Acutalibacteraceae bacterium
AAGATTTTTTATCGTGAGGATTTTTGGCTTGTCAAGGCACAAAACGTAGCAAATCCTTGACGGATTTGCGAGTATTTTAACGAAGAAAAGGCGGAAATCATCCGATAAAAAACACAGTTCGGGTTACTCCCGCCACTCTAAAAAGGAGGTATTTCAATGGAACTTTTTCCGATGATTCTTATTGTTCTTACCGCGGGTCCGGTATTGGCTTTGTGTGTGTTGGCGTTTTTCGGCGGTGTCGGTCTGCATATGCTTCCGTCATTCTTTGACCCTGAATTCTATGCAGACCTGTTTGAATATATTTCAACTATGGATTATGGCGAAATGCTTGAGTTCGCAAAGGAAGCCATCCGTCTTCATTGGGAAATGTATTGACAAAGCAAAGATTCTTCGCTTTGCTGAGAATTACAGTCAACAAAACTGTCTCAGAAAATGAGGCAGTTTTATTTTTTTGCAGTTAAACATTGCTCCAAAAATTTTTCAAAAAAATTTTCAAAAAACTATTGACAAATCGATTTTTCCACGCTATAATAACGCTAACGATAACGATTATCGTTAGCAAAAACCGAAAGGAGTGAGATAAATGCAAGCACAGAGACACAGCAAACAACGCGATGCGATTCTTGAAAACCTGTGTTCACGCTACGACCACCCGACAGCGGAGGATCTTTATATGTCGCTGAAGCCCAAGATACCGGCGCTGAGTTTGGCAACAGTTTACAGAAATCTTGCTCAGCTTGAGGAAGACGGCAAAATAATCCGAATCGAATCAGGAACTACCAAAAGATATGACGGCAACGTCAATCTCCACTACCACCTCACCTGCCTGAATTGCAGCGGTGTTTTCGACGTGTTCCTCGATAATGATTGCGGACTCTGCGAAAAAGCAGCAAAAGCATTTGACGGAAAAATCTTTTCTCACTCGGTATTATTTACAGGCTATTGTTCCTCCTGTTCAAAGCAGGTAGGATAAGCATAAAAAATCAAAAATCAAATTTATATTTTTGGAGGAAAAATGTTATGAAAAAGTTTGTATGTTCAGTATGCGGTTTTGTTCACGAGGGAGATTCAGCTCCCGAATTCTGCCCCCAGTGCAAGCAGCCTGCAGAAAAGTTCAATGAGCAGAAATCAGGCGAAATGACTTGGGCTGCAGAGCACGTTGTTGGCGTTGCAAAGGGCGTAAGCCAGGAAATCATCGACGGTCTCAGAGCAAACTTTGAAGGTGAATGCTCAGAAGTAGGTATGTATCTCGCAATGGCAAGAGTTGCTCACCGCGAAGGCTACCCCGAAATCGGTCTTTACTGGGAAAAGGCAGCATACGAAGAAGCAGAGCACGCAGCAAAGTTTGCAGAACTTCTCGGCGAAATCATCAGCGACAGCACAAAGAAGAATCTTGAAATGAGAGTTGACGCTGAAAACGGCGCAACAGCAGGCAAGTTTGAGCTTGCAAAAATGGCTAAAGAACAGGGTCTCGACGCTATCCACGACACAGTTCATGAAATGGCACGCGACGAAGCAAGACACGGCAAGGCATTTGCAGGTCTTCTTCAGAGATACTTTGGCTAATCATTTCAAATCGGCGATATTCTTACCGCCTGTTAAATGATCAATTACCGACGGGCGGATGAGCTTACATCCGTCCGTCTTTTGTTATTCGTTAAAAATAAAAGAGGTGAAAATTATGAAAAAAACATTAGTACTTTTAGTAGCATTACTCGTCGCAACAGCTTTATTTGCAGCTTGCGCAAAACAGCAGGACCAATCCCCTGCTGCAGCAGAAACTACAGCCGCTGTTGCCGAAGTTCAGGCAACAGTTGAAGATACACAAGCACCCGAAGTTCAGCAGACAACAGAAAAAACTCTCCCCGCCCCTTCTGAAGCGGTTGAGCAGACCACAAAAAAAGCCGACGATAACAGAAAACCTGATGAGCAGGTAAAGAAAACCGAAAAACAGATAAACGCAGACGTTAAGGTAACGAAAGAAGAAGTTAAGAAAACCGTTCTTGCTCACGCAGGTCTTAACGAAGCTGACGTAAAATTCTATAAAGTTGAGCTTGACAGAGAAAGAGCAGGCCTTGTTTATGAAGTTGAGTTCGATGCCGGCAAATACGAATATGATTATGAAGTAGATGTTGAAACAGGCAAAGTTCTTAAAGCAGAAAAAGAGTTCAGAGATTAATTGAATAAAAATTAAGAGTGGCTGAAAAGCCACTCTTTTTGTTTTGCGGTGTTCTTAAGTTTTGTCCGTACAAAATGCAATGTGTAAAAAATATAACGCGGAGCCTACGCCCCGCGTTGTTTGGACAGATTATAAACCAAGTAACTGCTTTTTCTTTGCGTCAAATTCTTCTTGTGTGATAACGCCTTTATCAAACAATTCTTTGTATTGGGTTAATTGTTCTATTTCATCTATTTTCATTTCTGTTCTTGTGACAAATGTTTCTTTATTTTGTTGTCTTACAATTAAAAGATTATTTATAACATCATAGATTTCGTTTGCATTTTTAATAGCACGAAAGCAAATTTTTCCTGATGGAGTAGAAACCGCTACTCCTCTTGAACCTAGCATTGCGGTAGCGGAAACTGAGTCAACTGGCAAATCAACTCTTTTTCCGAACTGAACTTTACCATAAACTCTTTTGTCCGTAACCGTCAACTCATAACTACGAAGCCATAAAGAAATAAGACCACCCAACATTGCCATTGCTGGAATCGGAATTAAACTTGTCATCCAATAATACCATCCAAAAAAGGCTCCTAATCCATAAGCAATTGCGTTGCCATAAATAACATTGGGACAATCCATTCTATCTTCATTATTCAATACTCCGTCATCTCTTCTATCGTCATAAAAATCGTCACGCACAGAATAACACCATAGATCGTGTTTGTGATTTTCTCCATATTCTTTATTATAATAGGACATTTCACTGGAAACAAGAAGAACAGAGTTCAGCACGGTGAGAAATGCACCGATAATAATAAAAAACAGGAATAATTTTTTAACATTAATTTTTTTACTTTGAATTAACACTTTTTCTTCCATTGAATAAAACCTCATCTTATATATTTTGTTGTAATAAACTCTGTACCTCTATTCTTATTCTTTGCGGCACGTAATTTATCTACAAATATTTTGCAATCGTGAGCTACTATACTATACAACATTACAATAGCAATCATTTTAGACATTGTCAAGAATTTTGTTGAAACTTATTTGAATTTGCTTGTTTTACAACGCATAAAAACAAAAAAATATTTCCGAGAAGGAACGGCGTTTGCTGTTCCCTCTTTTTTCGTTGCTGTGTCCTTTGCGTGTTTATTTTTAACTTTAAAAATTATAGCGCAGAGCTTATGCTCTGCGCTGATTGAATAATATTTAATTGATTATCTCCGCTTCATAGTATTTAAAACCATTGCCGTCATTAATCGCTTTAGCGGAAATTTTCACTTCTTTACCATTTTCAAGTAAGGATTCATCAACACCATCCGCAAAATATACCAATTTCAGCACATCACTATCACCTATCTTAATATTATAAGCCGGTTTAAAACTATAATTTTCCCCTTTAAGTATACCTGTTATCTCTACCCTGTCTTTTACAAGATAGGCAACAGGCATCTGATAGTGACTATATTCAAAAGTATATCCGCCTGCATTTTCAGAATCTTTAACAATCTCATCTGTCGTTGTGCCTACAACAGTAATTGACTGTCCCTGTTCCAACTGCACAAGTTCATCTGTCGGCAGATAAACATCAACCATATAATTAGAACCGTAACTTGCAGATAACTCAATATGATCTTCATTTATATTCCTGACATATCCTGAAACAGAGATTGTTGCATTACAATACTTTTGCTTGGCACTGACAACATTATCAATGGAATCATTTTGGATTTCGTTAGCACTAACCTCCACCGCAACTGCCAGCAGTTCTTCCTTGGTGGGTGTTTTAGCACCGCAGCCTGCAAAAGACAAGCACATAACAACAACTAAGACTAATGCGAATAATTTTTTCATATTTTCTACCTCCATTTTTGGTTCATTGACATTATAATCCATAATTTGACTTGTGTCAATAGCGCAATGCGATTGACACAAGGTTTATTGTTTGCCTAAATCACCATAAAATATAGGTAAATAATAACTCAAGGTGATTATGTTGAAACAAGAATACAGAGAACTTTATGAAAAATTCGGATTAAACGTTGTATTTTATCGCAAGCGAAAGAAACTGACTCAACTTCAACTTGCGGAACTTGCGGATATTGACAGAAGCCATATAAGTGCAATTGAGCTGGGAAAAGTCGGGGTATCATTTGACGTTATTTTTAAGCTTTGCGAAGTTCTTGAAGTAACTCCAAAAGAATTATTTGATTTCAGATGACTTTGTAACAAATTAATTTGTTGAAAGGGAGCAGGTTTGATGCCTGCTCCCCTTTTTGTGCTTAATTTGTTGTTCATTTTGCCGAAAAACAATTGACTATTCACGCTCGGTTATATATAATATAAGTAATTATAATCATTTTTGAGAAGGAAACATGTTTATGAAAAGAATTGTTGCCGCAGTTATCTGCGTTATGCTTTTGCTCGGCGGATGTGCCGCAGAAAAAACCGACGTATTTGATGCAAACTACGTTGGCGAAGGTCAGATGACTGTTTTGCGTTATCTCATAAATTCCAACGCATTTATTGTTGAAGATATTTACATCGAAAATCATCTGCCCGTAAACGCAGATAAAACCATCACCAATGAAAACGGCACCTTTGCTCTTGTGGAATCAGAAAAAGCAAGCACATTGGCAGAGCTGAAAGCAATCCTTGAATCAACCTATACCAAAGACGTTGCCGATAAAATCCTTGAAGAAAAGAATATCTACGCAGAATTTGACGGCAAGCTTTATCTTAACACAAGCCACGCTCACTCAACCGCCGATGATTACGACTGGTCAGAGCCCGAAATCAAAGTTATCAGCGTAGCCGACGGCACATATGAGCTTGAAGTCACAATCAAAAAATCAAACGGATTCAAGCACAAATTCACGGTTAAAGCCGTAACTGTTAACGGTGATATCCGTCTTGACAATATGTATTATTAATCTCAATTATCATACCATCACAGGAGAATTTTTATGAATGAACTGAAAACAAAATGGTTTGGCGATATCGGAAAAGGTTGCCCCCTGTCCGAATATCCCAGACCTCAGCTTGAAAGAGCTGACTGGATTTGCCTCAACGGTGAATACGACTATGCAATCACCGCAGAAAACGCAGAAAAACCCGAAGCATTTGACGGAAAAATTCTTGTTCCGTTTGCAATTGAATCGGCCGCATCAGGCGTTCAGAGGCATCTGCACCCCAACGAAAGACTGTGGTACCGCAGAACTTTTGAACTGAACGAAAAATTCAACGGTAAAAGAACAATTCTTCATTTTGATGCCGTTGACTGGCAGTGCAGCGTGTGGGTAAACTCCGTTCTTATGGGCGAACACACAGGCGGCTACAATCCGTTCAGTTTTGATATTACCGACGTTCTCAAAGACGGTGAAAATGAACTTGTGGTCAAAGTTTATGACCCCACAGATTCAGGACACCAGCAAAGAGGCAAGCAGGTTCACGAGTCAAAAGGATTCTGGTACACACCTACTTCAGGTATCTGGCAGACAGTATGGCTCGAACCCGTAAACAGTTGCTACATCAAAAATATCAAACTCACTCCCGACATTGATGCCGGTGTTATCGGAATCAAAACAAGTCTCAGCTGTGTTTGCGACGGTCATCTTTATGCAAAGGTGCTTGACGGCAAGGAAGTTGTGTTTGACGGTGAAATCACCGCTGACGCCAAAATCCCCGTTAAAGACGCAAAACTCTGGAGTCCCGAAAATCCGTTCCTCTATGACATTCATCTTACACTCGACTGTAACGGTGAAAAAGACGAGGTCAAGAGCTACTTCGGAATGCGTAAGTATTCAATAATGAAGGATGACAAGGGCATCCCCAGACTCGCGCTCAACAACAAGCCCTATTTCCAGAAAGGCTTGCTTGACCAGGGCTATTGGCCCGAAAGCCAGCTTACTCCCCCCTGCGATGAAGCGATGATATTCGATATCGAGAAAATGAAAGAACTCGGTTTCAATATGCTCCGCAAGCATATCAAAACAGAACCTCTCAGATGGTACTATCATTGCGACAGACTTGGAATGCTCGTATGGCAGGATATGGTAAGCGGCGGTCAGTATATCGGAACAATGCTTGCAGGCGGGTTGCCCATCTTCAGCATTCACGTCAAAGATAACATTTACAATGCATTCAAACGCGGCAAACCCGAATGGCGCGAAGAATTCAAGAGCGAACTCTGGGAAATGATTGATAATCTTTACAACAGCGTTTCAATCTGCTGCTGGGTTCCTTTCAACGAAGGTTGGGGACAGTTTGACGCTTTGGAAATCGGCAAAAAGGTCAAGGAAATCGACCCATCAAGATTTGTTGACCACGCAAGCGGTTGGCACGACCAGAAAGGCCCCGATTTCAAGAGTATGCACAGATACACCGTTCCCGTTACCGCCCCCACAAGATTCACCAGAAGAGGCAGACCTTTTGTCCTCAGCGAATTCGGCGGCTACAGCTGGAACATTGAAAATCACGTTTGGAACAAAGACCGTTCATTCGGTTATATAATGTTCAAAAACAGCAAAAAACTTACAGCCGCATACAAACGCCTTCACGAAAAGCAGATTTTCAGATTGATTGAAAAAGGTCTGTGTGCAACGGTTTACACTCAGGTAAGTGACGTTGAATTTGAAGTGAACGGAATTTACAGCTACGACAGAAAAGTTCTCAAAATAGACAAGGATGTCCTCATTGATATCAACAGCAAATTAACCTATTAATTCAGGGCTACGCCCGAGGAAGCGGTGGTCAAATTGGCAGAAAACACCAATGCAAGAACACGGCTCCTGATTCTTGTTGAAATTCTTACAATGTTTTCCGACGAAAACAACATCCTTTCCATTGATGAAATCTGCAGTCATCTGCTTGATTACGGATATAACGTTTCAAAAAGAAACGTTCTTGCAGACATCAAGGCGGTTAACTCCACACCAATAAAAATCATCAGTGTGTCCAAACCCAAGAAAGGATACTATATTGTAAAGAATTTTTCTCAGGATGCTGTGCGACTTATTCTGGAAGCAATCTTCTCTTCCGATATTCTCTCTGAGGATGATACGGAATACATAAAAAAATATCTTCACAGAAACACCTGCATACCCACTCTTGACCTGATTCTGAACACAACGGTAAATCTGAATTCCTATGCAAACAAAAGAGAAACCTCCAGCGAAACTCTCAACACACTGAGATCTGCTATTCACAACAAAAAACAAGCGGTGCTGACAGTTTCACGTCCCATACCGGGTGATGCTTTCTCTGACGCAAGGGAGCTTGAAACCGTTACGGTGAACCCCGTTGTACTTTCCGTTGCTGACGGAAACATTTCTCTCATTTTTACAAAAGAAAATACACCGCAAAAAACCGAATTCATTAACCTGCCCAGAATCAAAGCCGTTGAGGTGCTTAATCAGGATTCAGCAGAATCCATCGGAGACCTGTTCAAGGCTACCAACCATTTTGACGGCAGTCCTGCGGAGATAAGCTATTACTTCCGCGAGTGGCTTCTGATCAGATTCAGAACTGAATACATCGAATTGATCGAAAATCGATTCAGTCCGCCTATTCAATACAGAAAAGATGAAAAAGACGGTTTTTGCAACGCCAAGATTTACACACTCTTTGACGACAAACTTCTCGGATGGCTCTTTGCTCTTGCAGACAAGGTTGAAATTATTGCACCGCAAAGAATCAAACAGATGTTTGAAGAAAAAGCAAAAAATATTTTAAACTGACAAAAGAGGTTATACTATGAAACAGACAAAGAAAACTTTCAAGAGAATTCTCGCATTGCTTATGGCTGTTGTTCTGCTTTTTGCATTGGCAAGCTGCAAGAACAGCAAGACCCCCAAAGGCGACGAAGTTGTTCTTCCTCAGAAGAAGGTTGCAATCCTTGTTGCTCCCGAAGCACAGTTTCCCGAAGATTACAGAGCTGCACAGGAACTTGCAGCAGAATACCCCGACACAATCATCATAAAAGAATATGATGACAGCCGAATCCTCAAGGGTGGCGACCCCGGCATAATCACTTACTCAAAAGAACTTGCCGCAAACGCAGAAGTCGGTGCAATCGTTTACGCAAGAGCAACACAGTACACAAGAAATGCCATTTACAAAGCTAAAGAAATCAACCCTGACATCGTTACTGTCTGCATCGAACCCGAAGATAACATTGAAGAAATTTCCGACCTTTCGTCACTTGTTCTCTGCGTAGACTGGACAAAGGCTGCAGAGGATATCGTCGCTCAGGCTAAAGCACAGGGCGCAAAATATTTCCTCGCATTCTTCGTTTCACGCACAATGACAAGCAACAAGCTCATCAGAGATGCTGTTAACGCCCTCAAATCAACCTGCGAAGCTCAGGGCATCAAATTCATCACAGACAGCAGCGCAGACACAAACAGCGTTCAGATTGCAGGCGCACAGAAATACATCGGTGAAGCCATCGCAAGACATTATATGAACAACGATATTGAAGGTAAAGACGTTGCCGTATTCTCAACTGACAGCGCAGTTCAGTCAACACTTGTTGAGCAGGCAAACAAAAAAGGGCTGATTTATATTTGTCCTTCATTCCCCACCGCATACAACGGAATCAGCGAAGTTCTTGACATCGCCGCACCCGAAAAGGTTGCCGACGTTGAAGATTTCATCAAGAGCGCAAAAGACGCAGTAAAAGCTGACACAAGCGGCACAGCAAGACTTTCCATTTACAAGACTCCCCTTGCTGCAATCCTTCTCAAAGCTGCTATCCACAGCGCATTTGACCTCCTCAACGGCACAATAACCGCTGAAAACATTGCTGAAAAGGTTACTTCAAGAGTGAACGTTGCAGCAGACACCGAAGAAATCAGCGTTACTGCCTATGACCAGATGAGCAACGTATTCAAGGTATATCAGGCAGGATTTGAAACTCTCAGATAAAACAAATAAAACAGGCAAAACCAAAGCCCCGACCGAAGTCGGGGCTTATTTTTATTTACCTGCTCTGATGTCAACGCGTCTGATTTTGCCGCTGATTGTCTTGGGAAGTTCATCTCTGAACTCAACAATTCTGGGATACTTGTAAGGAGCAGTATGTGTTTTAACGTATTCCTGAATTTCCTTCTTGAGTTCATCTGTGCCGACTGTTCCTTTTGTCAGAACGATAGAAGCCTTGACAATCTGACCTCTTACTTCGTCAGGAACGGGAGTGATTGCACATTCAAGAACGTAAGGAAGTTCCATAATAACACTTTCAATTTCAAAAGGTCCGATGCGGTAGCCAGATGACTTAATAACGTCATCAATACGGCCTACATACCAGAGATAGCCGTCCTCGTCCATTGTTGCGGTATCACCCGTGTGATAATAACCGTCGTGCCATACGTCGGTTGTTTTTTCTTCATCAAGATAATAACCCGTGAACAGACCGCAAGGTACGTTATCCTTTGTGCGGATACAGATTTCACCCGTGTCGCCTGTTTTACATTCATTGCCGTCAGCATCAAGAACAACAACGTCATAAAGAGGACTGGGCTTGCCCATTGAACCGATTCTGGGAGTTGTGCCAACAAAGTTTGCAATTGAAAGCGTTGTTTCTGTCTGACCGAAGCCTTCCATGATGGTGAGACCCGTTGCCTTCTTAAACTGATTGAAGACTTCAGGATTAAGAGCTTCACCTGCAGTTGTTGCATACTCAATTGAAGAAAGGTCATACTTTGACAAATCTTCCTTGATGAAGAATCTGTACATAGTGGGAGGTGCGCAGAAAGTTGTTATATTGTACTTCTTGAAGAGAGGAAGAATATCTTCCGAATGGAATCTGTCAAAGTCATAGGTGAAAATTCCTGCTTCACAAAGCCATTGACCGTAGAGCTTGCCCCAGAGTGCTTTACCCCAGCCTGTGTCTGAAATTGTGAAATGAAGACCGTCGGGATTAACGTTGTGCCAATGCTTGGCTGTGGGATAATGTCCGAGAGCATACTTATATGAATGAGTTGCAATACGGGGATAACCTGTTGTGCCTGATGTAAAGAGCATAAGCATGGGATCATCACCGCAAGGTGTATTTTCGTTTCTGAAAAAATGAGTGCTGAAGCGTTCCATTTCAACGTTGAAATCGTTCCATCCGTCTTTTTGACCGCCTACAAGAACTTTTATCATTTCAGGGAAATCCGCTGCTGCCTTTTCAGCTTCAACAGAAACGTCACCGTCTGCAGTACAGACAATCGCCTTTACGCCTGCAGCCTTGTATCTGTAGGTAAAATCGTGCTCAACAAGCTGATTTGTTGCAGGAATTGCAATTGCACCGATCTTATGAAGAGCAAGCATACAGAACCAGAACTGATAGTGACGCTTGAGAACAAGCATAACGGTGTCACCCTTCTTGATTCCGAGAGATTCAAAATAGTTGGCGGTTTTTGCAGAGTATTTTTTCATATCACTGAACGTAAATCTGCGCTCGGATTTATCGTTTCCTACCCACATCATAGCCAGCTTATCGGGAGTTTTTGCAGCAATTTCGTCAACACAGTCAAATGCAAAATTGAACTTATCTTCATTTTTGAATGAAATTCCGCTGAACACACCGTTTTCATCATAATATGATTCAATGAAGTTATCAGCAACAGTTGACTTTGAAACCTTTTCTGCAGAAACGTTTTTTGCTGAAACATAGGGTGTTTCAGGATATTCTTCGCTGACCTGTCCGTCCTGAGGATTAAGAACAACTGCGTGGAATTCGCATCCGCCCTCGCTGACGGCAATCATACCGTGAGGAATAAGGCTGTTATAGAAAATGGAGTCACCCTCGTTGAGAATATCAACATGGTTACCAACCTGAACTTTAAGTGAACCCTTAACGATAACGTCAAACTCCTGACCGTTGTGGGAGCTGAGTTTTATGGGAGCATTCTGCTCTTCTTCAAGATAAGGGAATTTAACAAGGAAAGGCTCTGCAAGCTTATCCTTGAATTTGGGTGCAAGGTTATTGTAAACAAAACCTTTTTGCTTAACAATCTTAAGACCTTCGCCCTTTCTTGTGATTGCAAAAGACGTAAGAGTTGAGCTTCTGCCTTCAAGAATATCAACAACCTCAACGCCGCAAGCTTTTGCGCACTTGTAGATGAATGTGAAGCTGAAATCTGTTTCACCCTGTTCAAGGATTTTGTAGTCCTCAACCGAAACACCTGTGAGCTTTGCCAGCTCTTCCTGAGAGTAACCTGTTGCTTCACGCAGATCCTTGATTCTGCCTGCAACCTCTTTCAAATTGTAGTCCATACTTTTGCTCCTTTCGTTGGATTTGCTTTGAGAAAAAAACAAAAAACGCCCCAAAGCAACTTCTGATTGCTTTGAGACGAGTAAAATCTAACCCGCGGTACCACTCAAATTGCGCTTTTGCGCCACTCATCGGACTCCAACAAGCCCTACACCCTAACGCAGTGTCTACGGAAACTGTCTACTCATCTTTAACGGATTTTCGGAGTTTCGGCTCGGAAGGGATAGCATTGAAATGCTCTGCTGACGGCTCGCACCAAACGCCGCCTCTCTGAAAACTTTGCAATTCCGCTTTCTTCGTCATCGCTTTTCTGTCAGTTATGATATCACCGAAAAAGAGATTTGTCAACACTTTTTTGCGAAAAAAGTTCCCTGCACCCGAAGGCACAGGGATAGAATATCAAAGAATATTTTCAAATTCAAAAAACACAATTGCTTTTTCGATAAGATCGCCTGCGAGTATGCTGATTTTATCAACAATTCCGCCAAAGAAACCTCTGTCCTCGGTTTCATACGTTGCAACCGTACCGATATTGGCATCAATGAAAGCTGTTTTTGCGTCTGCAAAATCCGCAACCTTCCTGACTTCCTTTGCATATGCAGTTCTGATAGCCTCAACATCGGTTGTGCCGTAAGCATTCCATCGTATCGCATTTGCAACTGCAGAGCTTTCAATTGTTGCCGCATAATCGGTTGTTATATACTCAACCGCAGCAGTAAATGCATTTTTATAAGTTGAAATCCATTTCTGCTCACAACGCACAATGAAGTCGCTGTTTTTGGAAAGAAGATTAAAGAAGGTAGGAATCTGCTTCACCTCGGGATTACCCATAATAACGTTGTTGCGAAGAACGCTGCGATATACGGTCCACTGTGAGGGCTGATTATAGTCAATACCAAATCTGATAACGTCACAGTTACCGAATGCTCTGTCAAAGTCCCATACGGGGCCGGCATAGAGAGTATCACCTGCAGGTTTATAAAGGTATGTACTTGTGAGGCCTGCGTCGTGGTTTGCAACCCATTCATTGAAAACGTAAGCATCAACAAGCGATTCAACGTTGCAATATTCACCGATTGCATCTATGCCTTTGTTGCCGTAAACCGCATCTTCGAAAAGCTGATAGTAGCTTGCAATATATATGGTTTCGTTTTCGGAAGCGAATTCGGGTGATTTGAATATAATGGGCTGGCTGTTCTGAGTAACAAAGCCGCTGACCTCGTCTGCATATCTTCCGGGAAGCTCAAGTTCAAGAATGTAACCGCCTGTGATATCCTCGGGGTCATTGGGAATTTCAATCCACTTTCTTGTACCCTCAAGATATCCTGAATATCTGCCGTAAACACCGCCTCTGGGAAGTGCTTCAATGTCTTCAACATCGGGGTTGGCTTCTTCATTGAGGTCCTCAAGGTTGTCGATATCAACTCTTGTTTCATCAACCTCAACTCTTGTTGTCAGAAGATAAGCTCCCATATATTCGCCGTTGATATAAACGTCAACAGGTTCATACTTGGGGGTATATGCCATTCCTGCATTTTCAGCAGCCGTGAAAGCAAGACTGTTTCTGAGAAGAGAGGCATCCGAATAGTTTGCGAGCAAACTCCACTTTTTGCTCTTGCCCATACCGAAAAGATTTGCTTTTTTATCAAGCTTGATGTTATAAGGCTTTTTATCGAGACCCCAGGTTGAGTTGCCTCTGCCCTTGATATATTCAAGCTCACCGTCGCATTCGACGTTGCCGTCTGCGCCGACAATTGTGATTTCGCCACTTTCCTTGTTTTCTTTGTCGGCGTGAACGTAATCGAGAGAGCCGCTTTCTGTTTCAATAAACACGGTTGAAACATCGGAAATCGCGATTATTCTCAGCTTATAGCTTGCGTTTGAGCTTGTAAGTGTTACTTCGGATTTATCTGCAAGAATTGCAGCAGATGAACCGTTTTCGATTTCAACATCGTCAACGTAAACGTCGGAATCAGCGGTAAAATAAACGTTTGCCTCTGCAAGATTTATTGATTCAGGCACGAAAAGATACATTGCATCCGAACCTTCATACCACTCAACGCAAAGCTGCGCACCGTGGTCTTTATCTTCAATTGTACCTACCGAAAATGCGGTTATCGCTTCATCTGCAGCAAAACCGCTGATGCTGAAACACGAGAAACAAATCAAAGCAGCCATTAAAAGAGAAATAACTTTTTTCATAAAAATTCTCCTTTTCAAATTCATTTCAAAATCCCCGCACCGCAGGGTGCAGGGATATGAAATCAGATTTTATTAACAAGATCGAACTTAACGATAGCAGCCTCAAAAAGATCGTTGATGCCTACAAGGAAGCCCTTGAAAAACTTTACAACAGCATTGGTCTGAGGAGCATTGTTCTGCACCTCTGAAACGCCTGCATCGATTGTGTTTGCCTTTGCTTTTGCAAAATTGATTACAGCCTTTGTTGCATCTGAATATGCAGACTTGATTGAAGCAACGTCGTATGTTCCGAAGATATTCCAACGGATTGCATTTGCTACTGCAGAGCCTTCAACAAAAGGAACGTACTCCTCTTCAACCCAAGCAATTGTTGCGTTGATTGCGTTGTGCATATTTGAATTCCATTCTGCGTCAAGAACCTTTACAAAAGCATCGTTCTTTGTGATTACGTTGAATACATTTACCTGCTCATCAATATCCCACTTGCCGAAAACAGTATTTCTGTACATTCTGTTATAGCATACTGTCCACTTTGTGGGGTCATTGTAGTCATTGCCGAAACGGTTGCCATCATTGTTGCCGAAAGCAATATCAAAGTCCCATACGGGGCCTGCATAGAGAGTTTCATTCTCTCCTTCGGGCTTATAGAAATATGTACTGGTAAGACCGCCGTCCATATTTGATGACCACTCGTTGATAAGATAAAGGCGTGCAACTGACTCAACGTTGCAGTATTTGCCGATTTCTTCCATTGATGCACCTGCGTAAACAGCGTCTTCAAATTTCTGATAAAGTGAGCTGATGTAGTTAATCTGTGCCTCTGAAACGTATTCGGGAGTTTTCATTGTGAAAGGCTGATTACGGGTTGTAACAAAGCCGCTTGCCTCATCAGCATATCTGTTGGCAAGTTCCATTTCAATGATATAACCGCCTGTGATATCCTCGGGGTCATTGGGGATATCATACCACTTCTTTGTGCCTGCAAGAAGACCTGCATAAGTGCCGTAATAACCTGCCTTGGGGTATGTGTCAAGGTCTTCGTCGTTTGCATCCTCTGTGTTGCCCTCAAGGTCTTCAACGTCAACGCTTGTGCCGTCAACGCCTACTCTGGTTGTGAGGAGATATGCACCCTTATATTCGCTGTTGATGTAAACGTCAACAGGTTCAAACTGAGGTGAATAAGGCATACCTGCAGCTTTTGCAGCTTCATATGCAAGAACGTTTCTGATAAGAGCTGCGTCTGTGTGGTTAGCGATGAGACTCCATTTCTTGCTCTTGCCCATGCCGAAAACGTCTGTTTTCTTGTCAAGCTTAATGTTATAAGGCTTCTTTTCCATCTGCCAGGTTGAGTTACCTCTGCCCTTGATTTCAAGTGCACCGTCATAAACAACTTCACCGTCACGGTCAACGATTTCAATCATACCTTCTTCTTCGTTTCCCTTAACTTCGTGGATATAATCAAGTGAGCCTGACTCTGTTGTGATGAATACGGATGCAACTTTTGACTCCTTGATGATAACAACATCATAAGTTGTGCCGTCTGCAACAACAACAACTTCTGTCTTATCACCGAAAACTTCCGCAAGAGTCTTTGACTCTGCATAAGCAACGCCGTCAACTGTTGCTTCAGCATCTTCAACGTAGAATTTTGCTGTCTCATAATCGATTGATGCGGGAACAAAGAAATAGTATTTGCCGTTCACTTCGTACCAGTTGATAACTCTGTCTGCGTCGTTTTCCGCATCGTCATACTGTGCGATATACGCATTGACCGATGCATTGTCAGCATAGCCCATCATTGCGAATGCTGAAAACGCAACCACAGTCGCAAGAATAAGTGCAATAATCTTTTTCATTGTTTTGCCTCCTTGTTTTTTACGTTCCAGTGATTAACCAAGAACTTTTTCTGCAAGTTTATTTCTGATAAGTTGCTGTCTGGCTGATGCCTGTTCCTTATTTTCGCCCTTTACGGAGAAATAGAACTTAAGCTTGGGCTCTGTGCCTGAAGGTCTTGCTGCCGCCCATGAACCGTCCTTGAAATTGAAGAGAAGAACATTTTCCTTGGGAAGATCGTCAATACCCTGTGAATAGTCAACAAGCTTGTCGAGATCATCGAAGAGAGTTTCGCCTTCTGCACGGAGAGCTCTCATAGCAGCCTGAATCTTTTCTGCGCCTTCCTTACCCTTGAGCACAAAGGTTTCAAGACAATCAAAATAATAACCGTACTCTGCGTAAATCTCATCAAGAGCATCAACAAGGGTCTTGCCCTCGTTCTTATAGTATGATGCCATTTCGGCAATAAGCATTGATGCTGAAACTGCGTCCTTATCTCTTGCGTGAGTGCCTGCAAGATAACCGTAGCTTTCTTCATAGCCGAAAAGGAAGCTGTACTCACCGTTCTTTTCCCACTGACAGATTTTTTCACCGATATATTTGAAACCTGTGAGAGTCTGGATTGTTGTTGCTCCGTGCTTTTCTGCAATAGCAGCACCGATACCGCTTGTTACAACAGTTTTTACAACTGCAGCATTTGCAGGCATTGCGTCCTTTTTGAACTTGAGGATAAAGTCAACAAGAAGTGCGCCTGTCTGGTTACCTGTAAGAAGAACGTAACTGCCGTTATGAAGAACGCCCACGCCGACTCTGTCGCAGTCGGGGTCTGTGCCGATAACCATATCTGCACCCTCTTTTTCTGCCTGCTCAAGAGCAAGGTTAAGTGCGTCTTTTTCTTCGGGATTAGGTGAACGTACGGTTGAGAAATCTCCGTCGGGAAGTTCCTGAGAAGCAACAATTGAAACGTTTTTGCCTTCAAGCACCTTGCGAACAGGAACGTTGCCTGTGCCGTGAAGCGGAGTGTAAACTATTTTAAGTTCCGAAGGTTCGTTATAAATACTCTGTGTCTTGACCTCTGCGATGAAAGCATCAAGTGTGGCATCGCCTACATAAACAAGTGTACCGTTTTTTTCTGCTTCCGCAAGGTCTGCACAAGGAATAGTCTTGAGGTCTTCAACCGCATTGACATATGCAATAACTTTGTCTGCATACTCGGGAACAAGCTGGCATCCGTCGCCGTCATAAACCTTGTAGCCGTTGTATTCCTTGGGGTTGTGGCTTGCTGTGATAACGATACCTGCAGTGCACTTATGATATCTGACCGCAAATGAAAGAACGGGAGTGGGCATAAGTGTGTCAAAAAGGAAAACCTTGATACCTGCCGCGCAAAGCACGCCTGCGGAAACTTCTGCAAAATACTTTGAGTTGTTTCTTGAGTCATATGCGATAGCAACTGACTTTTCGCCCTCAAAACCTGCATTAAGATAATCTGCAAGACCTTTGGTTGCCTTTGAAACTGTGTATCTGTTCATTCTGTTGGGACCTGCACCCATAACACCGCGCAGACCGCCTGTGCCGAATTCAAGTTCCTTGTAAAATCTGTCCTCAAGCTCAGCCTTATCGGTTATTGCTTCGAGTTCTGCTTTGGTTGCTTCGTCGAAGCTGAGCCAATATTCGTAGTTGTTCATTTATATCGCTCCTTACAAATTAATTCCAAGTGTTATTATTTCAAACGGTGAATACTCAATTTTTTCCGTTTCACCGATTTTATTCTCAAGCATATTAAGAACGTCTGCTTTTTCGGGAAGCATCACAACTCCCCTTTCGCCGTTTTGCTCACAAAGGCGGATGACAACGCGTTTTCCGTCCTCGGAAAGCTTGACCGCCTGAAGCCATAACGAACCGAAATCAGGCAAATCAGATTCAACGTCAGCCTTGCGCACAGGTACATTATATTCAAATGCTCTCCTGTTTATTTCTGCCGCAACCGCATCGCCGCCGTGAGGATAAATCATATAGCAAAAACTGTGTTTACCCATATCTGACGTTGGGTCGGGTCTGATTGTTGCGCGCAAAAGCGAAAGTGCCATTGTATTATTCAGCGCAGACACGCCGTATTTGCCCTGATTTATAAGAGCAACGCCACCGCCCTGCTCCGCCATATCGCACCATTTGTGGTGACACACTTCAAAACGAGCCTGCTGCCAGCTTGTGTTTCGATGAGTTTCACGGCGGATAATACCTGCCGAAGTATCACACAGCAGTTCACGGGAAAGCACGTTGCAATCATATTCCGCTTTTACAAGCTTATGCTTTTCGTGCCAATCAACGTTGCTTTCAATCTCGATTCCTCTTGACTGACGGAAAAGGCGGATTATCATCTGCCACTTGCTTTTTTCCGTTGCAAATGTTACTGCAAATTCTGCACACTCACCGTCGGCTTGGATGAATTCAAAAGCTTTTTCAACGGGCAAATCACAGGGTCTGTCCTTGTAATTCGGCAGAATATCCCAAGCATCGTAATTACCGGGAGTATCGTGATACATCTTAAGCTTATTGAAATCTCCGCTGACCCATTCACGGCAAAGTTCTTTGTCGTAAAGTGAAACAATGCTGCCGTCGAGGGCAAACTCAACGGAATAGAAAGGCGTTTCAACCTTGTTACCGTTTACGCTGACCCAATCTGACGAGAATTCCTGCGGAAGAATCTCTCCGCTGCAAAGTGCATCCAGAGCAGGCACGGCATAAAAGCCTTTTTCACCTTTTCTGGTGATTGATCCGTTTTCATCGGGAATGAAAGTTATTTCCTTGCGTCTGAAATTCAACGTATTGAAATATTTTTTCCCTTTTCCGATGATTTCAAGCAAATCTCTTTCACATTGTTCATAGTCTTCCGTTGCGTCACGGCAAACGGGTGTGATGTGGCTGCCCGGAAGAATATCGTGAAACTGATTTAAAAGAAGTATTTCATAAAGCTTGTTCGTCTTTTCCGCGCTACAGGGCACGCCCTCTTTAACGCTTTCCCCTACGCTCAGAAGCTCCAGATCTCTCAGTGCAAATTCTGCTTTTCTGTTGTTATATTTTATCTCGTGCTGATTTGTAAGTGTGCCTCGGTGAAGCTCAAGATAAAGCTCTCCGCGGTGTGTATCGGGATCATTGACGGTAGCCTCAAGATCCTTCATAAAGTCACCTACGGTAGTATAATTTATCTTCGGAACCTCGCAGAGATCTGCACATCGACGCGCAACCTCAAGCATTTCGAACTGAGGTCCGCCGCCGCCGTCACCGTAGCCGTATGTCAGAAGACGCTTGTTCGTGACTATTTGCTTTCTGTTGCTGTCAGTTGCAAAGCAATCCCGAAGCTCTTTTACGTCAGGCCACGACTGTATCGTATTAAAGTGTGCAAGCACCCTCGTTCCGTCGATGCCCTCCCAATAAAAGGTATTATTCGGGAAGGAATTCGTATCGTTCCACGAGAGCTTCGTCGTCAAAAAGTAGTCTACTCCGCAGCCCTTCATGATCTGAGGTATGGATGCGGAATATCCGAAGGTATCAGGCAGCCAAAATGCGTTTGATCGGAAATTGAAATGCTTCTCCGTAAATCTTTGACCCCACAAAAACTGACGTATCATCGATTCACCTGAGGTAATATTGCAATCACATTCCACCCACACTCCACCGTTAGGCTCGTATCTGCCCTCTGCCACCTTTTCCTTTATACGCTCAAAAAGCATGGGGTAATGCTTTCGTATCATATCACCGTGGCAGGCAGAGCTTTGAATAAAGCGGTGCTCGGGATACTGCTCCATCAAGCTCAGCTGATTACTGAAGGTCCTCGCGCATTTCTTTATCGTTTCGTCTACGTGCCAAAGCCACGCAGTATCCATATGGGAGTGACCGAT
>JAZQTC010000021.1:0-13947 GCA_045630405.1 Acutalibacteraceae bacterium
TGATAAGACCGAGAGCATAAAGCACCCAGAAAACAACGGAGCAAGCCATGATAATAAGCGGCAATTTCTGGAACGTTTTACTGCCGGGCACACGGCTCTTGATAACGAGAGAAATTACAAAATAAAATCCCAGAATTACAAACCACGCGGCAACTATATAAAAACCGAAACCGTATTCGTACTGTTCATTGAAATAATAAATTCCGTTCGGGAATTCAAACACGAGATTATGAAAATCGTTTGTGAAAACAAAAAGAATGAGTGCGAATGCGGGAATATAAAGAAGATTGAACCACCACGGCATTTTGTATGTTTCGGGTTTGCCGATATAGGTTGTGATAAACACACCGAGAAGCGGAATGAAAATCATCGGAATGTAAAAAGCATACCACATATATCTGCAAAGGTCGGAGAATTCGGAAACAAAAAACCATTTCGTTGTTCTTTCTGCAAGCCAGAATGACATAAGCAGACCGACGGAAATCAGATAGCTTCGGATTCGTTTGTCAAGAATTCTGCGCCTCACGGAAATAACCCAGCCGAACGACAGCGCAACAAAAATTATGTGAGTCAGAATTGTAAATGTGTTTCCCGAAAACGAGTTGTTAAGCGGAAAGTTGATGCCGTTATAGAGTATACCTGCCATTGCAAGAACCATTGCGCAGACAAGATAAATCAGAGTTTTTTTCTGTGTCCTTATCATATTCCGCCTCCTCTCATAATAAACCAATTTAATAATAACATAGAAGCAATAAAAAATCTATAATTATTTCACGGTAAAACTCATTTTATGTAGCCTATTGACAATACCGATGAAATAATATAGAATTATATCGAACATTTGTTTGATTTGAAATTTTAAAATATTTTTTGTGAAAGACAAAGGAGAAAAATTATTGTCAAATCAAAATCTCAAAAACAAATCCATTGACGAACTTCGTGAAATGAAAGCGAAGGGCGAAGCTGAACTGAAGGTGTTGCATAACAAAAGCAAATATTATGAGTCACAGATAAATTTGCTTACACGCAAAGAGCGTACTCACAGACTTTGTACCCGTGGAGCAATGCTCGAAAAATTTCTCGGTTGTCCCAACGAACTGACCGACAAACAGGTTGAAGAAATTCTGAAAATTGCGTTTCATCCCGAAGCAATTGGCAGAGCGATTAAGCAATTCAGAGAGAGCAACGAAACCGGTTTTGATTAAATGTGTAGTTGAGTTTTGCGTATGCGTATGATATAATTACCTCTGCAAATAAGAATTTGTAAGAACAAAAAGAAGTTGAAAAAATGAGTATTATATTACAACTGTTTATATCAATGCTGAAAATCGGATGCTTTGCCTTTGGCGGAGGATATGCGATTATTGCATTGCTTGAAAATGAGTTCATAACAAAAAGAAAATGGATTGAACACAACGAATTCATGGATGTCGTTGCCATTGCTGAAAGCACACCCGGACCGATTGCAATTAATGTTGCTACATATATCGGCTATAAGCTGAAAGGTTTTCTCGGTGCAGTTATTGCAACGGTGGGAATTTGCATACCTTCGTTTGTGATTATGTATTTCGTTTCTGTTTTTTATGAGCGATTTATGGATATCGCAATCGTTGCTGCGGCATTCAATGGAATTCAGATATGTGTTGTTTATCTGATTGCTTCAGCAGGCTTTAAAATGCTGAAAAAAATGAAGAAAACTCCGCTGAATATAGCTGCTTTCTCTGTCACCTGCATAGCAATGATACTCTGCACTCTTTTAGAAATTCACGTTTCATCCGTACTGTTTATTTTTGCCGCAGGTGTTATCGGTCTTTTGGCTTTCATTGTTAAAACAAGAAAAGCGAAAGGAGAAAAGAAATGATTTATCTTCAAATCTTTTTAACCTTTCTGAAAGTCGGTGCATTTGCATTCGGCGGTGGTTATGCAATGCTTTCTCTTATCGGAGAATCCGTTTTATCCTACGGTTGGATGAACGAAGAAGAACTGCTTAACTTTGTCGGTGTTGAAACGGTTATACCCGGTCCGATTGCCGTCAATATGGCAACATATATCGGCTATGAACAGGCTGGATTTTTCGGTGCACTTCTCGCAACAATCGGCGTTGTGCTTCCGTCATTCATCATAATCTTGCTTGTTGCGGCAGTTATAAAAAATCTTCTTAAATATCCTGCAATTAAAACTTTCATTGCCGGAATGCGACCCGCACTCGGTGGACTTATTCTGTCTGTTGCGGTTACAATGGCATTAACTGCGTTCTTCGGAATTGATACAATAAAAACAACTGCAATCTCATTTGATTGGCGTTCGTTGGTAATTCTTACCGTTATGTTTGCTGTACCGATGATATGGAACAAAATTAAAAAGAAAGAGTTTTCATCGATTCTGCTTGTGATAATTTCGGGAATACTTGGAATTGTTCTATATGGTATCTAAAAAACAAGAAATACAAATTTGTTGAACTTATCATTGAAACAAAAATCAAATATACATTTCATCAAACCGTTTCACTTTCAGTGAGGCGGTTTTTGTTTCAAAACTTTCAAATTAATCAAAAAATTAACATTAATAAACCCTGAATCAATTGCAACAATAATAAGGCAAACGCAAATTGAATTTGAAGGGGTGTAAACGAAATGTCAAAGAACAATTCAGTAGTTCCTCAGGCAAGAGCCGCTCTTGACCGGTTCAAGCCGGAAGCTGCTCGCGAAGTTGGCGTTCAATTACCTCTTAAAGAAAATATACAACATATAGAACACTCTACTAAAACATAATCAATATAATGTGCCGAAAGCCGTCTTGTGATTACAAAGGCGGCTTTTGTGTATGCTTTAGTCAAAAATGAAGTTTTGATTATTGCTCAGAATTATATACTGTGATAAAATCATACAAAAACACAGATGTTTGTTTAATATGTAAAGGAGATGCTATGAAAAAAACTGTAATACCGTCTGTTACAGACTTGTTAAACGCAGGGGCTGAAAAGTATGGAGAAGCTCCGTTTATAAAATATTTTTGCGATGGTAATATAATTGGGAAAAGCTTTAATCAGCTTCGCAATGACAGCAGATGCGTTTGCAGAATGATAAGAAATTCAGCTGATAAAAAAATCAAAATTGCAGTTATAGGCAAAACCTCTTATGAATATCTCGTGTTCAGTACGGGTGTTCTTATCAGCGGAAATGTTCTTGTTCCGTTTTCTCCGGAAATTTCCGTAAGTGAAGCATTGGATCTTTTTGAAAGAGCAGATATTGAAATGCTCTTATATGAGGAAGAATTTTCCGAAAATGCCAAGGCTATCAAAGACGCATGCACAAAGCTTGGAATGATGTGCAGTTTTGAACGTGCAGAAGATATTTATTGCACATTTTCAGAAGAATCGGACTGCTCTTCGCTTGCTGATTTTAAAACAGATGGCAGCGAATGCGCCATTATTATTTATACATCGGGCACAACGGGCGTAAAAAAAGGCGTTATGCTTTCAATGGATGCTTTGGTCGGAAATGTAATGTACCGTGAGTATTGCACTGATATTTTTACCGAGGGTGTTGTGGCACTTTCTGTTTTACCTATGCATCACACATTCTGTTTTTCGGGTGATTATCTGAAAAACCTTAAAGACGGTCTACAGGTCTGCCTTAACGGAGATTTCAGGAACATTGCCGAAAATCTGCTTCGTTATCAGCCTGCGGTAATTAGAATTGTTCCTATGGTTGCCCAATCTTTGTTGGCAAAAGTCAAGATGATTCTCAAGAGAAATCCTTCGTTTACTCCTCGTGAAGCAGCTGAAGAAGTTTTTGGCAAAAATATAAGGTGGCTTATCTCGGGAGGTGCATATCTAAATCCTGAATTAACAGAAGAATATGAAAAACTCGGCATATTTCTGCGTCAGGGCTACGGAATGACCGAAGCGGGCTGCAGAATATCAGTTCCCGACGAAGAAGTTTCCCGTGAATCGGTAGGCAGAGTAATTGATATTTGTGACATCAGGATTCAGAACGGAGAAATACAGGTTAAAACTCCTACTGTGATGATGGGATATTACAAAATGCCGGAAGAAACAAAAGAAATGTTCACCTCTGACGGTTGGCTGAAGACGGGTGATATAGGTTATGTTACCGAAGACGGGCAACTTTTTATAACGGGACGAGCAAAAAATCTCATAATACTTTCGAGCGGTGAGAATGTATCGCCCGAGGCAATAGAAAAGAAATTCGGCGCAACGGAGCTTGTTGAAGAAGTTCTTGTTTTTGGCGAAAACAACAGAATTGTTGCAGAGATTTATCCCGATTTTGAATATGCAAAGGCTAATGGAATAACGGATATTTATGCAGAGCTTGAAAGAATTGTTGATTCAATGAACAAAACAGCAAAGGCATCTCATATAATTTCAAAGGTTAGAATCCGTAATGCTCCGTTTGAAAAAACGGGTCCCGGAAAAATTAAAAGATACGAAACAAAAATATAAGTTGAGAGAAAAACATGAAAAAAACAACAAGAACAATTTATAAACTTATTCCACCGCAGGAAATGATTCAGTTTATGCTCAAATACAGTTTCTTTCATAAGCAGGTAACTCAGATTCCCGAGTCAATAATTGTGACCAATGAAATTGATTTTGATGTTATGAAAAAGGCATTTAACGTTGAAATTGAAAGAAATGATTGTCTGCGTTTGCGCTTTTTGAAAGATAAGGGAGAAATAAAACAGTTTTTTCTTGATGAATATAAGGTTGAAACGATTCCCGTTCTGAACTTCGGCTCAGAGCAGGAAAGAATTGATGTTCTTACAGCAGATGCCCGAAAGCCGATTAAAATGCTTAAGGGCGAAACGTTCAGAGTCAAGTTCTTCAGAACTGAAGACAACCGTTGCGGTGTTTACCTCAATATTCATCACCTTGTTATGGATAATGCGGCTGTTTTCGCTTTTTTTGCGGATTTGTTTGCTGTTTATGACAGCCTTAAAAACGGTTCTGAAATGCCCAAACCTTTAGGAAAATATGAGGATATCATAAAAAAAGAGCTTGCTTACGCCGCAAATCCTGAAAATTTCAAAAGAGAAGAACAAGCATACAGAGAGTTCTTTGAAAAAGACGGCGAACCTCTTTATCTTGGCGTAGAAGGCCCGAAATTCCTTGAAGCCGAAAGAAAGAAGAAAAAAAATCCCGATATTAAAGCTCCCTCGCTTTTTGATCCGATTCATGATAAGGCTGAGCTGACAAAATACAGCTTGCCGTATGACGACAGTCAACAGGTTTTCGAATTTATGCAAGAAAACGGAATCGGCGGAGAATGCCTTGTTCAGCTTGCTATGCGTCTTCATGTTTCAAAAATCAACAACAGACATAACGATACATACTTCATAGTTCTTTGTCCCAGAAGACGTACCGTTTCCGAAAAACGATCCGGCGGCACTCTTGCCGCTCCGCTTCCGTGGAGAATAGTGCTCCCTGAAGAAACAACGTTTGGTGAAGCTCTCGAAAAAATGAAAGAGCTTCAGTTCTGGGCATTCAAGCATATGGATTATCCTTATCTTGAATATCGTGCATTGCAACAGAAGATGTTTAACTATCCTGCCGCCGCAGGTGCATCAACAATGATGTTTTCGTGGTTCCCGCTTGAGGCTGGTACAATGAATAACTGGGAGTATGAGTTCGAGGGGTATTCGCTTGGCAGATATGTTATGGTGCTTTATACCTTTGCAATGAAGGATACGCATAGTGGCTGCTTGAAGTTCTCTTGTATGCATCGCACTAAATTCGTAAGTGTTGAGGATATTGAAGCGTTTCATCGCGGCACGGCAAAAGCACTTATGCTTGGCATCAGAAATCCCGATATGACATTGGGTGAAATAATGGATAACATCTGACAGAAAGGTAATCACTATGATTGATATAATTAAAGAATTGATTTGTAATTTTGTTGAAGTTGATGCTGATGAAATAACACCCGATTCAAAGTTTGTCAGCGATCTCGGACTTTGTTCTCTTGACCTTGCAATGCTTTCTTCGGAGCTGGAAAAGGAATTCGGAGTCAACATTTCCGCAAAGGCATTCTCTAACGCCAAAACTGTTGGAGGACTTGTTGAGTGTATTAAATCAGAGCAAAACAAAAACTTGAATTAAATCAAAAAATTAACATTAATAAACCCCGAAAGGTTTGCAAAAATAATAGAGCAAACGCAAATTGAATTCAAAGGGGTGTAAACGAAATGTCAAAGAACAATTCAGTAGTTCCTCAGGCAAGAGCCGCTCTTGACCAGTTCAAGATGGAAGCTGCTCGCGAGGTTGGCGTTAACCTTAAGCAGGGTTACAACGGTGACCTCACTTCAAAGGAAGCAGGTTCTGTAGGCGGTCAGATGGTTAAGAATGATTGTCCCGTACGAACTATGAAATTCACCCGTGAATATCGTTGGCTTGACGGACACAGCAAAGAGATTACATACGAAGTAGCTCTTGCGGTATAAGACTATGTTTTTGTTGATTTAATTATTCATACTTGACATATTAAGTGCTATTTGATATTATAATACTGCAAATATGAATAGTTATATTTGGAGGAGTTATGAAGTATACACAACTCGGAAGTGAAAAAGCGATTCTGAAGGAATTCGGCAATCGTATAAAGCAATACAGAATTTCAATGAATGTTACACAGCAGCAGCTCGCACAGAGATGCGGTGTTTCCGTCAGCACTATGATGCGCATTGAAAACGGTGACGACCCGAAATGGTCAACGATAATCAAAATTTTATCGGAATTCAATTTGCTCGATAATCTTGATGTTTTAGTACCCGAACCTCAACCCGATTACAAAGCGATGTTTGAAGAAAAGACTGCAAGAAAACGTGCAAGACCCGATAAGAAAAAATCGGGCGATACTTGGGTCTGGGAAGAAGATAAGGAGAATGAAGATTGAAAAACATAAATACTGTCCGTGTGAAATTATGGGGCACAACCGTCGGCTATCTTCATCAGGATGACAACAGACTTGTCGGATTTCAGTATGATGAAGATTTTCTGAAAAGCAACATTGAGATTTCACCCGTTAAAATGCCGTTATCGGCAGTTACTTATTCTTTCCCTTCTTTGCCTGAACAGACTTTTCACGGCTTGCCGGGAATGGTTGCCGATTCGCTTCCCGATAAATTCGGTAACATTGTCATAAAGAACTATCTTGAAAGTCAGGGAAGAACCGAAGACAGCTTGTCGGTTATTGAAAAACTCTGTTATACGGGCAAGCGTGGTATGGGTGCGTTGGAATATGAGCCTTCGCAGGAAATTGTGTCAGCAAACGAAAAGGTTGACCTCGATGCTCTCACAAAACTTGCTTCCGATATTTTGTCCGAAAAAGAGAAGGTTCACTTTGAGAAAAACGATAGCCTCATGGCACAGTTGATGGAATGCGGTTCATCTGTCGGCGGTGCAAGAGCAAAAACTCTTATTGCATGGAACCCCAAAACAAACGATATCCGTTCGGGACAGATTGAAGCAGGCAAGGGTTATGAATACTGGCTTCTGAAGTTTGACAATATCAAGAATAACAAGGATAAAGATTCAAGACCCGATGACGGCGAATACACAAAAGTTGAATATGCCTATTATCTTATGGCTCTTGATGCGGGAATTGAAATGAGCGAATGCAGACTTTACAAAGAAAACGGCAGTGCTCATTTTATGACGAAACGTTTTGACAGAAAAGGCAAAAAAGGAGAAAAACTTCATATGCAGTCACTTTGTGCTATTGCTCATATGGATTTCAATTCGCCGAGAGTTTATTCATATGAAGAAGCGTTTGCGGTAATGAAACAGCTCAGACTTCCTTACAGCGACTTTGTTCAGCTGTTCAGAAGAATGGTTTTCAATGAGTTTGCAAAGAACTATGATGACCACACCAAAAACATCTCGTTTCTTATGGATAAAAAGGGTGTATGGTCACTGTCGCCTGCGTATGACGTGACGTTCTCTTACAGAAAAGACAGCATCTGGGTTAATGCCCATCAGATGCTTATTAACGGAAAATCCGATGACATAACAGATGAAGATATGATGAAGGTTGCAGAAAAAGTCGGTGTCAAAAAATCCGATGCAATAAAGTGCATTGAACAGGTCAGAGCTTCCGTTTCAAAGTGGGAGGGTTTTGCACGTCAGGCAGATTTATCGGAAAACAATATCAAAAGAATACAGAAAATGCTGAAAACAAATCAGTAATAACAACGAGAGCTATACAGCTTGCATTGAAGCAAATTGTATAGCTCTTTTTATATTAGGAAACGGTTTTCTTACTTATTGTCTTGCTTATTTTCTTGCGAAAATCATTGCTTTCAGAACTTAAGTATAAAAAACTCAACCGTGTAATGCATATAACGTAAAATCGGGGTTACAGGTCAAACTATACGCACCCCTTAATTACCGCATTTTCAATCCCTTATGTATCAACGGTTTCAGAGCGCTTATTTGTCTACTTTTCAGATAGTTTTGCTTTGGCTTTATTTTTAATGAGTACAATTTTTGCTCGGTTTTAGATATACAATGTCTTTGCCAAAAACTTGCAGGTGCATTGTATTATTTATTTTACATAAATTTTAAAGGTGGATTTTTATATTATCAATGGTTGCGAACAGGAAATATATGTGATAAAATAGAATATGGATGATTGTATTCAATTTTGCATTCACATAAAAGGAGGAAACCATATGAAAAAAACACACAAAATCATAAGCATACTGCTTGTTATAGCGATGATGCTTACAATGGCACCGCTGAGCCTTACGGCATTTGCGGCTTCGGAGGCCACTACATTAAAACTCGACAGTTACACTAAAGTTGATTACAGCAATAGTGCTACACAGTATTACCAATATAACAATTATCTTTACAAAGTAACTTATTCTAACCTGAAAAACATCACAGAAGTTGCAATAAATTATAACGCATATAATTATTTGTATCTTTGTTACACAAAGTCAGATACCGGGAAAGGGGCTGTTGGCCATCTTTTAACATCTTATCGAGGAAGTACTGCAGAATTGAGCAATCTTCCTACCTCCTCGAGCAAATCCGTCAGTTTCTACACCGGTAATACGACTGCAAGCAATGAGAAAAAAAACGTCGTTACCATTACCTGTCTTGCGGTAAATGCACCTACATGGACCTGGAATGGTGCTTCTGCCACCGTGGTGTTCACTTCTGCAGACGGCGATGCAAAGATGACGCTGACTCCCGAAGTTACCACTTCCACTCAGACTGCTGAAAACTGTTTAAGTACGGATAAGATTACATATACCGCTACTGTCACAGCCAACGGTCAGACTTATACCAATCAAACAACAGCAGAAGGTGAAATCGGAAATCACGTCGGTGGTACACAGACCTGCAAGGGATATAAATGCGATCTCTGTAAGGAATGGTATGGCGAAGCAAATCCCGATGCACATAAATGGTCAAAGCTTGACGGTGTGTGTACATTATGTAATAACACTTGTGCTCATAATAATCTGAACGGTAAAACCTGCACGGTTTGCGGTGTTGAGCTTCACTTTCACGAATGGATATATACCGCAAACGGTAACAAAATAACCGTAACCTGCACAAATGATGACGGTAAATGCGATAACACAAACGGCGGAACGCTCACAATCTTCGCACCTTCAGACCTTTATGCAGACGGCGTAACAGCTAAAGAAGCTGTTATCGACAATCAGCTTGTTGAAGCGGCAGATTATACCGTTTCTTATTCAACCGCAGACGGCTCTGCACCCAAGACCGCAGGCACATATACCGCAAGCGTAACAGCAGGCGGTGCAACGGCAAGCGTTGAATTCACACTTTCCAACTATGCCGCAAAGGTTACCGACGAAGACGGCAATCTTATCGGCAATTATAAGACTCTTGCAGATGCAGTAACAGCGGCACAGGAAAACGAATACAACACACTCACTTTGCTTGATGATATCACAGTTACAACATTTCAGAATATTAATTCCGGCAATTTTACCATTGACCTTAACGGCAAAACTCTGTTATGCGAAAGTTCCTTTGCGCTGAGAATACAATCCGGCGCACACGTAATAATTAAAGACAGCGGTGAAGGCGGTACAGTTGAAAGCAAGGCCGACGGCGCTAAAGCTGTTATAAACTACGGTGGGCTTACCGTTGAATCGGGCACTATGAAAGGCGACGGCGGTATTGATAACCGAGGCTTTCTGAACTTTATCGGTGGCACGGCTGAGGGTGTTACATATAGCGCAATTGATAATTGCGCATCAGCTAGCGTTTATGGCGGCGTTATGAAAAGCGAAAATGGCGATGGTATTACAAACGATTCAGGTGGAGTGCTTAACGTATACGGCGGCAAGATAAGCGGCCGTTCGGGTATAGCCAACTACGACACTGCCTTTCTTTCCGGCGGTGAATTTAAGGGTAACTCCTATGCGGCGATTAATCTGATCAGCGGTACTGTTGAAATAAAAGGCGGCAGCTTTACGGGGACGGATGATGAATACGGTTCTTTATCCGGAACACCATACGGTGAATCGACTGTTGACTATACGGAAGGTGCAAATCTCACTCTCAAGGGCGGTGAATTCCCGAACGGCTTTACAGTTCACAACACAACCTCAAACTCACTCCTCGCAGAGGGCTACGCTTTTTATAATAAGGACGGCAACAAGATTACTGTTGCAGATGATGCCCAAAAAATTGACGGCTACGTTCAGGTCAAAGACCACTATGTCGCCAGAGTTACCGATAAAGACGGAAACCTTATTGACAGTTATAAAACCATTGAGGATGCAATATCGGCAGCTTCAGATAATAACGGCAGTACGCTTGTTCTACTTGATGATATTTACATCACGGATTTTGTGATAATAGGTCACTGTGATTTCACCATTGACTTAAACGGTAAAAAGTTAATCACCCAAAATAACAAGGTTTTGCATCTGAACGTTGATGCAGTCGTAACTTTAAAAGACAGCGGTGAGGGCGGTTTGATTGAAGTTTTGGAAGCAGGAACCGCTGCAATTCATAACTTCGGTAAGCTTACCATTGAATCGGTTACCGTAAAAGGTGACTGCGGTATCGATAACATGGGTACGCTCACTGTTACCGACTGCACGGTAATTGCAGATTATTTTGAAGCTGTTACAAATTCCGGTACCGCATATATTTACAGCGGATACTTCACCAGTCCCGAACACTTAGGACTTAACAACTACGGTACGGCTTACGTTTACGGCGGTGAGTATTCAGGTATATCCAATTGCGGTACTATATATATTTCAGGCGGTAAAGTCAGACGCAATGATTATGCTGCTCTTAGCCTTGGCGAAGGTACTTGTGAAATAACGGGCGGTTCTTTCAGCGGCACGGATTTTGAAAACGGCCTTGTCAGCGGCACACCCTACGGTGAGTTTACCGTTTGCTGCTTAGACACTGCAACGCTCATTATCAAAGGCGGTGAATTCCCGAACGGCTTTACGGTTGACGGCACAACCGCAAACGCACTCCTCGCAGACGGTTATCATTTCCGCAATGAACAGGGTAAGATTGTTGACGGCAGTTCAAAAATAATTGAAGGAAAAGTAACAGTTGAAAAAGGTGCTGATTTTTCTGCCGATGCCGTTGTTACCGCAGAGGATGTTGTTTACAGCGGTGCGGCTCAGGAACCTGATGTAACAGTTACAATCGGCGGCAAAACTCTCACAGAGGGTAAAGACTACACCCTTACCTTCGCAAATAATATTAATGCAGGCACAGCAACCGTAACCGTAAAGGCTGTCGGTCAGGCAGCAGGCGGAATCGTTGGCGGCGGAAATTCAAACGCAGGCAACTCTGTCGAAAGCGTTTACATGGGCGAAATCACAAAGGAATTTACTATTCTTAAGGCTGATTCATCAATTGATGTTTACCCTGAAGCAAACAAACTCACCTATAACGGTGAAGCACAGACACTTGTTGTCATAGGTGATTCGAACGATGGCCCAATAGTTTACAGCCTTGACGGTGAAAAATATTCCCCGTTAGCCCCCACAGGTACAAACGCAGGTGAATATACGGTATATTACAAGGTTGAAGGCGACAGCAACCACAATGACAGCGAGCCTGAAACCATAACCGTTACAATCGGCAAAAAGCCTGTAACCGTTTCAGCAACCGTTCCCGACAGAATCTACGGTGACGATTACCAGGTCGATACTTCAAAGGTTGTTGTTACCTTTGACGGTATTGTTGACGGCGATGATGTTGGTTATGTTGTAGTCAGCGCAACTTATTATAAGCATACTGTTACCGACAATGCTCCCGTTCAGGTTGTTTACAATGTTAACGGTGCAGACGCAGGCAATTATCAGTTCCCTGAATACGGTGATTGGATGGCTCCCAATTACGGCGTTCAGGCAACGGGCAAGATTCTTCCCAGAGATATTTCCGATGCCCAAATCACTCTCGGCGATGTTCTTATCTATAACGGCGCAGAGCAGACACAGTCAATCGCAAGCGTAACCGTTGACGGTTTTGACGTTACTTATGATGTGAGCGGCAACACCGCAACAAATGTAGGTGTTTATGAACTTACAATCACAGGTAACGGCAATTTCACAGGCACAAAGACAGCTTTTTTCACAATCACTCCCAAGGATATTTCGGGCGGTGAAGTTGTTCTTGGTGATGCTCTCAAATATATCGGCTATGAACAGGTTATGACCGTTGAAAGCGTAACCGTTGACGGTATGGATGTTACTTACACAGCAAGCGGTCACATCGCAACAAACGTCGGTATTTATCCTCTTACCGTAACAGGCACAGGCAATTTCTGCGGTGAAATTACAGTTCTTTATGAAATCGAAGTTAATACTTCTGCCATTGACGGCATCAATACAAGCAATGTCAAATCAACCGATATACTAGCTATTGAATACTTTCTCGATCAACTTGATAATGCCGTAACAGATTATGCAGATGAAGATAAGTTAGCGGAGTGGGATGAACTCAGAACATACTGCAACGAACTTCTTGCCAAAGAAAAAGAAATAACGGAAGAATACAAAAGAATTATTCTGGCAGTAAGAAGCTATGATGAATCAACCGTAAAAAGCGCAGACAAAGACGCTCTCATTCAGCTTGACGAAGATGTTTATGATCTCGCTCTTACCGACAACTTAACAGAACCAAAAATACAAGGTCTTGAGGAAGCACACGATAAAATTCTTGTTCTGCTTGATAAACTCGTTGGTATCAGCGACGAAATCAAACGAATCATCGAAGAAGTTGACAAGTATGTTTTTGAAAGCGTCAAGTCAACGGATAAGGCTGATATCGAACAGCTTATCGAAGATATCGCAGTTCTTCTTGCAACTCAGAATCTTACAGCTGATGAAAGAGCACTTCTTGAAATTGCAGATGAAACCTGCAACAAACTTATCGCAAAGATCGATGAAACCGTTGCAGAAGTTGAACGCATCAATGCTGAAACAAATTCTTACGATATAGAAACTGTAACCGCAGAAGATAAAGAAAATATTGAACAGCTTCTTGCTGATATTGATGTCATCACCGACACAGATAACCTCACCGATGATGAAAGAATTCAGCTCAACGGCAATGCAGAAACTCTTGAAGCTCTTCTTGAAACAATCAATGCCGTTGCAGAAGAAATCGTAAGAATCGAAGATGCAGTAAATTCTTATGATGAATCAACAATAAAATCATCCGATACCGATGACCTTAATCAGCTCAAAGCAGATATCAAGGCTCTCACAGACGGAGCAAACTTAACCGATGGCGAAAGAGCAAATCTTGCTGAACTTGATGCAACACTCGATGCACTTCTCAAGAAGATTGCAGACACTCAGGTTGAAATCGAACGCATCGATGAAGCAGTTAACGGCTACGATATTGAATCTGTAAATTCAGCTGACATTCAGGCTCTCGGCAAACTTATAGATGATATC